>JACMJM010000015.1 GCA_014380615.1 Sphingobacteriaceae bacterium
AATCAACTAAACCACCTTCGGTAACAGCCGCAAATAGTCCGCCGGGCAATTCGGCTACTAAAGGCGGCCCCACAGGATCACCGACCTTAAATTGCTCAATTCCCTTTTTGCCGTATGTACCTTCGTAATATCTGGTGTTTGATTGCGACCATATAGTACTTCCCTTGGGGAAAGTAAACGCAGTAGTGTCTTTCTCGATAACCGCATCGGTCGGGTTTTTAATTACATACCGGAAAGCAACACCGTCGTTAAAAACACGAGCTTCCAACGTAAACGGCGTGGTTGAAGAAGTAACACCGATTAGGGCACCATTGCATTTGTTTGTTGCCAAACTATGAACTCCGCGGTAAGGATAAGTTTCGTTCAGTTTGTATTGCTCAGATCCTGAAATGGCCGCATTGGTGCCAAAGGATTTTCCGTTAACTACCAAACCTAACCGTGAAGGTTCAATTACAGTGGTTCCCTTGTGTTTGATAGCGAATTTTAGTTCGCCGCCGGGGCTTGACACCGATAAAGTAATGGCACCATCGGGACTGGCTAAGGTTGCAGTTTTTGGTGTGCTTTTAGATTGCGCATACGAAATCGAAAAACTGCCCGATACGCAAGCAATCAGGATAATACAGAGCCTGGCTTTTATTAAATTCATACTAATAATGGAGAGTGTGTTTAGGTTATAACTAAACAAATATAATTATTGAAATCGATTTCAAAGAATAATTTCAATAAAATTTTTAGTTGCTTAATATGCCTCAAATAACATATTAGGCAGGATATTTATTTAGAAATCGTTTTCTAATTTAAAATGTATATCTTTAAATTACCTGGGATAGCAATTACGTTTATAAATCTTAATTTTTGACCCATACTTTCCAACCCGAATTATATCATCGCTTGTGTTAAGAAATGACTAAAAAACGAGTTACCATTTATCATTTAGCCGAAGAGCTGGGCATGTCGGTTTCGTACGTGTCTCGGGCCTTGAATAACCATCCCTTAGTAAATCAAAAAATTAAGGACAGGGTAAAAAAAAGAGCAACGGAGCTGAATTACAAACCAAATGCGAATGCTGCAAATTTACGGCAGGGATCATCCAGAACCATCGGGGTTGTGGTGCCCCAGATTAACTATAGTTTCTTTTCGGATGTAATATCGGGCATTGAAGAAGTTTGTTCTCAAAACAACCATACATTAATTATTTGCCAGTCGCATGATTCTTATAAACAAGAGTGTCTGGCTGTAGAGACCTTAATTCATAATAATGTGGATTGTGTTTTTATCTCTGTAGCAGCAGAAACGCAGTCTGCTACTCATTTGGAAGAGATAAAGAAACACGACATTGAACTTATTCAGTTCGACAGGTGCGTAGATCAATTGGACGGATATAAAGTTTTAAACGACAACGAAAGTGCATCGTTTGAAGTAGTAGAAAAATTGATTGAACAGGGATATAAGCGAATTGCTTTTATAGGCGGACCGGTGCATTTGAATGTTTTTAGGGATAGAAAAGAAGGCTATCTGCGAGCGATCAAAAAACATGGCTTAAGCATTCCGTATAATTTTATTATAGATAATGCGCTGTCGAACCAAACCGTGGTTGAGGCTGCTACCGAATTATTATCATTGGAGGAACCACCCGACGCATTTTTTAATGTTTCCGATCACCAGTCGTTAACTATCCTGAAAATAGCAAAATCAATGGGCATTGAAGTACCGCAACAACTGGGTATTTTCGGTTTTGCCAACGAAATATTTTCAGGGATGATAAGCCCTTCCCTTTCTTCAGTGGATCAAAAGAGTAAGCTAATGGGAAATAAAACGGCCAATTTCTATTTTAATCATATTTTGAATAAGCGGGAGGAATTTCCATCCTTATCCAAAGAGATTATCAAGACTGAAATAATTGTAAGGGAAAGTTCAAAAAGGAATAACAGCTAATTATCAAAAGCTTGAACAACACCCAAAGCTGGAGGCTAATCAGGAAAAAAAAAGTTCGAACTGCTAAGTTCCCTTCGGGTTAATTAATCAACATCAGCAAGCCACAACGATAATCGTAAACCATTCCATACCCACCCATTCGGCTGCATCGGCCCATGAGCCGTCTATCAGCATTTTATGACATTTATTATCTTGTAAAATCTTCAGAATTTTTAAGCATTCGGCTTTGTCTTATCAAATGCTATAATCACCGCTCATTATATCAGCAATGCTATTTTTTACACTTTTGCCATTTTTGTATTTATAGACAATTCGTTTTCACGATCTTTTTAGCGATCTTTCGGTTTTTTGTTTTGTAAAAAGCAGATGTAAAATATTGTTTTGGGGATTTAAACATTACTGTTCCCGCCTATCATTTCATTCAGTTTCTTATCCAAAACCTTTTCAATGTCATCGCGCGAGAGCGGCTTTTCTAAAAAGGCGTCTAAATTGTCGAAAGAATCAGAAAACTCGGTATACGACGATCTTTCGGATGATGAGCAGATTACAACGGTGTTAATTTGTTTTTCCATACCCGATTTAATCAATTTCTTTAAAAGCTGCCAGCCAGTAAGGTAGGGCATTTGGATATCAACAAAAAGCAGATCGGGTATTCTGTCGGGATCATTCTTATTTGCAATAAAATAGTCGAACGCTTCTTCACCATCACGAAATTGCACAATATTTTTTACCTTCCTTGACCGGTCGAGTAAGGTCCTGGTCATGAACTGGAAACTATGATCGTCATCAATGATAGCTACAAGAGGTATTTGATTCATTATCAAGAAAGTGCTAAAATATTTGATACGAAAAGATTTCGCCCGGGTTACATCATGTTTTCCACATTTACGGGTAATAATTTACCGGAAACTGTTCTGCCTGAATTTCGTACATGAGACTTTAATTAGCTGTATGTATAAACCAGATTTACAAAAAGAAGCCGCCCGCCTTAGTGCAACTCATCGCTATTTAGACTTTGATTTAAACCGTGATAAGGAATTGAATGAACTCGTTATCCTTGCTTCCCAAATTTGCGGAACGCCTATTTCCCTTATCACTTTAATGGACGAGGATGTACAATGGATAAAGGCGCGCAAAGGAGCTGAAATTTTTGAGATGCCCAGAAGTACCTCCTTTTGTACACACGCCATTGAAACAGACGAATTAATGATTGTGGAAGATGCTGCCTTGGATCAACGATTTGCCGACGCACCCGTAGTAGCAAACGAACCTCATATTCGATTTTACGCCAGTGCGAATCTCAAATCTCACGACGGATTTAATGTGGGTACTTTATGTGTATATGATGTTCAGCCTAAAACCCTGACAGAGGAACAGAGAAGCAGCTTAACTGCTCTTGCAAACCAGGTAAGCCATATAATGGAATTGGATTATGCGTTAAAAACTTTGAAAAAACAGAACGACACGCTGGCTGAAATCGCCAGAATACAATCTCACGAATTGCGACTCCCGGTATCATCTATTTTGGGGGTTATGAACATTATTAACGCCGAACAAAATGATCTGAATCCTGAATATCTGGATTTATTAAACCAATCTGTAAATCTATTAGATGAAAAGATCAGAATGATTGTAAGTTATGCTAACAACGGCACGGCTTAAACTGGCATCCATTTGTTCAAACTGCTCATTTTGATATGAGGTTAACTTTATTTTGCCTACTGTTAATTGTCAGCTTTTTTTGATCTAATAGCCAGGTTAGGCTAACACAACGCTCATAATTAAAGAAGAAATCTCCACTTTTAATCTACAACCTGCGTTTGATAATAATTTTCGGCCACCTGCTTAAGTGCCGCTACCAGAACATTCAGATCTATCGGTTTTGAGATATAATCATTCATTCCGGCTTTTATACATGCTTCGCGATCTTCGGGCATGGCATTGGCCGTCATAGCAATAATGGCGGGCTGATAGGGACTGTTTTTTCGGATATGCAAGGTGGCTTCTAACCCATCCATTTCTGGCATAAGCATATCCATTAAAATTACATGGTATGGCTTTAACAAGAGCATGTCGATAGCTTCTTTACCATTATTTGCCATTTCGGGCTGATACCCCAGTTTGCTAAGCACCTTCATGGCCAGCTTTTGATTGATGATATTGTCTTCTGCGAGCAGAATATCAAGAGGATAAAGCTTGGCGAAATCTTCAGAAAGAATATTTTTGCTAAGTTTCACTTCCTGTTGTACCAGTGCTTTGCCCGATCTGAGTTCGGCTTGTACCAGATTACACAATTTGTGCCTGTTTCACCGGCTTGGTAAGCACCGAACTAAATAGATGCGGATATTTACTCCTCGACTCATCCCCTACTGAACTCAAGAGAACAATAGGAACTTGCGGAATTATCTCTTTTAAAGCTGTTGCTACACTTACCCCGTCCATTTCCGGCATCTGCATGTCGGTTATTACCAGGTGGAACTTTTGCCCTTTGGATACGATTTCGATAGCTTCTTTACCAGATAAAGCTAAAGTGGGAACCAGCTTCCATAATTCCAGCTGCGTTTTCAGAATGGTTAAATTCGTTTGATTATCATCAATAATTAATACGGTTTTGCCTTCGTTCTCGGCACTATTAAAACTCGCATAATGTTTTGTTGATTTCTGACCTGCTTTACACTGAATATTAAAACTAAAAGTAGTACCCGCGCCAACTTCGCTTTCAACAGTTATCTCTCCGCCCATCAGCTTAATAAGACGCTCGCTAATTACCAGCCCGAGTCCGGTGCCACCATATTTACGGGTTGTAGAAGAGTCTACCTGAGAGAATGCTTTAAAGAGGCGCGATAGTTTATCTTTTGGAATTCCGATTCCACTATCTCTTACATCGAACGTTAACTCAAGTTCGTCATTTGCTGCTTTAGAAAGGTGTACATTTAGGAAAACTTCCCCCTGATGCGTAAACTTCATAGCATTACTTACCAGGTTAAGAAGTATTTGTCTCAAGCGCATGCCGTCTCCTATAATTTGGATCGGCACCATATTGTCTATCTGGTAAACCAGATCAAGACCCTGAGATGCGGCCTTGCCCGCAAACACATCCATTACCTGTTCTATACATTGGCGAAGGTCGAAATCCTGATACTCAAGTTCGAGATTTCCTGACTCGATTTTGGAGAAGTCGAGAATGTCGTTTATAACCGTTAGCAAGGCATCACCGCTGGTACGAATT
>JACMJM010000016.1 GCA_014380615.1 Sphingobacteriaceae bacterium
CTGTATAGCTTTCAAAATAAAGTAATGGAAGAGGCAGGTAAGAAAGACAAAGCCCTTGAAATTAAACTGGCAACCCGCATAAAAAGAAATGCCAACACGCTTAAAAACTATCAGGGCAAGTTAAAAGGATTAAGCAGCTTACAACTGGTTGCGCAGAAGAAACAGGAAGACGCTGCTCTTGCCCAGTTCATCAATTCGAATGTAGCGTTAAAGCAAAAGTACGGTTCCTTAATGCTGGACATAGATAAACTATACAACCAGGTTTATAGCGATGCTTACCAGGATATGTGGCTGGGCCAGATTTACGCCAGCACAAGTTTAATGAATATCGCCCGTCAGATTAATAATTTTAAACGGACGATGGCCGCTCAACCGGCTGCCAGCAGATTGGTGTTTTATACCGACAACATTGGCAAATTGGAACAATCGTTAAAAAACTTGTATAACAGTTATGATTTGAATGTGGACAAAACGATCCTGAAACGAATGGTTTCCTATGCATCGGCTTTCCCTCAAAACCAGCGGATTAAAGCCGTTGACGAGCAATTGTCTAAAGGTTTTGACAAGAAGGAACAGGTTAATAATTTTGTAGAAAGCAGGGTGCAGTATACCAAATTAAAAGATCAGGATTATACTCTGAACAAGCTTCTGAAATCTCAGAAAACATTCAATGAATATAATGATCCTCTGTTAAATTTTGAAAAGGAAATTTCTGATGAGGCAGCTCAGCTGAAAGAAGAAAAAGATCGCCGGAACGGATTACTGAATAAATTAATGGGCGATTATGTTGCAGTAAAAGAGAAATTCCTGAAGAAAGATTTTATTCCTGATGCCAACAGCACGCTAAGATTGACTTATGGTTATGTCCGCGGGTATTCGCCTGCTGATGCATTGTACATGAAACCTTTCACCAGTATTAAAGGAATTATTGAGAAGGGGAGCACGGGTAACCCGGAGTACGCTTACCCGCCTCAAATTAAAGATCTTTGGCTGGCAAAAGACTTCGGGATCTTTGCAAAAAAAGATATAAACGATGTTCCGGTTGGACTTTTATACGACATGGACACAACCGGCGGCAATTCCGGCTCTCCAATTATGGATGCCAATGGCGAATTGATCGGTGTTAACTTTGACCGTGCTTACGGTGCTACCATTAATGATTATGCCTGGAACCCTGATTACAGCCGCTCTATTGGCGTAGATATCCGCTTTGTTTTATGGGCGGCCTCCAAAATTGACAAAGCAGATTTTCTGCTTAAAGAGATGGGGATTTAATAAACCTGATAAATTTAAACCCGGACGTTCCTGCTTTGCTAAGGTTTGGAATTTGAAATTCGTCTGACCAGCGGCAATGATAATTTGGAGCGTGATTATGAAATAACTGAAAAGCTTCTTGGCTGTTATGCCCAGGTTTTTATTTTTCAATGCCATCTATAATCAGTAGATTGTAATGGGTCGATATTTTTAAACTCGTTAAAGTTCTTATGCTTGAT
This sequence comes from Sphingobacteriaceae bacterium, assembly GCA_014380615.1. Lineage (GTDB taxonomy): Bacteria > Bacteroidota > Bacteroidia > Sphingobacteriales > Sphingobacteriaceae > Paradesertivirga. Next base: position 1,494 of record JACMJM010000016.1, read on the forward strand.
GTTCTCCCACCAGTCGGAATAAGCTTTTGCGGCGATTAGATGTGATTCATTAGAATAAACTAAACTTAATCCATCA
>JACMJM010000017.1 GCA_014380615.1 Sphingobacteriaceae bacterium
GATCTTTTGCTCTGCCGCCAGCCTATAAAACTTACCAGAATAACATTAGCTAACACTAATAACGAAAATGCCATCGACGTGGAATCTTCAAAATCAAAGCATAAAAAAACCGTCTCATAATTGCTTATGAGACGGCCTCTTAAATTATTTCTTTTTTGGTGCCTTCGGAGCTGGTTTGGCCGGTAATTCTTTTGCCGGTGCCTGCTTTTCCCTCATGTAATTTTCCATTCGCTGCTGGAACTTCGACTTTTTGTCGGCATTCGGTTTCTTCTTATTGTCCTGAATTTGTGAGTGAATTTTTTCATCATTCACAAATTGCTTGATAATATATTGCTGCGCGAAGGTCAGCATGTTTGCCAGGAAGTAATAGTAGTTTAAACCTGCCGGATAGCTGTTAAGCACCCCGAAGAAAATGATCGGAGTGATGTATCCGATATATTTCATTTGCCCCGTGGCACCCGAAATCTGGTTGTTGTAATACGTGTAGATCAGCGTAGAAACCGTCATCAGTAAGCACATTAAACTAATGTGATTGCCGATAAAAGGAATTTCAGGAATGCGGAGTATAGAATCGTAGGTTGACAAATCTTCCATCCATAAAAAACTTTTGTGTCTTAACTCGAACAGATTAGGGAAGAAGAAAAAGAACGCCATAATGATCGGCATCTGTAACAGCATCGGAACACAACCACCTAATGGATTTACACCGGCCTTTTTATAAAGCTTCATGTACTCCTGTTGTAATAATGTCGGATTATCTTCTCCTACTTTTGCTTTAATCTCATCCATCTCCGGCTTCAATACCCGCATCTTAGCCATAGATAAGTACGACTTATAAGTTAGCGGAGATAATACCAGCTTTAGTATGATAGTGAGCCCAAAAATGATAAGTCCGTAACCCCAGCCCAATTTCTCTAATGAGTTGAAAAGGGGGAGCACAGCATACCGATTAATCCATTTTAAAGGGCCCCATCCTAAATTAATCTGACGCTCTAAATCGTCGCCCTGATCATTTAAAATATTAAACTTGTTAGGGCCGAAATAGAATTCAAGCGGATAGGATCCGGCATTTGCCGGCAATTGCATGTTAGCTGAAAAAGATTTTAACACACCCGCCTGACTTGAGTTTTTTACAGACAAACTCACTTTATCGAAACCGTTTTTCGCGATCAGTACATTCGAAAAGAAGTGCTGCTTAAATGAAACCCATTTAATTTTACCGTCTTCACCTAAATCTTTAGACTCATCTTCGCTTAGGCCGATATAGTCAGGTTCGTTATCCGCATATTTAAAATATGCGGCAGAGTACTGAGTTCTTTCAGTTTTAAGATCTTTTTCCTTTTGCGTTAAGGTTGCCTGCCAATTTAGAGTGATGTTTTGTCCTTGTTGAAGAACAGATTGGATTCCGGAAGTTACTATAGTTAAGCCAACTTTGTAACTATCACCTTTTAAGGTGTAGATGTAATCTACAAACTGTGTAGGCGAGTAGTTCAAACGCATGGTTACAGTGCCTGAATCGCTCTTGCTGATGCTTAACTTATCTGCTGATGGGGTGAAATATAAATCACTGGTATTTACAGCGGTACCACCAGCGTTAAAGGTAAGGCCAAAATTGCTTTGATCGGCGGTAAACATGATTACCGGCTTCTGATTGTAGGTTTTGTGCTCTTTTAATTCTACAGACTCAATTCTTCCGCCCTTAGAGCCGATGAAAACTTTTAGATGCTCATTTTCTAGCACTACCGGTGTGTTGTTTCCGGTGCGGGCCGTTCCAAAAGGGCCCTTAAGAAGGGCCGAATCTACTACTGGTTGCGATTTTACCGCAGCTGCGGCAGCTTGAGTTTTTGCTGCAGGCGTAGTTGTTTTTGATTTTTTTATTGAATCCTGAACAAATTCTTCTCTGGCTATTTCCAGGTCGGAGGGTTGCATAAACCACATCGATCCAACCAGAATAGCTAAGATTAAAAAAAGTCCGGTGAAAGTATTTCTGTCCATTATATATCGTATCCTCTTCTAAAACTATTTTTTTCTCGCCTGATTTAGCGAAGCGGCGACAAAGTTAACAAAAAGTGGATGCGGATTAGCAACTGTTGATTTTAATTCGGGGTGAAACTGTCCGGCCACAAAGAAAGGATGATTCTTAAGTTCAACAATTTCTACCAGATTGTTTTCCGGATTTATTCCGGAAGCGATCATACCGGCAGTTTCATATTCTTTTAAATATTTGTTATTAAATTCGTAACGATGACGGTGCCGTTCGGTAATAGTAGATTTTCCATAAATGGTTGCCGCCTTTGTGCCTTTCTTAATTTCGCAGGTATAAGCACCAAGACGCATTGTTCCTCCCTTGTTTTTAATCTTCTTCTGCTCTTCCATCATCGAAATAACCGGATGCGGAGTGTTGTCGTCCATTTCGGTGCTATGCGCATCTTTATATCCCAAAACATTACGTCCGTATTCTATAACCGCGCACTGCATTCCCAGGCAGATACCAAAGAACGGAATATTGTTTTCTCTTACATATTTAATGGCAGTTATCTTGCCGTCTATACCACGGTTTCCAAATCCCGGAGCAACCAGTAATCCGTTCAATCCTTCCAGTTTTTCATGTACATTTTCCGGAGTAATGCTTTCAGAATGAATAGAATGTACCCTCACTTTACATTCGTTTCTTGCGCCTGCATGAATAAATGATTCCAAAATAGATTTATAGGCATCTTGTAACTCAACGTACTTTCCTACCAGGCCGATATGTACTTCGGAAGTTGGGTTTTTAAGCCTTCCCAGAAAATCTTTCCAGGTTTCGAGATCGGGTTCAAGCTTGTGAGGAAGTTTTAGTTTGGTAAGAACTGTTTTATCAAGTTGTTCCTTCAACATTAAAAGAGGAACGTCGTATATTGTTGATGCGTCGATAGATTCAACAACCGCGTTAATATTAACGTTACAGAACAGAGCGATTTTTCTTCGGATATCCTGTGATAAATGATGCTCTGTACGGCAAACCAAAACATCAGGCTGAATTCCATACTCCAGAAGTGTTTTAACAGAGTGCTGCGTGGGTTTTGTTTTTAATTCTCCGGCTGCGGCCAGATAAGGAATAAGAGTAAGGTGAATAACAAGTGAGTTGTTATAGCCAATTTCCCATCTAAACTGACGAACCGCCTCGATATAGGGTAACGACTCAATGTCGCCTACTGTACCGCCTAATTCGGTTATAACTATATCGTATTCACCGTTTTCGCCCAAAATGCGGATGTTGCGTTTTATCTCATCAGTAATGTGCGGAACCACCTGTACCGTTTTTCCCAGATAAGCACCTTCACGTTCTTTGTTAATTACGTTCTGATAAATCCGGCCGGTAGTAATGTTATTAGATTGAGAAGTAGGGGCGTTTAGAAAACGTTCGTAATGACCAAGGTCAAGATCTGTTTCAGCACCGTCTTCGGTTACAAAGCATTCGCCATGTTCGTAAGGGTTTAAAGTACCCGGATCAATATTGATATAAGGGTCGAACTTCTGAATGGTGACACGGTAACCGCGGGCTTGAAGAAGTTTTGCTAATGATGCGGATATAATCCCTTTTCCCAACGACGAAGTAACGCCGCCCGTAACAAAAATATACTTAGTCATGAATGATGGTTTGTATTTGATGCCCTTTAAGAGGGAAAATCAAATGTATTTGTACGGGATTCAAAGGTATAAAAATTCTCTGCCCCTTTTTAAGAATGTGGAGATAAATCAATTTTGTGGAAAACTTGGTTTTGATAGAACTCCGAACAGGGACAGTTAAATGCCAATTTAGCTGGATGGATGTTTCGTATAATCGTTTTAAAATCTTAAAATTGATTTCCTCCGGAACTCTGCCCAGGGAAATCGCTTTTAACTTTTTTAAGCTCCGAACTTGCCAAAAGCTCCAAACTTTTGGCAAGTTTTTTCGCGATTAATCCAATTTCGGAAGATGGATGTACAGTGTTAAAGCTTTAAAATCTTAAAATTAATTTCCTCCTGAACTCCGCCGAACTTATAATTCGAATGTCGATCAAACTTTTACCTTTGCACATCTTTTAAGAAATTTAGATGGTTTCATACAATCAGTTCACATTAGATAATGGCCTAAAGGTAATAGTTCATGAAGATTTCACTACGCCCATGGCTGTTGTGAATATTTTATATGATGTTGGTGCCCGCGACGAAAATCCCGAACAAACCGGATTCGCGCATCTGTTTGAGCATTTAATGTTCGGCGGATCGGTTAATATTCCATCGTACGATGAACCGCTTCAGCGTGTGGGGGGAGAGAATAATGCGTTTACCAGTAATGATATCACCAATTATTACATTACCCTGCCAGCCGTAAACCTCGAAACCGCTTTTTGGCTGGAGAGCGACAGGATGCTGAGTTTGGCTTTTTCTGAGAAGAGTTTGGAAGTGCAGAAAAATGTAGTGTGCGAAGAGTTTAAGCAACGTTATCTTAACCAGCCTTACGGGGATGTGTGGTTAAAGTTGCGACCAATAGTTTATAAGAAGCATCCTTACCGTTGGGCCACAATTGGTAAAGAATTATCACATATTGAAAATGCTATAATGGAGGATGTTAAAGCTTTTTTCAATAAGTTTTACACTCCGTCAAATGCCATTATGGTGGTAGGAGGGGCCGTATTAACAGAAGATGTTAAGCAGCTTGCAGAGAAATGGTTTGGTAGTATTCCCTCGGGCCCAAAACCAGCCAGAAATTTACCTGCTGAACCGGAGCAAACGGTTGGGCAAAGGGAAGTTATAATATCTGATGTTCCCTTAAATGCCATTTACATAGTATTTCACTCGCAGGCAAGAAACGAGCAAGGCTATTATGAGGCTGATTTAATTTCAGATATTTTGTCGAGAGGAAATGCCTCCAGACTGCATATCAATCTCATTAAAGAAAGGAAGTTATTCAGCGAAATTCATGCCCACTCTACTGGCAGCCTCGACCCCGGCTTGTTTATTATTGAAGGAAAGCCTGTAAAAGGTGTAGCTATGGAAGATGCCGAAGCTGCGATATGGGATGAAATAGATAAGCTAAAAGCAGAACTGGTTCCCGCCGATGAGTTAACCAAGGTTAAGAATAAGATAGAATCAACCATGGTATTTTCAGAAATGAGTCTTTTAGATAAAGCCATGAATCTGGCAATGTTTGAGTTGCTGGGAAGTGCTTCAGATTTTAATAGTGAAACAGGAAGGTATTTGAGAGTAACCTCGGAGGAAATTAAAAATCGGGCGAATACTATCTTTCGAAAAGAAAACTCAACCACACTTTATTATTTAGCGAAATAATGGTCGATAGAACTATAGCTCCGGCATTCAGAGCAGTTGAACAAATCCAGCTTATTCAGGCCCGGTCGCACGTGCTTGATAATGATATAAAACTCTATGTGATAAACGGCGGCGACCAGGAGCTGATTCGGATAGAATTGATCTTTAAAAATGTAAACTGGAATTCTGCCAAGCCCTTGCAGGCCTATGCGGTTAATTCTATGCTGGTAGAAGGTACAAGCCAGTTAAGTGCCCGCGAAATTGCGGAACGAATAGATTATTATGGTGCTTTTTTGCAAATGGACTATAACTATGATTATTCTACCGTTACTCTGTTTACTTTAACAAAACATTTAGAGGCTACCCTCCCGGTTATTAAAGCAATTGTTACTGATTCTGTATTTGCCGAGAATGAACTTGCGACATTTAAAACAAATCAAAATCAAAAGCTCCTGGTTAGCCTCGAAAAAAACGACTATCAGGGCCGCCGTTTATTTAATCACGCCTTGTTTGGTGATACTATCTACGGGTATAAAGCGGATAGTATAGATTATGACAAGCTTGGCCGAGCCCAGCTTTTAGAATATTTTAAGGCGGCTTATCAACCCTCAAATTGTACAATAATTGCTTCGGGAAAGATTACTGATGAATCTATAAAATTGCTTAATTCTTTCTTTGGTAACGATTGGGATAATGGTTCGGAAATATTACCAAACCAATTTTTATTCACTGCGGAGAAGGCCGCGGAACACTACATCGAGCGTCCGGACGCTTTACAATCGGCTATTCGGCTTGGACGTGTAACCGTAAACAGGGCCCATGCGGATTTCCCCGGTTTACAAGTTTTAAATACTGTTCTCGGAGGATATTTTAGTTCGAGATTAATGTCGAATATCCGCGAAGATAAGGGCTATACTTACGGTATTGGTTCGGCGGCTGTGTCTTTGCAAAATGCCGGTTATTTTGTTATCGGGTCTGAAGTTGGTGCCCAGGTTTGTGCGGCGGCAATTACAGAGATTGAAAAAGAGATCCGGATTCTTCAAACGGAACTTATTCCTGAAGATGAGCTGGCACTCGTACGTAATTATATGATGGGTTCGTTACTTGGCAGTCTTGAAAATGCCTTATCACATGGCGATAAGTTTAAAAATATTTTCTTTTCAGGATTAACTTACGAGTACTATAATCAATACATAAATATCGTTAGAACAATTACCGCAGAAGAATTACGGCAGTTGGCTGTAAAATACCTGGATCTGAGTGATTTGCAGAAAGTAATAGTGGGGAAGAAATAGTTTATTGGTTGATAGTCATTAGTTGATAGTTGATAGTCAATAGTCATTAGTTGATAGTCAATAGTCAATAGTTGATAGTCAATAGTCCATTGTCAAAATAGTAAAATTGGTCTATTATCCATGGTCTATTGTCCATCATCCTTGTCGCTCCCTATTGTAGCTTCAAATTATTTTCTTAGCTTTGCCCGGCAAATAACCCCAATATTTGCTATGCATCTTGATCCCGAAAAATTTATTGCCGAAGGCCTTACTTACGACGATGTTCTCCTGATTCCTGCTTATTCTGAAGTTTTACCACGTGATGTTGATACCAGTACTTTTCTTACCAAAAAAATCCGCTTAAATGTTCCAATTGTATCGGCAGCCATGGATACGGTTACAGAATCCGGGCTTGCTATTGCTATAGCGCAAGCGGGAGGTATGGGTATTCTTCATAAAAACATGAGCATCGCGCTTCAGGCCGAAGAGGTTAGAAAAGTAAAACGCTCTGAAAGCGGGATGATACAGGATCCTGTAACGCTTAATGAAGATGCATTAGTAAGCGATGCTTTCAAAATAATGAAAGATTATAGCATCGGGGGGATTCCGGTAATAAACACCAAAAATATACTTGTCGGCATTATTACCAATCGTGATTTGCGCTTTCAAAAAGATATGAAACGTCCTATCCGGGATGTGATGACGAAGGAAAATCTGATTACCGCTCCGGCCGGAACAACTTTAGTTCAGGCGGAGGAAATTTTGCAGGACTATAAAATCGAGAAATTGCCGGTCGTTAATTCGGCAGGCGAACTGGTAGGTTTAATTACCTTCAAAGATATCCAGAAGGTGAAAAACTATCCGAAAGCTTGTAAGGATGAGCATGGCCGTTTACGTGTGGGTGCCGCGGTAGGTGTTACCCCCGATACTTTGGATAGGGTAGATGCCCTGGTTAAAGCCGGTGTAGATGCGATCGCGATTGATACCGCACACGGACATTCTTTAGGTGTAATCAATAAAATAAAAGAAGTTAAGTCTAAATACCCTGATCTACAGGTAATTGCGGGCAATATAGCTACCGGAGAAGCCGCAAAAGCTTTGGCCGACGCAGGTGCCGACGCGGTAAAAGTGGGTATTGGGCCAGGCTCTATTTGTACAACACGTATTATTGCCGGGGTAGGCGTTCCTCAGTTGTATGCCGTGTATGAATGCGCCAAAGCTTTACGCGGTACAGGGGTGCCTGTAATTGCCGACGGGGGCATTAAACATACGGGTGATATTCCTAAAGCCATCGCTGCGGGTGCGAGTGCTATCATGGCGGGTTCATTATTTGCCGGGGTAGAAGAATCGCCGGGCGAGACCATTATTTACGAAGGCCGTAAGTTCAAGTCTTATCGGGGCATGGGTTCTATCGAAGCGATGGAACAGGGTTCTAAGGATCGTTATTTCCAGGATGTGGAAGATGATATAAAAAAGCTCGTTCCCGAAGGAATAGTGGGCCGTGTTCCATTCAAAGGATCTTTAGGAGAGGTAATGTATCAATACACCGGTGGTTTACGGGCCAGTATGGGATATTGCGGTGCAGCTACTATCGAGGATTTACAAAATGCCAGGTTTGTTCGCATAACCGCGGCGGGCATGCGCGAAAGCCACCCGCATGATATCACAATTACAAAAGAGGCTCCCAATTATACCCGGTAGTATCGGCTTTTGGAGCGATAATTCAAAATATCGGTTAATTGACCGATATTTTGAATTATCGGTTATTTACCCGATAATTGTAGAAAGCAATTTGTGATGGTAAGTATTTTAACTGGCGATATCATTAATTCAAGAAAAGATTCTGTTGAAAGCTGGCTTAATGTTTTAAAAGCCGCTTTGCAATCTTCGGGAACAAAAAAACAATGGGAAATATATCGCGGCGACAGTTTCCAATTAGAAACCGCCCCTGAAGACGCCCTGTTAAAAGCCATCTACCTGAAAGCCTGCGTTAAAACCGTTAAAAATATTGATGCCCGTATAGCCATCGGCATAGGCGGGAAAAATTATACGGCCGATAAAATTTCAGAATCAAACGGAGAAGCGTTTGTTTTTTCGGGTGAAAAGTTCGACGAACTTAAAAAGGAGCGGGTAACTTTAGCTATCCAAACACCTTGGGAGACCTTTAATTACGAAATGAATGTGATTATCCGACTTGCTTTAATCGCCATCGACAATTGGAGCCAGGTATCTGCCGAAATGGTAAAATTATCTATAGAAAATGCTGCCATCTCCCAACTTGAACTCGCGGAGCTGTCTAATAAATCACAATCTACCGTAAGCGAAGCATTAAAGCGTGCCCGCCTTGCCGAAATATTGGAATTGGATACCTTATACAGAAGGAAGTTAACGCAGCAGCTCAATATGTAATGGATATTATCTTAATTAAACTTATACTGGCTCATATCCTGGGCGATTTCTTTCTGCAGCCAAACAGCTGGGTAGAAGAGAAGGAGCGTAAAAAGCTTAAGTCGGGTAAAATCTATATCCATAGTATTATCCACGGCGGTTTAATTTTGCTTTTGTTATGGGATTTTGCCTATTTATGGGCAGCCGTGCTCTTGGCGATAGTGCATTTGTTTATTGACGCATTGAAGCTATATTCTCAAAAAACCGCGACGAAACGGGCCTGGTTCTTTGCCGATCAGGCATTACATTTATTATCAATCTTACTGATCTGGAATTATATTACAGAGCCTCAACTGGATCTTCGATTTTTTCAAAACCCTGCTTTTTGGAATAACCTGACAGCGGTACTGGTACTTTCATTCCCGTCGTCGATACTAATAAGAGTTTTGATTGCCAAATGGACTCCCGACGCAACCCGATTGGGCTCTACAAAGGCCCAAACGTCCCTGCAAAGTGCGGGTCAGTTTATCGGCATTATGGAAAGACTATTGGTTTTTATATTCATCTATACCAATCATTTTGAAGCGATCGGGTTTCTGATAGCGGCTAAATCCATCTTCCGGTTCGGTGATTTAAAAGAAGGAAACGACCTTAAATTAACGGAGTATATCCTTATCGGAACTTTTTTAAGTTTTGGAATCGCTGTGCTTATTTCTCTGATCGCGATGGGGTAAGTTAAAATCTGCTTCTTTAAAAATTGCTGGCTTTATGCCAAAACTCGGTGGTAGGATAGGGGCATTATTTGGCAGTTTTATGTTTTCGTTGTTTTAAATATTCCCGCAATTCTTCAAAGTTCATATTAGAAATCTCTGCCGCAATTTTTTCTTTGATATCCCGAAATGTTTTTACGGTATCAAAGTTCTTTATTTTTTCATTCTTCGTTTTCATAACTAATATTTCTTTAGGTGAGCGGCTTATAAACGGGAACTAAAATTCGAACATAAGCGAATCTATTAAAGGCGGCACGAAAATTCTGTGCCGCCTTTTCGCGTTCAGTATTTCGAAAGCTGTTCTGTCTGTTTCGGGGAAGTTTCAAAGCAATGCCGGCAGCATTAGTTATCTTGCGGGATATTCGCTTAGTTTATGAAAGTTTTGGTATGATAATCAATTCTAACCATTTCTTTCCTTTTACGTTTATTTGATATACCTTTTATCATGAACCTCGAATTTAACCGCAACACAGATATAAACAAGCAGCTTCTATACGAACTAAAAGATCGTTTAAAAACCATTTATCAGGGCGGAGGCGAAAAAGCAGCGGCAAAGCAAAAGGAAAAAGGAAAGCTTTTAGCTCGCGAACGGATTAGTTATTTAATTGATAATAATAGCGATTGGTTAGAAATAGGTGCCCTTACCGCCGAAGGTATGTATAGGGAGCATGGCGGATGTCCGTCGGGAGGGGTGATTACGGGTATTGGTTATGTGGCTGGACGGCAATGCGTAATTGTAGCTAACGATGCTACCGTTAAAGCGGGTGCATGGTTTCCTTTAACGGCCAAAAAGAACCTTAGAGTTCAGGAGATCGCGATGGAGAATCGTTTGCCGATAATCTATCTTGTTGACTCGGCCGGAGTATTTTTGCCATTACAGGATGAAATTTTTCCTGATAAAGAACACTTTGGCAGGATATTCAGAAATAATGCCCTGATGAGCAGTGAAGGTATTGTTCAGATTGCCGCGATTATGGGTTCTTGCGTGGCTGGCGGTGCATATTTACCGATAATGAGTGATGAAGCGATGATTGTGGATGGAACAGGTTCCGTTTTCCTTGCGGGAAGTTATTTGGTAAAGTCGGCCATAGGGGAGGATGTGGATAACGAAACCCTGGGAGGTGCTACCACGCATTGCGAAATATCCGGGGTAACGGATTATAAATATCCCAATGACGAGGCCTGCCTTGACGCTATAAGAAATATCATGAGCAAGCTTGGGGCCCCTCAAAATGCCGGGTTCGACAGGATAGCCTCTGCTTTACCGGTCAAAAATGCTGAGGATATTTATGGAGTTTTGCCAGACAACAGGGAGAAACCTTACGATATGCTGGAGATTATTCATTGTCTGGTGGATAAATCTGAATTCGATGAATATAAACAGCTTTACGGTCAAAGTATTATTTGCGGGCTTGGCCGTATTGATGGCTGGGCGGTTGGCATAATTGCCAATCAGAGAAAAGTGATTAAATCAAAAAAAGGAGAGATGCAATTTGGTGGTGTTATTTATTCCGACTCGGCAGATAAAGCAGCACGTTTTATTATGAACTGTAATCAAAAGAAAATTCCTTTAGTTTTTTTACAGGATGTTACCGGTTTTATGGTGGGAAGCCGATCTGAACAAGGCGGAATAATAAAAGACGGAGCTAAAATGGTGAATGCTGTAGCGAATTCGGTAGTGCCGAAATTTACCATCGTAATCGGAAATTCTTATGGAGCCGGAAATTACGCCATGTGTGGCAAAGCCTACGATCCCCGATTGATCTTTGCCTGGCCTTCTGCTAAAATCGCAGTTATGGGAGGCTCTCAGGCTGCTAAAACACTCTTGCAAATTCAGGAATCAACCCTGAAAGCGAGAGGAGAAACCATCACTCCCGAAAAAGAAGCCGAACTATTAAAAGAAATCACAGACAAATACAATCGGCAAACTACTCCGTATTATGCCGCCGCACGATTATGGGTAGACGGGATCATAGATCCCTTGGATACCAGAAAAGTAATTTCAATGGGCATACAGGCAGCCAATCAATCTCCTCTAACGAAAAGATTTAATGTAGGTGTGATACAAACCTAGCCGCCAATAATTTTTAAGGCATGATACTTCGAGTATAAAAAAAACGTTTTGTGCGTATGAGGGCGACAGGTTGTTTTGTGTTATTAGTAATAATCTTTTTTTCAGCGAACGCACAAAAAATTTCTTTCTCAGAACACCGCTCATCATTCCACACCTATATTAAAGGCGACACTTTCGAAGGCGTGGTATTTTCTCAGGATTTCGCATTTCCATTTCTCTCACATATCTGCGGCGACAAAAGATTTACACCAACACCCGCCGATATCGAAGCGGCCGAAAAACTACTTATCAATGACCTTAAAACGGTAAACGTGTTAAAGTTAAATCAAGGAGGTGCTAACGGCCCGGTTATACACGAAAACCTCAATCGTTTTGTAAGGCAGTACTATGGTTATGTTACCGAAACCGGCGACCGGATAGTTTATATAAGCTTCTTATTTAAAGGACACTACCTTCCTAAAAATAAAGAAACACCTAATTGGTTAAAAGGGGCTGTTATGGTATTAAACGGTGGTAGTAATTACTGGCAGATTCAGGCCAACCTTGATAAGTTATCTCTCTTTGGCTTAGGTGTTAACGGCCTCGACAGAACCGCTTCGCGTTAATTTGATTTTGTCTTGATAATTGTCGTTGTTCAAGAAAGTTCAAAGCATTAGATTTGTCTTCTTTAAATTAATCAAATGTCAGAAGTAACAGAACACGTTCATTGTTTAATTATCGGCTCAGGCCCTGCGGGTTATACTGCGGCAGTATATGCCGCCCGTGCCGATTTAAAACCAGTTTTATATACCGGCATTGTTCCCGGCGGCCAGCTCACTCAAACCACTGATGTGGAGAATTTTCCGGGCTATCCGGAAGGTATTATGGGCCCCGAGATGATGGAAGATTTCCGTAAACAGGCCGAACGTTTTGGTACCGATATCCGTTTCGGGTACATTACTTCTGTAGATTTCACTGGCCCGATTCATACAATCATTGTTGATGAACATAAAACAATTACCGCCGATACTGTGATTATCGCTACGGGTGCATCGGCGAAATGGCTCGGATTAGAAAGTGAGCAAAAGTATAACGGCTTTGGAGTTTCCGCCTGTGCTGTTTGCGATGGATTTTTCTTTAAAGGTCAAGATGTAGCGATAGTCGGTGCGGGCGATACTGCGGCCGAAGAAGCAACTTATCTTGCTAAATTGTGTAATAAAGTACATCTTTTAGTACGTCGTGATGAATTCAGAGCATCTAAAGCAATGGTTCACCGGGTGTTAAACACTCCGAATATTGAGGTTCATTATACAAGTCAGGCCACCGAAATAATGGGCAACGGCCAAACCGTTACTGGTGTTAAAATATTTAACAGCCAGACACAAGAAGAGAAAGTTCTCGATATTACCGGATTTTTTGTCGCGATAGGCCATAAGCCCAACACGGATATATTTAAAGGTTGGTTAGACATGGATGAAACAGGCTACCTGATTACAAAAGCAGGCACTACACAAACGAACATAGAAGGTGTATTCGCTTGTGGGGATGCGCAGGATAAAGTGTATCGTCAGGCGGTAACCGCCGCAGGTACCGGATGTATGGCGGCTTTGGAAGCCGAACGTTATTTGGCGGCAAAAGAACACGCCATGGCTTAATAAATTCTTCGCAAACTTTTACTTTTTATTGTTGTTCAACTTTCAAATGATATACAATGGGAAAAGGAGATAAGAAAAGTAAAAGAGGCAAAATTACGATGGGTTCGTTCGGAAAAAAACGTCCCCATAAGCTGGCTAAGAAGTCTGAAGCTGTTGCCGAAGAAAAAACTACAAGTAAAAGTGCCTAAACAGGCACTTTTTTCGTTTTAAAAGTATGATAAGCAAAATCCTCAAGCTTCGAACTGCTATAATCCTGGGTGTATCCATCACCACGATCCTGTTTTTGATTTTCATGTTTTTCTATATCCGGAGTAAGTTTAAAGAGCGTACCGAGATTAACGAGGACGTGATGATCGAGAAGATTACCAATATGGGAAAACTGGAACTGGTAAAATACTCCATGAAGGATGTAATCGAAAAGAAAGTAACCCGAACGTTGCTCCCCGATAAGCGGATTCTTTTTGTTGCCACAGGCGAGGTGGTTGGATGTATCGATCTTACTAAAGTTGTTAAAGAAGATATTGAAACCTCGCCGGATTCGGTAACCGTAACGCTACCGATGCCCGAAATTTGTTATTCTAAACTCGACCACCAGCGTTCTAAAGTTTATGAGCTTTCGGGGGTATGGTCTCCGTCTGACAGACAGGAAATGATCGAAGAGATCTATAAACTTGCCGAGCAAAAAATACTTCAGAATGCAAAAGAAATGGACGTTTTAGGGAAGACTAAAGAAAACGCGCATACTATTTTTAAACCCATTTTAGAAAACATATCCGGAAAAAAAGTCGGGATTTTGTTTAAGTAACAGATCATTTTCAAATAATTGCCTCAAGGTTTCCGCTGTTTTAAACTTTATTCTAGCTTTGAGTTAAATCACAAGCTTCGGAGATACTATTGAATTGTAACTCTATTGATTATTAAAACATGGAAAAAATAAAGCTCGTTCTGTTAGCCTCAATCTCGATTTTGATAACCACCTTAATGTCGTGTGCGTCGGAAGAAAAACCCTTCAAGGCCGAATCGTCTATTACAAAAGTAGTTTTGCCTCAGCCTTTTCGTTACCATAAGCCTATTGAGGTTAAGCCGGGCTTAACTTTCGATGTTTTGAGTTGGGGAAGAGGTGCCGAACATGTTGGCCAATATCTTATTCTGCGTTCCGATTCTTCGGACGTAAAATACAGTACAATTTCCGAAGAATTGGAAGGAGACATTATTGATGCCTGGAACATGGATCTGGATTCGGACGGGAACCCCGAAATTTTTATACAGGCGAAAGGGCAGGACAAGGACTCTTATTTTAAGCTGTATGTATATGAATTTTCCGAAAGCGGCTCATCGCAGGAACTTAAGTTCCCCGAGTTAACTTCGGCTACCAAAAAGAAGTATCATGGTAAAGATTCGGTATATGTTAAAGAAGGAAATTTATTCAGAGAGTTTCCTTTATACGAAGAGACAGATACCGCAGGGTTGAAACCGATAGAGAGGAAAGTGCTGGAATATTCGCTTCGCGGAAATAGGTTTGATATCCATGAAATCAAAAAAGAGGGAGAAGAATAACTTATTCCTCTTTTTTAAGAAAAGCTTTTAAAGTTCTTCAGCGAACTGTTTTTCCAACCGTTCTAACTTTGAAATCAAATCGTCTAATTTATCCTGCTCTTTATTAATGTAAATCCTCATCAGGTACCAACACACGGCAAACCACGCAACAGTTGCGATACCACCAGCAATTGTTTGCCATAGAGGCGAGCTAAAGTAAATCTCAATAAAATAGAGTCCGAAGGCTATCCCGATAAAAATGGTGTATACGCTGTATTTCCTGGTATTAAAAATGTAGCGGTCTTTTCGGTATTGTTTCAGGTAGCTGATATATTCTTCCGGCTGTTTTAAAAGATGTTCGCTGTTTGATATACTTCTATAGTCGCCTATTTGGGCAAAGAGGTAGTACAGGCAGCAAAGTAAAAAGATAAGAAGCGACAAATGTGTGGTCCACATCATCGAAGGGCTGTTGATCCATATTAATGCAAAAAGAACCATTGCCGCCAACATAGCGATAGTTTCAAATAATAATTTATTAGCGAAACTGCTTCTTGATTTTCTTATCCCTTTAAGAATATCGTGGTAGCTTACTTTGGGTGCCGCAAGCTGACCGTGCCATATATCTTTCAGTGCGTCAAAATCTTTCATAGCGATTATATATTTCAGTCAGTTTTTGTTTTATGCGATGTATTTTTACACGCAGATTTCCTTCAGATACGCCGGATATTTCAGCTATTTCCGAGTAGGGCAGTTCATCAAGTACCATAGAGATAATGATACGCTCGGTTTCTTCCAGTTGAGCTATACATTTATACAAAAGTGCTACCTGTTCGTTTTTTTCAGAAATTTCTTCCCCCTTGGTTTCGATTATGTTTTCGGTAAGCTCATCTTTAGCCTGACGTTTTTCTACCCGCAACCACGAAAGGCAGGTATTAACCGCAATACGATAAATCCAGGTAGAGATCATGGCCTGGTTACGAAACTTATCGAGGTTTTGCCAAACTTTCAAAAAAGTTTCCTGCATAAGGTCGTTAGCGGCAGCATCGTCGCCGGTATAACCGTAGCATAAATGATAAATCTTCTTTGAATTAGCTTTAAAGATTTCTTTAAAAAGAGCTTCTTTATTCATCTTCTAACCTTAGATGAGGAAATATAGTATCTGTTACAAAAAATTTCAATCGCATTGAATACTTACTCTTTTTATAAATCTAAAATTTAAATTTGATTTGAGAAAAAAACGACCTACATTTGCACTCTTGTTTTTAAGAGCTACATTTTATAGTTTTATATAAGTCATGAAAAGAACATTCCAGCCTTCTCAAAGAAAAAGAAGAAATAAGCACGGATTCAGAGAGCGTATGAGTACAGCTAATGGTAGAAGAGTATTAGCTTCTCGTAGAGCAAAGGGCAGAAGGAAACTTAGCGTTTCCAGCGAGCAACGTCATAAAGCATAATTTTTGATTGCAGTCCTGTCCGTTACGGCGGAACCGCAGATCAAAATCTGCACTAGGTTATAGCAATCAAAATGAATACATTTAAAAAAGAAGAACGGTTATGTAGTAAGAGGCTTTTAGCGAAGCTCTTCAGTAACGGTTCTTCTTTTTTAGTTTACCCCTTTCGGATAGTTTCGGTTCCGGAAACATTGTCTGTTGATTTTCCAGCGCAGGTTGTAATTGCTGTTTCTAAAAGAAACTTTAAACGTGCCGTAGACAGGAATTTAATAAAGCGAAGAGTAAGAGAGGCTTATCGGTTAAATAAAGCCGAATTACTGTATCCTTTTCTTACAGAGAAAAACATCAATCTTATTATAAGCATTCACTACATCGGTAAAGACATCGCCGAATACTTATTAATAGAGAAGAAGCTAAAACAAGCACTCAAAAAGCTAACGGAATTTTACGCTAATGAACCCGCTTAAAATTCTTCAAGATCTGTTAAGCGCGATATTTCTTTTTTTAATAAAAGGGTATCAGTATCTCTTATCGCCGCTTTTAGGTGCCTCTTGCAGATATACCCCAACCTGTTCTCAGTACGGGCTTGAAGCGATAAAAAAACATGGTCCGTTTAAAGGCTTATGGCTTACCGTGAAACGGATAGGGCGTTGTCATCCCTGGGGCGGCCACGGGCATGATCCTGTTCCCTGATAAGCTTTTCTGCCCATTTATTTGCATCTTTGCCCTCCAAATGGCACTCATACTTCAATTAGAAACTTCTACTTCTTCCTGTTCTGTTGCTCTTGCGCTTGATGGCCAAGTACTGGCTTTAAAGGAATTAAATGAAAGGAATGCTCATGCAGGAATGCTCACTTTATTAATAGAAGAGGCAATGACTGAATCGGGAAAAGCATTTTCCGAACTTAATGCGGTAGCCGTGAGTATGGGGCCGGGTTCTTATACCGGTTTACGGATCGGGGTATCAACCGCAAAAGGCTTGTGTTATGCGCTTGATGTTCCTCTAATAGCGGTGAATACACTCGAAGCGATGACATTTGGAATGAAGTCGGCTTATGAAGATGATTCTGTTTTTTATTGCCCCATGATAGATGCCCGGAGGATGGAGGTTTACTCGGCTGTTTATAATCCAAACATGGAGGAGGTATTGCCTGTGGATGCCAGAATCATTGATGAGAATTCATTTTCTGAATTATTGAAAAAGAAAAAAGTGCTGTTTTTTGGCGATGGTGCTATGAAGTGTAAAGATGCGCTTAGTTATGACAATGCCTTATTTATCTCCGATTTTATAAATTCTGCTGCACATCTTACTGCGTTAGCTTATCAAAAATTTAAAGAGAATAATTTTGTGGATGTGGCTTACTTTGAGCCCTTTTACTTGAAGGATTTCCTGGTTACTCAGCCTAAAGCAGTGCGATAGATTGATCTGTTTTTTAATGCTTCTTTTTAAATACCCGTTTGTACAAACGCTTGAAAAAGCTCTCTTTGAAATCCCTGTCGTCTACAGGAATAAATGAAGCGTTTTGCTGCCTTTCCATACTTTGCCCATATTTAAGCGCGAACCCTAAATAAACGGATGCGGCGGTATGGTTTTTTCCGATGTTCTCGTTCGAAGTAAGGACTCCTTTTGCTATATAATAGGATTTAAACACATTATCACTCCCCATAAAAAATTCAATGTTGGGCGTTTTAAGCATAAACTGGCCACCTATTTGAAAATAGTTGTTAAGATTATAGGCCGTAGATAAACTTAGATTAAGCAGACCGCTTCGGTAGGTGTTTATCAGGGCGATATCGCCACCTTTTTCGAAGATGCTTTTTGAGATCAGCAGGTTTGGTTGGTAGCTATTCAGGTTTTTGTTTAGAAGGAGTTCGGCGCGGGTATCGAGTTTGGTTGTATACTTTGATAGGTCTGGGTTGCTGAATAATTTTTTGCGAAGGTCCTTATTAAGTGTTCCCTGTTTTGTGCCCCCGGTAAAGTTGAGCGTATGGTTGAATGTAAATTTGTAAGGTGTTTTACCCCAACTTATAAAACCGAGGTCTTTTATATTCGCCAAAAGGAATAATTTGTTTTTTAATTTGTAATTAGCACTTAGGGTTAAGGCTAACCCCGGGTTTTTGAAACCAGGGATAATTACAGTTTTATCGGGGTCGTCATAGAGAATATTTGAGCGAAACGAACCGCCCATATTAAGTACATAAGATTTATTAGCTTCATCAAAGCTTAGCGAAGAGCGGTCGATATCGAGGCTGCTATAGGCGATACCGCTTAAATAGCTCAGCTTTATCCCTAATCCCAGTTTTCTGTCATAATCCTCTCTAAAGGTAAATCCGAATTGATGGTAGGCAATACTCTCTCCCGAATTATTAAATAGATTTCCGTAAAGAGGTGTGTTGAAAAGCTTAAAGCTATTGAAAAGCGCAAGGGTTTCGTTTGTGATGGTGATGTTCCCGTAAGATTTTATTTGCCAGGAAAAACCTAGCTCCCGATTATAGTTTACCGCTTTGAAAATCTTAAACATAGCGATGTAAGTATTTTCGTTAAAGTGGATTGTATTTACTTCATTCCCGCCGATGGTGAGGCCATTTGTGTTAAAAACACCTTTGTAGAATAAGCTTTTAAAGCTAGTTTGAGCAGGGCCCTTAACAATAGCGTTTACCGACAGGTTTGGAATAAGAAAGTTAAACGCATACTTTCTGCTACTGTCTGTGTAAAATGCTTTTTGAGCAGGGTTTTCGAAAGAATCAAAGAGAGTCCGGGTGTTATAAAGGCTCAATTGTCCGAAGCTCTGATTTAGATTAAAGAAAATGAAAAGCAGAAGTAGATGTGTTTTCATTTCAGCGCGGCCCCGGTGTTTATTTGTTTAACGAAATACTGTCGCCAGAGTTGTGACTTAAATAAAAATTACTAAAAAAATGGTCGCCTTCCGATGTCCATTGATACGACAGGCCGTAAAATTTTTTAAGTTCTATATTCTTTTCACTAAATCTATTTAAGTATTCTTTTTTGAGATGCGTTCTGGCTAGTCTGGCTGTTTTTTTTATGTTTATGAAGTAAAGTATATTACTCTGATGGGCAACTAACTGGTCATAGCGTTTAAAATCGTCGGTGTTCGATAAAAAACGTTCGTTTTCATACCCGCTTAAAAAATTGGTTATTATGCCCGGAGTATTCGCAATGATGATGTAATTATCGGCAATAGCGTAATATGGCCTTGGGAATTTTTTTAGCGGATCGCCAAAGTAGTAGTAGAAGAGATGACTGTAATTTACCTGGCTGATAACCTCATTCACGGGGCGGCTAATCAACTGAAGTTTGAAATTTATATTTCGGCCATTAGAAGTTGAAATTAGAGCAAATTGCTCTCCATACGAATTTTCAACACAAACAAATTCTTTTCCCAATAGCGGTTTTATATCCCGGTCGGGATTAACACCAGTAGATGATTCTATAGTGGTAAGTTGGTTTTTGAGTTTTCTCAACTCCCCCCTTCTGTCAAAGTAGCTTTTTAAGTCATCGTGAAATCTGTTTATATCTGATAAGCCGAATGCCAGAAAAGTTGCCGTGTTTTCGGGTAAGATTTTCTTTATTGTATTTGGTACAGATTTTTGATGAAGAAAAACAGTTAAATAGTTTGGATTCAGGCTGTCTACCGTGCTTATGCCGTTTAGCATTAACGCATCGCTCTTAAAGTTCATACTTAATGATGTATAGCCCTTTAATTGCTTTAATAACCCTATATTTCCGTCAGACTTGTCCGTCATGAAGTGCATCAGAAAAGGTTCAAGAACACGTTGATTAACAAATAAATTAACCGGCGAATTTAAATTTTGCGCACTGGCTTTATTAATAGCCTCTGTCGCAGCTTTATTTAAATGAGCTTCTTCCCGGTTGATACATTTTTTAATCAGATCTTCGGAAAAGCTTAATAACGCGATTCCCTGCTCAAGGAACAGGTAGGCAGGTTTGTGAAGCAAATCGGAATGGATTGTGTAGGTGTTTTTTGGGCCCTTGTCTATACGGAAGTTGGGTATATCGGATAAAGACTTGCTGATCTCCTCGTTCGAATAATCCTTGTCAAGATTCATGCAGTATAAAAGTTCCACCGAGTCTTTTCCGGCATGTAAAGACACGAACACTCTTTTATCAAAAGTAACTTCGGCAAGTTTGGTATGAGTAACCAAACTTTTTAAATGGTCTAGTTCAGAAGACCGGCTTTGTCCCAGTATTTCCTTAAATAATTTGTAGTCTTTAAAAATCTCATAAAACGACTCATCGTTATTAAAGTGAAGTACCAATGCGGCATCGGCGGGAATAAAATTCAGTACTTTAGTAATGTTATTGTCCCGTCCCGCTAAAGCGGTAAAATACTTTGTTGCCAGGGCGGCAATAGCAACTAACAAAATTGTACAAAGTATAATAATATTCCTCATCAGCTTTCAAAATTAACTCTTTAAAGTGTAAGAAATCTTAATGGTATTATTAAATTAGCAAATCATCACAGGTTATGAACAGGCAAATTATAATTACGGCCTCATTAATGGGCTTAGCCGCAGTAATTTTCGGAGCTTTTGGGGCGCACGCTTTAAAATCCAGCCTTAGTTCTGCCGATCTTGAAGTATGGAAAACAGCGGTTAGTTATCAGTTTTATCATACCCTGGCATTGCTTTTTTTATCCACTTTTTCAAAATACAGAAGCCGCTCTATCCGTTTTGCTTATTGGGCATTTACCGGCGGGATTTTCTTATTCTCGGGCTCGCTTTATCTATTATCAACCCGAACTATTAGCGGAGTTAATTTCTCTTTTCTAGGGCCCGTTACGCCTATTGGCGGGGTTTTATTTATTATGGGATGGTTTTTTTTGCTTTTCGCCGCTTTAAAGAATAAATAAATGCTTGAGTTTAATGAGGGGGCGGGGGAGCGGCAAACCTTTTTTGTTGATGTAATTCTTCCCTTAGCAATATCTAAAACGTATACCTATCGTGTTCCGCACAATTTTAACGACAGCGTTAGTATTGGAAAAAGGGTAATTGTTCAGTTCGGGAAAAGCAGAATTTATACCGCCATCATTTTAAGTATTACAGAAGATCCTCCCTTGCTTTATGAGGCCAAATACATTATTGATGTTTTAGACGACGAGCCCATCGTAAATAAAAGCCAGTTGAAAGTATGGCAATGGATGGCCTCTTATTACATGTGTTATATAGGCGAAGTAATGCAGGCCGCTTTGCCCGCCGCACTCAAACTTGCCAGTGAGACAAAAATTATTCTTGTAAAGGATGTTGTGTATGATAAGGGGATTCTCAACGATAAAGAGTTCTTAATTAT
The DNA here is from genome assembly GCA_014380615.1 of Sphingobacteriaceae bacterium. Classification (GTDB taxonomy): domain Bacteria; phylum Bacteroidota; class Bacteroidia; order Sphingobacteriales; family Sphingobacteriaceae; genus Paradesertivirga. The sequence goes on from JACMJM010000017.1 coordinate 21,749, forward strand.
CGATGCTCTGGAAATTCAGCCCGAATTACGAGTTAGTGATATAGCAAGTTTGCTAGGACAGAAAACAGTGTTTCCGCTTTTAAAAGCATTATTCGAGAAGGGGATTATTCATATCTCCGAGGAGATTTCTGAACGATTTAAACCCCGTCGTAAAGCCTATCTGAAATTGAATCCGGTTTATGACGAGCCCGAAAGCAGGAAGGCTTTGTTTCAGGTTCTCGAAAAAGCACCGAAGCAGCTGGATGTACTGCTGGGCTACCTGAAACTTAGTAAAACAAGTGCGGAAGTATTAAAGTCGCTGGTTGTTGAGGAGTCGGGTTGCGGAGCGTCGGTATTAAAGGCATTGGTTGATAAGGAAATATTTATACAAGAAGATAAAGTAGTAAGCCGACTTGATGCGGCTGAGGAGGAGCTTGAAGATAATTTCACATTAAGTGTTTCGCAGCAGCAAGCAATGGAGGCTATCCGGGAGCAGTTTATTACTAAAGATGTGATATTGCTGCACGGTATTACGTCATCGGGCAAAACCCAACTTTACATCCGACTTATCGAGCAAGCTTTAATCGATAAAAAGCAAGTTTTATATCTTTTACCCGAAATTGCCCTTACCGCTCAGATGATTGAGCGCTTACGTCGTTACTTTGGAAATCGGATCGGGATTTATCATTCGCGTTTTAGTGATAATGAACGTGCCGAAGTATGGAATAAGATTTTAAAAAAGGAATACGACATTGTTCTTGGTGCCCGCTCGTCCATTTTTCTACCTTTCACTAACCTCGGACTTGTTATTGTTGATGAAGAGCACGAAGCATCTTACAAGCAATTCGACCCCGCTCCGCGCTACCACGCCCGGGATACGGCAATTTACCTGGCGCAGGTACATCAGGCTAAAGTATTGCTGGGTTCGGCTACACCATCGCTTGAGAGTTATTATAATGTACAAACCGATAAATATGGTTTGGTGGAATTGAAGGAGCGGTTCGGGAACTCTAAGCTTCCGCAGATTGAAATAGTGAGCATTACGGATGAAACCAATAAAAAGACCATTCAAAGTAATTTTACAAGTGTTTTAGTTGGCGAAATAAAACTGGCACTGGAAAATAAGGAGCAGGTTATATTATTTCAAAACAGGAGAGGGTATACCCCGATTCTAATTTGCCGAACCTGTAACTATTTGCCGAAGTGCATTAATTGCGATGTGAGTCTTACTTATCATAAAAGCACCGGAAAGCTGCATTGCCACTATTGCGGCTATAAACAGGATACCATTAGCCGTTGCCCGGCCTGTGGGTCAACGCACATAGAACAAAAGGGCTTTGGTACCGAAAAAATAGAAGAGGATCTTCAGATTCTTATCCCCGAAACAAGGATTTCCCGCATGGATCTCGACACTACGCGTTCAAAAAATAGTTTTCAAAAGCTGATCGGAGATTTTGAAGATGCGAAAATAGATGTACTGGTGGGTACACAGATGGTTGCGAAAGGATTAGATTTTGGAAATGTAACCGTAATTGGCATAATAAGTGCCGATAGTTTGCTTAATTACCCCGATTTTAGGGCATTCGAACGAAGCTTTCAAATGCTCTCGCAGGTTGCGGGCCGGGCCGGCAGGCGCGATAAGGTAGGAAAGGTAGTAATTCAAACCTTTAACCCAACACACCGGATAATAGAGCAGGTGATAAAAAATGATTTTGAGGGAATGTATAACCGCGAAATGATTGATCGAAAAACATTCCTGTATCCGCCTTTATATCGACTTATTCGTTTAGATATCAAACATAAAGATTCAATGAAGTTGTCGGATATCGCTTACCGGATATCGCTTGAATTACGCTCTACTTTAGGAAAGAGGGTGCTGGGCCCCGAAGAACCCCTAATTAGCAGAATCAGGAACTTTTATATCCGAACGATTTATATTAAGATTGAGCGCAACGGAATTTCTGCTGCAAGGGTAAAAAACTTTATAAATGAGGTGATCGCTAATGTCGAGATCAATAACCTGAATAAGGGCACCTTAGTTCAGGTAGATGTAGATCCTTATTAGTAAGCTAAACCGAAGTTATATTGTATGGTAGCCATACTTACGGGTCTCAATAAAAATTCCCATTTGTTGTACTGGCTAAACGAACGTGTTCTATTTATGTCTTTCGAAACCCGTTCTTGCTTTTCGTAACTGTAAAGTAATCCGATGCCGCTTTCTATAGAAAATGTAAAATGGCTTACCGGGGTAAATTTTAACCCGAAGTTAGGTGATAATGATAATCCGTTTTTAAGCGTATTTACTTCATAGGGATTACTATAATTTAAAGTACCGGCATTAGCAACATCCCCCTTAAACGCATTTCTCCTGTATCCTATATCAAAAGCAAAGTAAGGTTGCAGCATTCCGTAAACGAAGTTTTTTTCAAAACCAACTCTTGCAGAAAAGTCTTTCACTTGTCCTTTAGCCTCTTCGCAGTCCTCGCATTCGTTTTTAAAAGTGATGTTTTGTTTGTAAAAGTTCGTGGCGATACGGTAACTTATCTGATTGTCATTAAGCTTAACAAATACCCCGTTAACAACGGTAGTCACCAGATTATTCGCATTGGTCTGATTTAGGATTTTTGGAAACTCTTCGTAGCTAAAAGCCTTTAGCCCAATTGTATACATGTAAAGCCTGGACGTTTTATATTGTGAAGACTTTATCTTAACATTAGAGTTGTCTACAGTGTCAATTCTAATAATTTGAGCTTGAGTGCTAACTGAGGCAACTACTAAAACAACCAATAAAATCGTATTTATACGGAAAGCGGTCATGCTGTAAAAGTAACAAAACTTATTATCGTAAAATAAATAAATACTTGCTTAATAAAAATCGAATTTTATTTATTGTTTAAATGGCTAGTAAGCCTTTCAAAGTTTATTTTTGCACAAGAATGGCCTATAAATTTATTGATAACTATCGCGAACGGGGAGCCCGAAAAAAACTGGTTGCTTTTCTTAGAGACGAACGGAAGATTGAAGATGAGGATGTACTTAACGCTATAGGCAAAGTGCCGCGCCATTACTTTTTCGATGAAACTTTCTGGAACCAGGCCTATAAAGATATAGCCTTTCCGATAGGCGAGGGGCAAACCATTTCGCAGCCTTATACCGTTGCTTATCAAACCCAGCTGCTTCACATTAAACCAGGGGATAAAGTGCTCGAAATTGGAACGGGATCTGGTTATCAAACCTGTGTGCTGCTGGAATTAAAGGCAAGGATATTTACCATCGAGCGGCAGGAAAAGCTTTATGAAAAGGCGAAACTTTTTCTTAGTAAAATGAATTATTATCCCGAATTTTTTTTGGGAGATGGGTCTTGTGGAATTCCTCAGTATGCGCCTTACGACAAGATACTGGTTACTGCCGGCGCTCCTTTCGTGCCCGAAGATTTGCTCAAACAATTAAAAATCGGTGGCTTATGTGTGATTCCGGTGGGTGATGAAAAATCGCAAAAGATGATTACGGTATTACGGGTGAACGAGAATGATTTCGAAAAAATAGAATTGGATACCTTTCGCTTTGTTCCGTTAGTTGGAGATAAAGCATGGTAAAAAACTTGTTTAAATTAAGAGTATCTATTGTCAGCTTTTCAATGCTCTGCTTAATTCAATTTTACTCTCCCGGTCTTTAATCGTATCCCTTTTGTCGAACAACTTTTTACCTTGCGCAAGGCCTATTTCAAGTTTAGCAAAACCGCGGTCGCTTATAAAAAGCCGCAACGGTACAATGGTAAATCCTTTTTCCTCGCCCTTTTCTTTAAGTTTTTTAAGCTCTTTTTTTTTAAGCAACAATGCTCTGTCTCGCTTTTGTTCATGATTATAAAACGAACCGTGTGAGTACTCGGCTATGTGCATATTACGTACGTAGAGGCCTTCATTTAAAAAGGTACAAAATGCATCATTGATGTTTACTTTGCCCTCTCTGATTGACTTTATTTCGGTGCCCAATAATTTCAAGCCTGCGGTAAAGGTTTCAAGGATATAAAACTCGAAGTATGCCTTTTTATTTTTTATGTTTAAATCGTTCTTCATGGGAATGTGATGTCCTGAAAGGATCAGACTATAAGGATATTTTCTGCGAATTTCTGCGACACATTGATCGTGGCGCCACTGATCATAATTTCCATCGAGCCGTCATAAGCCTGGCGTGATACAACTTTGATCGGCGTATCAATACCAAGATTTAATTGGCTAACATATTGCAGAAACGCAGCTGTATTATCTTTAACCGCTACCATTTTACAGCTCGCTCCGGTTTCTACTTCAGAAAGCGTTTTCTTGAATGATTGTTTTAATTCTCCTTTAGCGTTGGGTATACAATCTCCATGTGGGTCAACTTCCGGATATCCCAAAAACTTATCGAGCTTGTCTACCAGTTTTGGCGAATGAATATGCTCAAGCTGCTCTGCCACCTCATGTACCTCATCCCAGGTAAATTCGAGCTTTTCGTACAAAAAAGTCTCCCAAAGCCTGTGTTTACGCAGAATTTCAACAGCTTTGTTTCTGCCCGTGTCCGAAAGAGAGATCTTACCATATTTTTCATATTGGATAAGTTTCTTTTCCTTCAGCTTTTTAAGCATATCAGTTGCCGTTGCTGGTTTTACACCGAGGTAAAAAGCCAGCTCATTCGTTCCAGCCTCAACTTTATCTTCAATCTCCATTGTTAAATGAAGCAGCGCTTTTAAATAATTCTCTTCGGTAAAGGATAACATTGGGATAAAAGTAAAGAAAAAAACAAAATTAAAATTGTTAGGTTAGTCTAATTGTTATAGTTTTGTTATTCTTAATTTAAATGTGAGACATGAGGAACTTTGTATTTGTTTTTATATTAATGCTAACGGCAACTCAATTGTTTCCGCAAAATATCGCTGGTACGGTAACAGATCAGGGTATCCCGGTACCCTTTGCTTCAGTAAAAATTGCTGAGCTGAATCAGTTAGCTTCAACCGATAGTGTCGGCAAATACAGTTTTCAAAATATCGTGCCCGGTAAATATATTTTTCGCATCTCGGCCATCGGCTATAATCCTCTTTTTAAAACTATTGAAATCACTGCGGGCGATTCTTTGAAAATGGTAGACTTTGCAATAAAGCAAGAAGCTTCGAGGTTAAAAGAAGTGGTTGTAACGGGAACGTTAAAGGAGGTAAGCAGACTAGAAAGCGCAGTTCCGGTGGAGGTTTATAATCACAGTTTTTTCAGAAAAAATCCCACTCCATCTATTTTTGATGCTTTGCAGAATGTAAATGGAGTAAGGCCGCAACTTAATTGTAATGTTTGCAATACCGGTGATATTCATATTAACGGATTAGAGGGGCCCTATACCATGGTTATGATTGATGGAATGCCTATAGTGAGCAGCTTATCAACAGTTTATGGCCTGTCGGGTATACCCAATTCATTAATTGAGCGCGTTGAGATTGTAAAAGGGCCCGCATCTTCACTCTACGGTTCTGAAGCTGTTGGTGGATTAATTAATATCATTACGAAGAGTCCGGGCAATGCGCCCTCTTTTACAGCCGATGTATTTTCTACCAATTGGGGAGAGGTGAATACAGACCTGGGTTTTAAAACCCGGGCAGGAAAGGCAATCGTATTAACAGGACTCAATTATTATAATTATCAGAACCCCATTGATCAAAATGGGGATAACTTTACCGATGTAACACTTCAGCACAGAGCCTCTTTATTTCAAAAATGGATGTTTAGTCGCAAAGACAATCGATTGTTTTCTTTAGCGGGAAGGTATTTTTATGAAGATCGCTGGGGCGGAGATATGGGCTGGACAAAAGCTTACCGTGGAGGGGATGATAAATATGGCGAAAGCATATATACAAACCGACTCGAATTACTAGGGGCGTACCAATTGCCTGTAAAAGAGAAAATGCTTTTGTCGTTTTCTTACAATAATCACAAGCAAAACTCGGTATATGGAACCACCTCTTTCATGGCTTCGCAGCATATTGCGTTTGCACAATTAACCTGGGATAAAAAGATCCATCGTCATGATCTGCTGGCTGGTATTGCTAATCGTTATACCTTTTACGATGATAATACCGTAGGCACTGCCAGGCGTGCAGACCAGATCTGGCTGCCTGGAATATTTTTGCAGGATGAAATTGAGCTGCATAAAAAACATAACATTTTATTAGGCTTGCGTTACGATTATAATTCCAATCACGGTAATATTATCACTCCTCGTTTTGCATATAAATGGAAGCCTGATGGAAATACTGTTCTCCGGTTAAATGCAGGTACAGGCTTCAGGGTGGTAAATTTGTTTACCGAAGATCATGCTGCGCTTACAGGTGCCCGAGATGTGGTAATAGAAGGAACCCTAAAACCTGAGAAGAGTTATAATGTAAACTTGAACTTTTTACGGAAGATCTTTACCGAAAAAAATAACAGTTTGGTGTTTGAGGGTACAGGTTGGATAACTCATTTTAACAATAGGATCATTGCTGATTACTTAACCAATTCAAATGAGATAAGATATAGAAATCTCGACGGCTTTGCAATTTCAAAGGGCCTAAGCGCAAACCTTGACCTAACTTATTCGAATGGGTTGAAGCTCTTAATTGGTGCAACCTTAATGGATGTTTACAGCAAAGAAAATGGTATCAAGAGCAAACAGTTGTTTACCGAGCCCTGGATGGGAACATGGTCTGTATCCTATCCGTTTAAGAAGCTTAAACTGGCTGTAGATTATACCGGTAATATTTACGGACCGATGGATCTGCCTTATTTGAGTAATCTTGATCCCAGAGAAAGAACCTCACCGGTATGGAGCATCCAAAACATCCAATTTACCTATTCGGGTTTTAAAGGCCTTGAATTGTATGGAGGGATTAAAAATCTGCTTAACTGGACTCCTAACAAAAGGAACCCATTCTTAATCGCCCGCTCTAACGATCCTTTTGATAAGCATCTGGATTATAATGATGACGGATCTATAAAACCCACAGCGTCTAACCCTTATGCACTAAGTTTCGATCCAACTTATATGTATGCTCCCAATCAGGGTAGGAGGGGCTTTTTGGGAATCAGATACAATATCAAAAAATAGGGTTCAAATTATCTTACAATCAGAACAGGGATTTTTACCTTATGTCGCACAGAATCCAGGGTTGTGCCGAAGATCCAGTCGCTGATACCTTTATGTCCGTGGGCGCCCATTACCAGCAAATCTAATTCGTGTTTTTGAGTTAGCGATGCGATAGCGTTTGAAGTTCCACCATAACCGATTAATATATGGGCCTTGTATCCAAGCTCAATCAGGTTAATCCTGTATTTTTCGAGGTTATCAGTATCACTTTTGGTTTCGAAATCAAGCACCTTATCGCCGTGATATCGGGCGCCTGCCGTTTCTACAATATGAATCAGGTAATAATTTGCGGTTTTTCCCCCCTGGATCAAAGCATGCCTGATGGTATTACGGTCATTATTCGAAAAATCTACCGGAACACCAATACTCGAATAAGACACATTGTCTATTTCTCCAATTACCAAAGCCTCTCCATGGGGCAGGTTGGTTTGATTTTGCCGCGATTGCTTTAGTAGTGGAGAAATTAACACATACAACAATAAAAGCCCGATCAATAGCGCAATCGGCAAAACAAAAACATAGATCCACCAGGCGTTATTAGTGCTTTCAAGCCAGCCGTGAATCTCCTCATAAACCAATTTTACATTCAATCCCACAATAATAAAAGCACTTAACCAGGCCAAAACTTTCACCCATGTTTTAATGGCAAATTCGTTCATTAACTTTTTATCAGAAGTAAAATGAATAAGGGGAATAATGGCGAATCCTAATTGTAGGCTGAGTACCACCTGACTTAAAACCAATAATTCTCCGAGCGAATCTTCGCCAAAGTAAAGAATAGTGAAGAAGCAGGGAGTGATGGCAAGCAAGCGGGTAATTAATCGTCTTATCCAAGGTGCTATCCGCAGGTTTAAATGTCCTTCCATCACTATCTGGCCCGCCAGGGTTCCGGTAATGGTAGAGCTTTGGCCGGATGCGATTAACGCCACCGCAAATAATGTGGGTGCCAGCGAACCGAAGATATCTTCGAGCAGTACATAGGCATCCTGTATTTCAGCCACCTCAAAAAAACCGTTTTTATAAAATGCGGTTGCCGCCAGAATAAGGATAGACGCGTTTACGAAAAAAGCCAGGTTAAGCGCGATTGCGGTATCGATGAAGTTAAATTTTATTGCTTCAAGAATTCCTTTTTTACTTTTCTCGATTTTTCGGGTTTGTACCAATGATGAATGCAGATACAGGTTGTGAGGCATAACTGTTGCCCCTATAATACCGATAGCCAGGTAAAGCGCATTTCCACCTAAAGAGGAAGGCTTTAAGCCCTTAACCACCTCTGCCAGAGCAGGCTGCACGATAATCATTTCGGCCAGAAAAGAGATCCCCACTATAAACACCATCGAAACTATAAATACTTCCATCATCCGCATCCCTTTATTAAGCAGAAAGAGTAGAAGGAAGGTGTCTAATACGGTGATGGATATTCCCCAAATAAGCGGAAGACCGAATAACAGGTTAAGACCGATAGCCATACCAATAATCTCAGCCAGATCGCAGGCGATGATGGCTATTTGCGCCAGTACATATAGAGGATAATTTGCCCAGGCTGGAAACGCGTTTCTTGAGGCTTGCGCCAGATCCAACCCTTTAACAATGCCTAATCTGGCGCTAAGTGATTGCAACAGTAAGGCTATCAAATTCGACATGAGTAAAATCCAGATTAATTTATATCCGAACTGGCTGCCGCCCGCTATGTCTGTGGCCCAGTTTCCCGGATCCATGTAGCCAACACTTACCAGGTAAGCCGGCCCGATAAAAGCAAATAACTTACGCCAACCCGTTTTTCCGGATGTTGTTACCGAGGAATGAACTTCTTCCAGCGACTCATTGTATTTATTTTCAGACATGGATTTTTCTTTGTTTTGTAAATCTAATAATTAAATTAGGGTAGTCTAAAAATAATTTTACAAAGAATTTGTTTTAAATTGGACTGATAAATTCTTTTATGGCTTTTGAACCTGATAAAATCGATTTGCAAATTCTTCAGTTACTTCAGGGAAACGGAAGAATAACCAATCTTCAGCTTTCGCATGAAATTGGTTTGTCGCCTGCGCCCACTTTGGAGCGCGTGCGTAAGCTCGAGAACGGTGGCTTTATTAAAAGTTATCATGCCATTGTGGACGAAGAATTACTCGGGCTTGGAATTAAAACCTTTATTCAGATCCAACTTGATTTTCACAGAGATAATGCAATTGAGACTTTCGTGGAGGAAGTGAAGCAGATTAAAGAAGTAACCGAGTGCCACCATGTAACCAGCGGCTGCGATTTTATCCTGAAGATTTACGTGAAAGACATTAAAGCCTACGAAAGGCTTATTATGGAAAAGATTAGTAAGATTAGCGTGATCAAGACTTTTCAAACCATGATGATACTTTCTACCAGTAAAAATGAGCCGGTACTCCCGCACGGTTACTAATCCTTCTTGATTTGTTCCTTACCGCAATTTGAGCAAAAGCGTGCATGAGGAGGATCGATGAGATTGCTGCAAACAGGGCAAGGTTTTAGTGGGACCTGTGATGCTTTGGCCATTTCCGCAGATACAATCCCGGTAGGAACCGCAATAATACCATAGCCTATAATCATCAGTACTCCGGCAAGAAATTGTCCTAAAGGCGTTTCAGGTGATATGTCGCCATATCCAACGGTTGTTATCGTAACTACCGCCCAATAAATTGAAACCGGGATGCTGGTGAACCCATTTTTTTCTCCTTCAATTACATACATCAGAGTTCCCATTATGATTACCATGGTTACAACTGTTGCCAGAAATACTACAATCTTGTACATACTTGCTTTCAATGCTTGCTTTAATACATCTCCTTCATTAAGGTAGCGAGTAAGTTTTAGGATGCGGAACACTCGTAAAAGTCTTAATGCCCTGATTACCAGAAGATACTGCAAGTTTGGAATCAGGAGGCCCAAATATCCAGGGATTACGGCCAGAAGATCGATGATTCCATAAAAACTAAAAAAATAGCGAAGCCGACTTGGCGAGCTGTATAGCCTGAAGATGTATTCGATAGTGAAGATGACAGTAAAAACCCATTCGGCAGCGGTAATGTAAGTGTGATAGTTTTTCCTGACGGAGGCTATGCTTTCAAGAAAAACCGAGAGCATACTGAGAAGAATCAGCCATAGCAAAATAACGTCGAATCTTCGTCCACCTGGAGTGTCGGAATGGAAGATGATGGTATATACTTTACTTCTGAAAGTTTCTTTGGACATTTTTTTTAAACATTCAATCTTTTACAAAGTTTAGATGTACCCGTCACTCTATCTGCCAATCAATCCCTGTTTTTTCGCTCTTCACCAATATTTCATTGGTTTTCGAGAAATGCTTGCAACCGTTAAAGCCTTGCGCTAGAGGAGAGGGGTGAGGTGCTGTTAATAGGAAGTGCTTAGCCTCGTCAATAAAAGCAGCCTTCGATTGCGCATATTTACCCCAAAGCAGAAATACAATGCCCTTGCGGTTATCTGCCAGTACTTTAATGGCTTGGTCGGTAAATTGCTCCCAGCCCTTTTTTTGATGCGAGCCTGCAACGCCAGCCTGAACCGTTAGTGTGGCATTTAACAGCAGCACACCCTCATCCGCCCATTTGGTTAATTCGCCATGAGATGGCATTTTAAATCCTGGTATATCACTCGCAAGTTCTTTATAAATATTTCTTAATGAGGGCGGAACAGAAATGCCTTTTTGAACCGAGAATGCTAAACCATGTGCTTGGTTAGGTCCGTGATAAGGGTCTTGCCCGATGATAACCGCTTTAACTTTATCAAAAGGGGTATGGGCGAAAGCATTAAAAATGAGGTTGTCCGGCGGGTAAACCGTTTTGCTTTCCTGCTTCTCTTTGAGTAGAAAAGCTTTCAGGTTTTTCATATAATCCTTCTCAAATTCACCTCCCAAAAGCCTGTTCCACGATTCTTCTAATTGAACTGCCATATTTTTCGGTTTTTGTTTGTTTCGCGGTTAAATAAGCGGATATTTGCAGCTCAAATTTAAGGATTAAAATAATGCCAAATTTTATACGGTTAATTATAGCGGGTGCTGTTTTCGGATCTGCGGTAGCATTGTTCTTCTTCGGCTATTGGGGCTGGGGGGTACTTTTAGTTTTGTTTGCTCTTATCGTGGCAGTTACTTTTTTCTTTAACGAAAAAATGCTGATCGCGCAGTATTTCCTCCGCAAGGAAAATATGGATAAAGCAGAAGAATGGCTGCTGAAAATTAAGAACTACGAAAAAGAGCTGATTCAGGCTCAGCATGGATATTATCACCTTTTATTAGGTTTAATCGAATCGCGGAAGGCTCCTTTGCAATCAGAAAAGTACTTCAAAAAAGCCCTTTCTATGGGGATGACGATGGATCATAACATCGCTCTGGCTAAACTCAGCCTTGCGGGAATCGCGATGTCAAAACGCAATAAGCGTGAAGCAACCATGTATTTACAGGAAGCCAAAAAAGCAGATAAGAATAAATTACTGGCAGAACAGATTAAAATGATGCAGGGGCAGATGGTTCAGCTGGATAAAACGGTAATGCAAAGAGGCGGCGGTGGCGGCGGTTTCAGTGGAAGATAGCCTCTAGGTTGAGACCGTTGAACGTAGGCGGATTCCAGAACGCAGCACACACTCGATAGCTTAGAGCAACAATATTAAAGGCCCGAAGTATCCCTCTTCCGGGCCTTTACTTTTCGTCTAAATGACTAAAGTACGACCCTCTTTCAAATACGCGGCTCATCAAGTCGTCTTCCTGAGGGGCTCCTCTAAAAGAAGAAAATAAAACTTCCGATTGAATTCTTTTTAAGAGTTGATTGATAAATGCAAGGTCAAAGTTTTCTTTACTCAATTTAATTAAGTATTCTTTCTCAGTGATTTCGATTGTAGACAATTTCATACGTACACGTTTTGCTCGATATAAAAATAAGTAAGGGTTGTGAAATAATTATTTACAAGGCTTTAAGCTTTTGTTAAGGCAAAAACTTCTTTGTTAATTAATCTATAAAATAACCAAGAAGGGTTTCTGTTTGTTTTTCAGTGAGATAAAGTTTTTTCGGGTGCCCTTTTAATCTTTACCGCACCGCTCTATAAATGGTGTTACGGTATTTAATTTAAACACGCTTTCGTATCATAAAAATCCGCAACTAAATTGATGATATTGAACACTTTCGGTTAATTGCTAATACCCGGCTGTCGCGATTTTTTTTTCCCTGGTAACATTTCAGCTTTCGCTCACCTCTAAAGAGCAGAAAAAGGGATACACACCTAAACATCACACACAAAATTAAAATGAAAATTATTAGTTTTTTATGCACGCTGGCTTTTGTTTTTGGTATGGCCGAAGCAAAGGCACAGAAAAAAGTGACACTGAGTGGCTACCTGAAAGATGCTTCAAACGGAGAGGTATTGCAGGGTGGGGCCGTTGCGGTAAAATTACCCCCACTCAAAGCACTATCTAACAATTATGGTTTTTACTCATTAACTCTAAGCCCCGGGAGGTATACCATCTCTTTTAGTTACATGGGCTACCAAACCGAAGAAAAAGTAGTGAGTCTTACCAAGGACACGCTTATCAACATGAACCTTATCCCATCATCGCAAATTATGCAAGAGGTGCTGGTAACATCAACAAAAAGGGGAAGCGAGAATGTTCGTAAGCCGATTACTGTTACAGCTCTATCAATAAGTAAAATTAAAGAGCTGCCGCCGATGCTGGGTGAAGCAGATGTGATAAAGTCTTTCCAACTGATGCCGGGCGTTAGCACAGTCGGAGAGGGAGCATCGGGTTTTAATGTTCGAGGCGGTGGTGTAGATCAAAATCTGGTATTGTTAGATGAGGCACCGCTTTATTTTACTTCGCATCTTTTCAACCTTTTTTCGGTTACCAACCCCGATGCTATGAGAGATGCCTCGCTGTATAAAACCGATATGCCTGCCCGCCTCGGCGGAAGATTGTCGTCTGTGCTTGATACCCGCATGAAAGACGGTAACAATAAGAAGTGGGCGGCAACAGGTGGCCTGGGCTTAATTGCCAGCCGTCTTACCCTCGAGGGGCCGATTCAAAAGGATAAAAGTTCTATTATCATTAGCGGAAGACGATCTTATACCGATTTGATAACCAAGCAATCTTCCGATCCGCAGATTAGTGATAACTCGGTTTATTTTTATGATCTCAGTACTAAATTGAATTTTACACTTTCGGATAAGAATCGTTTATACCTGTCATCTTATTTTGGAAAAGATTACCTGAATATCGCTAAACGGTTTGGCATGCAGTGGGGTAACGGAACCGGTACCATACGTTGGAACCACGTGTTTAATCCAAGGCTGTTTTCGAATACAAGTTTCATTTATTCCGACTACAGGTATGAGTTAGGAGTTTTAAACGACCCGGCGGTAAGTTTTACCTGGAAGGCCGGAATTATCGATTATACGGTAAAGAATAGTTATAACTGGTACATTAATTCAAAAAGCACACTTTATTTTGGAGTCGAAGCCGCGCTTCACGAGTTTAGCCCGGGTAAAGCATCGCCAACCACGCCCGAATCTATCTTCAATACCGTTGAAATGCAGGGTGAAAGGGCCGCCGATTATAATGCCTATGTAGATCATGAGCTGACAATTTCGGATAAATTAAGTGTGGAGTATGGTTTGCGCTACTCTCTGTTTCAAAGTTTAGCGCAGGGTAACACTACGGTTTACGACTATTCGGGAGAAGCAAGGGCTGAAAAACAACCGGTTAATCCGAAAAATTTCGAAAACTGGGAAACCATTAAGACTTACCATAATTTACAGCCACGGCTATCTTTTAAATATCAAACCAGCGAGAATTCATCTGTAAAAGCGGCATATAGCCGAACGGTTCAAAACCTTCATTTAATATCAAATACAGTAGCTTCTAGTCCGCTCGACATTTGGACCCCAAGCTCATACAATGTAAAACCAGAACTGGCTGACCAGGTTTCGGCCGGGTACTTCCATAATTTTAAAGATAATTTATTCGAGGCATCTGCCGAGGTTTATTATCGCAAAATGCAGAACTCCATCGATTTTATCAATAACGCTCAAACCTTATTAAATTCAAACCTGCCGGGATCTATGGTGTTTGGTGATGGCCGGGCCTATGGTGCCGAGTTTCTTGTTCGTAAAAATGAAGGAAGGTTTAACGGCTGGGTGAGTTATACTTTAAGCAGAGCGGAGCGGAAGACCGAGTTATACAAGGAGTATTACCCTGTGAGACATGATAAAACTCATGCACTGTCTTTGGTTGGAATGTATCAGTTAAAGCCGCGCATTAGCCTTTCTGGCACTTACAGTTTTGCTTCGGGTACACCCACCACTATGCCCGACAGTAAATTTGAATTTGAGGGAATCCCAGTGCAATATAACTCGTTCGACAGGCGCAATAATTACCGCATTCCTGCTTTTCACAGGCTGGACCTGGCCGCAATGTTTAAATCGAGAGTAAAGCCCGGCCGAAAATATACCAGCGATTGGGTAGTGTCGCTTTACAACGCTACAAACCGGAAAAATCCTTTCTCAATTTACCTTCGCCAAAACGAAGATAATCCGTCGCAATTGGAAGCGGTAAGGCTTTCCATATTCGGCACCGTAATCCCGTCAGTTACCTGGAACTTTAAATTTTAACACAATGAAAGCACTTAATATATTTTCAATCCTTTTTATAATCTTCTTTTCCTCTTGTGAGGATGTTATTGATGTAGATATCGCCGAAGGGAAGAAGACACTTGTGGTGGAAGGATGGCTCACCAATAAAAACGAACCACATGTTGTGAAGCTTTATTACACGGGTAATTTCGGTGGGAGCGTAAATTTTACCGCGGTAAGCAATGCCGTAATTACCCTTTCGGATAATGCCGGAAACACTGAGCAATTGCAGGAAGTTACTCCCGGGAAATACCAGATTAATAATCTTAAAAGCGTTGAAGGAAGAATATACACCCTGGCAATTCAATCATTGGCAGGAAATTATGAAGCAAAAGCAGAAGTAAAACGCCTTTCGATGCCTTTAGATTCTTTAAAATTTAAATTTGAGAAAAAGTCCACTATTTATGAAAAAGAAGGCTTTTACCCGCATTCTTTCGGGCAAGAATTGCCCGGGTCGGGCGATTATATCCAAGTTAGGTTATATAAGAACGGCAGCTATTTAAATAAGACCGGTGATTTTAATTTGTTTGACGATCAATTTGTGGATGGGAATTACATTGGAGACGCAGAAATGTCGGTAAATGATCCCTTCATAAAAGGAGATAAAGTAAGGGCCGAGGTTTGGTCCTTAACCGAAGATGCTTATCGCTTTTGGCTCGATATTTTGATACAACTACAGAACGGGCAGATTTTCGCGACTCCTCTCTCAAATACCCGCACTAACATTAAGAAAACCAGTTTAAATGCCGTAGATGTGGTTGGTTATTTCGGAACATCACTTGTTCAGTCTACCGAGGAGGAGGTTAAGTAAGCTTTTTATTAATCCGCCCGCAAAGGCGGATTAATAAAATTTTAGTTACAATAAATTATCCTTGTTTATTTTAAGGTTATTAGAGGTTGCAACATGTAACCGATAACCAAGCCCGCATGAAAAAAATTTATGTTTTACTTATAATCGCTTCAGCGGTTATTTTTCAGTATTGTGCCACTACTCAAAAAGCCTCCAACAAATCTGTAGCGGTCCCGAAGGTAACTTATGTGGCTGATGTTCAGCCCTTACTTGTCAACAATTGTTCTCCATGCCACTTTCCGCCTAAAGGAAATAAGGAGCCTTTAGATACTTACCTGACTGCCAAAAACGAGATCGACGAAACCATTGAGCGGATTAAGAGAAACCCTGGCGAAAAGGGATTTATGCCAGCAAAGCATCCGAAACTTTCTGATTCCACAATTAATGTATTTGTAAGGTGGAAAGCCGATGGGTTGCTAGAGAAATAATTCATTCCCGGCCTAAA
Organism: Sphingobacteriaceae bacterium; assembly: GCA_014380615.1. Classification (GTDB taxonomy): domain Bacteria; phylum Bacteroidota; class Bacteroidia; order Sphingobacteriales; family Sphingobacteriaceae; genus Paradesertivirga. Next base: position 37,828 of record JACMJM010000017.1, read on the forward strand.
CCCAAACGTGAAATGATTAGGGATTTGTTGACCAGATAGACGCGTCTTTAACAAACACTCTTCGGTTTAACTTTAATTGTGAAATAATCAATTCCGCGAAATCTTCCGGTTGCATTACTTTATCCGGATTTCCGTCTGTCAGGTTTAAATCGAAAGCCAGCCCGGTAGCTACTGTGCTGGGTGTTAGCGTTGTTACCCTGATGTTATGTTTTCTTACCTCCTGCATCAGAGATTCGCTTAAACCTATCAGCGCAAATTTTGAGGCGCTGTAGGCACTGGTTTGGGCAGCTCCGCGTAATCCTGCGGTAGACGAAATATTTATGATGTCGCCAGCCTTTCTTTCTATCATCGACGGAAGAATTGCCCGGGTAGTATAATAGGGGCCAAAGAGATTAACTCGAATTATTTTTTCCCATTCCTCGGGCGATAAATCAAGAAAACCTCCGAATGCTGCAATTCCCGCATTGTTTACAAGTATATCGATACTTCCTAATGAGGCAATCGCGCTTTCTACGGCAGAATTTACCGACCGGATATTACTTACATCAGCAGGGATAATTACCGCCTTTACGCCTTCGTTTTCAACTTCATCAGCTACAGCTTGCAAATCAGCCGCTGTGCGGGCCAGCAATGCTACATTAACGCCTTCTTTTGCCAGGGCAATAGCAAGTGCTTTACCGATGCCTTTTCCAGCCCCGGTTATCAGGGCATTTTTTCCGTTTAATAACTCCATAATAAATCCATTAACTGTTTTCTAGTTATTTGGTGTTTAGCTTTCGGTTACTTTACGCTGCGCTGACTTAATCTAAATGCTGTGTAGAATTGTTATTATAGTTCTATAATAGGTAATTTAGCGGCTTAATAATAGTGTTATCCAACAATGAAAGATTTTAAAAAGTACTATACACTTCCGGCCGCACCCGAAGAAGTTTATCTCGCACTTACTGTTCCGTCAACCATTTACTTGTGGACGGGTGAGGAGGCTGAGATGTCTACCGTACCGGGATCGGATTTTTCATTGTGGGAAGGAAGTATTGTAGGGAAGAACCTTGAATTTGAAGAGGGTAAGAGAATTGTACAGCAATGGTATTTCGGTGAGCAGGATGAACCTTCAATTGTAACCATCAAGCTCCATCAGGTTAAAGAGGGCACCTCTATCGAATTAAAACACACCAATATTCCGGATGAAGATTATGAAGATATAGCAGAGGGTTGGAACTCAAGTTATTTCGGTGCATTGCAAGATTTTTATAATGATTAAAGGGAGCTTTCACTCCCTTTAATAGTTTACTTTTTTACCTGTTGTTTCAAGGATTGAACTTCTGCTTTCAGTTTTTAGAACGTTCTATTGCAAAGTGTGGTACGTTTTATAGAACCAATTTTTTGAGAATAAAAAACCCTCCGGCATTTTCCGGAGGGAATTAAAAATATACAAATAGGAATCTTAAAGTCTCCTACGTCCAATTTCTTCCAAAACCTGCTCTGGCAAACTACGTCCCCTGTTTTCGTATTCCCGATCCCGGTAGTCATAATCTCTATCGTCATAGCGATTGTCTTGTTTTTTTCGCTGGCCGGGAGGCATTCCATGCGGATGAGACTTTTTACCTCTATTATACGAGTTGTCTCTGTCGTAATACCTGTTGTCGTTACGATATCTGCCCGAATTGTGATAAACTTTAATGCGTTGAGCCCGAACTTCATAACGTCCGGGTATTACCCGTGTACCTATTACGGTTCTAACCCTTCGTTCTGGAATCCATACTTCACGCTCTATCACCTGCCAGTGATATTCTCCTCTCGAGTCGTAATAAACATTCCGTTCATCATACCTGCGTATGATCCTATCCCTTTCGGGATTGCGGTCTGCGTAAACCGAACTGGTTCCCAATGCTGCAAAGAAAACCAGGCTGAATAAGAATTTTCTCATGTGTGTGTGTGAGTGTGCTCTTAAATAACGATTATCTGGTATCGTTCTATATAATTATGACGAACAAATGATCGAATTGGTTTTACGGAAGATCAAATTTCTTTTCCCCGTCGGTATTTTTGCATATGGCCGAAGACTTAAATATTATTAACGGAAGCAGGGAAGAACAGTATAAATCGCTGCTTCCGCAGATCAAAGCATTGATTAAAGGAGAGAATGACCTGATTGCTAATCTGGCTAATGTTTGTGCGGTTTTAAAATCACAATTCAATTTCTTTTGGATCGGTTTTTATCTGGTAAAAGATAAACAGCTTGTATTGGGTCCGTTTCAGGGGCCGGTGGCCTGTACACGTATCGCATTTGGAAAAGGTGTGTGCGGAACTTCATGGGAGCAAAAAACGACAATAGTGGTTGCAGATGTCGATGCCTTCCCCGGCCATATAGCCTGTAGTTCTCTTTCAAAGTCGGAGATAGTTATTCCATTGATCGAAGAAAACGAAGTAGTAGCCGTACTCGATCTGGACAGTGATAAGCTGAACGATTTTAACGAAACAGATAAAATCTATTTAGAAGAGATTGTTAACCTTTTGCTGAATAAAAATCTCTTCCGTTGATTACATGTAATTTATTCCCCTTTATCTACAGGGGTTGTCGGCGGGGTTCCTGATCAGATTAAGTTTAGAGTTTTCGAATGTCTTAAACATTATTGCACAGGCCTTGGTTAAAATAAGATGAGCGAATTTTTTATAGTATTAATTGATGGAATTCCAACACGTTTTGAGAAACGAAGGATAATTGCTGTTGAACCCTATGAATTCGGAACTAAAATTATAATCGAAGCTTCACACACCGAAGAGGAGCCGATTATTTATTTTACATCAGAGGCTCATGAATTAGTAATGAAATCGTATTTATCCTGATCCCCATACACCCGGATATTCTCAGGCTTAACTATATTTGCAATATTCATCTTAAAGAATTGCCCGTTATATCCCTTGAAAGATTATTTATTATTTCTTGATACTGAAGCTTCAGGCTTACCTAAAAACTGGAATCTTCCGTATTCTGATGCGTCTAACTGGCCGTCAGCAGTTCAAATCGCATGGATAATTTACAAGAGCGACGGCACGTTGATAAAATCAGAAAACCACTACATCGGCGACAGCGATATTCAACTAAAATCTTCTGCGATTAAAATACACGGCATTACCCGCGATTATCTGGATCAGCATGGCGAGGAGAGAAAATTGGTCATGCAATTACTTGATCAGGATTTGATTCGGTATGAGCCGCTTGTGGTAGGACATTTTATGGAATTTGATTACCATATCGCCTCGGCTGATTTTTGCCGTTCCGGGATAATTAATCCTTTGGCAAATTTACCTTCTTTTTGTACCATGCTCTCAAGCTCATTTTATGCGCGAGACCCCTCGGTAGATCATCTGCGCCTCGGAGAACTATATACAATGCTATTTGAAGATAAGCTTGAAAATCAGCATAACGCATTGGTTGACGCAGGCGCAACGGCAAAATGCTTTTTCGAGCTACTTCGCCGGGGAGATATTACCGATGAAAAGATAGCTCTTCAACATATTGCCTCTAAAACACCGAAACCTAATTCTAAAGAATTTCCCTGGCTAATTGCGGGTTTAATTATTTTAGTGTTAATATTTTTGATTAGCTTAAGCCTATGAACGAACGTTTGGAGTTTTTAAAAACTGTAAAACCATTCAACGTGCTGCCCGACGATGTTTTAACGGGCGTGGCGGATCTTTTAGAGGTTGTTAAATATAAAAAAGACAGCATAATCTATCAGCAAGAGGTTACCAAAATGAAAGGTGTGGACCTTATTGTAAAAGGAGAGTATGAATCCTTTTTTTACGATAGTTCACAAAGCAAACGTTCTGTAGAGAAGCATCACGAAGGCTATTGTTTTGGTGGCATCTCGGTGTTGTTAAACAAAAAGCGGTCATTAAAAACAGTGCTGGTAAAAAAGGGAACGGTAGTTTACTTTTTGCCGCGAAAAGATTTCAGGGCTCTTTGCAAGGCCTACGACGAGTTTTTTAAATACTTTACCGGCGAGTTTGGAAAGCGGATGCTCGAAGACGACTTTGCGCATTTCTTTAAACGCCCGAATTCTTTTGAGGAAAGTTTTATAGCGTCAGATCAGTTTTACTCTCGTAAAATTGAAAGCATAGAAGTTCGTGATATTGTATCCTGCACAGTGTCAACTCCCATTTATCAGGCAGCACGTAAAATGTCTGAATGCAAAACCAGCTGTCTTTTTATCACCAATGAAACCGCAAAAATAGTTGGTTATGTTACCGATATTACCCTTCGGGATAAGGTGATTGCTACTAAGGGCAACGCGGCAGAGGCGGTATCCTCGGTTATGGATAATCCTATTGTGGCAATTAGTCAGCAGGCTTATGTTTACGAGGCGGTTTTGATGATGTTTCAAACCAAAACCCGCTATTTATTAATCGAGAGTGAAGGGAAATACATTGGTTCCATCAGCAGAAATAAATTGCTGAGTGAGCTCGCGCAATCTCCGCTGGTGTTTATCCAGTCGGTAAAGCAGGCTTTGTCTGTTGAAGAACTTAAAAGGAAATGGGAAACTGTGCCGCAAATAGTGTCGCAGTTGATCGGGCGGGGAGTAAATCCCGAAATTGTAAATCAGGTAATCACTACCATCGCCGACACCATCGCTGTTAAAGTGATTGATAATACCATAGCCGAGATTGGTCAGCCTCCGGCGAAATTTGTTTTTATGGTGCTTGGGAGCGAGGGCCGAAAAGAGCAAACCTTAAAAACAGACCAGGATAACGCTATTATTTATGAGGATAAAGCAAATGAGCAGCGTGAATTAGTCCGCGAATATTTTTTAAGATTCGCTCAACTGGTATCAGAACGTTTAAATCATATAGGTTTTAGCTTTTGTACTGGCGAATTAATGGCTATGAATCCTCGTTGGACACATTCATTATCGCATTGGAAACGTAATTACACGAGTTGGATAGCCGAATCGGTTCCTGAGACTGCGGTTAATTTTTCAACTTTTTTTGATTGCCGTTTTATTTATGGCGAGGAAGCAATTATGACTGAACTTCATCAGTTTTTAGATGAAGAACTACAAAAGCCTTTAGGAGCATTGTTTTACCTCCTTACCAAAAATGCCTTGCAGTACGAGCCGCCTCTAACGTTTTTTAGAAACATCCGGACGCAAACTGTTGGTAACCAGGAGGTGTTTGACATTAAAACCGCCATGACTCCGATTGTAGATCTGGTGCGGGTGTATGCCTTAAAAGAGCGCATATTTAAAGTAAATACGGGCGAACGCCTTAAGGCATTAAAAGAAAAAGGCGTTTTTTCTGAAACCGCTTACCATGAGCTTTCGCAGTCGTATTACTTTTTAATGGGAATGCGTTTAAAGAGCCAGGCCAGCCAGATTATTCATGATAAACGCTTGCCCGACAACTACATCGATCTGGAAAAAATCACCAAAATAGAGCAGGTAACCTTAGTCGAAATTTTTAAAACGATAGAAAATTTTCAGGCAAAAATTAAGCTTGAGTTTACAAACAGCCTTTGGTAATTGCTGCTTTTAATTTGAATTTGATTATATTGAAAAACTTTTACTTAATTTTAGTTGTGTAATTAATAGGCCTAATCAATACGTTATGAAGCTTTATTTTCTCCTGGTTACTGTCTTCGGCCTTTTTTTAATTAATGAGGCTTCCGCTCAGGTATACGTTTTTGCGAGGGAAGATAAAGCAGATATCGTTCAAAACTTTAATATTGAAGACGGTGGCGCAAAAATCATCAAGCAAATTTCCGAAAAAGAAGGCAAGTGGTTCAGTCTGCTTGAAACCGACAGTTCGGGGCACGGAGCCATTTTTTGTGTAGCCAATCCTGACGGGGCCACTCCTAAGTACTTTTATAGTGTTGGCAAATCAAGCCCTGCCGACGCGATAATGGAGGCACGGGCAAAAGCACAGGAGTATTCTAAAGGAAAATCGAATCTGGAAGTGTTTATTATGCGCACGTTTAATAACCAGAATAAATATCCACTTAAACGCACTACTCCCTAGATTTTTCTTCTTAACAATATTCTCTTTTCGCTGTTATTTAATCAAAATCTTAGATTATGAATTTGAAAGCATTAAACATTAGGAGCTTACTAGTGATGGTTGCACTTGTTTTAACGGCCTTAATTTATTCCTGCACCAGTTTGAAAGGTTCAAAAAGGGAAGCCAAAGCAGTTGTATCAGGTACAAAACCAGCAATTCCGGGCAGCGGATCGATCAGCTTTGTTCAAACCGGCAATGAGGTTGAAATGGAGTTGGAATTAAACTTCCCATCTAAAGCCGGGCAAACAGTTGCGGTACACATTCACGAGCATGGCGATTGCGGTAATGAAGGAAATGATGCTCACGGACATTGGAATCCAACCAAAGCCAATCACGGTAAGTGGGGCCAGGGGCAGTTTCACCTGGGTGATATTGGTAATGTTACTTTGGACGCCAATGGCAAAGGTTCTTTGGAACTTGAAACTACACTATGGTCTGTTGGCACCGGCGCAACCAATGATGTTAAAGGCAAAGCAATTATGGTTCATGAGAAGGCTGATGATTTTACCACACAGCCAACCGGGAATGCAGGGGCCAGGATTGGGTGTGGGGTGATAATGTAGTTGTTCTGCTCATGGCCGCAGAGGCCTATTACTTTTTCCTTGAAGAAAAAGTAACAATCCCGATAGCTATCGGGACGAGCCTTGAGCTAAAAGGTTGAAAGAAGGCTGATGTACAATCCAAGCCGTGGGTACTGAGCAGCTTAAATGTAAGGAGCTTCTGCACTTCTCCGGATTGTTTACCTGTCGTCGTGAATGTTCTGTTTGTCTATGCCTTCTTTCCCCCTTTTTTAACGCTCAATTCTCTGAGGCCGTCCGGCATGATGCATTTGGTGAGACACACGCAGGAAAGTGGATTATCGAGGTTTGTGCGTCAGTCAACATACAAAAAGCCCCGTTAAAAACGAGGCTTTCAAATTATCAGTAATCTAAATTTATATCAACTCCACACTTCTCTTCACAAACTCCGTCAACTCCGCTCCGGTTAGCATCCCTTGAGAAAGTAAGGCCAAATCAAACGCCTGCTTAGCTAATTGACTTTGCTCTGCTTCATTTTCGGTTTGTAGAATGCGGTTTACCAAGGCATGATTTCCGTTAACCGCAACCTTGTAATTTTCCGGCAACGAACCGTAAAAGCTCATTCCTCCGCCCATCTGTGCCATGTCTTTCATCCTGCGCATAAATTCATCCTGCGTAACATGAACTGGAAGTTCTTCAGGGTTTAAGCTCTCAATTTCTACTTTCATGTTAGGCTTGTTAATGGCCTTTTCGAAAATGTCTTTCACCTTAGTGGTTTGCTCTTCGGATAGTACATGCGGCGGAGTGTCATCTTTTTTAATCAACTTGTCAGCCACATCCGAATCAACCCGCTTTAAAGATGTTTTTTCCAGCTTTTGCTCCAACTGATTAATAAAATGATTATCAATAGGCGAATTCATCTCCAAAACATCGTAGTCTTTCTTGTTCGCAGACTGAATAAAAGCATCCTGTTTCGCCGGATCAATAGTGTATAAGTACACGAGGTTACCATCTTTATCGGTTTGTAAACCAGATACTTTTGATTTGTATTCCTCCAGTGTAAAATGTTCCTTTTTGGTATTGTTCAGCAAGGCGAAATCTTTGGCTTTTTCATAAAATTTCTCTTCGCTTATCATTCCGTATTTCACAAACACGCCAATGTCGCTCCACTTTTCTTCGAAGCCTTTACGGTCTTTCTTAAACAGCTCGGATAGTTTATCAGCTACTTTTTTAGTGATATAACTATTGATCTTTTTTACGTTACTGTCGGCTTGTAAAAAGCTTCTGGATACGTTCAAGGGAATATCCGGTGAATCGATTACACCGTGAAGCAGCATTAAAAATTCAGGAACGATGTCTTTTACTTCATCTGTGATGAATACCTGGCGGGAGAAAAGCTTGATTTTGTTTTTTTGAAAATCGAAGTCATTTTTCACTTTAGGGAAATAAAGCACGCCTGTTAAATTGAAAGGATAATCTACATTAAGATGGATCCAGAAAAGGGGATCTTCTGAGAAAGGATAAAGTTCTTTGTAGAAATCAAGATAATCCTGATCGATTAGATCAGCTGGTGCTTTCGTCCAGATTGGGTTGGGATTATTGATAATGTTGTCGACTTCTACAGACGTATATTTTGGTTTGCCTTCTTCATCTTCGCCGTCGGGCTGAGATTCGCTGCGAGTTCCAAACTTGATCGGGATTGGTAAAAAGCGGCAATATTTGTCAAGAATCTCCTGCAGTTTGTGCTTGCTTAAAAATTCTTCAGAGTCTTTATTGATGTGAAGGATAATATCCGTTCCTCTTTCAGTACGACTACCTTCGGTTATTTCGAATTCCGTGCTTCCGTCGCAAATCCAGCGGGCCGGTTCAGCACCTTCCTGGAAAGATAGCGTTTGAATTTCTACCTGGTCTGCCACCATAAAGGCAGAGTAAAATCCTAAACCGAATTTACCAATCAGCTCATTCGCGTCTTTTGCGTCTTTGAACTTTTCAACAAATTCTGTCGCGCCTGAAAATGCGATCTGGTTTATGTATTTTTTTATCTCCTCAGCGGTCATCCCCAAGCCCTTGTCAGATATGGTAAGGGTTTTCGCTGTTTCATCAAATGACACTTCAACTGTCAAATCGCCAAGTTCACCCTGATACTGGCCCAGAGATGAAAGTCTTTTAATTTTTTGAGTAGCATCAACTGCGTTTGAAACCAGCTCACGAAGGAAAATCTCATTATCGGAGTATAAAAACTTCTTAATGATAGGGAAGATGTTTTCGGTGTGAATGGATATGGTGCCTTTTTCTTGCATAGTAGTATTAGATTTCAATTCTTTGAAGATGACTTATCAAGGCTTGTTCCAAACGGGTGGAGTTGTCAAATTGACAGGTATTTCGCCAGCCCTGTGTATTGCCTAAGTTTCCAACAATTCTTTTCCCCTGCTTTATAATTGTCTATTTTTGCGCTTCTTAATGATCTCCGAACCCCGACATCCCATCTATAACTTTCAGTTCGCTTTACTCTGTTTAAGCTCGCTGTTGTTTTCGGCCAGTTTTAACATGATGATACCCGAATTGCCTGCTTACCTGAGTTCACTCGGGGGAGCTGAATACAAAGGCTTGATTATCGCATTATTTACATTAACAGCGGGTATTTCGAGGCCTTTTAGCGGAAAGTTAACGGATACCATTGGCCGCGTACCTATAATGGCTATAGGTTCGATTGTTTGTGTGATTTGCGGACTGTTATATCCGCTGCTTACAACGGTATCGGGTTTTTTGTTTTTACGACTTATCCATGGATTTTCAACAGGTTTTAAACCAACGGCAAGTTCGGCGTATATAGCAGACATAGTACCAGCGGGGCGTTGGGGAGAAGCTATGGGCCTTCACGGGCTTGCCTTTAGTACGGGTATGGCTATCGGCCCTGCGATGGGCAGTGCCATTACTTCGCACTATTCGATTAACGTATTATTCTATTTTTCGTCAGTTTTAGCACTTTTATCAATTCTTTTGGTATTGAATATGAAGGAGACTCTCAAGGATAAACAAAAGTTTAGATCATCCTTACTGAAGATTCCCTTCAAAGATATTATCGAATGGAGGGTGATACCATCGGCAGTAGTAACGCTCTTATCCTACATGAGCTATGGCGCATTATTAACATTAGTGCCCGACTGGGCCGCCCATCTGGGAGTTACTAACAAGGGCCTTTTCTTCATGACCTTTACAATTGCCTCTATTTTGGTTCGGTTTGTGGCCGGAAAAGCTTCCGATAAATACGGCAGGGTAGTGGTAATTAAAATATCGCTGGTAATGATCGGAGTTTCGCTAATAATGATCGGAATGGCCAGCTCGGTATTCACTTTACTTACGGCTTCAGTTGTTTACGGTGCCGGAACCGGAATACTTTCGCCTGCGGTTAATGCCTGGACAGCAGATTTAAGTCACCCCGAACGCAGAGGGAAGGCGGTTGCTACCATGTACATTGCGCTCGAAGCAGGAATTGGCTTAGGGGCTTTATTCGCCGGCTGGATCTTTAAAGATATTATCGCACGTGTACCTATGCTGTTTTATATTTCGGCAGCTACGGTATTTTCTGCGCTTGTATATTTGTATTTTGCACCAAAAACTAAACAAACCTATTAGGCTTTTGAAAGCTCAAAGGTTATATAAAAATTATGGTCTCTTTTTTCGAAGCCTCTCTGGCGCAACTTTCAATTCATCGGGTAGGGAATAAATTACAAGACGAGTTCTACGTTTTATCCGACACATCGCTACAACTGGATGATGAGTTTCTCGCCAACCTGTTGATGCAGTATTATCTCAAACCCTTCGAGAAGGTAAATGAAGTGTATCGTTTTATGCACTCGAGTGATATAAATCTGAATGAACTGTTTCATTTTTCTTCGGAAGTATTTAAAGAAAAGGGCAGGTTTCATGAGGTTAGCCAGCAGATAACTAAGTATTTATACGATCTGACAAACCATCCTAAAATCAAATCCGGCGAGCTATATGTTGCTTATTTTAACAATGTTCAAATTGAAGGTGAACTGTTGGACGCGATCGGGATCTTTAAATCTGAAACAAAGGAAACCTATCTGAAGGTCTATCCCGAAGACAATGGCTTCAATATGGGCTATGAACAGGATGGTATCAATATTCAAAAACTGGATAAAGGCTGTCTTATTTTTAATACTGATAAAGAAGAAGGCTATAAGGTTTTGGTGGTAGACCAAACCAATAAAGCAGGGGAAGCGGTGTATTGGAAAGACGACTTTTTAAAGCTGAAGATTCGCAATGATAATTATAATCAGACTAATAACACTCTGAACGTTTACAAAAGCTTCGTTACCAATAAACTGGAAGAAGATTTCGATATGACTAAGGCCGACAAGATTGATTTGCTGAACCGTTCAATGAAATATTTTAAAGAAAAAGAAAGCTTTGAACTCGACGAATTTTCTAACGAGGTAATAGGCAATCCTCAGGCCATCGCGTCTTTTAAAAACTTTAAGCAGAACTACGAAAAAGAATTCGATACCGAGATAGCTGATTCTTTTGATATTTCTAATCCCGCCGTAAAAAAGCAGGCCAAAGTTTTCAAAAGTGTGTTAAAGCTTGATAAAAATTTTCATATCTATATTCATGGAAACAAAGAACTTATAGAGAAAGGTTTTGATGATAATAAACTCATGAATTATTATAAGGTATATTTTAAGGAAGAAGAATAAGCTAATTGACTCTTTTCTAAGGAATTTCGTAGCCTGCTTTTTGTTATTCAAAACTTAAATTTTATATATTTGATTTGTCTCCTGTTTTTTCTGCTCTGAATAATAACTAACCATTTATTTTCAGTACCTAAAGCAGTTGATATAACTATTATTATAAAAATTATGAAAACTGGAAAAGTTAAATGGTTCAATGCTCAAAAGGGCTATGGTTTTATTACGCAGGAAGACGGAAAAGAAATTTTCGTGCATTTTAAAGACGTAGAAGGAGGAGTTAACGGTTTACGCGATAACGACAATGTGGAGTTTGAAGTGGAAGAAGGCCGTAAAGGGCAGCAGGCGGTTCAAGTGAGGAAAGTATAGCATAAAACCATAAAAGATTACAAAGCTCTGCCTTACGCAGGGCTTTTTTAGTATAACCCGAGTTTGATTTATAATATAGAACACACCCCTATGGAAGGTTTCTGCCGACCGGAAAAACTGAGTTTCCCCTCTCGAGAGAGGAATTGAACGCCTTTCCAATATGTTCTGTCTTTACATTGGGGGTGTGTTGTTTGTACTTAATCCTTTTAATATGCTTTTTTAATCAAACTCAGGCTTATAACGTTTGTTCCTTCACCCCACGGTCGAAATAATTGTCTCATTGACACATTATCTTCAAATCCCTATATTAGCGAAATTAAGCCCCGGTAATCCACATAAACACACCTTATAAATATAATTATGAAATCTGGCATTTGTTTTTTTCTGCTTTTTCTCGCTTTTTCTCTTTCAGCACAGGAGTATTCACTCAGCAGCCCTGATAAGAAAATAAAAGCCACTATCGGTTTAACTGCGGGAAAGGCCTGGTATAAAGTTGCGAGGGAGAATACTGAGGTTTTGCAAGTTTCAAAGCTGGGCATTATTCGCGAGGACGCAGATTTTTCAACAGGATTAAAGGTGGTTTCTGTAACTCCCGCAAAAGCGGTAAGCGATAGCTACCAGATGCTCAGTTCTAAGCGTAAACTGAATGTTTATAAAGCTAATAACCGGGTTTTTCATCTTAAAAATGCCAGCGGACAAGCAATGGACATCATTTTTCAGGTGTCGAACGATGGCCTGGTATTTCGTTATTATTTCCCCGGAACTTCAACCGATGTAAAAAAAATAAAAGAGGAATTTACCACTTATAAGTTTGCCCCAAATACAAAAGCATGGTTACAGCCCATGGCTAACGCTAAAAGCGGCTGGGCAGAGGCCAATCCATCGTATGAAGAGTTTTGGCATCAGGCTATCCCGGTAGGCACACCCTCGCCGATTAAAGCGGGCTGGATTTATCCCGCATTGTTTCAGGCAGGTACCAACTGGGTGCTTATCAGCGAAACATTTCCGGAAGGGAATTACTGCGGCACACGGTTAAAAGCCGAATCGCCTGATGGCGAATATGCCATAGGTTTTCCTCAGCCGGGCGAAGTTTTTAGTCCGCAGGCTGCTTTAAACCCCGAATCAAAATTACCATGGTATACACCCTGGAGGGTTATCGCACTGGGTTCATTAAAAACCGTGGTAGAGTCGGCTTTAGGTACCGACGTGTCAAAGCCTGCCGTAAAAATGGACTTATCTTTCATTAAACCAGGAATTTCGTCATGGAGCTGGGTTTTGTTAAAGGACAGAGCTACCGTTTATAACGTGCAGAAACGATTTGTAGATTACGCGGCTGATATGGGCTGGGAGTATTGTTTGGTAGATGCCGAATGGGACAAACAAATCGGCTATGATAAAATGAAAGAGCTGGCAGATTACGCAAAAACTAAAAACGTTGGAGTGTTGGTATGGTACAACTCGGCAGGGGCATGGAACACAACCCCTCAAACGCCTAAAAATAAACTTCTTACAGCTGAAGATCGGAAAATGGAATTCGCCAGGATTAGCAGCATGGGGATAAAAGGAATTAAAGTGGATTTTTTTGGAGGAGACGGACAATCGTTTATGCAGTATTACCACGACATTTTGCGTGATGCCGCCGCCGCAAAATTGCTTGTAAATTTTCATGGTACCACATTGCCAAGAGGATTGCAACGTACCTATCCTAATCTTGTTACTATGGAATCTATAAAGGGTATGGAATTCAGAACATTTGAACAAGGTGTTGAGGATACAGCCGCTACCCACGCTGCTATGGCACCATTTACTCGAAATGTATTCGATGCGATGGATTATACGCCGACAGTTCTTCATCAGATTCCTAAAATCAAGCGTCAAACCAGTAATGGATTTGAACTGGCACTGTCGGTGCTTTTCCAATCTGGTGTGCAGCATATTGCCGAAACGGATCAGGGTGTGAAACAAGTTCCTGATTATGTGAAATCTTTTTTGAAAAGTCTTCCGGTTGGTTGGGACGATATAAAGTTTATTGAAGGTTACCCGGGGAAACTAGCCGTTATAGCCCGTAAAGCTGGCAATAAATGGTATGTGGCAGGTATAAACGGAGAAAATACAGAGAAAAAATTATCTCTTGACCTCTCGGCTTTTAAAGCCTATAAAGCAGGCAAACTTATCACCGATGGCGCGGGGGAGTTTTCTTTCTCCACGGCGAGTATTGTACCACAGGCAGCCACGCAGATTATGGTAAAATCTAAGGGTGGTTTTGTAATGGTTTTCGGCGAATAGAACAGCCTCTGACACCATATAGCCGCATCAATTTTCGATGGTGATTTGCCAGCTAATTCCAGGCTAAACTATCAGGCTTTGAGGTACTTCAATACTTCGTAAATTAATACAGCGGGCCAGCCTACAGCTTTTAAAAAGGCCAGAATTACGGCACCAAAAGTACTTGCCTGTTTAATGAAATAGACAAGGGCTCCAAGAAAAGCCAATCCATATAGTGCCGGCGTTTGGCCCTGAACTTTGTTTTTTACCTGGTTCATGATTTTTTTTTATAAAGAAAGGTTTCTTTTTGGTGGATTGCAATGCTGCTCGTCAGGAAGAGGCCTGATTAGAATCAAGCCCCTTTTGGAGTTACTCCAGGCACTGTATAGTGGCGTGGTATATATTTTATTGTTTTTTAAGTTTACTAACTAAACCATCCTGCCCCACAAGAATGGATTCTCCGCTTTTAAAAGAAATATTCGAGTAAGAGGCGTCTGCGCTCAGAGGTAAAATCCTGACTTTTCCGTCGGCGTAAAAATACACAGGCTCAGAAATACTTGCCTTGCATGGAAATCCCTGAACCAGCTGATCTTTTGCCAGAAAGCATGCTTTGAGTTTGCCACTGTTATAAAACTCCGTCATAGTTTTTCCGTCGCCTTTACATATTACCGAATCGATTTCTGTATCCTTTGAAAAGATGATATAATGAATCCTTGACCGGTTTTTTTCATTATAAAACACTATTGAATTTGCGGGAACAACATGTTTTTCGATTCTCATTTCTTCTGCGGTTTCAAACTGTTTTATGTGGCCGCTTTCAAAGAGATGTAGCCAATTAGTGGATTTCTTGTCGCCTAACATAACTGGCTTGCTCAGTTTGCATTTTTTTACCTTTTGGTTTGGATAATATTCTACAGAGCCCTGTGTCATGGTGATATTTCTCTTAAATAATGGCAGGGTGGTAGAGGTATCGGATGTACATCCCGCAAATAACATCGCTGATATACTGATAGTAATTAACTTATTCATTTTGTTAAGGTTTTATAATGATTGTTAATCCGGGATTTGGGAGCCCGGCAGCTTGTTGAATTTCGCTGGCCCTTCGACCTTTTTTTAGTATTTTTTCTCCATATAATCGGGTTTAGTTAAATTAAGTTACTAAATGGCAGTGGTTTAGCAAATGATTTGAAATGGGACTTTGAAGGTTTCTGGTTTTATTGCGGCTGCAAGTGCTATCGGGGTTAATTTTTGTTAAAAAACCAAAACGGCAGGAGGCACGCAGTTACTCCAAGTTTATGGTATCGAGTCACTTTACCGAACTTACCCCCGCCCTGAAAAAAATGCCCGGAATTGCGTTCAACTATTTCGATTGCGCTTTTGACGGAGATAATCTCGCCTTTAATTATAAGTTGAAAGAGGGTGTTTCTGAAGAACGGCTGGGAATGTATATTCTAAAAAGGAAGGAGTTCTATCCGCTTTGGAACAGGCGGCCGGTAAGTAAAGAATTTACTTATTACACTATCCGCCTGTACGGCGAAGCCCCTCTTTTGCCTTACTATCTGTGCTTCGTTCGTAGTCGTGGTTATCCATGTCCAGAGCGATTTGATAAAATTCACGGGCCTTTTTGTGATCTTTCTTTTTCTCATAAATCGCTGCTAAGCGTAAAGCAGCATTGGAAGCGAAATAATATCTTTCTTCTTTGCCCATGTCCATAGCCGACTGGTAGAATTTTATCGATAAGTCATCCTGGTTTAATTCATCGTAAATACGCCCTAAGCGATAAAATAACTCAATTCGATCTCTTAAATGTTTGAGGTCTGTTATTCGCTTGTCTTTAATTTCTGCAAGGGCTTTAGTGTAGTAGCCTCCATCGCATAATAATCTTGCTTTCAACAGATCAACGTCTGGCATTGGGTCGTTAATTTCTTGTAAGGCCTGTTTGTCTTTATCGTGAATAGCATTTCCTTTGGTTTTTACCAGTTCGATATACTTTTTACAGACATCTTTATTGCCATTGATTAGAGCAATCCAGGCCAGATTGAGATAGGTGTCTTTTATATAGTTTATTCCCTTGTACTTGTGCAGGTACGACTGGAAATAGGAGGTGGCGGTATGGTCGAGTTTGCGCATCCTAATGGTGCCCGCCATATAATCCAGGTAATCATAATTTTGATATTCGGGGCCGGCCGGACGATTATTCAAAGTAGCAAGAGCAACTTCTGTGTGAGCGGTTCGCATAGCCGAGTAGCTGATGATATAAGACTTTAGCAAACTCGACGAATCTATTTTTTGGGCATAAGCCAAAATTTTAGGGTAAGATGAGTGGTCGCTAACAATATCAGTTTGTACATACGCAAGCAAAAACACCACATCATCGTAGAAGTGCGCATAAGGCGATTGGGGCAGGCTTATTAATAAATTTTCGAGCGTTTTAATACCCTTCTGTGTATTTCCTTTTATCCCGATAACGGAAATGGCCCGCTTTAAGCCCACAGGTAATGCTCCGATTACAGCATCAAGAATAGCGATATTTTTTTGGTTAGGTAAGAAACCCGGAAACTTCTTAGCGTTATCCTGTAATTGCCTGTAAGCTTTGTTTAACTCTATCGACGAGTTGAAATACTCTTCGAAATAGCCATAAGTTAAAGCCCATTGCAGGTGAATTTCAGCTTGTGCGAACAGATAATAAGGAGAGCTTTTATCATCTTTTTCTATCCTGGCAAGTCTTGCTGCTTTGTTTCGCTTTAGCCTTTCAAAATCAGCTATACTCTCGGAGGTTATTATGGTGAAATAATCTACATAGCTATCTAATAAATACGGAATAGCATTTTGCGGGTTTATCTTTTTCTCTGTTTCGATAAGCGTACGTGCGGACTTTAGTTTCAGGCCGAAAATTTCTTTATACGCTTTTACACAATTAGGATTAAAATCGAATTTGGCACTGGTGCTTAGGCTAAAAAAAATAAATAAGACAGCAAGTGAATTTCGGAAACGAAACATTTAAGGGGTGTTAAAGTAGTTAAAAATTTGAAATCAAAGATGAGAAAAACAGTCTGGATCACTTAAAAATAACCAGCTTATTACCAGGTTTTTTCACCTTTCTTCATCTTTTCGAGGGTACTCGCATAGCTGCCTGCGCCTTTAGTGGTTTTTACAACTTCTTCCAGCGTTTGTATAGCCTCATCTTTCTTTCCGGATTTATATAAGAGGTTTGCGTAAGTATTCATAAAAGGCGAACGTTTTTCATCCCGGCCGGTAAGCGACCTTTTAGACCAGTCGAGAGCAGCCTTAATACACTTTTCATCTTCGCAATTTTTTAGAATCAGGATAGCATAGTTATTTATTATTCCGTTTTCTACTTTGTCGTCGTATGTTTCTATGTAATGCGAAACAGCATCGCGGAACTTAGTCCAATTCTTAAACAGCATGTAATTTTGTATTTTAGCTACCGCGATAACTTCATCACAAATATCCGGATAATCGTTTCTGAGTTTTTTTTCGGCCGCCTTCCAATTTACATCTTCCTTTCTCTCTCCAAACCCGTAAACCGCGGGAGCTACCAATTCACGCATCAAAATATTGTTAACCATTCTGCTGGTATATCCTTTCCAGTACATCGAATCAATTTTGATGCTGTTATTTCTATAAAAGGCAAAGCCGGGGTCGGAAATTTTTTTTGTAGTAAGATGAAAAAGATCTATTGTTTCTTTAGTAAATAAATCTTTTTGCTGGCCGAGGTAGTCTTTTAAAATTCGGGGAGCAAATTCTTTGTCGTAAATTCTCTCGGAAACTTTTGCCAAGGTAAGCAGTAGTTTCGGATCCCGATTTCCTGCCGTATAATCTTTAAGTAGGGTATAGTATTGTTTGGTGGAATCCAGCGCTTCATGCCCAAGTTTAATAAACAAATCCTCTGGTAAAGAGCCCACCGCACGATGAATAATCTCGCCGTCGGGATTAAAAAACAGGTAGGAAGGATATACATTTACTTTGTAATCCAGTTTAAAATTCTCGGCATCTTTGTACCAGTTCTTAACTTCTTCGTTATCGGTTTTGGTAACGTCGAGCTGTATTTTTACATTGATAAACCTTTCATTGTAAAATTTTCCTACTTCCGGCAAAGGGAAAATCTTTTGGGTCATTATTTTACAGGGGCCGCACCAGGTAGTAAACGCATCAACGAAAATGTATTTGTTTTCAGCCTTTGCTTTTTCTAATATTTCGGCCCAGGTATTACCGTGTTCAAATTTAATACCTTCTGGTTGCTGGGCTTTAAGCAGATTGGTAACCAGGAGAAAGGCAAGAATCAAAATTTTCTTCATAACAGGTTTTAGTGAATCAAGTATAAAAAAAATATTTTCGAGAGCGGTATATTGCCCTTATTTATCAGAAATTTAAAATTGGATACTATCGCTTTTCTTTTAAATATTGCTTAGCGAAATTCAATACAGCATCTCTGCGGCGTTTTACATCCTCTCCATTCGGTTTTATGAGGTAATCTGGTGCTATTCCATTAAAGTCTGTTGGATCGCCGTTCGCTCTGATGTAATACGCCATGGAACTCCTTGCTACTAATTTGGTATTAGGAAGCATAAAGTCCAGCATATCCGAATACACATTGGAGGGTTCTGCCGTGCTTTCTCCTATCAAAGGTGCAAGTTTAAAATCTTTAATGCCATTGGCAAGTATGTTCGCAGCAGAGAATGTTCCGCTCCCTATTAAAAAAACCACCCTTCCTTTAAAAAATGGTTCAGCGATTTTACGTTTACGTACTTTCATTTTTGAGGTTGAGGAATAGCCGCCGGGAATTGAATACGAAAAAAGTTTAATGAACCAGGGATTGTTAAGTAGTCTAAGCCGTCTTTTCCAATGCGAGCTGATTTTCGTTTTCTTTGAGGCTTCGAGCCGGAAAGGTTTGTTCGTAATGTAACTAAGCAGATGTTCTCCCAGCCGTGAGTCTCCTCCGCCATTATCCCTCAGATCTATGATTAAGCTTTCAACGTTTTTAGCCGCCAGATCCTGAAAAGTTGTTTTTATAGAATCTTTAAAGGATTTATAGTTATGCATCCTTAAAAAATTGATATAGCCAATGTTGTTATCCTTTATGGAAAGCTGGTAATTTAAGTTAGTCTGCTTTTCTTCTTTTTTTACCTCTTTAACCGCGGCCGAATTATCAGGAGCTTTAGTCGAGGGCATCCTTATCAATCCGTCTGTAATATGTTCAAACAATTTGCCATCGCGTTTAACTAAAATTTTGTACGGGGGTAAGGCATCAGAAGCAAACATCAGGTAACTGAAACTATTGGCTATCTTTTCCAAACGCCATGTGTTCATTCCTCCCAAGTATTGCTTAAAGTTGTTGATGAACGTTTTTGCCGGAGTGTCATTTATTGAAATGATGGTATCGTTGGCCATGAGTTTTGAAGCCGAGGAGAGGTCGCGGTATATTATTAAAGTGCTGTCTGTGACAGAATGAAGGTAATATGGGAATTTGTGTGTGCTTTTTTGAAAGCTCTGTTCGGTTGCGCTGTTGCTAACCAGTCCCAGGTGCCCCTCATTAAACAGTGCTTCAATCTTGCTGATTGCGAGGGATGCACTAAAAATGGTTGAAGAATCCGGGAGGCTGTTTAAAATACTGTCAACCTTATTTTTTAGCTGTATTTCTGTGAAGCTATGATAAAAATTTACGTGTGCTTTTTTGGTAACCGCAAGCATGAACTCAATATCTTGAGCAATCTGGGCTTTTGTGTATTTTTTGTTAATGTAACCCGATTCGAAGTCTTTACGGTAAAGTGTCTTATTCTGTGAAAAGCTTTGGGTGGCCAGGGTTATAAGAGCCAAAATCGTAAGAGTTTTCTTCATTATTATTGGGGTGGCATATCCTGTTAAATCCGCTAAATGCGGCAAGCAAAATATTATTATATACGATTGACGCTTTTTACGAAGTAAAGGTGCTTGGGGTTTAACTATTGACAAACTTATATCTGTAAGGGTTGATCGGACGGTGATTTATTATTTCCCTTTTGGTGCTAATGCTTCCCCGTAGGCTATATTTAAAGCATCCTGTACAAACTCTTCTGGCAAGGCATCCAGTTCAAAAGTGGTCCAGCCCTGAAGACCCCATTTATTGGGGACCGCATAAACCATTGTTTTATTAAATGAGCAAAAAACCGACTGATCGATCTGTGAAAGTTTCAAATTGGTACTGTTAGTCGCTTCATGCAAGGTTGCGAAAATCCGTTTGTTCAAAACCTTGTAGGCCATTCTGTCAAAGTGTGGTTTGGCAATTGTATTCGGCATAGCCAGGGCAAGCTTTTTAAATTCTTCCGCAGTCATAAGTCTGTAGTTGTCCGCAATGATTTATCCTGCAAAGTATTAAAATCAAATAATATTTCCATCTAATGAGGAATATGATGTGAAAACGACCTAGTAGTAATAGATTAGCTTTATTATCTTTCGTTTTCTTTCGGTTTTTATTGGAAAATTCTTTTGTGGGATGAAAATGGGTGCATTTATGGATTTTAATTTTTTTATCGATTTTCGTTTGTTTTCGATTTATTTTCTTTTAGTTTTGTTTCTGTAGTTTTATTAACCTTTAAGTAGACATGCTTCCCAATCAGCGCAGAGAAAAAATACTTGAATTGTTAAAAGAGGATGGTTCCGCAAAAGTGACCAATCTTTCAAAGCTCTTTAAGGTCACAGAGGTTACCGTTCGTCAGGATCTCGAGAAACTCGAAAAAGACGGGCTGGTTTTGCGGGAGCATGGCGGTGCATATTTAAAGAATATTGAAGATCAGGTTCGCAATTTATCGCTGTCTCATCGCGAGAATATGGATAAAAAAGAAATGATAGCTAATAAATGTCTTGAGTTTATTGAAAGCGGAGATAGCATCATTTTAGATTCTGGCTCTACAACTACAGAGATAGCAAAGAAGTTAAAAGGATTTAAAAACCTTACCGTGATAACAAACGCCCTCAATATCGCGATGATGCTGGGTGCTGAGCCTGGCATAGAATTGATAGTTACCGGCGGCGAATTTAAACCTCCCACTTTATCACTCACCGGCCAAAAAGCTGCCGATTTTTTTAAGGGACTTAACGTGCAAAAGCTATTTCTGGCCACCGCGGGCCTGTCACTCAAAGCCGGCTTAACGTATCCCAGTATCAGTGATATTGTGGTGAAGAAAGCTATGATTGATGCGGCGGAAATTACTTATCTGGTGGCAGATTCTTCTAAAATAGGAAAAGCTTCTTTTGCCAGCCTGGGTGCCTTGTCGCTTATAGACTATGTAATTACCGACGCAGGCATTGAAGAGAAGCATAAGCAGGTATTTAAAGACAATGAAATTGAACTTATTATATCAAATTAATAAATGAAGACAAAAGCCAGTTTAGGTGTAATTATTGGTAACCGTGATTTTTTTCCCGACAGATTAGTAGCGGAAGCCAGGCTCGATATCAAAGAAATTTTCAATAAGCTTAATCTTAATCCGGTTATGCTGGAAGAAAGCGAATCGAAATTAGGAGGAGTAGAAACATTCGGCGACGCTCAAAAATGCGCGCAGCTCTTTAAGCGGCATGAAGAAGAGATAATAGGTGTGCTGGTGCTGTTACCCAATTTCGGGGATGAAAAAGGAGTGGCGGAAACCTTAAAATTATCAGGATTGAATGTACCTGTGCTTATACAAGCCTATCCCGATGATCTGGATAAGCTGGATGTAGCACGCAGACGGGATTCATGGTGCGGTAAAATCTCGGTTTGCAATAATCTTTATCAGTATGGCATAAAATACACGCTTACGGATAAGCACGTCATTCATCCTAAAGATGCGGCTTTCGGAGAGGAATTATTAAACTTCGTTTCGGTTTGCCGGGTAGTAAGAGGCTTGCGTAAGGTGCGCATTGGTGCCGTAGGAGCAAGGCCGGGTGCATTTAATACCGTTCGCTACAGCGAGAAAATACTACAGCGTAATGGCATTTCGGTTACCACGGTAGACCTTTCGGAAATTCTCGGAAACGCCAACAAGCTTACAGCCAGTGATGCGGAAGTAAAGGCGAATCTTGAAAAAATTCTTGCTTACGCGCCGAAGGGCCGCACGCCGGATGAGGCACTTACACAGATCGCGAAACTCGATGTGGTGCTTAACCGCTTTATGATAGATAACGCACTTGATGCTACGGCAATTCAATGCTGGACCTCGCTTCAGCAAAATTATGGCTGCAATGTATGTACCAGCATGAGCATGATGAGCGAAAATATGCTTCCAAGTGCCTGCGAGGTGGATGTAACGGGTACCTTAACTATGTACGCCATGCAACTGGCTTCTGGTTCTCCGAGCGCATTGGTAGATTGGAACAACAATTACGCGGATGACGAAGAGAAATGCGTGTTATTCCATTGCGGAAACTGGGCCAAATCTTTCCTTCCGGATATTGAAATAAGTACCGCCCCGATTTTAGGAACAACCGTTGGCGAAGAAAATACTTACGGTGCCCTGGCTGGCCGAACGCCTGCCTCGCCATTAACGTTCGGGCGGATCAGCACCGACGACAGCAAAGGAATAATTAAAGCCTACATCGGCGAAGGTGTTTTAACCGACGATGCACTGAATACCTTCGGAAATCGCGCGGTTGCAAAGATTCCTGACCTTCAAGGGCTGATGCAATATGTTTGCCGAAACGGCTTTGAGCATCACGTAGTAATGAATGCCTCTAAAACCGCCGGAATATTAAAGGAGGCTTTGGGGAATTATATGGGCTGGGAAGTTTATCAGCATAATTAAACCTACAGGGATGAATGAAAGAGAATTGGCTATAAAGTCAAATATATATCGACAAAGAATATTAAAATATATTGTTGGAGCAAACGCCGGACATACCGGGGGAAGCCTATCCTGCATAGATATCTTAAATGTTCTTTACAATTATGTGCTAAACGTAGATCCGAAGAATTTTGGCTCACCCGACCGCGACCGTTATATTCAAAGCAAGGGTCATTGCGTAGAGGCGCTGTTTGTGGTATTAGCCGACAAAGGGTTTTTTCCGGAGTCGGATCTTAATACATTGTGTAAATATAAATCACATTACATCGGCCATCCTACCAGAAAAGTGCATGGTGTTGAGCAGAATACCGGAGCATTGGGCCATGGCCTCCCGATAAGTGTGGGAACAGCCCTGGCAGCTAAACTTGATAAAAAGAAATTCAAGGTGTATACTTTGCTAGGCGACGGAGAATTGCCCGAGGGATCGAACTGGGAGGCGGCCCTTACCGCAGCGCATTATAAGCTGGATAATCTGTGCGCCATAATTGATAAAAACTCTCTTCAAATTACCGGCTCAACGGCCGATGTGTGTAATACGGAGCCGATAGATGAAAAATTTGAGAGTTTTGGCTGGGCGGTACAGCATGTAAACGGACACAGCATCAAAGAACTAAAACAAGCTTTCGGTATGCTTCCCCTGGTTAAGGGAAAACCCAATCTAATAATAGCCCACACAGTAAAAGGGAACGGTGTAAGTTTTATGGAGAACCAGGTTAAGTGGCATCACGGTGTTCCGGATAAAGTGCAATACGCTGACGCGATAAAAGAATTAGAATCTGCACTATCAATATTAAGATAAGATATGAGCGCAATTGTCAATGATCAGGTAATTAATGGTAAAGCAAATCTGGATGTTTTTTCGAGTACGCTACAGGAATTGGCGCAAAGTGACCGGAATATCCTTGCGGTGACCAGCGATTCTCGCGGGTCGGGTAAACTGGTTCCTTTCGGCCAAAAATTTCCTGAGCAAATTATCGAAATCGGGATAGCCGAACAGAATTTAGTCGGCGTTTCCGCCGGCCTGGCATCCGCAGGTAAAAAGGTTTTCGCGGTATCTCCGGCATGTTTTCTTACGGCCCGGGCACTCGAACAGATTAAGAATGATGTGGCATACTCAGACAACCCTGTTAAACTTATCGGAATAAGCGCCGGAGTGAGTTACGGCGCTCTCGGATCAACACATCACAGCTTACATGATTATGCGGTGCTGCGTGCCATTAATAATTTAATTGTGGTGGCCCCTGCTGATAATTTTGAGACCGAACAAGCCATAAAATTAGCCGCCAAGCTGGATAAACCTATTTATATCCGGTTTGGAAAAAAACCGATGCCCTTGCTCACCAATGATGAATCTGTAGCTTTCGAATTTGGAAAGGGAAGGGTAATTGCCGAGGGAACTGATATTGCCCTTATAGCCACGGGCGAAACGGTTTATCCTGCCCTACAGGCCGCATCGATACTGCGGGATATACATAATATTAATGCTACCGTTATCAGTATGCACACCATTAAACCTTTGGATGTTAATCTGTTGAAACAAGTGGCTGATACAACTCGGGCGATAATAACGGTAGAAGAGCATAGCGTTTACGGCGGGCTTGGTGAGGCTTGTGCTTCCTTTTTACTTCAAAAAGGCCACAAAAAGCCTTTTAAGATTTTGGGAATTCCCGACGAATATACGGTTACAGGATCGCAGGCTGATATTCTGGGCCATTATAATATTTCTGAACAGGGGATCGCTAAAACAGCTTTAGAATTACTAAATTCAAAATAAACATCAGATTATTCCAATAAATAAACCATTTATGAAACTGTTTAAAGTGCTTTTACTTCTGCTCGTAATTTTTGCGGGTTGCAATGGCGACTCGAAAAAATCTGATGAGCCAAAAAAGATTGCTATCGTTGTTTCCACACTCAACAATCCCTGGTTTGTTTTCCTTGCGGAAACAGCCGCTAAAAAAGCTAAAGAGCTGGGTTATGAATCTAAGATTTTCGACTCCCAAAATAATACCGCTTTAGAAACCGACCATTTCGAGAACGCTATTTCTTCGGGTTATGACGCTGTTCTTTTCAATCCTACCGATGCTACCGGATCTGTTGCCAATGCCACGAAAGCGAAAAATGCCGATATTCCTGTTTTTTGTATGGATAGAGAAATTAATTCTCCTGATGCCGCCACATCACAGATTTTATCTGATAATTATTCCGGCTGTATCGAAATGGGAAAATATTTCGTGAAAACCCTCAATAAAAAGGGCAAGTATGTAGAACTTTTGGGAATTGTATCTGATAATAACACCTGGAACAGATCTAAAGGATTTCACAGCATTGTAGATAACTATAAAGAGTTAAAAATGGTAGCGCAGCAAAGTGCCGACTTTGACAGGAATAAAGCAATGGAAGTGATGGAGTCTTTACTTCAGGCTAATCCGGATATTAACGCGGTATTTTGCGGTAATGACGCAATGGCAATGGGAGCCTATCAGGCACTTTCGGCCGCAAATAAAGCCGATAAAGTAAAGGTATTCGGTTTCGATGGTGCCGAGGATGCCATTACTTCAATTCAACAAGGAAAAGTAACTGCTACAGCCATGCAGTTTCCGAAGGTTATAGCTGAAACCGCCGCTACTTTTGCTGATGAATACTTTAAAGGAAAACGTGATTTTCCAAAGAAAAAGCCGGTAGCTGTTGAATTGGTAACCAAAGAGAACATCGAAAACTACATAGGTTACGGAAAGAAATAGCGGCATGTTATTAAAAGTAGGAAAATATGTTGTTTTGATTATCGCGGCGGGCCTTATCGCTTACAATTCTGTCTATATCAAGAAATTGAGTGAGCTGAGATCTGCTGAGGTAAAACCCTTTAACGCAAAGGAGTATGCACGCGACTATTTGTATAAGAAATTGCCATCATCGGCTGGTAAAGCTATAGAGATTAATGAGTTATTGGCCCAGCTCGAAACAAACCCTTTAAGTGCTTTTTCAAAATACTCGCATTCGCTAAGTGAGGGCGACTCGAAATATTTTCTGGTTTCGGGAACAGGCACAATCGCGGAAATTAGCGATGAATACATCTTTCTTAAAAGCAAAACGGCCGCAAACGTAAAAATAGCTACAGAATATATAGTGGGCAATACTGCTCGTGATGCCTCTGGATTGATTTCTATGGACGAGTTTGGCAATAGCATGGATATCAATACAGTTTCGGAAGAAATTAATAAGCTAATTAAAACCGAAATCATTCCTCCTGTAAAAGCAAAAGCAAAAAAGGGAGATCTGATAGCATTTAAAGGCTGTATAGAATTAAGCAAATCGGATGTTAAACTTGATAACATAGAGATAATCCCCGTTTTTTTAACTATTAAAAATTGAAGTTTTGCTGATAGCAGAAAACATAAATAAGCGTTTCGCCGGGATAGCCGCACTTGAGAATGTTTCTCTAGAACTGCATCCCGGTAAGGTAACTGCTATTATAGGCGAGAACGGAGCTGGAAAATCTACGTTAATGAAAATTCTTTCCGGGGTATACCCGGATTACGAGGGCCGAATTCTATTTAATGATAAAGAGGTTAGGTTTGCTAATCCAAAAGAGGCCCAGGAATGTGGAATTACGATCATCCACCAGGAGCTTAATTTAATCCCCGGTTTAAGCATCACCGAAAATGTTTTTCTTGGCAGGGAAGTATCAAACAGTTGGAATATTCTCGATCAGCAGGCCATGCGTCAGAAAACGCAACAGCTTCTTGATAAGTTAAAACTAAATGTAAGTCCGGATACCACCATCAGCGATCTCAAAGTGGGGCAGCAACAAGTTGTAGAAATTGCGAAAGCCTTATTAACAGATTCTGAGGTGATCATAATGGATGAACCAACATCCGCGATTTCCGATCATGAAGTTGAGATCCTTTTTGGCATTATCGAAGGCCTCCGTAAAGAAAATAAAGCTATTGTTTATATCTCTCATAAGCTTGATGAGTTATTTCGTATAGCTGATAATTTTGTTGTTTTACGCGACGGAAAAGTGACCGAATGTGGTGAAATGAAAGGAATTAGCCACGATGCTATTATAAAAAAAATGGTTGGGCGCGATATTCAGTTGCGTGAACATACATATCGGGAAACAGAAAGACAGGTGCTTTTGGAGGTAAAAGGTTTATCGCTTAAATCAACAGACGGCTCAAATAAGTTCATCCTGGATGATGTGTCTTTTCAACTCTATAAAAAAGAAGTTCTAGGCATATTCGGACTAATGGGAGCAGGCAGAACCGAATTACTGGAAACTATAATGGGAGTGTACCCGGGCCTGTCGAACGGGAAATTGTATCTGGAAGAGAAACCTTTCAAAGCAAAGTTGCCTCAGGAAGCAATCAGAAGCGGATTGGTTCTTGTTCCGGAAGACCGAAAACAGAACGGCCTTATTCTGGGGCATGACGTGAAGAATAATATCAGCCTTAGTTCATTAAAGGAAGTTTCAAAATCAGGAATTTTAAATACCGGCAGGGAATTGCAGCTTGCCGACAAATACATTTCGGCATTAAAAATAAAAACATCTTCTGCGAATCAGCAGGTAAAAAACCTTAGCGGAGGCAACCAGCAAAAAGTGGTTTTGGCAAAGTGCCTGGCAACTAAACCAAAGGTTCTTATGCTTGATGAACCCACCCGCGGTATAGACGTAAATGCTAAAAATGAGATCTATAAACTTATAGCGGAGTTATCCGCCACCGGACTTGGAATAATTGTAGTTTCGTCAGAATTGCCTGAAATACTTGCCGTTTCCGATCGGGTTCTGGTAATGTCGGAAGGTAAAATAACCGCGGAATTTACCTCAAAAGAAGCATCCGAAAATAATATTTTGAAAGCAGCCATACCTAAAACCATCTAATAATTTATGAGTCGGCCATATTCTTTACAGCTTGCGAAGTTTCAATCCTTAATAGCTCTTTTTATACTTTGTTTAGCACTCAGTATTCTGTCGGATAAGTTTTTGACTGTAGACAATGGATGGAATGTACTAAGGCAGATTTCGGTTAACATTTGTATCTCTGTTGGGATGACCCTGATCGTTTTAACATCAGGTATTGATCTTTCAGTCGGTTCGGTGCTGGCACTAAGCGGTGCCATCACTGCCGGACTCTTAAAATCGGGTATTGAACTCCCCGGTAACGACCTCTTTATCGGTTTTACCATGTTGGGAGCCATTTTAGCGGGCTTATTAACCGGTTCGGTATTGGGCTGTTTTAACGGATGGATAATCACCAGGTTTAAAGTTCCGCCTTTTGTAGCCACACTCGGTATGCTTACTATCGCCAGGGGGTTAACAATGTTGTGGACAAAGGGATATCCTATCTCGGGCCTTGGAAATAACTTTGCTTTCATAGGATCGGGTTGGTTTTTGGGGATACCGGTATTGGTTTGGATAGCAAGCGTGGTTGTGGTTCTATCGGTATTCATGTCTAATAAAACAGCTTTCGGCAGATATATTTTTGCTATTGGCGGAAACGAAAATGCTTCCCGATTATCAGGAATAAACATAAATAAAGTAAAAGTACTGGTGTACACCATTGCCGGCTTACTGGCTGCGGTAGGAGGGATTATGGTAACTTCCAGATTAGATTCTGCCCAGCCAAACGCCGGGATGAGCTACGAACTGGACTCTATAGCCGCGGTGGTTATAGGCGGAACCTCATTGTCTGGCGGAAGAGGGAGCATAATGGGAACAGTATTAGGCGCTATAATAATCGGTGTACTTAATAATGGGCTGGTGTTGCTCGATGTATCACCTTTTTGGCAGCAAGTAGTTAAAGGTTTTGTAATACTTTTTGCTGTAATTATCGATAAAGCAAACTCAAAAGCTGAATAAGATGACGGATTCATTGATTTTAGCTATCGACCAGGGAACCAGCAGTACAAAATCTATCATTTTTGATGGAAAGGGAAAAGCTGTAATCAAAGCATCAGAACCTCTTAAAACACATTATTTGGAAGCGGGCTTTGTAGAGCAGGATCCCGAAGAGATTTATTCAAATGTTTTAGCATCCGTTAAAGACTGTATCCAAAACTTTAAAGCCGGAGGAGGTATAGCAGCCAATATTAAAGTTTGCGGTATTTCCAACCAGCGCGAAACCTTCGTGATTTGGAATAAGGCCGGAAAACCCTTGTATAATGCTGTAGTCTGGCAGTGTAAGCGTTCGGTTGATATTTGTAATGATCTTTTACAAAAAGGCTTAGAAGATGAGATAAAAAGCAAAACTGGTTTAATCATCGATCCGTATTTTTCGGGTACTAAACTGCTGTGGCTCTATAATAATGTTACCGAGATTCATAACGCAATTAATAATGGCGATGCTTATTTTGGTACAGTAGATACCTGGTTGCTTTATAAGCTTACAAAGGGCCGTAGTTATTATACCGATTATACTAATGCTTCGAGAACACTCTTTTTTAATCTAAAATCTCTAAATTGGGATATGGAGATTCTGGAGCAGTTCGGCTTGTCAAAACTGAACCTGCCAGAGCCTAAGCCTTCATCCTTTTTATATGGTGAAACAGATTTTGAAGGGTTACTGGATCATCCTGTCAGCATAAGCAGTATGATCGGCGATTCGCATGCGGCTGCTTTTGGGGAGGGATGTTTTAACCCGGGTACGGCAAAAGCAACACTCGGCACAGGTTGCTCTATCCTGATGAATATTGGAAATCGGGCAAAAGAATCTGCCAATGGCATGATAACAACCGTTTGCTGGAGTACCGAAGACAGGGTAGACTATGCCTTTGAAGGTGTTATCGTTTCGTGCGGGTCTACAATAGAGTGGTTAAAAAATGAATTAGGGCTTTTTACCGATTCGAAAGAAACAGATGAAATGGCCGGTTGTGTCGTTAATAATAATGGTGTGTATCTTATACCAGCGTTTAGCGGTTTAGGGGCACCCTACTGGCAAATGGGCCGAAAAGCTTCGATAAGCGGTTTAACCTTCGATTGCAATAAAAATCATATTGTAAGAGCAGCCTTAGAGTCGATCGCTTTTCAGATAAAGGATGTGGTATATGCGATGCAGGAAGATGCGGATATTAATTTGAAGGAGTTGATGGTTAATGGAGGAATAACTTCAAATAATTTTGTGCTAAAGTTCCTTGCCGGCCTGTTAGAATTGCCTGTAATTAAAAGAGATATGGCCGATGTATCGGCATTAGGGGCAGCATACCTTGCGGGATTAAAAGCAGGCATATATAAAGATTTTGAGCATTTAGCTTCGCTTGGCGATAATCGCACTGAAGTTAAAATGGATAACGGCCAACAGTATAAAACATACTATCAAGAGTGGAAAGCTATTGTTGCAAAGGAATAATGTAAATGCCAAATTATAAACCAGAATGAACTTAAATACCCATACTCTTTTTCTGGCAGCTTCTTTTGGCTGTATTACGGCTTTGCTGAGCGGCGAAAAGGATATTTCGTTTACTAAACCACCGGTAGTTGAAACCGTAGAAATAAAGTCTTCCTCTTTAAAAAGCCCTGATTATTTACAGTGCGAAGCACGAACAAATCCCAGGGGAATTGATATTGCCCGGCCGTCGTTAAGCTGGAATCTTTCAATACTTAACTCAAGTGTTAGAGGCGCATCTCAAAGTGCTTACGAAATTCTTGTTGCGTCCACTCCGCAGCTACTTAACGATGGCAAAGGCGATCTTTGGAGTACCGGTAAAATAGCATCCGACGAGATGAATAAAATTGTCTATGCCGGAAAGTCCTTGCAATCTCATCAAACGGTTTATTGGAAAGTTAGAGCCTGGGATCAGGATAAAAAGGTTTCGGATTGGAGCCCGGTTAACCAATGGATAACGGGCCTTTTAAAAGTCGAAGACTGGGCGGGTGCCAAATGGATAGGCGCACCATCGGAGTTGGATAGTGCGGTAAACAGCACATTTTTATTAAGAAAAGAGTTTTCGGTTAAACCGGGATTAAAACGTGCGATCCTATCTGTTTGCGGCTTGGGGCAATATGAAATGACCTTAAACGGTAAGTATCTTACAGAAACACTTTTAAATCCCGGATGGACACAATATGATAAAACCTGCCTGTATGATACCTATGATGTTACTTCCTTATTAAATAGCGGTGCAAATGCGGCTGGCCTACTTATTACAAACGGCATGTATCGCGTTAAAAAAGGCGGGCGTTATGCCAAGATCGAAAACAATTTTGGCCGCTTACAGGCAATTGCAAAAATTACTTTTGAATATACTGATGGTTCTACCGGAACCCTCATCACCGATAATCAATGGAAAACTGGCGAAAGCCCCATGACATGGTCGAGTATTTATGGTGGCGAAGATTGGGATGCCAGGAAAGTTCAACATGACTGGGATAAGGCGGGTTTTAACGACTCTGAATGGTATCCGGTGGTTTTGCAAAATGGGCCCGGAGGTGTGTTAAAAGGAATTACTCATGCTGCGCCGCCTATCCGCATGTTCCAGGTACATAAGCCGGTTAGCAGTAAAGAAATTAAGCCGAGGGTAACTATTTACGATTTAGGTCAGGATGCTTCTTATGTGTCTACTTTCACCGTAAGTGGTTCAAAAGGTTCGGCTATTAAAATTACACCTAGTGAATTGCTCAAACCCGACGGTACTCTCTTTACCAATAATTATAACGGAAAGTCGTACAGCGTTTATACGCTAGCCGGAACCGGCAAAGAAAGCTACACCTCGAAGTTTTTTACTACAGGATGCCGTTATTACCAGGTAGAGTGTATTCCGGCTGCGGGAAGCACGGAACTGCCGAAAGTCGAAAGCATAGCAGGCATTGTGGTGCATTCTGATAATCCCTTTGCCGGAGAGTTCTCCAGCTCGAATGAGCTTTTTAACCGCATCAATAAAATGGTGCGTTGGGCAGAACTGAGCAACATGAAAAGCGTAATAAGCGATTGCCCTCATCGCGAGCGACTGGGCTGGCTGGAACAGAGTCATTTGCATGGTCCGTCTTTCAGGTATAATTATGATATGCGTCAGCTTTTTGGCAAGATCATTCATGATATGAACGATACAAAGCAGGCAAATGGTTTGGTGCCATGTATTGCTCCAGAGCTTACTACTTTCGGGCCAGATTGGCGGGAAGCGATTGAATGGGGAAGTGCGGGTGTTTTAATCCCATGGCAACAATATCAGTGGACGGGAGATCTGGAAGTTCTGCGCCAGAATTATCCTATGATGAAAGGATATGTTGAATATTTAACCAGTAAGGCAAATAACGGAATCGCGGCAGTTGGAAAAGGAGATTGGTCTGGCCGGAGAACCAGTCCGAGCACACCCAAAGAATTAGTTTCAACTGCTTTTTATTTTCATAATGCAGAAGTGCTGGCAAAGTCTGCTAAGCTTCTGGGAAATCAGGAAGAAGCCGCAAAGCAGCAGGCTCTGGCCCAAAGTATCCGCCAGGTTTTTAATAAAACTTTTTTCAATCCTAAAACTAAGCAATACGGTACAGGCTCGCAGTGCGCCAACAGTATGGCACTGGTAATGGGGCTTGTAGAACCTGCTGACAGGAAGGCCGTACTAACTAACCTAGTTGCCGACATAGAAAATCGTAAATACGAAAATACAACCGGAGAAGTAGGAATGCGCTACCTTTTTGAGGCTTTAGCCGATGGTGGCCGTTCGGATGTTGCCTACCGGATGAATAATCAGAGCGAGAAGCCGGGTTATGGTTATCAGATAAAAATGGGAGCGACAGCCCTGCCCGAAACCTGGGACGCCTGGAGGGATAATTCTCAGAACCAATTTATGCTTGGCCATATCATTCAGTGGTTTTATCATGATTTGGCCGGAATACAATTGGACACGGGGAAACCGGGGTATAAAAGTTTTATTATCCGTCCGCATGTAGTAGAAGATTTAACCCTGGTTAAAGCCAGCTATAAATCAATTAAAGGAAATATCGTGAGTGAGTGGAAACGGATTGGTAAAAAGTTCAGCATGCACGTTATAGTGCCTCCAAACACTACAGCGCTCATCAACATCCCCGCAAAGGCATATAGTTTTGTAACAGAAGGAGGAAAGCCGATTACGCAAGCAAAGGGTGTTAAAGTAAAGGGTATGGATAGTTCTTATGCTATTGTTCAGGTTGGTTCGGGCGATTATAAGTTTTCGTCAACCATGCCTTAATTGTGATTATAAACCAAATCAGATAAATATGTACGGTATCTTAACAAAAATTCTTTTCTTCTTACTGGTGCTAAGTCCATCCCTGAGTATGGCCCAAGGCAAGGAAAAAAAAGCCCGGGTAATTGTAATGACGGATGGTGAGGTCGACGATCACAGCTCTATGGTTCGGTTCCTTCTTTACACCTGCGATATAGACCTTCTCGCCATTATCGAAACTAACTCCTGCTATCAAAAAAATGGGCATAGTAAAGAAGACTGGTACGAAAAGCAGTTGGCCGCTTATGAGAAAGTGTACCCGAATCTTAAAAAGCATAACCCCGATTATCCTACGGCGGATGAGATCAGAAAGAAAAGTTTTGTGGGAGATGAAGACATTAACCATCTGATTGATGTTACCTCGAGAGCGGAAAGGGATGCTCAGAAACCCGGCGGAAAAGTACAATACATGCCTGATGCCTGGCCAAATACTCCGGGCTCTGACAAGATTGTAGAGATCTTGCTCGACAAAAATCCTGATCCCGTTATCATTCAGGCCTGGGGCGGTGGTAACACTGCTTCAAAAGCTTTCTATAAACTGAAAACAGAGTATCCTAACGAATACGACAGAGCGATATCAAAAGTAACGATGTATAATATATGGTACCAGGACGATGCCGGGAATTATATCGAAACCTATCATCCTAAAGTTACCATGCTGTATTCCGATTCATTTAATAAAACCTGGGCTTACAGAATTCAAACGGATACCAAAGATTTTGTTATCAATCAGGTAAAAACCAATCACGGGCCTTTAGGGGCGCTTTACCCTCAAACATATATCAGCGAAGGCGATTCTCCCTCATATTTTTATACCATGTATAACGGACTAAGAAATTATGAGCATCCAAGCTATGGTGGCTGGGGCGGAAGATTCGTTAAGCTGCCAAACTTTCCTAAGGGTTATACAGATGCCTCAGACGATGGAGATATTTTAAAATCTATGAGCAGATGGGTGAAACAAGTGAACAATGATTTTGAAGCAAGGCTCGACTGGTGCGTGGCTGAAAAGTACAGCGACGCAAATCACGCACCGGTTATAAAGTTTACCGGTAAAACGAACATTACAGCCAAGCCCGGGCAAAAAATCAAGCTCAATGCTAAAGGCACCAAAGATCCGGATGGAAATAAATTGAGCTACAAATGGTGGCAGTATAAAGACGCCGGAACATACGACGGATTGGTTTCTATCAGTAACGCTTCGGCGGAAAAGCTAAGTTTTAATATACCTTCCGATAATAAGAAAGGTACTCTTCATGTAATTTTAGAAGTAAGGGATAACGGAAAGCCCGAGCTGGTTTCTTATAAACGCATAATTTTAGACGTAAAATAATGAAAAGAGCAATTGTACTCATTTTTATGGTTCTTGTTTTGTTTTCGGTGCAAGGCCAGGTTAAGGTTAGCAAATGGCAGCCTCAAGATTTCGAATTTAAAAACGGTGCCGCCGAGCCCGCCAATCCTTATTCTGTAAACTTCTCTGCGGATATAGTGGGGCCAGGCGGAATAAACCTTACGCTTCCCGGGTTTTATGACAGCAACAACACCTGGAAGATTCGTTTTTCGCCAACTAAAGAAGGCAATTGGATCATCAAAACCCGATCCGATGTGTCGGGACTTAATAACCAGCAGGTTAAAGTGTTATGCACAAAAAATAAAAATAAGAATGTACATGGTAATGTGATGGTGGATAATAGCAAGCGGCATTTCATTTATGAAGACGGAACTCATTGGTTTCCGAACGGCTACGAGGCAAACTGGCTTTGGGCGCTCGATCCTGATGATAATTCGTTTCCCACCATGAATCCCTTTTTGGATAAGCTGAAAACTTACGGCTTTAATTTTATTTTAATAAATGCCTATGGCTATGATACCACATGGAAGCTGGGTAAAAGCGAAGCAGAGGATTATGGACCATCTCCGCTTTATCCATGGGCCGGGAGCAACGACAAGCCTGATTTTACTCGTTTTAATTTAGCCTACTGGCAGCACTTTGATAAGATGATCGAGTCTATGTATCAACGGGATATAAGGGCGCATATCTATATTAAAGTTTATAACAAAAAAGTGAACTGGATGAAAAACGACAGTCCTGAAGATGATATGTATCACCGCTGGTTGATTGCCAGATATGCCGCTTATCCCAATATTACCTGGGATTTGGCCAAGGAAGCGAATTACGAGAAATCTGTTGAATATAAAGTGAACCGCTTAAAGTTTATCAGGGCGACAGATCCGTATAAACGCCCTTTAACTGTTCATACTGATATTCAAACTTACGACAAAGGATTTTATAACGGACTGGTAGACTTTAGGGCGCATCAGGAGCAATCAAAGCACTTACATGCTACTACGCTAAAGCAACTTGCTCAGAACGAATGGCCCGTATTTAATGTAGAGTCGGGCTACGAGTGGGGGCCTAAAGGCGCTACAGACCGTACTTATAAAATGGTTCATTCTCCCGAAGAAACAGTAAAATTTATTTGGGAAGTTCAAATGGCAGGGGGGTATAACGCATATTATTATACCTATACCGCATGGGATGTTATGCGAATCAAGGAAACTCCTCCGGGTTATAGTTATTTAAAGAATTTTTATAATTTCTTTCAAAAAACCAGCTACTGGCTTCTTAAACCATCTGACTCATTGGTAGATAAAGGTTTTTGCCTTGCGAACGCAGGTAAAGAATATATAGTTTACCAGTACGAGCCCAAACCATTTACACTAAAGCTGGAAGGATTGATAAAACCTATAAAAGCAAAATGGTATCAGCCTCTTACAGGTAAATATCTTGATGCCGGGAAAGTAGCTAACGGCTCAATTACCCTTACACCGCCTTCAGCGTTTAACTCGGGGCCGGTAGTTTTACATGTTGGGGGAAACTAGGGTTGGGTTATCGCTAAAAAATGTCGTGTCGATTGTAAGCCTGAGTACTTCGTCAGGCTCAGTACAGGCTCTGTCGAAGGGTAATTCGTATGGGCTTCGACTCAGCTCAGCCTGACATGGTACTCTAACACAACCCTGTGTTTATTTATCACCACTTTGTGAAAGATCTTTTTCTTTCTTATCCATTTCAACCAGTACAGTTGGCGGAGCGGTCTTTTTCTCAGTGGTTTTAAATGCTTTCACTACCTGCTTCGGCTTAGTTGAACTAATAGCAGTTTGTTTTTTATTAGAAGAGGATTTAGTTGTTACACTCGATGCGATAACCGGGGCACTAAGCTTTTTGAACAGGGTCGCATATCTGATTTTCGCCTTCTTCATAATCGGAGCGTAGATGCTATCAGTTTGCGATAATTCTTCTGCTTCCGAAATGTCCTGTTTAGCCAAAACTAAATCTCCGATTAATATTTTAGTTACACCTAATTGGATTAAAGAATGAATGGTGCCCGGGGTATTATTTGCTAATCGTGCCTGGTTATTCGCTTGAAGGTAAAACCACTTTGCTTCAGAATATCGTTTTTGATCAAGGTAAAGGCTGGCAAGAAAGTCGAAACTTTTCAGCCGTCCTTCCACGTCGTTGGATGAGCGATAATACGAAAGTGCTTCATTTAGTATGTAAAATTCTGCCTGTTTAGGACTGTTCTGCTTTCTTTTGATATACGCGATCTTATAGTAAACCGACCCAAGACTGTCTTTTCGGCAAACAGTATAGTAGGAGTTTTTTGCCAGATCCGCATATTTCAAAGCTTCCGGGTAATTTTTTTTCTTTAAATATAAATCTGCCAGATAGGTAGCAGTATTTCCCGCCAATACATACTCGCCAGCTTTGTTCAGTATTCTATACAAATCGTTATAATTATTAAGAGCTTCAGTAAAAAGTCCGGTCGATTCCTGAATCCGGGCTATGGCGGTAATCGCATCAGAACGGCCGTACCAATCAGCTTTTTTCTTGTATAAAGCATCGGCTTTTAATAACTGGGGTATGGCATCTTTACTCTTTACTCTAAACAACAATCTGCCTAAAGCCAGGCGTATGTTTGCTTCCCATACCGGGTCTTTCACCTTGTTTAATAGTAGGGCTTTGCGATAATGCTTAATGGCTTCATACGGTTTTTCCGTACTTAATTCTGAAGCCTCGATTAATAAAAAAATTACTTTTCTGGTAATCGAATCAGGTTGATTAATTACGATAGAAGTAGTGTCGCTCGTAGATATAGTATCATTCGGGCTTGCCGCTTTGGCTAAACTAAGCTGAGTGATAAATAAGAAAATGAAGATTAAAACTCTCATGTGTTGTGTTTCGAAAGCTTTATAAAAGACTTTCAAGCCCATTAATTACAAAAGCCGTACCAGAAATAATTGAAATTGGATTTACTGCCAGAATCACGTAAAGTGGCCGGGTAAATTATACATTTGTAAACAGTCAAACAGGTAAATTATGTCGGTAACAGGTATCCAATTTTCTCCCGAAAGGAGATATTTTTTAATAAATGTCTTGCGTTTTTTTTATCTAATAATTGCGGCGGTGCTTTTTTTCGCTGCTTTTGCCAATAAGATTAGTGCCCAACAAGTTTCTAACAGCCCACAAAAAACATTTAAACTAACACAGCCTGATTATCAGTTGAGTCCGCACACGGGCATGACACGACAGCATTGGAAAGATGCCGCACTTTATATGCTTGATGGGGCTTTTAGTTATATAAAAACTTTGGAAGACCCCATGAAATTCCCCAAACAGCCGGGAATAAGCTATCCAAGAGACAAATCTCAATTGCGTACAGAAATGCTCGAAGGCTTGTGCCGCACTTTATTTATTGCGGCACCTTTGCTAAGAGAAAAGCCCGATCTTGAAATTAATAATATCAAAGTCGCGGAGTATTACCGTCACCACATTCTCAAACTTATCGATCCTTCGAGTGATACTTATATTGTTCCGAAACCTAAAAATGGCGGTCCAAGCCAAAACCTGGTCGAATACGGAGCCCTGGCAATCTCTTTGTTTGTAATTCCCGAAACGCTGTGGGACCCCCTCACAAAAACTCAAAAAGACGCGCTTGCCGCAAGCATGATTAGTTACGGCGACGGCCCGACAGTACCGTCGAACTGGAAGTTCTTTAATATATTTATTCTCAGCTTTTTTAAAGATAAAGGGTATGCCGTTAATACTACTCTTTTGGAAGAGTATCTCACAAAATCTTTAGAGCATTACAGGGGAGATGGCTGGTACAATGATAACCCCGCCTATGATTATTACAGCATGTGGGCGTTTCAAATGTATGGAAGACTTTGGTCAGAGTTTTTCGGTAAAAAATATTATCCTCAATATGCCCAAAAGTTTATCTCTAATTTTAAAGATGTAAAATACAACTATCCTTATATGTTTAGCCGGAACGGTGAAATGATTATGTGGGGAAGGAGTATCAGTTACCGCTTTGGTTCGATTATCCCGATGCCGCTTATGGGGTTTGAAAATGATCCTGACACTAATTATGGTTGGATGCGCCGCATATCGTCGGGAGTGCTGCTTCAGTTTTTGCGAAATCCGGAGTTTTTGAAAGACAATGTTCCCGCTTTGGGATTTTATGGAGCCTTTGAGCCTGCAGTACAAAGTTACAGTTGCCGTGGAAGTGCTTTTTGGATGGGAAAAGCTTTTTTAGCCCTTTTAGTTCCTGAGGATAATATTTTTTGGACCGCAAAAGAGAATGAAGGCCCCTGGGAAAAGGAAATGTTGGGCAGTAAGGTGTATAATAAATTTCAAAAATCATCCGAAATTCTGATTACCGATTATCCGGCTATAGGCGCATCAGAAATAAGAGCATGGTGTGATGTTCCGGTGGTTAAGGCCTGGGAAAAATTCCGTGGAAGCGAAAACTATAACAGATTAGCCTATAACAGTGCTTTTCCATGGCAAGCCGACGGGCCCAAAGGCGAAGTAGCCATGAATTATGTGTTTAAAAACAAGGAAGAGAAATGGGAGGCGGCCCGGTTATTTAAATTTAAAAAGTTCGAAGAGGGGATTTATTACCGTAACGTAAGTCTTGAAACAAATGAAAATGTTAAATTAAATCTTGCTGATATTCCTCTGCCTAATGGAATATTAAGAATAGACAGGAATATTTCGACAGATCCCGTACAACTGCGTTTAGGACATTATTCCCTGCCTGATGTTAAGGGCTGGATTAAAAGTGAAACCAGAAAGGTTAAAGGGAATACCGTTCGAATTATTGACAATGGGGTGTATCAGTTAGCGATGATTTCTTTAACAGGATGGGATAATATGGAGATAGTAAATTCAGAAGGCTTACATCCGGTAAGTGAGAAAAGTTCGGTAATTAATTTGTCACACAGTTTTTCTCCGGTTAGTAAAAAACCTCATATTTATACCACATTAATGCTCTGGAAGAAATCGGGAGAAGCCTGGACAAATGCTGAGTTAAGCCCTGTAAAAAAGATTAAGGTTGCGAAAGATGAGTCGGTTAGTGTAGCTTTTCCTAACGGAATTAAAAAGATTGTTAAGTTTAATTGATTAAACTTACTTGCTGATATGATTGCAAGGTAATTAGGGAAACACCTTGTAGATATCTTTGCGGTGAACGATCCTTGCAAAGATGATCGTAGTTCCGTCATAAAAGAATCCCACTCTGTAATTAGCTATGCGGGCTCTGTACGATGAT
This sequence comes from Sphingobacteriaceae bacterium, assembly GCA_014380615.1. Lineage (GTDB taxonomy): Bacteria > Bacteroidota > Bacteroidia > Sphingobacteriales > Sphingobacteriaceae > Paradesertivirga. The sequence goes on from JACMJM010000017.1 coordinate 77,376, forward strand.
TTATGACCAACTAGTTTCTTAAGATTAGTAACACTTTCGAGTGTTTCAGATGATTCAACTTGGTCGATCAGTTTAATGAGATTAGCCTTGACTGATTTGCTGTTAATTTTATCAATATCTTTGGAGAATTTATTTAAAAACTCAACCCGCATTTAGGACTTGAGTTTTGCCATGATACTTTCTTTGCTCACCTTATCAGATTTATCAACAGCCTTAAGCATTTTTGACAAACCTAAATCTTCAATCTCTTCTTCCCCCATTTGAATAGACACAATGTCCAGCTTCTTAAGCAGGTCAGATAGGAACTTAAATTCGCTTTCGTTTTTTGGAGTTATAACTAGCGCTTTCATAGTAACAAATATAACGAAATTTGGGCGGAAGAATTTTGAGAGGTCTTATAAAATATTAATCCCCGCCTAACAACAATTATCTCAGTCCCGATTTGGTGCTGACTTTATCTAACAAATATGGTCGCAAGGTAAGATTGACAGGAGCTATTTCTATGTTCGATTTTGAGGGCAAGTTTTCAATCTATATATTTAGAACTAATAAACATAGTCCTCTGTATTGTGAAAATCTGGCTCAAAATTCTTATTTACACGTTGGTAGTGATTTTTTTCGCGGGCTTGGTAAGTACTTTTTTCCTCGATGAAATTTTCGGAGACCCTTTAGAATTCAGGTTAGCCAATAAAACATCCGATACGGTATACGTAAAGTCGAAAGATGTTGATTCGTACTCTGGTTTAGAAGAGATTGAGATAAAAACCGAGTTGTACCAAATTGTCCCGCCGGGTAATGAGCTAGTTTTAGCGATTGATTATACGTGGGAAACCTCTTTCTACATGACAAATTATTATCTTAATTCTCCTAAAAAGAATTTCAATATCATAGTTCGAAAAAAAGAAAAACCGGTTTTTATGAGTGATTTTAGAAAGTTAAAATCATACACTCGCGATGGAAAACGGGTTTTCGTCAGAGAACTTATACCAAACGATATTAAGTAACCATTATAAATTCGCACTCGCCTGGCATTCGAATCATATTTTGTTTTGACTTAGAATCAGCGGGTTCTATAGTCAATCTTGGGCCCAATGTTCATTGTGGAAACCCTGGCTTGAATTAGTCCGAATCTTTATTTGGTATTATTAAAACCGGGCATTTTGCCTTTCTAACAACTTTTTCGGCTACACTGCCAGAAATAAAATGATCAAATCCGGTGCGGCCGTGTGTTCCTAAAACAATAATGTCAGCGTTCCATTCTTCCGCAGTATTTAAAATTTCATCTTTAGGATTTCCGGTTTTATGAAAAGTATAAAGTGTGTATTCTTCACCAATAGAGTCGGCGATTTTATTTAACAGTTTTTTACTTGAATCTTCCTGGGCATGCACCATTTCAGGGATCATAATAGGTGGTTCGTTCAGTAAAGGATCTGCCACATACGGAGTTGCAACAGGTAACTCATTAACGTGTAGTAAGGCAATCTCAGCCCCGAGTTTTTTTGCCAGTTCTATACCGTAATTGGTTGCCCTTTCAGAATATTGACTATCCTCTACCGCTATTAGAATTTTATGGATTTGATTGAACGTTTTCATGTTGTTTTTTGACGAGGTGTTTCACTACTGTTAAAACAATAAAGTAAAAGCTAAGTTTTTTATTTCCATAATGTAAGCATTTTTCACTTTTTTTGCATTGAAAATGATTGACTACGGCGTTTGTAATTTATCCATAATCCCTTTGAGGGCAGAAGCATCAGATAAAAGTGAAATTTTTACGCAGTTGCTTTTTGGGGATTGTTTTGAAATACTAGAGTTAACAGATCCCTGGGTTAGGATAAAAACATGTTACGACGAGTATGAGGGTTGGATTGATTGCAAACAAATTACTCCTGTTAAAAATTGTTTACTTGAATCTGCTACACAAACTTCTGTATTGGGCTTAAAGCCTTATCATGAGCTTACTAAAATGTCAACAGGGGAAAAGTTGCGTTTAGTGGCTGGAAGCAGCATTCCCGAGACGATCGACGGAAAATTCTTTTTAGGGAACGAAGAATATCAATTACAGCCTGATTCTATACTTTCCAGCACCAACTTTGATAGCTCTGTTCTTGATTATGCTAAATTTTACCTTGGTGCGCCTTATTTATGGGGAGGAAAGTCGTTATTCGGGATAGATTGTTCGGGATTTACCCAAATAGTTTTTAAAATGCTCGGTAAAAAGTTAAAAAGAGATGCCTGGCAACAAGCGGAACAGGGGCAAATCGTGAACTTTTTGCAGGAGGCTAAGGCTGGTGATCTTGCTTTTTTCGATAATGCGGAAGGTAGGGTGATACATGTGGGGATAATGCTGGATGAACAACATATCATACATGCGTCGGGAAGAGTGAAGATTGATCCTATCGACGGGCAAGGGATATACAGTCTGGACTTAAAGAGGCATACTCATAAGTTGAGAATAATAAAAAGGGTAATTTAACCAATACTGGTATCAACTTTCCAAATCATCACATTCGTATCATCACTTACCGAAATAAGAAATTCGGTTGATGCATCCCAGCAAATCTTATTTACAGAATGGCTATGAGCTACCATTCCTTTTTCGCGACTTATAACCTTTTTTAATTTAAAACTTTCAGCGTCCCAGATTTTGATGCTTTTGTCTCTGCTTGAAGTGGCGAAATACGGCTGGGTAGGGTGAAATTTTATATCATAGATAGCAAACATGTGAGCAACGATTGTGTCCTTCAAGGAATAGTCGCTGGTATTCCATATGTTCAATTTCGCATCTCTGCCACCCGACAATAAGTATTTCCCGTCTGGAGAAAACTCAAGAGAAGTAACAGGTAACATATGTTCTGTTAGTTCGGTAATTAGCGAATAATCGTCAAGATTATATAATCGGATGATGTTGTCTTTGCATCCAAAGGCAACTACACTTTCGTTCCGATTGATCGCAATAGTGCGAACAGTTGCTTGGGAAACCTGAAAGTTGTATAGTAGTTTATGGCTTGTCAGATCAATTACGGAGACAGTTCCGTCTTCCGAGGCAGCCAAAAGCTCGGTTTTTCTATTGACGGATTTTAAATCAAAGATGGGAATTTTATGATGGCTTATTTCAGCTGTGATTCTTTGTTCAACAAAATTAAACAGACTAATCAAACCACTTCTTTCGCCAACAGCCAACACAGGCGCACATTCCGGAGCATGCAATGAGTATACAGAACTTTTAACAGGCATAAGCACTTTAATGAAGGCCATGTTCTTTAAGCTCCATTCAACCACACCTTTGTCGTTTCCACCTGTAAAAATTATGCCCGGTTTTTGAGATACCTCCACCGCATAAACAGGGTTTTGATGGCCCGAGAGCAAGGCTTCCTGTTTAACCTCGATCATAATTACTGATGTCTGTTTTCCAGATTTTTGGCCAGCGTTTCCAAGCTTATATTCTTTTCACGTAATAAAACCAAAAGATGAAATAAAAGATCTGACGACTCATTAATAAAGTCTTGCTCGGTTTCGGTCAGGGCCGCAATAACCGTTTCAACACCTTCTTCGCCTACTTTCTGAGCTATTTTATTTAGTCCTTTGGCATGAAGCCTGTTTACATAAGAACCTTCTACAGGATTTTTATACCGGTCGGCAACTATTTCTTCGAGTTTGAAGAGAAAGTTTTGATTATAATTAGTGTTGAAGCAGCTTCTGGAGCCAGTATGACAGGTGGGGCCTACAGGTGTTACTTTGATAAGAAGAGTGTCTTGGTCACAGTCCAGACTGATGTTTTTTACATAAAGGAAATTACCGCTTTCTTCACCCTTTGTCCAAAGCCGGTTTTTCGACCTTGAGAAGAACGTAACTTTTTCAATAGCCTTGGTTTTTTCGAATGCTTCTTCATTCATATATCCTAGCATAAGCACTTCCAATGTTTGCTCATCCTGTATGATAACCGGAACCAGTCCGTCTGATTTTAAAAAATCGATAGTCATTATAGCCTTACTTCAATATTGTGTTTTCTTAACTCTTCTTTCAGCGAAGGTATAAGGATTTCCCCGTAATGAAAAACTGAAGCCGCGAGAGCCGCATCTACATTAGTTTTCTCAAACACATCAATAAAGTGTTGCACGTTTCCTGCTCCGCCTGATGCGATTAAAGGGATGGTGATTTTATCGTTAATTCTTTTTAAGAGCGAATTGTCAAATCCGCCTTTAGTGCCGTCATGATCCATCGATGTGAGAAGAATCTCGCCTGCACCACGTTCTTCCGCTTCTCTTATCCAATCCTCAGTTTCAAATTGCGTGGCAATGCGGCCACCATTTAAATGAACCAGATTTGTACCATCGATCAGCTTGGTATCTACCGCAACTACTACAAATTGCTTTCCGAAGGCGGATGCCAATTCATCGATAAAGTCAGGATTGCGTACCGCAGCAGAGTTTATAGAAATTTTATCCGCACCGGCATTAAGTAGAATATCAGCATCGGCGATTTCATTAATCCCACCGCCGATAGTGAAAGGAATGTTTATCTGTCTGGCCACGGCCTTCACTAATTCAACCATCGTTTTCCGACGTTCGTGAGTAGCGGTTATATCAAGGAATACTAATTCATCGGCCCCTTGTTGGGAGTATTGCCAGGCAAGCTCTACAGGATCACCTGCATCGCGGAGGTCGACAAAGTTGACACCCTTTACGGTGCGGCCATCTTTAACGTCGAGGCAGGGGATAATTCGTTTAGCTAAGGCCCCCCGACCCCCTGAAGGGGGAGTTTGCAACGCGGCTTGTATGGTGGTCAAAACAGTATGTATATTTATGAATATTTGCTCGTTAGAAAAGCGTAAAACTCTGATTCCTAAAGTTTCAAGATGATGTTGTCTTTCAATGTCATTTTTATATACTTCAGGCAACAGGTGAATGGAACCATCCAATTCAATAATTAATTTATGCTTGTGACAGTAAAAGTCGGCTATATAATTACTGATAGGATGTTGTCTTCTAAACCTAACTCCTAATTGATTCCCTTTTAAGTAACCCCAAAGCAGTGTTTCTGCAGATGTCATATTGTTTCTTAATCTTTCAGCATTTTGAAAGATAATATGACTTGCTCCCTGAAACATTTTTCGCTTTGTCATTGGCGTTAGTCTTCCCCCTTTAGGGGATAGGGGTGAATAGGGGGCCTAGAACGATATCAAAGATTTCAAATTCCAGTCCTTAATCTCCTCGATAGAGATCCGGTCTTCGTAAATTGCCTTACCGACAACACAAGCTTCGACCTTAATATCATTTAATGTTTCGATATCGTCCATCGAGCTAATTCCACCTGATGCAATTAGTTTAATAAAAGGAGAATGATCCAATAGTTTCTGATACAATTCAATTCCTGCACCGCCCAGTTTACCATCTTTATTGATATCAGTACATAGGAAACGGAAGAAACCCAAATTTAGGCAACGATCAACGTAGTCCATCAATTTTATCGGTGAGCTTTCCATCCATCCGGAATATTTGATAACCTCATCCAAAACGTCGATAGCAACCACAATCTGATCAGAACATTGCTCTTTACCACACAAAGTTTCGCTTAATGAAGGTAGGAAATCAGGATTTGTTAACGCTTGAGTTCCGACAATAACGCGATGAATTCCCGCATCTATTAACTCTTTTACTTTTTCAATGCTTCTCACACCACCACCGTATTGAACTTTCATCTCGGTTTTATTGATGATGTTAAAAAGATAGTCCTGATTACTAAAATCACCTTTTGCACCATTAAGGTCGATGATATGAACAAACTCGGTACCATTAGACTGGTACTTTTCAATCATTTCCTCCAATGTTACGTCGTAAAATGTAGCCTGCGCGTAATCTCCTTCTCTTAAACGAACAACTTTTTTGTCAAGAATGTCAATTGCCGGAATTATGTACATAGTTTTCTTTAATTAATGAAAAGTTCTTTAATATTTGTTCGCCAGCTTCACCCGATTTCTCAGGGTGGAACTGAACACCGTAATAATTGTCTTTTTTAAGGGCCGCGGAAAACCTAATTCCGTAGTCGGCCGAAGCGATTGTAAAATTAGGATTAAATTCTATAAAAAAGGAATGCACAAAATAGAAGTGAGTTCCCTGATTTAATCCCTTAAATAATTCATTATCAATAGTTGAACTAACTTTGTTCCAACCCGTATGCGGTACTTTAAGTTTTAAATTTTCCGAAAAAAGGCGGGTTTTAACCGGAGCTATCCCTAAAAGAGTCGAATTTCCTTCTTCGGAGAATTCTGTAAGTAGCTGCATTCCCACACAAATGCCTAAAACAGGTTTATTTGTAGCAAGAATTTTAGCTACCATTCCGCTTTCTTCAAGCTTTTGCATCGCGGCCCCAGCATGGCCAACGCCGGGAATAATGTAGCGTTCATAGTTATCAAAATTCTCGATGGAGTTGATCATTTCATAAGCAATGCCTTGCCGGTCCAGGGCAGCGGTTAATGAGAAGATATTTCCGGCACCGTAGTTTATAATGCCTAAGCCCCCGCAGCGCTCAGGCCCGGCGCTCCCCCCTAAAGGGGGGGTATGGGTGCTAAAATCTGGTGTATTATTTTCGCTCATCTAAAAATTATTCGTTACGCATTCACACCTTCCATTCCCCCCTTTAGGAGATAGGGTCTCGTTTCGCATTTACGCTTCTATTCCCCCTTTAAGGGATAGGGGTTGTATCCGTTTCGTATTTACTCTTCTATTCCCCTTTAGGGGATAGGGGTTTATAAAAGCCCCTTCGTACTCGGCAATTGCATATTATTAACATCACGTTTGGCCGCCATTTTTATCGCTTTTGCGAAAGCTTTAAAAATCGCTTCAATTTTGTGGTGCTCATTTTGTCCTTCGGCTTTTACATTCAAATTGGATTTGGATGCATCACTAAAGGATTTGAAAAAATGAAAGAACATTTCTGTAGGCATTTCTCCAACTTTTTCACGTTTGAAATCTGCGTCCCAAACAATCCAGTTTCTTCCACCAAAATCAATCGCAACTTGCGCCAGGCAATCGTCCATCGGGAGGCAAAAGCCATATCGTTCGATACCGCGTTTATCGCCAAATGCTTTGGCAATGGCTTCGCCAAGAGCAATGCCTGTATCTTCAATAGTATGGTGCTCGTCGATATGTAAATCGCCTTTGGCGCTGATCTCTAAATCAATACTGCCATGCCGGGCGATTTGTTCCAGCATGTGGTCGAAAAAGTGCAAACCTGTGGATATAGCAGCTTCTCCCGTGCCATCCAGATTCAATTTGATATATATATCTGTCTCTTTAGTAGTTCTCTGGTGAACCACTTCTCGTTTGCCAACTTTCAGAAATTCGTAAACATCTTTCCAGTTAGCGGTATCTAAAGCGATATAATCTTTTAGCTCTTCTGCTTGCTCTCTAATTTCATCAGCACCAAGATCTGCGTCTTGTTTAATCCAGATTCCTTTACACCCAAGGTTTTTAGCTAAAGCCACATCGGTAATTCTATCTCCGATTACAAAGGAGTTCGCCAAATCATATTTCTCTGTATTGAAATAATGTGTAAGTAGGGCAGTGCCCGGCTTACGTGTAGGGGCATTTTCATGGGGATAAGTTTTATCAATAATAATCTCATTGAAAACCACCCGCTCACTCTTAAAAGCATCAATAATAAAATTTTGAACGGGCCAGAAATTTTCCTCGGGATGTGACGAAGTACCCAAACCATCTTGATTGGTTACCATTACCATGTCGTAATCCAGTTCTTCGGCAACTTTAGTCAGGTATTTAAATACTTCTGGATAAAACTTCAGTTTTTCAAATGAGTCTACCTGATAGTCCTCTGGTTCAAGACAAAGCGTTCCGTCGCGATCTATAAATAATATTTTTCGCCCCCCGACCCCCTGTAGGGGGAGGCCCGAGTTTGTGTTATTTTGTTCAGTTCCCATTTTTAGGATTTGAAATTTTTTAAGTTCTGAATCAAGATTTCATTCTCAGCCGGTGTGCCTACTGTAATTCTTAAGCTGCTTTCGCAGAGCTCTATTTTTGAACGGTCGCGTACTATAATTCCTCTTTCTACAAGATAATTATAAATACCCTTAGCGTCGGTGGTTTTGGCTAAAATAAAATTAGCATCTGAAGGAAAAATTTTAACGATAAAGGGCAAAGCCGATAAACTGTCTACTAATTTCTCCCGCTCCTGAATAGTTTCTCTTATCCAGGCGTTTACCTGTTCGATATTATTCAAAGCCTCAAGAGCCAGTTGTTGCGACGCCTGATTGATGTTATAAGGCGGTTTAACCCGATTGAAAACTTCAATTATTTCTTCGCTGGCAAAAGCCATTCCTACACGCAGCCCCGCCAGTCCCCATGCTTTAGAGAGGGTTTGAAGTACTACCAAATTACTGTATTCAGTAAGTTCTTGTATGAAGGTTTTTTGACGGGAATAATTAATATACGCTTCATCGATAATCACTAATCCGTTGAAATTCGCAAGTATCGATTCAATATCCTCTCTGTCTATCGAATTAGCAGTCGGATTATTCGGCGAACAAATAAAAATCAGCTTGGTATTGTCATCAATTGCGGCAGCAATCTCTTCCAGATTTAATTGATAATCGGTTGTTAGCGGAACTTTTTTGATCGCTACATCATTGATGTTTGCTGATACTTCGTACATGCCATAGGTTGGAGGTACGGTTATAATGTTATCAATTCCGGGGCGACAAAAAGCACGGAACAGTATATCAATCGCTTCATCACTTCCGTTTCCAAGAAAAATATTTTGTGGCGGAACGCCCTTTATTTCACTAATGCGCTTTTTTACAGCGAATTGTAAAGGATCCGGATAGCGATTGAATGGGGTAGGTATAGGTGAACCGAAACTATTTTCGTTCGCATCCAGGAAAACCGAAGCTTCGCCCTTAAACTCATCGCGTGCGGAAGAGTAAGGAACCAGGTTTTTTATATTTTCCCGTAATATGTTGTTTAAATTGAATTCCATTGTTATTGACGTTTAAACTCTCAAAAATTCTGAACTTTTGGAGAGTTAGAATGACTGCAATCTTACACTTATCGCATTTTTATGCGCCTGCAGACCTTCAAGCTCCGCCAGAACTTCTACAGTATTTCCGAGGTTTTTAACGCCTTCCGGCGATAGATGCTGAAAAGTGATTTTTTTAACGAATGAATCTACCGATACACCAGAATAAGAGCGAGCAAACGCGCTTGTTGGCAGCGTGTGGTTGGTGCCCGAGGCATAATCACCTGCACTTTCGGGTGTTAAATTACCCAGGAAAACTGATCCGGCATTGCTGATTTGTTTAGTTATCGATTCCCAGTTGTCGGTTGCCAGTATTAAGTGTTCTGGTGCGTAATCATTACTAAATGACATTGCTTCGTCCAGATCGGAAACTAAAATCGCGTATGAATTTTCAATCGCCCTTGTTGCCATGTCTTTTCGAGGTAACACAGCCAACTGTTTCTCGAGCTCGATAATAGTGTTGTAAATTATGTCTGTGGAGGTGGCCACTAACACTGCCTGAGAGTCGGCTCCATGTTCAGCCTGAGCTAACAGGTCGGCCGCTACGAAAATAGGGTTAGATGTTTCATCGGCAATAACCAATACTTCAGAAGGCCCGGCCGGCATATCAATTGCCGTTTGGGTGGACGACTGGATAATGGTTTTAGCTTTAGTTACGTATTGATTCCCGGGGCCAAAGATTTTATCCACTTTTGGGACACTTTCTGTGCCGTAAGCCATGGCCGCAACAGCCTGCGCTCCGCCAATCAAAAAAATCCTTTCTATTTCCAGTAATTGGGCCACATACGCGATGTAACAGTTAATTAAGCCGGAAGCATCGCCCTTTTGAGGAGGAGAGCAAACAACAAGCTCTTTACATCCGGCTATTTTTGCCGGTATGCCAAGCATCAGAAAAGTACTCGGTAAAACAGCTGTTCCACCGGGGATGTACAAGCCAACTTTTTCAATGGCTCTTGTTTCGCGCCAGCAATTAACGCCTGGCATAGTTTCCACTTTAGCTTCTTTAATTAACTGACTTTCGTGGAATTTTTTAATATTTTGATAGGCGGTATCGATGGCCTGCTTTTGAATATCACCTATAGATTGAGCAAAAACTGCGATTTCTTCTTTACTAAGGAAGGTTTTCTCCAGCCTAACCCCGTCAAATTTCTCCGCAAAAGAAAGCAACGCCCGGTCACCGTTCTGCTTAACATCAGAGATAATTGAGATCACACGTTCTTCAATTGCGTTATCAGCATCCGTATTGCGGGTGATGAGGCTTTGAATTTGTGATTCAGTTAGTTCTTTATATGTATAGGTTTTAAGCATTTATTTTTAGTTAGCAGTTTTTAATTACCAGGATGCTTGCACCGCAACTGACACCTTAAACTTTCAACTATAGGATTATTTTCTCAATCGGCATCACTACAATTCCTTCCGCACCAGCAGCTTTGAGCTGGCTAATTCTGCCCCAGAAATCCTTTTCAGGGATAACCGTATGAACAGCAACCCATCCTTCTTCTGCAAGAGGCACTACCGTAGGGCTCTTTATCCCCGGAAGGAGAGACTTAATCTGTTCAATATTTTTCTTTTCAATATTTAAAACCACATACTTGGTTTCTTTCGCTCTAAGTACCGATTGAACTCTGTCAATCAGTTCAACAATAAGTGGATTTTGCTCCTGGCCTTTACGGCCAATCAAAACCGCTTCAGAATACATTACATCGCCGAAAGGCTTTAATCCATTGCTTATCAGGGTTCCACCTGTAGAAACAAGATCACAGATTGCATCGCTCAAGCCTAGTCCGGGCGCAATTTCAACCGATCCGGAAATCGTCCTGATATCGGAAACCACGTTGTGCCCCGCAAGAAATTTTTTGAGAATAACAGGGTAGGAGGTGGCTATCGACTTTCCGTTCAGATCAGCAATTGATTTTATGTCGGAACTATTAGGGATCGCCAGTTTTAAAGAACATTTCCCGAAGCCTAATTTTTGCAGATATGCAACATCAACTTCTGTTTCGTTGATTACGTTTTCGCCTACGATTCCTAAATCGGCGATGCCATCCTGAACGTATTCGGGAATATCATCATCTCTTAAAAAAAGAATTTCGAGCGGGAAATTTGATACCGGAGATATTAAGGAGCTTTTATAATTTTCGAAGCTTAAACCGCAATTTTTAAGAAGCTCAACAGATTTTTCGTTTAACCTACCCGATTTCTGGATAGCTATTTTGAGTGTTTTCAAGTGTTATTTTTTTATTAATCAGACCAACAAATTATTCGGGAGAAACAGTTTCACGTAGAAACATACATATTATCTATCGCCATGATGGCGATGGTTATAATGCATGTGATGTGTGAACGTTGTTACCATAAATTGGGTTCCTGATTAAATCGGGAGCTGCAAATATACATATAGCTGTTAAAAATTAAAATTTAAAGTGTTTGCTTTAATAAAACCCATGACGTTTCTGAAACCTGATAGGTTTGAACAAAAGCATATTGTAGTTTTGCGGGAATGATTGATGCGGTAATTATAGGCGGTGGTGCCTGCGGATTAATGTGTGCGGTGCAAGCCGGCTTTCTCGGAAAGAAGGTTTTAGTGCTTGAAAAAAATGAGAAACCCGGTGCCAAAATTCTTATTTCGGGCGGCGGAAGATGTAATTATACAAACCTATACAGCTCACCATCCAACTTTATATCTCAAAACGAGCATTTTCCCAAGTCGGCGTTTTCGCAATGGACGGTTGAAGATACCATCAGTTTTTTTGAAACTTATGGTATAGTGGGGCAGGAAAAAACACTGGGACAGCTTTTTCCTGTAAGCAATAAGGCCACAGATGTTGTTGAAGTATTTACCATGCTTTGTGACGATTTTGGACAAGATTTGAAATGTAATTGCGAAGTGAAAACGATCGAAAAGCTAAATGAAGACTTCCTTATTTCCTATGAGCAGCATGGCCGATTACACACCGTCAAATCGAAAAAAGTAGTGGTTGCATCCGGCGGGCTGCCTGTGCAGAAAATGGGAGCTACAGATTTCGGGTTGAAAGTGGCCCGGCAATTCGGTCTGAAAGTTATTGAAACAGCACCCGCTCTGGTACCCTTAAGCGTTACCGGAAAGGATGCCGAATGGTTCGCCAATCTGTCGGGAAATAGTATTTTTTGCCGGGTAAGTAATAAAAGGATCAGTTTTGAAGAAAATATTCTTTTTACCCATTGGGGATTAAGCGGGCCAGCCATTTTGCAAATCTCGTCCTATTGGAGGCCTGGCGAGTCCATCTCCGTTGATATGCTTCCGAACCAATCCATTATGGATTTAATCGAGAACGAGAGACAGCAAAACGGAAAAAAAACCTTGCTCAGCGTTCTCTCGCAGCTCTATAGCCGCAAATTCGCTGAAGCACTTGACAAATATTTGCCGGTGCAAAAGAACGTTGCTTCGCTTACCAGAGCAGAGCTGGAGCAGGTTCAGCGCTTTATACATGATTTTGAAGTTAAACCTGCCGGTGATAAAGGTTACGACCGGGCTGAAGTAATGCGTGGCGGTGTTGCTACCGATGAACTTTCTTCCAAAACATTGGAGGCTAAGAAAATGCCGGGATTATTTTTTGGTGGCGAATGCGTGGATGTAACGGGCTGGCTGGGAGGATATAATTTCCAGTGGGCATGGGCAAGCGGGTTCGTGATAGCGCAGAATCTTTGATTTTCAAGCCCTTACTGAGATCGCTTCTGAAACATACTGCGCACATAATTGTTGAGTTTCAAAACAACATTATGAAAACAACTATACTCATCATATTCGCGGCAATTACGTTTGTAAGCTGCAACGCAATAAAACCCCAAAACTCACCCTTAAGCCTCGATGGCCCCGAATGGCAGCTTACCGCTATAGAACATAAGCCAGTTGTGGCTAACGGACGTGCATATTTAAAATTCGACGGAAAAGATCTTGAAGTAAAAGGAAAGGCATTTTGCAACAGCATTACGGCCGACTACGAAAGGATGGGTGATAAACAAGTTACTTTTCAGGAAATAACCTCGACCAAAATGTTTTGTGACGGCGTTATGAATTTAGAAGAGCAAATGGTTTCAAATTTGAGGAGGGTTAAAAAGTTTGAGATCCGAAACGGGATGCTATATCTCTCAGACTCGGATAATGTTCTGTTGACCTTTAAGAAATAATCACCTTCTGGGTGATTTATTTCTCCCTTTAACTGCAGATTTAGCTTTTGATGGACCTGAGCGTTGAGTACCCGGCTTGCTCTTACCTGGCTTTTTAGGACTATTGTTGCTTCCAGGTCTTGTGGGATTACGACTAAAAGGTTTTGCAGCTACAGCAACTTTCTTTTTTGGCTTTTCTTCTACAAGCTCGTCTTTTCGGCTCTTCGTTTTAGTGGAAGCTTCCTGAGTTGAACTGGAGTGTTTAATCATTTTGAAAATGCCGCTCAATTCCGGTTCGGTTAATTCCCGCCACTCGCCTAAGGGCAAACCTTTCAGACTTACGTTCATAATTCGGGTGCGTTCCAGCTTTATAACTTCATAGTCAAAGTGTTCGCACATCCGGCGGATCTGCCGGTTCATCCCCTGAATTAAAATTATTTTAAATACAAAGGGACTTTCCTTAGTCACCACACATTTCCTGGTCATTACTCCCAAAATGGGTACACCCGATGTCATGGAGGTTATAAAATCGTCGGTGATGGGTTTATTAACCGTTACCAGGTACTCTTTTTCGTGATGGTTTCCCGCACGAAGTATTTTGTTGACTATGTCGCCGTTGCTGGTAAGAAATATCAGGCCCTGAGAATCTTTGTCGAGCCGCCCGATTGGAAAGATCCGTTCGCTGTGGTTTACATAATCGACAATGTTATTCTTTACACCCGCTTCGGTTGTACTGGTTACACCAACAGGTTTGTTAAATGCGATAAATATGGCATCTTCCTCTTGCCGCGGTTCGATAGTGTTGCCGTTTACCATCACACGATCGCCCGGCCATACCTGATCTCCGATTTTGGCCCGCTTGCCGTTAATAAATACGTTGCCGTTTTCGATGAATTTATCGGCCTGCCTCCTGGAACAGATTCCGCTTTCGCTGATATACTTATTTAAACGTGTGGATGTGTTCACAAAAGGATTTGAAGCTGCTAAGTTAAACATCTGATTTTTTAAAACCGGGTTTTTTAACGAAGATTAAACATTATGGTGCGAATGTGGTTAATAAAAAATCTACTATGACAATACCATTAACGCCACGGATATTAGGTTATCTTATTGAGAAAGGGTTTGATTTTGTGCTGGCAAACACAGTTGAACATGCTGAAGAAGGAACCGTAACCATAACTCTTTTCCCGGTTAAGGGGAAAACCTACTTTAGAGAAGCTGCCCGAAGGCTTTGAGATCTACTTTTCTATAACACAGGAGCCCATGCAAATGGCCTGTGGTATAGACAATACTACAACGGTTGTTATAGATTTGCCCCAAAGTGAAGCATTATCTTACATCACTCCTGAGGAAGCGCTTGATGACAATTATTTCCGCCTTAGCGAAGATTTCTATAAGCAGGTTCTGGAGAGCCTGGAAGAATATGCCGTATTTACAACAGATAAAATGGGAGATGTAAATAGCTGGAATAAAGGTGCTGAACGTTTGCTGGGTTATTCTGAAAAAGAAATTTTAGGGCAAAAGTCAAGTGTGTTTTTTACTGAGAAAGACCGGGAGACCCGGGAGCCGGAAAAAGAATTAGCAAATGCATTGGAAAATGGTAAGGCAATTGATGAACGCTATCATGTACGAAAAGATAAATCGGTATTTTGGGGAAGCGGACTGGTGTTTCCATTGGTTGATACCCTTGGTACACATAGGGGCTTTACCAAGATTATGAGAAACCTTGAGGAAAGAAAAGAAGCAGAGAGGAATGCGCCAGAAACAAGACTTTAATAGTCAGAAATAGAATATTTCCACCTTTTGTGCGACCAAATCCAATATTGCGGTTCTGCGTGGATCATTTTCTCAAGATGTTTAACATGGGTTTCTGTAATTTCTTTCTCTACACGACTTTTGGGGTCATCAATTAGAGGCACAAATGTACAAGTATAGTACCCGCGTTTCAAAACCTTCACATCGCAAAAAAGCACAGGATAGTTATACGCTTTAGCCAGGTTCTCAATCCCCATAAAAACAGCGGTTGGCTGATTTAGAAACGTTGTAATGCAGACCGAGTCGCCGGGAACAGGTGTTTGGTCGCTAACTATAATGGAAACAGTTGATTCTTTGCGATGGGAAAGAATATCTCTGAAAGATGTTTTCATACGAATAAGTTTCGCATTGAACCGGGAACGCACTTTTTTAAGAAATTCTTCGAATATCGGATCGGTTAGCGGTTTATAAACCACCAGAATCTTTTTATCTGTTACCAATCCGATATTACTGGCCATTTCCCAGTTGCCATAATGTCCCGCTGCGGCTATTACGCTCTTATTTTGGCTAAAATATTCGTCTAATAATTCAGGGTTTACAAATCTGAAGCGCTCCATCACTTCTTTTTTAGAGATGCTGATCATTTTAACAGATTCGAGAATAAGATCGCATAAATAGCTGAAATATTGCCTGGCTATTTGTTTTCTCTCAGCGTCATCTTTATCCGGAAAAGCTAGTCTTAAATTCTCATCAACCACCCTGCGGCGATATTTAACGCCGTGATATAACACCAGGAAAAGTAAATCAGAAAAAAGGTAAAGTATTTTTAAGGGTAAATGAGAAAAAAGCCGAAGTACAAGTATTCCCAATTGGGTTAGCATACCGCAAAGCTAAGCATTAAGTGCTTTCGATTCAATGATAATGTGTCACACTTCTAACAGAAAGTAGGGTACATCATAACCTTCCCTGATTAAAATGTGCTTGGCTACATTATAAACTTTAACTCCACCGGGTGTTTCTCCTTGCAGCGTGCCAACATGAGCATGGCCATGAAAAGCGGCTTCAACTCCCCGACGGCGATCATAGGGCTTAATATTAAACTATAAATTAAAGGTTCTGTTTTACAGATTGCGGAAGCATTATAAAGGATTATACAATGTTGTTACCTTTAGCATATAACATATTACTATGGATTTCGGAAAAATACCTGAGACACAATTAGGTGCAGTAAATTTTACTTTACCAGCAGATACGGGGCTAACTAAATCTGTTCTCCAAGCATCCTCAAAACCGGAGGTGCCCGAAATTTATATCGGCTGTGCCAAGTGGGGAAGAAAGGAGTGGGTTGGGTTAATTTATCCGCCCAAAACCAAAGAAGCCAAATTTTTGGATGAATATGTGAAGCATTTTAACAGCATTGAATTAAATGCGGTTTTTTACCAAATGCCCAAAGCAGAACAAATACGGGCATGGAAAGAAAAAGCTGCGGCGGAAAGAAAAGATTTTAAATTTTTTCCTAAGATTTCGCGAACCATCAGCCACATACGACGCTTAAAGAATGCTGAAGATGACACCTCTCGTTACCTGGAAAGTATTTCTGAGTTCGGCGAATACCTTGGCCCATGTTTTCTCCAGCTAAGCGACAATTTCGGGCCTAAAAATTTCGAGGTGCTGAAAGATTATCTCGAACACCTTCCGGATGATTTTCATTTGTTTGTCGAAGTTCGGCATCAGGAATGGTATAGTGACGCGGGCGCACGAAAAGACTTTTTTGATCTTTTGCATCAGGTTAAGAAGGGTAGTATCATTACAGATGCCTCCGGAAGACGGGATTGTGTACATATGGAACTGCCAACGCCTGAGGCTTTTATTCGGTTTGTAGGGAACGGGCTGCATCCCACAGATTATTCCCGGATTGATGCGTGGATTGACAGATTAGCAGACTGGACAAAGCAGGGATTGCTATCGATATACTTTTTTCTGCATCAGCATGATGAGAAAGATACGCCCATACTTGCCGATTACACCATCAAAAAGTTAAATGAAAGGTTAGGAACTAATTTGCCGCCGCCTAGTTTCATCCCTAAGTCAGATTCGCTTTTTTAGACAAATATTATTTTTCTTTAATTATTAAATCTACTAGTTTAGTAGATTATTAATGCTTACCTAAATATTAAAAACTATGAGCTTAAGATTAGGCGATAACGCACCAAACTTTAAGGCACAAACATCAAAAGGGGAATTAGACTTCTACGAATACCTGGGAGACAGCTGGGCCGTTTTATTCTCACACCCTGCAGATTATACGCCTGTTTGTACTACCGAGCTTGGAAGAACAGCATCACTTAACGCTGAATTTGAGAAACGTAACGTAAAAGTTCTGGCACTAAGCGTTGATCCTTTAGATAAACACCATGGCTGGATTCAGGATATTAACGAAACTCAAGGTGTGGAAGTAAACTTCCCGATTATTGCCGATGAGGATAGAAAAGTATCCGAATTATATGATATGATTCACCCTAACGCATCTCAAACCGCAACTGTAAGGTCGTTATTTATTATCAGCCCAGAGAAGCAGGTGAAATTAATTATCTCTTATCCCGCTTCTACCGGACGAAATTTTGTGGAGATTTTACGTGTGATCGACTCTTTGCAGTTAACAGCAAACTATAGCGTTGCCACACCTGCCGACTGGAAAGAAGGCGAAGATGTAGTAGTAACTCCGGCTATAAAAACGGAAGATATTCCTGCTAAATTTCCAAAAGGTCACCGAATTGTGAAGCCGTATCTGCGTTTTACACCGCAACCGAATAAATAAAAGAGAAGTGCCCGGAAGTTTCGGGCACCTTTTTTTATCTTACTAAAACCAAGCAGTATGCAAGGTGTTACTCAATAACCTATATTAAGCATGCCATGTTTGGAAAAACTCATTTTTCGACTCTTTTACTTCACATATATATAATCACTTACCTAATTGTAACGATTATTAACGCTCCTGATAGTGTGTTACAGATTATACACATTCTTTGCCCTTTCGCTGTAGCTCCTTTTTTATACAATACAATCAAATCCGCCACTTACATAGCACCTGCGAGTGTTGTTGAAGAAAAAGAAGAAAGCTATAAAGCGCTTTAGGCTAACTTCTTGGATGAAATTGAATAATGGTATCTCTTAAAAAATCTCTATCCAGATGGGTATAGATTTCCGTTGTAGTAATACTTTCATGTCCAAGCATTTCCTGTACAGCACGAAGATCAGCACCACCCTCAATCAAATGAGTAGCGAATGAATGACGGAAGGTATGGGGGCTTATACTTTTCTTCAATCCGATTTTTTCAGCCAGATCTTTAATGATAATAAAAACCATTACCCTGCTTAAAGGCGCGCCTCTGCGGTTTAGAAAAACATAATCCTCTTTGCCGGGCTTAATTTTAAGATGTACGCGTTGTTCATCCATATAAATGTTAAGGTATTTAATTGCTTCAGAACCAATGGGCACCAACCGCTCTTTGTCGCCTTTACCCGTTACTTTTATAAAATCGATGTTAAGGTAGAGATTCGAAATTTTAAGGTTGGTAAGTTCTGATACCCGTAATCCACAGCCATATAAAACTTCAAGCATAGCTTTATTTCGCATTCCTTCTGCTTTCGAAAGATCAATTGCGGCAATGAGGTTGTTGATATCGATTATGCTTAGCGTATCGGGGAGCTTTCGGGCTAACTTGGGGCTTTCAAGTAAAGATGCAGGATCATTTTTTGTCAGGTTTTCCAGGATCAGGAATTTATAAAAGGCTTTAATTCCTGATAAAACTCTCGCCTGGGTAGGGGCAAGCATGCCCAATTCGTTTATCCAGATGATGAATTTTTTTAAGTCATCAGTACTAACCAGATCAGGGTTTTTGCCGCCAAGCGTTTCGGTATATTCAAAAAGCCTATTTACGTCGCGCAAATAGGCTTCAACTGTATTTTCGGATAATGACCGCTCGAGCCTTAAATATACTTTAAACCCTTTGAAAGAAGAATTCCACTCGGCCATTTAAATTTTCAGGATTAAAATTAAAACTGTTATTTTGAAAACGATGAAGATACAAATCATTAATGGCCCAAATTTAAATCTCCTGGGTACACGAGAAAAATCTATTTATGGAGAAAGTGGTTTTGAACCTTTCTTTAAAGAATTGAGTGCCAAGTATCCTTCTGTAGAATTCCACTATTATCAAAGTAATGTAGAAGGCGAACTTATTAATAAACTTCATGAGGTGGGTTTTAGCTTCGACGGTATTATTATGAATGCCGGCGCTTATACTCATACATCAATCGGTATTGCTGATGCCATTGCAGGCATAAACACCCCGGTTATAGAGGTGCATATTTCGAACGTTTATGCGCGTGAAGAATATCGTCACGTTTCTCTAATGGCGAAAAATTGCAAAGGAATAATCACTGGATTCGGGTTAAAGAGCTATGAGTTAGCTTTGCAAAGCTTTTTATAGTCAGAGCGGGTTATGTGAAGCCCCCCACACGACCCCTTCGACGGGTTCAGGGCGACGGGTCACTACACCGCTTAGTGGCGGAGTCGAAGCCCATACAAGTGCCCTTCAGCAGAGCCTGATGAAGTACTGTTTTACAATCGACACACCATTTTAGCGTTAACACAACACCAGTTTAATAACCGATAAAATCTTCTCGCACAGGCGAAAAACTGTCGATTAACCTGGCCTTTTCGGTTAACAGCTGTATGCAGTGCATTTTATTTGACGGCACATAGAACATATCTCCCTGCTTTAAATGCACCGGTTCTTCCTCTTCCATAAAAAAAAGCACTTCGCCATCGGCGATATAGCAGGTTTGTTCGTGAGGATGAGAATGCATTGGGTCGGGTTCTGTTTGCGGGCCATTGCTAAAATCGAGTACTGCTGTAAGAAGTTTGTCGAGATGTACCAAGCGTCTTTCTAGTCCTGGAGCCGGATGTTGGATTTTAGCATCGTTGTAGTGTAGAACAGGCATATTTATTTCGCTAAAATGATTTGTAGATTATCTGGGCCGATTTTTTCTTCTGATATTTTTTTGCCACTGATCGCTGGTGCTTTTATTCCCTGTGCCCATGTTTGAGGCGAGGTGAAAATGCGGGCTTCATCCCATAGTCCGGCTTGAATAAATAAGTCGAGTGTTTTTGCACCACCTTCAATAATAACAGATTGAATATCCATCAGGTATAATTGATAACAGATAAGTTGTGGTAAAAGATTGTCGAAATCTTCAAGTTCAAGAAACTTGATGTTGTTGTCGATTTCTGTTTTTATGTTGTTAAATAAAATGGTTTCCTGACTTTGATCAAAAATATGGAGG
Source organism: Sphingobacteriaceae bacterium (assembly GCA_014380615.1). Classification (GTDB taxonomy): domain Bacteria; phylum Bacteroidota; class Bacteroidia; order Sphingobacteriales; family Sphingobacteriaceae; genus Paradesertivirga. The sequence continues at coordinate 97,656 of JACMJM010000017.1, forward strand.
TGTTTAGGAAGTGTGAGATTTCTGTCAATTACAATTCTCTTCGGATTTCGCCCCTCAACTTCCCTCACATTTAACATCGGGTTATCTACAAGAGCAGTATTTTTTCCAACCAAAATAGCATCTTCCTCCGATCGCCATTTGTGCGTTAAAATTTTGGCAGCTTTTGAGCTGATCCATTTTTGAGTGCCATCATTAGGTGCAAAATAGAAATCGCTGGTTTGGGCCCATTTTAAGATAATATAAGGCCGTTGTTTGGTTACACGGGTAAAGAAACGGCGGTTTAGAAAAGAACATTCCTGCTCGAGCAAGCCCTGTATTACCTCAACGCCCGCCTCTCTGAGCTTTTGTGCGCCCTTACCATTTACCTGCTCAAAAGGGTCGTGGCTGCCGATAAAAACCTTTTTTAGCCCGTACTTAATAATTAAATCTGCGCAGGGCGGAGTTTTGCCAAAATGTGAGCAAGGCTCAAGGCTTACATAAAGTACAGATTCTTTTAAAATATTTTCTGCATCGGCGAATTGTGAGAGTACAGCGTTAATGGCAATTACTTCGGCATGCGGCCCGCCAAATTTTTGATGATATCCTTCAGCAATAATTCTATCGCGATATACAATTACGGCACCAACTAAGGGGTTAGGGCTAACATAGCCTGTACCTAATTGAGCCAGCTCTATACACCGTTGCATGTATTTTTCGTGTACTAACAATTTGAAAGATTTACGTGTTATGCAATTAAGGGCTAAATTAGCAAAGAAATACGGCTTTACCTGCCTGTACATTAAGATAGAAGCACATAGCACCATGACGATAGCTGAGATTGAAGAAATATTTTTAGAGCAAATGCCCGGCTTTTATGAAAAAGAGGAGATTAAATCTATTGCGTCGATGGCGGTTCAGCATGTTTGCGGTTTTAATAAGAGTTATTACCTGCTTCATAAAATGGCTGATTTAAAGCCGAGTCAGGAAACCGATCTGATCCGAATTTTAGATGAACTCCGGTTTGGAAAACCCCTACAGTATGTGCTTGGAGAAGCTGATTTTTATGGCCTTAAATTTAAAGTGAACAACGCTGTTTTAATTCCCCGGCCCGAAACCGAAGAGCTTGTTGATTGGATATTAGCCAGCATCAAATCCGATAATATTCTTTCTGATTATATTTTAGATATCGGCACCGGAAGTGGCTGCATCCCAATTGCTTTAAAAAAGAACCTTCCGTTTTCGGAAGTATTTGCCATTGATATTTCTAACGAAGCTCTCGAAACCGCCAGGAAGAACTGTTTAATTAATGAAGTTGAAATCAATCTGATGTATGGCGATATTCTCGATAACCAACTTAAAATCGCTAATTCGAAATCGAAAAATCCCCGGTTTAATATCATCGTAAGTAATCCACCTTATATTACACTGGCGGAGAAAGAAACCATGCAGGCAAATGTTTTGCAGCACGAGCCATACGAAGCACTATTCGTTCCGGATGCAAATCCGCTGGTATTCTACCGTTCTATAGTTGATTTCGCGCTTGCGAATCTTTCAAAAAATGGACACCTGTTTTTTGAAATAAATGAGCAATTTGGCCCCGAAGTTGTTTCTCTGCTTCAGCAAAACGGCTTTAAAGCCGAACTTAAAAAGGATCTTCAGGGTAAAGACAGGATGATTAAAGCTTGCAAAGAGGTGGAGAATTAAAACAGCTCAACACATGTAACCTTCTTTTGGATATCTGGTATAAGCTATACCAATAATCTGTTATGATATTACCTGCTAGTAAACCCATTAACCAATTTTTTTGCAGTTTATTGCTTGTCGTTTTCGGCCTTACAGGTTACTCTCAGGAAGTAAGGTTTAAACGAATAAACAACGAAAACGGCCTTTCTCAAAGCAATGTAACAAGCATAATTAAAGATTCGAAAGGCTTTTTATGGTTGGCTACCCGCGATGGATTAAACAGGTTCGACGGCTATGCTATGACGGTGTATCGTAATGATGTGAATGTTAAATCGAGTATTAACAATAATTACATAAGCAAAGTATACGAAGACAGGTCGGGTAATATTTGGGTTGGCGGTATCGAAGGTTTAGACAGGTATAACAGGCCTCAGGATAATTTTGTTCATTACGAGCTATCTGCGTCTACCGTGTATGTTAAAAACATAACCCAGACTGCAAATGGTATTATTTGGGTTGCTGCGAAAAAGGGTTTATACTCTCTTAATCCTGAATCGGGAAAAGTGAAATCTTATTTCGCAAATGGAACACCATCAAGTATCCCGGATAATGACGTTAATATTGTTGAAGAGATAAACAAAGGTGAATTATGGATAGGATCTGCGGGCGGACTATCTGTTTATAACCTTCAAACTCAAAAATTCAGACATTACCAGCATCAGGATAATGATCCGAATTCGCTTGCGGGAAATAATGTTAAAGGTATCGTAAAAGATAAAAAAGGTAATATCTGGATCGGTACAGATCATGGTTTATCTCTTTTCGACCCTAAGGGCCATAGATTCAGAAACTACAAACACGATCCAATAAACCCGAATTCAATCTCGGGCGATGAGATAATAACTTTGGGCGAAGGGCCCGACGGACGCTTGTGGATTGGTACAGAGGCTTTTGGTTTAACTATATTCAATTGTTCCGCAAATACTTTCGAGCGTTATAAAAATGATTTTTTTGACCCCAGAAGCTTGAGCCATAACATAGTAAGATGTATTTATAAAGATACAGAGGGGATTATGTGGCTTGGCACAAACAGCGGCGGTGTAAGTTACGTGCCTAAACTGAAGGAAAAGTTTACACATTACTTTCCTGCCCCGAATAAAGAAAATACTTTAAATAATGCGGTAATTAAGGCAATTACCGGCGATGAGAATACTATTTGGCTGGGTACCGATGACGGGGTAAGTTCCTTCAATCGAAAAACTAAAAGGTTTACGCACTATCAGGGCATTAGCAGCGAAAATATTTATTCGGCCGCGAAAATTTCAGAAACACTAGTCGCTTTTGGTACACATAATACCGGGATAGATATTTTGGATATTAAAACCGGTAGAATCACAAATTATCAAAAGGATGTAAACAACCCGAACGCAATATCCAGTAACAGGGTAAATAAGTTTTTTGTAGATAGCAAAAAAAATGTATGGCTTGGTACCTGGACTGGAGGGCTCGATAAATTTGATTTAAAAACAAAAACCTTTAAACAGATCAGCTATAACCCATCAGATGACCCAAAATTACCAAATACAATTTTAACCCTTGCCGAAGATGCCGAAGGAAACCTTTGGATAGGTACCGATAAGGGATTAGGCATTTATAATCCTGATAAGAAAACTTATATCCATTATAAGCACAGTAATAATAAAGATGGCTTAAGCAATAACATGGTAAACTGTTTTCTTAAAGATAGCAAAGGCAATATGTGGATAGGAACCGGAGGCGGGGGCTTAAATATGTTTGATAAAAAGAATAAAATCTTTATTGCTTACAGAGAACGCCATGGCTTGCCGAGTGATAACATAAACGGCATTTTAGAAGATAGTAAAGGTGATTTGTGGATCAGCACGGCCAACGGGCTTTCGAGGTTTAATCCTATCAGCGGGCAATTTCATAATTTTACAACTGCCGACGGCTTGCAAAGCGGCGAATTTAAACGCGAGGCATGTTTTGAAGCCGCAGACGGAACAATGTATTTTGGAGGTATAAACGGGTTCAACGTTTTTCATCCGGATGGTATTCAATATAATAAACATATTCCGCAGGTTGTACTTACCAATTTTTACATTTTTGGCAAACCAGTAATTATAGGAGAGGAAGGTTCTCCGCTTAAGGAGAGTATTACCGTGGCCAAAGAAGTTAATCTTACGTATCAGCAAACCGCTTTTACGTTTGAGTTTGCGGCATTAAATTATAGCACAACCGAGAAAAATCAATATGCTTTTATGTTGGAGGGTTTTGATAAATCCTGGAACTATTCTGGAAATGAACATAAAGCCACCTATACAAATCTAAACCCAGGCGAGTATGTGTTTAAAGTTAAGGCCGCTAATAATGATGGGGTATGGAACGAGAAAGGGGTTTCGATAAAAGTAACTATAGCACCCCCTTTTTATAAAACATGGTGGTTTATAACGCTAACGGTAATTTTTATTTTGCTGCTTATCTTTTCAATATATAAAACACGGGTTAACCGAATAGAACGACAAAAACATGCTTTAGAGAAAGAAGTTCAATTGCGTACCGCCGAAGTAGTAAAGCAGGCCGAGAATCTTCAGGAATTAAATGAAGAACTTCAGGCTCAGTCTGAAGAAATGCAGGTACAATCTGAGGACCTTCAAAAACTAAATGAGGAACTTCTGGCCAACTCTGATAATTTGTATGCCCTGAACGCAGAATTAGTTGAACAAAAGGTACAGGAACAAATGGCCCGAACCGAGGCGGAAATGGCACGTAAAGAAGCCGAAAACGCTAACCAGGCAAAGAGTACTTTCCTTGCAACCATGAGTCACGAAATTCGCACCCCTATGAACGGAGTGCTGGGCATGTCGGCTTTGCTTTGTGAAACTACACTCGACAAGGAACAGCGCGATTATGCTGAAACAATTCATTCGAGCGGCGAAGCTTTATTAAATGTGATTAACGGAATTCTTGACTTTTCTAAAATTGAGTCGGGAATGATGGAACTTGATATTCATAACTTTGATGTAAGGCAATGTGTAGAAGAGGTTTTAGACCTGTTCTCAGCCAATGCCGCTCAGATAGGTATTGATTTAATTTATCAAATTGACCATAAGGTGCCGGCCAACCTGCTGGCCGACGGAATGCGTTTGAGGCAAGTGCTGATAAACCTGGTAGGTAATGCGTTAAAGTTTACGCACGAAGGGGAGGTGTTTGTTGTAGTAAGCCTGTTGAAAGCTCCGGCTGATAATAAATTGGAAATTGGATTCGAAGTGCGCGATTCTGGTATTGGTATCCCCGATAATAAGTTATCCGAATTATTTACTCCCTTTACCCAGGTTGACTCATCTGTAACACGCAAATATGGCGGAACCGGCTTAGGGCTTGCTATTTCGCAACGGTTAATTAACCTTATGGGGGGCGATATTACGGTAGAGAGCCAGGTTAATAAAGGTACTTCATTCAATTTTTCAGTTCAGTGTGAAATCAGTTCGGGCTCGGTTGTTCAGTATGCTAACCTTGCTTTAACAGGCTGTGAAGGGAAAAAAGTACTGGTTGTAGATGACAATAAGACCAATCGGAAAATTCTTAAAGTACAGCTTGAGCAATGGAACTTAGTGCCTACGCTGGCATCTTCGGCTCAAGAAGCACTGAAGATATTATCGGAAGATTGTGCTTACGACTTGATAATAACCGACATGCAGATGCCCGAAATGGATGGTGTGGGGTTAAGCACATTTATTAAAGATAATTACAGCCAGATACCCATCATATTGTTAAGTTCTATAGGCGACGAGAGCAAGAAAAAATACCCTCATTTATTTTCGTCGATACTTACAAAGCCTGTAAAGCAGCAGCATTTATGTAAGATGGTGCAAATTGCCCTCAAAGATCAGGCCCGTACAACTAGTCAGGAGCAGAAACCGGCCAACCTCCTCTCCATTGACTTTGCCGAACAATTTCCTTTAGATATTCTAATCGCCGAGGATAATCCCATTAATCAGAAATTGATTATTCGTGTACTCAATAAGCTGGGTTACGAGCCTGATCTGGCCAATAATGGGAAAGAGGTGGTGCAAATGTTATCAAACCATTTGTATGAATTAATTTTTATGGATATTCAAATGCCCGAGATGGATGGTTTGGAAGCAACACGCCACATAAGGGCGAACTTCGCGAAGCAACCGCTGATTGTGGCCATGACGGCAAACGCTATGGTAGAAGATCGGATAGCCTGTAAAGAGGCGGGTATGAACGATTACCTTTCTAAGCCCATAAATTTAGAAGAATTGATGGGTATGCTGCAAAAAGTTTTCAAAGAAGCCGCAACTGAAGTTAAAGTGGGATAAAAAATTGGCAGAATAATTGATTACATTTATGAAGTAGGTTTTGTACCTGCATTTAGATATTTTAGTAGCCAATGAAACGTGTTTTAGTCTGTGATGATGATGAGAATATCTCGGAAATAGTTGCCCTGGTATTAACAGATGCCGATTGGGAAGTGTATACTATTCCTGACTGTAATAACATGATTGAAAAAATCGAATCAATAAATCCTTCGGTAATTTTCATGGATCATAAAATCCCTGATGAAGGAGGAATTGTTGCCACGCGGATAATAAAAAACGACCCCAACTATTGCGATATCCCCGTGATATATTTTACCGCTAACGACGATATTGACGCACTGGCAGAAAAAGCGGGAGCGGATTACATCCTACAGAAACCTTTTAATATAAAGCAGTTGGAGGAAACTGTGAGTAAAGCCTTTAAATCTTATCAGGCCAATTTAACTGAGGAAGACTAGCCCCGGTTATTTAAGTATAACCTCTGTTGCGCCGTAACCATACCTCTCTTTGTGTGCGTCCATATAGGTTTTAACCTGTTGGTGCTTACTTATTACTTTTTGGATTTCGTACCGTAAGGTGCCGTTTCCAAGCCCGTGGATAAAGATTACCGAAGATAGTTTATGAACAATAGCCGAATCCAGTGCTTTTTGAAAATGGTTAAGCTGAATTTTCAATATCTCTTCTTTGTTTAAAAACTGAAAATCATCTCTTAGTTTTTCGATATGTAAATCAACTTCCTTTAAGGGTTTTTCAATCTCTTTTTTCTCTTCGGCAGGTTTAAAGAAACTTTCTTTTAATTTTTGAGCGTCTATTACAATCTCTTTTTTATCAATTTGCGTCGTCCATGCTTCTTGTTTTAGCAGCGGAACAGATCGTTTAGCTCCCGAAAAGTTTTTGGCGGTAAACTTGGTCTCATAAACGAGAGGCTCTTTAGATTTTACTTCAAGGCCGCTATAAAAAAATGCCTGAATATGGAATTTCGGCCAGTTGCTTAATTCGGTTAAAGAAGCAGAGTATACTTTAGGCGCAGAATCGGGCGCAATAATTCCCGCGAAAACGCCTTTTTGCAGCGATTCTTTTTCGGTGCTGAAGCTTGCCAAAACCTGGTACGACGTTTCATTTACGATATGGAAATATACCACCGAACCTTTTTGAGCATCGGGTAAAATGGCCAGATGAACACCGCTGGTTTTAAATTCGGAAACCGGGATTTGTTTCTCCGCAATCGCTTGGCTTTCAATTCCTTTATAGGTGTGGCCATGCACGCGGGTAACCTTATTTGCCGGTACCGGAATTTCAAAGTCATCATCACCGGTCACCCCGATCATCACATCGTCGAAAATCTTGGTTATATAGCCTTCGCGCCTTTCATCAACAAATCGAACAAACTCACCTAATTTAAAATCCATACCCAAAACAAATTCAAAGTTAATCATTGCCTAAGCATTGGCTTTGTGTTTATTACTAAAACTTTTTATTTCATAAATCATTATTCAAGTATTTAACCTAATATGGTTGCCGAAGAAGAAGTAAGGTCTGTAGAGAAGTATCTTAATTCCATTAAATTATATAAGGAGGAGAAAAAAAATGAGAAATTTTTGTTGCGGGGGCCAAGAAGATAACCCTTTGATTCCTGGGATTTTTTTACAGGAATTTAAGCGTACTAACCCTCTGCTTGTTGAGGGTAAACGCTTTTTCTGTCTTTCTGGAGTTGGAAGGATAATGTGCTTACCTTCAATAGAGATATTTTGAATATGTTTAGAGGAGTAAAGAAAATATACCGACGTAGTATTGCTGGAGTGATGCTTTTTACAGCAGAAACACTTTTAACCGTTTTTCTTTTTCTCACATCGTTAATCGCCTTTATCGCTATCGCCAAATATGTTTTTTGGGATGATAAAGAACATTTTGATCAGGTTGTTTTTCAGCTTCTTAGCCCTTATATAAGGGAAGGTGTTACCACCGTAATGCACTTATTAAGCGTGATCGGAAATTATCAGGTAATGATTGCCGCTAATCTTTTACTGATTTGCTATTTCCTTTTTATCCGAAAGCACAGATGGTATTCGATTAAAATTCCGGCCATTTCACTCAGTAGTTTATTGTTAATGTCGGTGCTTAAGATGATATTTAACCGCCCCAGGCCATTAATTCCGTTAATGGAACCTGCCAGAGGCTTAAGTTTTCCAAGCGGACATGCTATGATGAGCGCCACGTTTTTTGGCTTGATTATCTATTTTATCTACAGGCAAAACCTTAATCCGAAAATTAAAACGCTTTTAATTTCTTTCCTTGTTGTATTTATTTTATCAATTGGCCTAAGCCGGATTTATCTTCGGGTTCATTACGCCAGCGATGTAATAGCTGGTTTATGTATGGGAGTAATCTGGCTTACCATCGCTATAAATGTTTTAAACCGGATTGAATTATATAGTAAAAAAGAGATTCATCCGGCTATAGAGCAGGCAGGAGAGATTGCTAAATGAATTTTATTTTTGCAGCAAAAAATGTTTCTATGCCCGAAATTCCTTTACTTATTTTTGCTTTAGGAATATTGTTATCTCCACAAATTATCGCCGGGTTGCTTGCTAAAAATCAGGGGCGAAAATTTTGGTTCTGGTTTCTGATCTCTTTTTTGATCCCGGTAATATCCATCATAATTCTACTTTGTATTGAAGATAAAAATCCCGATAAAAGAATTCAACTAGCGGATCACGTAAAGAGGTAATATGTTTATTTATTTAGGGTAGAAAAGGTTTAAAGTATAACTTTCACATACAAATCTTTAAGCCCGAAAAATCTATTTCATACCTTTGCTTTGATGGGATATAATAGTTTAGCAGCCTGTGTTACAGATCTCGAGAAGCATGGTCACCTTGTACGTATTAAAGAAGAGGTTGATCCGCATCTCGAAATGGCGGCCATACACTTAAGAGTGTATGAAAATCAGGGGCCGGCCCTGCTTTTTGAAAACATCAAGGGAAGTAAATTCCCTGCAGTATCGAATTTGTTCGGAACATTAGATCGTTCGCGATTTCTTTTTAGGGATACGCTTGAGAAGATCAAGGTGTTGGTTGATTTGAAATCTGATCCTGTTAAGGCCGCCAAAAATCCTTTTAAATACCTAAATGTTGCGCTAACTGCGTTTTCGGCATTGCCCATGCAAGGGCGTTGGAAGGCACCCATTCTTTTCGGAAAAACAGCGATATCCGAGTTGCCTCAGATTGTAAACTGGCCCAACGACGGCGGACCATTTGTAACCATGCCGCAGGTTTACACAGAAGATAGTGATAAGCCAGGGGTAATGAACTCAAATCTTGGAATGTACCGGATTCAGCTAAGCGGAAATGATTATGTACCCGATAAAGAAATCGGCCTGCATTACCAGTTGCATAGAGGAATCGGTGTTCATCAGTCGAAAGCAAATGCGAAGGGGCAGCCGCTAAAGGTGAGCATTTTCGTTGGTGGGCCGCCATCTCACCCTTTGGCAGCTGTAATGCCCCTGCCTGAAGGCTTATCAGAACTAACTTTTGGCGGAGCATTAGGAAACCGGCGTTTCAGATACTTTTACGACCAGGAAGGTTTTTGTATTTCTACAGACGCCGATTTTGTTATTACAGGTACCGTTTATCCTAACGAAAATAAACCTGAAGGCCCTTTTGGTGACCATCTCGGATATTATAGTTTAACGCATCCTTTCCCTTTAATGAAGGTTCATAATGTATATCATCGTAAAAATCCAATCTGGTCATTCACGGTGGTAGGCAGGCCGCCACAAGAGGACACTAGTTTTGGAGCGCTGATACATGAGATTACGGGATCTGCCATACCCAAAGAAATTAATGGATTGCATGAAGTAAACGCGGTAGATGCAGCAGGTGTACATCCTCTTTTATTCGCTATCGGAAGCGAACGTTATACTCCGTATTTATCAGGCAGGAAGCCGCAGGAGATTCTGACTATCGCCAACCATATTTTAGGAAAGAATCAATTAAGCCTGGCCAAATACCTTTTTATCGCAGCAAAAGAAGATAATCAGGATCTTCATACTCACGATATTGAGGGTTTTTTGATGCACGTTCTGGAGCGTATTGATCTCAGCCGTGATCTGCATTTTTATACCAAAACCACTATCGATACTCTGGACTATACCGGTGGCGATTTAAACACCGGCTCAAAAGTAGTTTTTGCTGCAGCAGGTGAGATAAAAAGGGAGCTTCTGAAAGAATTACCAGCCGTTTTCGGCCTTCCACGGCCATTTAACAATTATAAGTTGGCACTTCCGGGTGTTTTGGCAGTAGAAGCTCCGGCATACGTCTCTCCGGAAGAAACCGAAGCGCAGATTGAGATTTTAAATAAGCATCTCAAATCTCACGACAATAATAACATTCCCCTGATGATTTTATGCGATAACGCCGCATTCACCGCCGAAACAATCAATAACCTGGTGTGGGTTACGTTTACAAGGAGCAATCCTTCGCATGATATTTACGGGATAAACAGCTTTACAGAAAACAAGCACTGGGGCTGCCGGGGGCCGTTAATAATTGACGCCCGCAAAAAGCCTCATCACGCGCCCGAACTGATAAAAGATCCGGAAGTTGAGCGGAGAATTGAACGATTTGCGGTGAAAGGAGCCTCGCTTCATGGCTTAATTTGAGTTAGTTTAAGAAAATTGTCAACTATAGCGCATCATCGCTGTTATGATGCGTATGCGTTTCCCGACTCTCATACTTCTTTTTTTTCTTTTTGCTTCCTGCCGGGATAAAGAGAAACAGGTGATGAAAACTGAACTGCTTAAAGTGCAGGAAATTGACTATCCATCGGGATCAACCTTAAATTTTCATAAAGGAAAACTGTATTTGATGGGCGATGATGCCTGTGAGGTATTGATTTTAGATACGGCCTTTAAAGCGATAGGTAAGATTCGTCTTTTTAATTCAGAAGCTGGGCGCATCGCGAAACCAATAAAGCCGGATATCGAATCATCGGACATTATCGATAAGAAAATCTGGTTGTTAGGCTCGGGAACCATAACACCTTACCGCGACAGTATTTTTCAAATAAATCTTTCAGATAAGTACATCAGTAAAACCAGTCTAAAAGTGATTTATGATAAAATAGCCGCCAAGATTGAAAAGCTTAATATTGAGGGTTTTGCCAAAATTAACGAGCAATTTATTTTGGCTAACCGAAGAAATACATCTGGCGTTAGAAATTATTTTATAAGCTTACCTGCAGATTTTTTAGAAAAGCAACAGCAAAGCAATGTGAGAATAATTCCTTTTGTTGCTCCCAGTCCCGATGCAGGCATTTCGGGCTTGACTTTTTACTCTAAACGGGATATTTTATTCGTTACCTGTTCTGAAGAGTTTTCAAAAAGCACCATCGAAGACGGAGAGATAGGTCAAAGCTATTTAGGAATAATAAGTGAGGCATCTAAAAAACTTGACGCAGATTCGATATCCACTTTAAACTGGCTTCCGCTGTCGGTTATCAGCCAATCATTCAATAATGTAAAAATAGAATCTGTCGCCGTGTCCGAAATCAGAAAAGGGCTTCTTGATCTCTACCTTACGGCAGATAACGATAACGGGAAAACGATACTGTTTAAAGTAAGGATGTTTATTAAATAACTATTCCTCTTCGTCTTGATCCTTCTCCGGGTCTTCTTCTTTGTACCCGGTTATTGCCCGGCCAATTTGATTCACTTCGTCGTTTTCGGTAAATAAGGGTAAATCGGTTTCTTCATCCAGCTTTAGCCAATGTTCATCCGTATCTTTTTGAATTTTAAGGTATTCAACACCCTCTTTAAATATGGTATAGGTTTCATCCTCTTCAGGGAAAACCGAGTAAATTATTTCTCCCAGTTCAATGTCAAATGGCTCTCGCATGGGGCAAAGGTATTAAAGATAAAAAATATTTTTGGTGGTAATTAAAGCTTTGTGTTCGCTTTTGTAGAACTAAGTTGATGCGGTTCTTCAGAAAAGAATGGTAATATTGTTCTGTTTTAAAACCTAAATCATGAGTTCTAATATTTCGGTAGTGCGTAAAATTGCCTGGCTGGCACTTATCCCTCAGTTTCTTTTTGCCATGGTACTTATTTTTGCCTGGCATCGCTTAGGTGTTCCCGACCCTCCGTTTTATGGCTTGGTAACTTATCTGCTCATCTCATTTTCTCTGCGCACGTTTATTCCGCACAGCCATAATAAAGGAATGAAGTATGTTAAGCAGGATAAATTTGCGGAAGCGATACCCTTATTTGAAAAGAGCTACAACTTTTTTACGCGTAATTCCTGGATCGACAAGTATCGTTACATTACTCTTTTAAGCTCATCGGCTATGAGTTACCGCGAAATGTCGTTAACCAATATCGGCTTATGCTATGCCCAGCTTGGTGATACCGGAAAAGCAAAAGAATTTTATTTGAAAACCCTCCATGTGTTTCCAGACAGCGAGATAGCAAAGAGCGGTTTAAACTTATTAGATGAGTAAACGTTAATACACTAAAGCACACGAATGCAGGGCATTGAAATAAAAAGTTTACTTCTTGGCGATGAACCTCTTAGTTTTCTTCTAGAGGTATTGTTGCGCTCGGTAATTATGTTTTGTTTTATCCTTACCGCGCTCCGTACATCTGGTAAAAGGGGGATAAAACAACTCTCCATTTTTGAATTGGTAATTATTATCGGCTTGGGCTCTGCCGCCGGCGACCCCATGTTTTACAAAGACGTAGGAATAATTCCTGCTGTGATTGTTTTTATAGTTGTTGTGGGCCTGTATCGTGCCGTAACCTGGTTAAGTGGTAAATATCTTCCGTTTGAGCAATTGATAGAGGGCAAGCCCATATACCTGATACGCAATGGTAAGTTTTCGATTGAGGATTTTGATAAAGAAGACCTTTCGCAGGATGAATTTTTTGCCGAGCTGCGAATTACTAATGTAGAACACCTCGGACAGGTTAGGAATGCCATTATTGAAACCTCGGGGGCTATAAGTTTGCTTTATTATGAGGATAAGGACGTAAAACCAGGTTTGCCACTTTATCCTGATCTATATCTTAAAAAGAGCGTAGAAATTTATCATCCCGGCCTGCATGCCTGTGCTTACTGTGGAAACACCGAGGAAGTTAATGAACCTAAAACATGCTCTGTATGCAAGCGCAAGGAGTGGGTTTTAGCGATAAAAACTTTAAGACGCACCTAACAAATCCATTTTTATAAATCATTAAGCCCGTTTTGGAGTTATAAACTTATGAAATCACAACTTTTTACTATATGCGCTTTAATGCTCTTTGCCTCCTGCGAAGTGAAAGAACAGGCGGATCAGCTTAAAGCACTCGAGAAATGTACCTACGCGATTGTAACTGCTGATAGCGTTTATATAGCCGGTACCGATGCCAGACAATTAATTTCGAACGGAGGGCTGAATTTATTACAAGCCCCACAATTGGCTTTTGCTTATATGCAGCAAAAAATGCCGGTTAAGGCAACACTGCAATTGCAGGTAACAAATAACGGCACAGAGGAGGCCGGGATAAATAATTTCGAGTATAAGGTTTTTATTAAAGATACAGAGTTGCTTGCGGGCTTCATCGATCAAAAAGTAACCATAGCGCCCAACGGCGGGACGACTACGTTGCCGGTAAGGGTCGATAAAGACTTCTATCCCCTGATTTCGAGTCCGGAGAATCAAAAGGCGGTGAGCGAATTTCTTACATCGCAAACCGAGAAGAGTATGGTGGTAACCTTTAAAATAAAACCCCGCTTTATTATAGGCACGCAGGAAATTGAGTACCCTGACTTTATTGATATCCAGAAGGAGGTTACCAACACTACTTTGCTATCTTATCTCAAAAGAGGAAATGGCACCGGGAGTTTCTAATTCAATTTCTTATCATTACGAAACATTTGTTTTGGAATGAACCGCATCGATAGGTTAACGGCAATTTTGATTCAGCTTCAATCGCAGCGGATTGTGAAGGCACAAGAAATAGCCGACCGCTTTGAAATAAGCTTACGCACCGTATATCGCGACGTAAAAGCATTGGAAGAAGCCGGAATTCCTGTAATAGGCGAAGCGGGCGTTGGATATTCGTTGGTAGACGGATACCGGTTGCCGCCAGTAATGTTTACCAGGGAAGAGGCAGCGGCCTTTCTTACGGCCGAAAAGTTGGTTGAGAAATTAACCGACTCGGCAACAAGCAAGGATTACAAGTCGGCCATGTACAAAATAAAGGCCGTGCTGCGAAAAGGGGAGAAGGACTATCTGGAAGATATGGATTCTCATATCGAAGTCTTAAAGTCGAGAAAGCAATTGCGAAGTCACTCAGACTTGAACCTGATTCCCGTCATAATGCGGAGTATCTCGGATAAAAAAGCATTAACCATTCACTATTTTACCCATTATCGTCAGGAGAGTTCGGTAAGATGTATTGAGCCCATAGGAGTTTTTTACCTCGACAATTATTGGCACCTCATCGCTTTTTGCAAAATGCGTAATGCTATCAGGGACTTTCGCATGGATAGGATCTCAAATTTATCTGTAACCGACGACAACTTTAAAAACCAGTACCCTACATTAAAGGAATATCTTAAAAAAGAATGCCACGACAGGGAATTACATGAAGTTGTGATACAAGTTGGTAAAAGAATTCACAAATATCTGGATGAGCAGAAATATTATAATGGTTTCGTTTCTGAAAGTGACGAGAAGGAGTATGTGGAAATGAACTTTTTTACGGCCTCATTGGAGGGCTTTGCCAGATGGTATATGATGTTTGGCGACGAGGCGAAGATAATAAAGCCGGAGAGTTTGAGGGAGAGGATTACGGAGATCCTTTCAGGATTTGAAGTTAATTTGCATGCGGGGAAGGTAATGCCTTTTTGATTCGTAGCTTTCAACTCCTCAACAGAATTAAATCCCATCTTCATCAATACTCACTATATACCATTGTCGTAAGTTGACGTTTTGCCCTCTATGCCGGGCAGGCATCTCACTTTTATTCAATGTGTGTATTGTTTTTTTATGGCTTTCATGAGCTCCCTCCGGTCGGTTTTCTTGATAAAAAAGTAAGCAAAAAATCAAGAACAAAAATATACTCAGCCGTATTTATTCGTTTTGTTTTTTGTTTTTTAAGGCTCTCATGAGGGCTTCGCCTTTTTGTTCGTCCCACCGCTCGCGCTTCGGTTACTTGTTGGGTAGAGTGTTAGGTTTTTCTGTCTTTTGTTCCGGCAGTTGCCCCTCGACCGGAAATGTAAAGCGCCTTTAGCTCCTGGCCTGCGTAGGCATCCAGTCCGGAAAACATGGTTTAATCCTGCCCCGTCGAACTAAGA
>JACMJM010000018.1 GCA_014380615.1 Sphingobacteriaceae bacterium
AAAGTCAAAACCAAAAAAGAGAATCCTTCTGCCAGATCCGAAGTTTAACGACGTGATGGTAACCCGTTTCGTAAACAATATGATGTACGACGGTAAAAAATCTATTGCTTATTCTATTTTTTATGATGCTGTTGAGTTGGTTGAGAAAAAAACCAGCGAAAGCGGATTAGAAGCATGGAAAAAAGCTTTAAATAATGTTATGCCTGCTGTTGAGGTTAAATCTCGTCGTGTAGGTGGTGCTAACTTCCAGGTTCCAACCGAGGTTCGTCCGGAGCGTAAAATTGCTTTGGGTATGAAATGGTTGATCCTTTACGCTCGTCGTCGTGGTGAAAAAACCATGATGGAGAAATTAGCCGGAGAAATCATTTCTGCTTCTAAAGGCGAAGGTGCCGCAGTGAAGAAAAAAGAAGATACTCACAAAATGGCTGAAGCTAACAAGGCGTTTTCACACTTCAGGTTCTAAGGAAAAAATGATTGAATGAATGAATGAGTGAATGAGAGAATATTCTTTCCTTCATTCCTTCATTCCTTCATTAATTCAAAAATAATGTCAAGAGATTTAAAATTTACAAGAAACATAGGAATCGCTGCTCACATTGACGCGGGTAAAACCACTACAACTGAGCGTATTCTTTACTATTCTGGGGTTAGCCATAAAATTGGTGAAGTGCACGAAGGTGCCGCAACAATGGACTGGATGGCGCAGGAGCAGGAGCGTGGTATCACCATCACATCAGCAGCAACTACTGTTGATTGGAAATACAGAGGGCAAACTTATCATATCAATATTATTGATACTCCCGGTCACGTGGATTTTACCGTAGAGGTAAACCGTTCATTACGTGTGTTGGATGGATTGGTTTTCTTGTTTTCAGCTGTTGATGGTGTTGAGCCTCAATCTGAAACTAACTGGAGACTAGCAAACAACTACAACGTTGCCCGTATTGGTTTCGTTAATAAAATGGACCGTTCTGGTGCCGACTTCTTAAAAGTTGTTAAGCAGGTTAAGGATATGCTTGGAAGCAACGCAGTTCCTTTGCAATTGCCAATCGGTGCTGAAGATGGTTTTCTGGGTGTGGTTGATTTGATCAACAATCGTGGAATCGTTTGGAACGAGCATGATAAAGGTATGACCTTTACAGAAGTGCCGATTCCAGAAGATATGCTTGAGGAAGTTGCTGAGTGGAGAGAGAAATTATTAGAATCAGTTGCTGAGTATGATGAGAGCTTAATGGAGAAATTCTTCGACGCTCCTGAAACTATTACAGAACGCGAAGTTCTTGACGCTTTACGTCAGGCTGTTTTAGATGCTAAAATTGTTCCGATGGTATGTGGTTCATCTTTCAAAAATAAAGGTGTTCAAACTATGCTTGATTATGTGATGGAATTACTTCCTTCACCTATGGACGTTGAAGGTATTGTAGGAACTCACCCTGATACAGGCCTGGAGATTCTTCGTAAGCCGGATGTTAAAGAACCGTTTGCGGCTCTGGCATTTAAAATCGCTACCGACCCATTTGTTGGTCGTTTGTGCTTTATCCGTGTTTACTCAGGTAATCTGGATGCGGGTTCATATATATACAACATGCGTTCTGGTAATAAAGAGCGTATTTCACGAATCTTCCAAATGCACGCTAACAAGCAAAATCCTATCCCTAATGTTGGTGCTGGTGATATTGCTGCAGTAGTTGGATTTAAGGATATTAAAACAGGAGATACTCTTTGTGAGGAGAAACATCCAATCATTCTGGAGTCTATGAACTTCCCTGAGCCGGTTATCGGTTTAGCTATCGAGCCTAAAACTCAGGCAGACGTAGATAAATTAGGTATGGCTTTAGGTAAATTAGCTGAAGAGGATCCTACATTCCACGTTAAAACGGATGAAGAAACTGGTCAGACAGTGATTTCTGGAATGGGCGAGCTTCACTTGGATATTTTAATGGATCGTTTAAAACGTGAATTTAAGGTTGAAGTAAATCAGGGGGCTCCGCAGGTTGCTTACAAAGAGGCTATCACAGGAACTGTTCAACACAGAGAAACATACAAGAAACAAACTGGTGGTCGTGGTAAATTCGCCGACATTCAGATTGTTATTTCTCCGATCGATGCTGATTACGAAAAAGGTGGTCTTCAGTTCGTGAACGAAATTTCAGGTGGTTCTATTCCACGTGAGTTTATTCCATCTGTAGAAAAAGGATTTGCCGCTGCTATGGCCAATGGTGTATTAGCAGGCTATCCTCTTCCGGATATGAAAGTTCGTTTGATTGATGGTTCATTTCACGCAGTCGATTCAGATGCCTTGTCTTTTGAGATATGCGCGCGTTCTGCTTTCCGCGAAGCTTTGCCAAAAGCTCGTCCGGTATTAATGGAGCCGATTATGAAAGTAGAGATACTTACACCTGAAGAAAATATGGGTGATGTAATTGGTGATATGAACCGTCGTCGTGGCCAGCTTTTAGGAATGGATTCTCGTGCAGGCGCACAAGTAATTAAGGCTACGGTGCCTCTTTCTGAAATGTTCGGTTATGTAACTCAGTTACGTACCATCACTTCAGGCCGTGCAACTTCAACCATGGAATTTGACCATTATGAAGAAGCTCCTAAAAATATACAAGAAGAAGTAATCGCGAAAGCAAAAGGTAAAAAAGCTGAAGCAAATAATTAAGGATTACACAGATTGAGGGATTACACTGATAATCGGTGTAATCTCTTAAAATCGGTGGCATCACACATATTCATCGCCTTGCTTAATTAATAGCTCTTAAGCCGGGTTTAAAACAAAATAAAATGAGCCAAAGAATCAGAATCAAATTAAAATCTTACGATTACAACTTGGTTGACAAGTCAGCTGAGAAAATCGTTAAAACTGTAAAGCCTACAGGCGCAGTAGTTAGCGGACCGATTCCTCTTCCAACAGAGAAGAAAATCTTCACGGTTTTACGTTCACCGCACGTGAACAAAAAAGCTCGTGAGCAGTTCCAGCTTTGTTCTTACAAGAGATTGTTAGACATCTATAGCTCTAACTCTAAAACTGTAGACGCTTTGATGAAACTTGAATTACCTAGCGGTGTTGAAGTAGAAATCAAAGTTTAAGTACAGAAGATTCGAAATAAAAAAGCCTGAACAGTTGATCTGCTCAGGCTTTTTTACTGGATGACGTTTTTATTTTTTTGCTCTCTTAGCTGCGGGTTCTTCGGTTTGTTTAGCCAGAAGGTCTTCGATAGTATTTCTTTCAGTCTGAAGCTCACGTGCAAGCCTTAGCTCTTTTTCCTTAGCCTTCGCTTTATAGGTTTGGTATTCTGAAGATATTTCCTCGTACTGATCTTTATATTGTTTAGAATCCATAGAATTCTTGGCCTTAGTAAGAAGAATTCCGGCCAATCCTAAAGCCAACGCCAGTATGGTTCCCCATACAATCCAATTGTAAGTAGCAAGATCTACCGCCATTCCCAATACTTCAATTTGCTTAACCGCTACAGCCTTAATTTCTGTATTAGTTACTTTAGGAGCTGGTTGAGTTTTAAGATCAGCAAGTTGCTTTTCCTGCTCATTAATTATTCGTCGGGAATCAGCCAGTTGCTTTTTGGTGTTTATCAATGTATCGTTTACGCTTTTCCATAAAGTTGTAAGCCTGCCCGGATTAATTACTTTATATCCTTGTTGCATCCATGAGTTCTTTAATAAAGCTTCATATTGTCCATTCAGGGAGTTGTCGGCAGGGAGTGGGGCCGCAGGTGGATTGGTTGTCGCTGCCGGTTGGGTTACAGCGGCACCTTGAGGAGCGGCTGTTTTGGCCGCTGGTGAAGCCGCCTTTTTTGCTGGCTGTGTCACCGTTTTTGCCGGGGCCTTCTTAATTACTTTAGAAGTATCCTGCGCCTGCACGATTAGTGTAAATAAGAAAAGGTTTATTAAAATAAGGGAAAGGCTTTTGCACGTTAGCTGTCTCATAAATGGTTTGGATATTATAAAGGTGAAAATAGGGATTTTATTAAATACAAAAAATTAAACCTCACATGAATTACGACCGGCAGATTCAACCCGCTGATGCGGCTTATTCTGTTTTATGGTCGCCAACAATGTCTTTATACGGTTAAATCAGAGGTTGAAAACCTATCAACTTTGATAAATTTCCGCCGAATCAATAATTAGCTGCTGCCATGGATAAATAATAAGGTATGCAAAAACATCTTCTTTCTTATATTTACCCAATGAATATCGGTATCATAGGTTTGGGAGATATGGGAGCCTTATGCGCTCGCAAATGGGCCGAAAAAGGCTATGATGTTTTTGGGTGTGATTTGCCAGCGAATTTCGGTCGCCTTCAGAAAGCTTTCGAAGGAACCTCGGTTGTAATACTTGAGGATGCGCATTTGGTGGCCAAAAAGGCTGATTTTCTGCTTTTCTCTGTCGAAACGGCAAATATTGCCCCTGTGGTGTCATCTGTAGCTCGATCAATAAAGCCCGGTACAATCGTTGCCGGCCAAACATCTGTTAAACATCCCGAAATCGCTGCCTTCGAAAACTACCTCTCAAAAGAGATCCATATTTTTACTTGTCATTCACTCCATGGGCCCTCGTTTGCTACAGACGGACAAAAGCTGATTGTGGTGCCGCATAAAGTTTCCGAATCAGCATATAGAGCCGGAATGGAAATTTACAAGGCTCTCGATTCTGAAATCATTGAAATTGAGACCTTTTTACAGCACGACCAGATAATGGCCGACACTCAGGCAGTAACACATATGGGTTTCGAAAGCATGGGTACAGCCTGGAAAAACTCAGGTTTTTATCCCTGGGATCACGGAGCCTATTCTACCGGGATAGATAATGTTAAAATTTTAACCACCCTTCGCATTTTTAGTTACAAGGCACATGTATACGCAGGCTTGGCGATACTTAACCCTTTTGCACGTAAACAAGTCAGACAATACGCCCAGTCGGAATCGGAATTGTTCAAACTAATGATTTGTGAAAAAGAGGAGGATTTTCGGAGTCGGGTTAAGGCGGCCAGCGAATTCGTGTTTCACGGGGAAAGAGATTTTATTACGCTCGATACCGATGTAATGAAAGATTTTAAAATGGGTGAAGAGGGGGAGAACCATCAGCCTAATTCCCACTTAAGCTTGCTGGCTATGGTAGACTCCTGGTATCAGATGAAAGTGAATCCCTATGAAAACCTTATCTGTCAAACACCTCCTTTCAGATTAAGGCTTGGTATAGCCGAGTATCTTTTCAAAAACGAAGCCTTGCTCGAGGAAACCATTCAGGCCGCTTTATACGATAAAAGTATTCGGGCAGATGATTTAGAGTTTCACTCCGCGGTAAGAGAGTGGGCATCAATAATTGAATATGGCGACATGGAGGGATACATTACCCATTTTAATCAGGTGAAAGATTTTTTCAGGGAGAGGTTGGAGTATGGCGCTAAACAAAGTACCAGGCTGATTGAAAAATTAAATCATTAATTCTACATTTACATTATGAATAGAAAAATTCTGCCTGTACTTCTTTTATTAATAGTAACCTGTTTTGCTTGCAGAACGGACGACTCAATATTTACGCCTTCAAATAAAATTACCGTTAAAACTGAATTGTTAACCGGTAAGAGCTGGAAATTAACAGCTTATACCGAGGCTGGCCTCGATGCGTTACATACTACTTATGAGACCTGCGAGCTGGATAACATCGAAAGGTTTCTTGTTGGCGGGATATATAGGGTTGATGAGGGTTTGACCACCTGCGAGCCAGGAGATCCACAGATTTATGTAGAAGGAAAATGGGAGGTAAAAGGAGATAAACTGATTCTTTCAGACGATAGTATCGATCTGATGCTGCAATTTACCGTACTGTCGTTAACAGCTACTACCTTAAAATATAGTATAAAGAATCTTTTCGACGGAGAAATTTATACGTACACATTTACAGCACAATAAATTAATTTTGAGATAGGCCCTCGGAAAGAAGATTTAGTGTTGTTTTATCGCTGTTAACAATAACTGATACAAAAAAGGGCCGTATCTTTTCGGATACAGCCTCTTTAAAAAACGCAATGAATTACTGTTTATTTAATCATCTACTTTAACTTTAGTATCGCCGGTTTTCGTTTTTGATTCAGCACCGTCTGTTTTGGTTTTTGAATCAGAAGTTTTAGTTTTTGTTTCTTCTCCGTCAACCTTTACCTTGGTGTCGCCTTCCTTATATTTCATTTCCTCACCGTCAACCTTTAACTTTCCGTCAGCGGTCTTAATCTTTATTTCATCGCCTTCGCGTTCAACCATCGACTCGTTTAAGGTCCAGCTGCCTGCGGGCGATTTAATAACCGCATTGTTTACTACTACTCCGGTAGTTCCGTATAAAGTGTCCTGAGTGCTTACATCAACAAAGAAAAAATCTTTCTCAATAGGTTTCTTTGTGTCGCTATATACATACTGCCCGCTTTCGGCATCCTTAACTACTGTTACAGGCTCGCCTGTACTTAAGTTTACATAAGATGACTGCATATCTGTAGTGTCGGCCGCCGTGGAATCTGCGCTCGCATTGTCGTTAGATGTACTGTTGCAGGCAAAAATAGCGGGTATTAGTACTGCCCCAATAATTTTTAAAGCATTCTTTTTCATGATTTTAATTGTTAGTTTAGAAATTGAACAACCGTTTGATTGAAAAGTTTTAATCCTTGTAGAGCTATACCTGCCACAGGTTATCTATCTCTTTAGAGAATATTTACAGCCGAATAATTCCGATAACGTACTTCCAAAAACAATTACAGAAAAATCTTAATAAAATAACTAACTCACTATTTGATTATTAATCAATAGTTTCTATCTTTGCCCTCCCTAAAAGGGAGTACCATGCCTTGAGCGAAGCCCTACTGCTTCGATGGGCATAAATAAGATAAAAAAGAAAATGTCAGGAATTATTGGAAAAAAAGTAGGAATGACCAGCATTTTTGATGCCGAGGGGAGAAACATCCCTTGTACGGTTATCGAAGCTGGCCCTTGCGTTGTAACGCAACTTCGTACCTCTGAGAAAGACGGTTACGAAGCAGTTCAGTTAGCTTTCGACGAAAAGAAAGAAAAAAACACTTCCGCACAACTTAAAGGACATTTCGCAAAAGCAAACACTACTCCTAAGCGTAAGCTTGTGGAGTTTAAAACGTTTGAAGATGAGAAAAGTTTAGGCGACACAGTAACTGTTGAAATTTTTGCTGAAGGCGACTTCGTAGATGTAGTCGGAACTTCAAAAGGTAAAGGTTTTCAGGGTGTTGTAAAGCGTCACGGATTTGCGGGTGTTGGTATGCAGACTCACGGTCAGCACAACAGGTTAAGAGCGCCAGGTTCATTGGGTGCATCTTCATGGCCTTCTCGTGTATTCAAAGGAATGCGCATGGCGGGTCGTACTGGTGGTGACAGGGTGAAAATTCAAAATCTTCAAATTTTGAAAGTGTATGCTGAACAAAATTTATTAGTAGTTAGCGGTTCAATCCCGGGAGCTAAAGGTTCTTACGTAATCGTTGATAAATAAGGAGATGGAAGTTAACGTAGTAAACATAGCAGGTAAAGAAACAGGTGCCAAGGTGCAACTTCCTGACGCGATTTTTGGTGTTACACCAAATGATCATGCGATCTACTTAGATGTTAAACAATACCTGGCTAACCAACGCCAAGGTACTCACAAATCTAAGCAACGTAACGAAATAGCCGGTTCAACCCGTAAATTACATAAACAAAAAGGAACAGGTGGAGCCCGTGCGGGTAACATTAAATCTCCTCTTTTCAATGGTGGTGGTCGTGTATTCGGTCCTCAACCACGTGATTACAGCTTCAAGTTAAATAAAAAACTTAAGCAACTGGCTCGTAGATCAGCTTTAACATACAAAGCATTAGATAATAATATAGTAGTTCTTGAGGATTTCTCATTTGATGCTGTTAAAACTAAAAGCTACGCAAAGCTGGTTAGCGATTTACAAGTTGGCGATGTGAAAACCTTATTGGTTTTACCAGCTGCTAACAACAATATTTATTTATCAAGCAGAAATCTTAAGAAAGCGAAAGTTGTAACTGCTGCTGATTTGAATACACATGATGTATTAAACGCAGGAAAGCTTTTGTTAACCACCGGTTCTGTTAAAATGTTGGAGGAGGCGTTCGCCAAGTAATATGGAAATTTTAAAGAAACCTATTTTAACAGAGAAAGCATCGGCTTTAACAGAAAAGTCAAACCGCTATTCTTTTAAAGTAGATCCCAAAGCCAATAAATTGCAGATCAAAACTGCGATTGAGCAAATGTATGGTGTTAGCATCATTGCTATCAATACAATGGTGGTATCTGGAAAATCAAAAAATCGTCAAACAAAAGCTGGATTAGTATCAGGACGTACTCCTAAATACAAAAAGGCCATCGTGACGATGAAAGAAGGTGAAGTTATTGACTTTTACAGCAATATATAATTAAGACATGGCAGTTAGAAGATTTAAACCGGTTACCCCTGGTACTCGTTTCCGAGTAG
>JACMJM010000019.1 GCA_014380615.1 Sphingobacteriaceae bacterium
CATTTGGTGGTACAGTTTCGGTTATTTCAAGCATGTAATTATCAGTCGAAGTAAACAACTCGCGTCCTAGTCCCGCCCATTTCTTACTCACTTTAGCCAATGCAAAATTACCCTGTGTAAAATTAAATTCCCAACTGCTCCATTTCCCTTTAAGCATACATAAGGTTTGTCCCATGGTATCCTGTACCTCAAATTTTCCGCCTATAGAAAGCATGCGTTGGCGAAATCGGCCTATTAGTACCTCCTTCTCATCAAATACCTCAACTACAGATCTGAAAAGGGTAAACCCACGGGTAACCCGGAGAATAGGAGTACCCGTTGCGTCGGTAATTATAATATTAAATGGTGTCATTGTTTTATACTCGCTAAAGCGGAAAATCTTGGTGAAAAAGCCAAGGTCGGGCTCACGGCATTGCATAATGGTTTGCTGTGTTAGAGGATCAATAACATCGTAATTGTTTGCTGCTTTAAAAAAGCCACGATGCTCTTTTACAAAGAATAAATTTTTATTTAGGATTGGATTCATTGTGATGGTTAATAAGAGGGGAAGATAGGGAAATTTGGGAATATGAGAACTCAAAGGGATTCAGGCTTTAAGGCAATAAGTTACTGGCCAGTGGCATAGAACGAGAAAGCGTTCATGATTTCCTTTCGTCGCCCTCATTGCCGGGCGAAGACTAGTCCTTTCAGCGCGGAAAGGACCAAACGCGTGTAAACCCTGAATGTGCCTTTGGCTCAAAGCCTTGCGCTCAGTTCTTGCATCAGCGCGCAGGGCTGCGTCTGGCTCCTCCAAAGCTGATGCCTGCGCTTCAGTTCACCAGCCAATGCCCTTTCCACCACTCAAAACCCCTGCTGATACAAGAACTTTTTCAGGCACTTACGGAATTCACGGTCTTCGTAGGTTGAGAGACTAATAATTGTAGGGTTGCCTAAGGCCACCTGTATCCACACCAAAATGCCTCACGCCAGATTGGCCTCAGAGGGTTGAGCGTTAAAAAAGAATGAAAGAAGGCATAGATAACCGGAACATTCACGACGAAAGGGAAACAATCCGGAGAAGTGTAGCAGTACCTTACATACAGCACTGCAGTAACCCACGGCTTGGATTGTAGATAAGCCTTCTTTCAATCTTTTAGCTCAAAACTCGAAAGCCTTGATTTTTGCCCAACTTTTTATCAAGAAAAAGTTGGATGCCCAGCGGCATAGAGCAAAAGCCTCTATAATTTTCCATCTTTTAAAGAAACCAGCAACACCCCATTAATATCCATCGTAGTATAAGCTTTAATTTCCTC
The DNA here is from genome assembly GCA_014380615.1 of Sphingobacteriaceae bacterium. GTDB lineage: Bacteria > Bacteroidota > Bacteroidia > Sphingobacteriales > Sphingobacteriaceae > Paradesertivirga. The sequence goes on from JACMJM010000019.1 coordinate 1,293, forward strand.
CTTCGACTTCAATACCGTAATATTCTTAATCTTTGCGGGATCTGTTTTTTCCAGAACAGCCCTTGTTACTGGTTTACCATCAAGAAGAATCAGGATTTTATAATATTGGTCAGATTTGTTATTCTTTTCTATTACACCGTTTATAGCGTCATCGCTAATTTTCGCAACAGCGAGAGTTGAAATAGATAGAAGGCTCTTAACAAAACCTGCTTCCATAGAGCTAAAGTCAGATCCATAAACCCTTACGGCATTCTCATAAGTTTGATCTCTGAAAAGCTGTAGGAATTTGTCTTTCCCCTTTTTTTCAATCAGGTATTCGATAAATGCACCCGTTACGGCATCCAATACTTTTCCATCGATATTGCTTCCATTCCAAAATTCTTTAAGGGTTATACTTATTAAACCCGCATTTCTCACTACAGTTCTTGCGTGCTGAAGCCTGTTGATCTTCTCCTGGTCAAAATAAACTGCGGTACCTTCATTAATCATAGCCGATTTTTGAAGGATTTTATCACTGTGATGGGAGATTACATGAGTAAGTTCGTGTCCGGCGGTTTGATTGTAAACTGTCTGACAAACACTAAATGCTGGCATAGAGTAAGGATATTTTGAGCCGGTAGTTGTGGTAAGTGCTTCCTGGGAATTCCAAACAAAGAAATCGATCTTTTTAGGAACACTTGCGGTGAAAAACTTGTTTATAGCGGTAAAGGCATTTTCCCTCTCCTTCATAAAGGCACTTGTATCCAGGCCTGTTTTTATAAGTTCTGGATGGAAATGAAAAATAATGTGCTGAGTTTCCTTTGTGATAAAGTCATTGTAAGCATTGGCAAAGCCGAAAAGTGTAGATTTATTAATAGCAAAGCGTGTAACGTTTGGCGTTACATTTAAACTTATCGTTTTTTGCAGATAGTTTTTCGCTTGCGGATAATCACCCATCTGAAAATAGACTGTACCCAAATAAGCCCACGCCCATGCTTGTGTAAAGCTTTTCGCGTTTTGGCCTACATAAAGCAGATAGGGTAGAGCTTTGTCTGGCATTTCTATATCGGTGTAAACCCGTCCCAATAGAAATTTAAGTTCGATATTCTCAGGCTCATTTTTTTCCAGTGCCTTTGCCTGCGATAGCACCTCATCAAATTCTTGCGAACCGTATTTTTTCCACAGTTCAGTAAGTGTTTGACTTTGGGCGGGTAGCGTGAGAAGCAGCAGAATTGCCAGAGAAAGATATCGCATGGATTTAATGTTAGGTTTTCAAAGCTAGGGCATTAGTCGGAGAGATACAATATTATCAGTCAAATTACGCAGTCTTCGGACGTTTACCGCCCTTAATCCTTCTTTTACCTAGTACTTCCTTACGTCGGCCTAATTTGCATTCGCCTCTTCGCTGCCTGCGCTTACTTTTGAATCAGTAAGCATAAAAAGAACTGCTTTGCAAAAGAAATTATGAATCAAAATCTACTCTTCAACCTAAAAGGAATCACTGCCGAAGAATTTTCATTTGTTCAACAGGTAATGGATGGCATGACCGATCAGCAGGCACAACGGTTTGTGACATTTTATTCCGGGAAAAGGCAGAGCCCTGAAAATATTCTTCTTTTTACACTGTTGGGCCTATTTTGCCTTGCCGGACTGCAACGATTTATCCTTGGCCAGTATGCGATGGGGGCACTCTATTTATTAACCGGCGGTTTGTGTTTTATCGGAACTATCGTAGATCTCGCTAACTACAGGCACCTGGCTACAGAATATAACCAAAAGATAGCACTAGAATGTGCCCAATTGGTAAGGTTTTAAGATGTTCTTCAAATAGCCCCATGGTGTTCGCTAAGGAATAATTAAGTGGTTTGGATGGGAAGGCCAGCACTTAACGCGAGCAATTGCTGCTTATAATTATTGAATATTTTTAAAGAAACAGGCTCTGTGCAAGCATTAAACCCGCACAGAGCCTGTTGTTCAATAGCTATTTTACCCAGTAGACTGATTTTGATTCTCAGCCAGTTCTTTAACTTTTAAAAGGGCTTTCGGCCATTTATCAGCCATATAGTCCTTAAATTCTTCGGTTACATCCATATCAATGGTAAGTTGTGTTTTGCCGTTAACAGGCTGCAGGGTATAGTTTTCCAGCGCACCTGACCATGATTTCACCGCTTCGCTTTCCGTGTCCTCTTTGCCGTCTCTGATTTCTCCGAGGTGTTTAATTGAAAGGTATTTATTGGGGATATTTTTTTCAATAACGGCCACCATTCCACTGCCTTTCCCGTCAAGGAACAGTGCTTTGCTGCCTTCTTTCCAATCGGTTTCAACCTGCGAGCCCTCGGCAAATACGGCTGTCCATTTAGGATATGTTTGTTCGCCTAAGAGAATATCCCATACCTGTTCGGGCGAAGCCTCAATTTCGATGTTAAATGTTTGCTTTTCCATAGTTTTATGATTTTTATTATCCTTCTTCGTAGGCTTTTTTAAGTACGTTAATATCCAGTTTTTTCATTTGCATCATTGCCTGCATTGCTTTTTGTGATTTCTTTGGCTCTCCCTGAAAAAGCTTTATCATTTCGATTGGAACCACCTGCCATGAAAGCCCGAATTTATCTTTAAGCCAGCCACATTGCTGTATTTGGCCGCCAGCGGATAACTTCTCCCAATAGTCGTCTACTTCTTCCTGTGTGTGGCAGTTTATTACAAAGGATATTGCTTCGGTAAACTTATAAATTGGCCCGCCATTTAGTGCCACGAAATTTTGACCGAAAAGTTCGAATGACACTGTCATCACACTCCCGGCCGGTCCGGGCCCGGCTTCGCTATAGCGTACAACAGTTTCTATTTTAGATTCTTTAAAAATAGACGTGTAGAAATTAACGGCTTCTTCAGCATTGCTGTCAAACCATAAAAAGGGGCTTATCTTTTGCATCGTATTTGTTGTTGGTTATACAACAAAGATGGTGCTCTTTTGATGTAGATGAAAGGTAGTTTAGCGACAAATTTGGGAGTAGTTTGCGCCATACCTGACTTTCTGGGATGATATTTTGTTTATGCCAAAGATTTATGATCTGATTTTTTAAAATACTGTTCAAGCACCTGATACCTGTATTTGAAAATATTATTCACCTTTTTATGAACAAACAGTTTACCAGCCAACCAGCCAAATACCCCTGTTCCGATATCGTAATACAGAAGATCCGTCATCAAAACACCACCGTTTATGGCTTTGAAATGATGCTCATGATGCCAGATTGAATAAGGCCCTTTCCGTTGTTCATCCACAAAAAAATCCTTTTCTTTAATATGCGTAATTTCGGTACACCAATTAACGGAGATGTTTAACATCGGCTTGATTTTGTAAGTTATGATTAAGCCTTCGTACATTTTATCCGGCACGTCTGATGTGATTTGAAATACCAACCCTGACGGAGTTACTTTATTTAAGTTAGCCGGTGTGGCAAAAAAATTCCAGGCTTCATCAAGAGTAATTGGCAAGAACTGTTCTTGTTTTAATTTGTACATACCGCAAAAGTATCACTGGTAATAAGCCGTACCGTCGTATAAATGTAAGCTTTGTATCAGTAAATTCGATTGGGGTATAGACACTCTTTATATGTCGATTGTAAAGCACTAAGGTTGACAATGCTATTTCCCTCTTTGTTCTTTATCCTGACACCTCATTTGTGCCTGTAAAGGTTTTAATTTAATGTATTGCAGTTAAATCTAATAGCATTTATGAACATTCTGGTCAATTTCCTGAGGTGTATAACTTGCCATACCTAGTTCTTCAATGTATCTGCAATTAGCCGGGTGTCCGGGAGAAAAAAACATAGGCATGTCGAAGCCAAGCTGAATGTAGTACTGGGTAATAAAATTTTGAACCGGTAGGTTATTGGCGGTATCTTTTATATTTTCTGTTAGCATTCGCAAGGGTTTCAACACAACCTTAATCTCATAAAGTTCGAAATTGTCGTAGAGCGGAATCCATCGGCTTTGCCGGTTAATATTAACCTGGATGCCAGATGTGTTAACGCCTGTAAGTACGCCTTCTTCGCTGCCAAATGTTGCTTCTTTGCCTGTTAAAATTACTTTTTGGCCAATATACCTGGTATATACTTTTAACCTGTCTGCAATGCTGAGTCTAATCATAATACTAATACGAGCAAATATAATGCTAAAAATATTAGTATTAAAATGATTTTTTAATTAGTGAAGGGTAAGAACTTTTCAGTCTGTTTTAAAAGCAGGGTGGGGGGCAACGGGTTTAATTTTTCGCCTTTCAATACTTTTTCATAAAGCGCCAAATATCTTTCCGTCATTAATAATGAACTGAAATTCTCAAGCACATAGTCATGGCAGGTTTTCGGATCAAAATCATTATTCTGTATAGCATTAATAATATCCGTTGCCGAGGCCGACAAAAAGCCCACGGAAGGAGGGATTAACTCGGGAAGTGAACCATAGGGAGTACCGAACACCGGGCAACCGAAATAAAGGCTCTCAGTAATGGCAACTCCAAAAGGCTCGTGCCATAGAACCGGAAAAAGCAAGCCCTTCGAATGCCGTAAAAGATTATTTTTTTCTTCCCCGCCCACCATACCTTTAAATTTTATATTCAACTGTGGTGTAAACCTAAACCCCATTTTTATATTCAGCCTGGTTCCGCCAAGCACCATCATTTTCTCTCTGCATTTGTTTATGATATCGATAGCTCCCCTAACATTTTTTACCCGCCAGGCCGCCTTGGCCAAAAAATGGTAATATTTTCGTTTATTATCCAGATCAGGATCTCCGTAATCAGAAAAATCCATGCCATGATATACATAGGCATTGCTTCCATATCTCTCAGCATGGTTTTTAGATACGAATACGGTGTTTTCTGGTAAGATTTCATTTGGATGGTGGTTTAAGCCCGTGGTGTAAATTGCGGGTTTGTTATGTTTTTCATGAAATCCATAAAAAAAATGAACCAGGTCTATATTGGCCGGGGTTTGTGCTTCTACTGTTTTCTTAAAATCGTAGGGAATAATTTTGGCGAAATCACAGGTAGAACCCTCCTCTACTAGAAAGCTAACTTCGTGGCCCTTTTTTACCAACTCTTTACCCAGCCACCATATAACCCTCTCGGTACCACCGTATTTGTGTGCCGGAATTCGGGTGTTGTTAACAATCAGGATGTGCATTTGATTTAAATCTTTTACAATTAATTAATATTGCGTTAATTTGCAGGCTAAATTACCATGGACTATCAAATTAACCGATTTTTTAATAATTTTTATCGTCTCTTTAAGATTTACCTCTTCTTTTTGGCGGTATTCACATTATTCAGAATTTGGTTTTTTATTAGATTAGGCGATTTTAAAGAGCTTGTAAAGATACCCGGGGATGTGATTTTTGCTTTTTTGCGTGGTATGCAGTTTGATACCATGATTATATGCTACTCGCTGCTTATCCCTTTTTTAGTTTACTTCAGCGAAATTTTCATTAAAAATAAGGAGTACCAAAGAAGAGCAACTTTATTTGTTGTTTGGTATTGCGGCTTTAGCATTGCTTTGTCGGCAATTATTCTTTTTGTCGATCAATACTATTACAATTATTTCCAAACACATATCAGCGTAATTATTTTCGGTTTAGCCGATGATGATTCGCAAACGGTAATGAGTTCGGTATGGACCGATTACCCGATCATCCGTATAGCTATAGCCTGGATAGGGATGTTGCTTGGATTCAGGTATTATCTGAAAAGGAAAGTGTATGCGCTGCCCGATTTTAATATTAACCTGCATGTAAGTATTAAATCTATCGGTGTGTTATTAATTATGGGAGTTTATTTTCTCGGCATCAGAGAGTCGGTAGGAATTTTTCCGCTGCAAATTCACGATTCTGAAGTATCTGATAATAAGTTCGTTAATTTCCTTACTATAAACGGTATTTATGCATTAAAAAGCTCGTATGTAGAGCGTAAGAAAAGTGAGAATATTATTGAAAACGAGTTAAACAGCCTCCAACTGTTGGGTTATTCTAATCCGATAGGTGCGGCACGCGATTACTTTGCCGATGATTCTACTCAATTGTCAGATTCAACCGCACTAGATAAGCTTTTTAGTAAAACTCCGAAAAACGCATTTCTTGAACGCGAGAAACCCAACGTGGTTTTCGTGTTTATGGAGAGCATGAGTAATTATAATATCAACTTTGATTCGGAGAAAATGAATCTTCTGGGAAGCTTACGGCCGCATTTCCAGTCGGATTATTTATTCAGAAATTTTGTTTCGAGTGGTAATATAACCATCCAGAGCCTTGAATACCTAATGGTAAATTCGCCGGTTAGTTTATCTCAAACTAAATATCGTTTTACCCGATTCCCCTCATCGGTAGCTGTTCCGTTTAGTAATTCGGGATATAACACAAAGTTTATTACAGGTGGCAAAGCTAACTGGCGCGCCATGGATGAATTTGCCGCCAACCAGCGTTTTGATGAAATTAAGGGGATGGCCCATATTCAGGCAGAGCTTAAAAAGTGCAAATCGAATAAATGGGGAGTGTATGATGAGTATTTATTTGAATATGTATTTGATAAATTGTCTCAAAAAGATTCTAAACCCAAGTTCTTTTTTGTACAAACAACCACTAATCATACTCCGTTCGAGCTACCAACCGATTACAAGCCATATAAAATTAGTTTATCCGATAGCTTAAAAGAGCGTTTACTGGTTACAGAAGAGCTGGCAGTTAAAAACCTTAATGCTTATCAATATTCTAACAACAGCCTAGGTAATTTCCTCAATAAAATTAAGAACTCCGATCTGGGGAAAAATACCATTGTGGTAATGACGGGAGATCATAATAATCTGATGCTTTTCGATTTCGACGAAACCCGCCAGCTCCAACAAAGAGGGGTGCCTTTGTATATGTACGTGCCCGAAAAATATCAACCCAAAACACCTGTAAATACTTCAGTATTTGCCTCTCATAAAGACATTTTTCCCACTATATTCAATCTTTCATTATCTAATAAAAGATATTTCAGTATTGGAAATAATCTAATGGAAGCCCCGGCTAATGATACTGATAAGTACTTTGGTATTAATATCGGTTCGCATACCGCTTTTAGTTACAACGCAGCTGTAAATTATTCCGCTTCAAAAGCGTTTTACAACTGGAAAGATAAAAAAGATTTTGTACTTGGAAAGGTAACTGCCTCGGCCCAGGCCGAAGAACTTTTAAAGCGTTCGCGTTCTAATTATGCCTTGTCGATGTTTTATATCTTAAATCAGATCGGCCAAAGTCAGGCTTCCAGGCAGGTGCAAAAAACAAAACTGGCTAAGCTATAAAAGGACTTAGATTATAACCTGATCCCTGGGTTGTTGTCGATATGAAAAAGCTTACATGGTTCCCTTAATATTTATAGGCAAAGCGAGATGGCGTAGTTTCAGGCATGAAATAGCTGGAGAAAGTCAGCGGTTTTCACACAAGAGTAAATTAGCCTAACCCAACCAGCTCTACTCATCCGTACAAAATTTATAAAGTTTATAAGTCTGTACCTCAAATATTACTTCCTTTGATTAATATTGGGCCGAAATTTATATATCTGCAAACGGTTTTAACTCACAACCGTTAGAGATATTCAATCTGTAAAGGTGATTAAGATTAACATTTAGATTTCTAATAATACATGGCGGCAGGTTTTTTTGCGATTCTGGACGATATTGCGGCATTAATGGACGACGTTGCCGTAGCAACGAAAATAGCGACACGTAAAACAGCTGGTATTTTAGGTGACGATTTAGCTGTGAATGCCGAAAAAGCCACCGGCTTTCTGTCGTCGAGGGAATTACCGGTGCTATGGGCCATTACAAAAGGTTCTTTCATTAATAAACTGATAATTGTTCCTATATCTTTATTATTAAGTGCGTTCTTTCCGGCGGCGATTACCGTCGTTTTAATTTTTGGAGGATTGTATCTGGCCAATGAAGGCGTAGAAAAGATAATAGAATATGTTTTCCACCGATCTAAAACAGCTCATGAGGTAATTGAGGAAGATAATCTCGGCGATCATGCTGCCGAGAAGGCCAAAATTAAATCTGCGGTAGCAACCGATTTTATCCTGTCGGTAGAGATCGTGATTATCGCTTTAGGAAGCGTAGCCGAAGCAGCCCTGACAACACGCATCGCCACCGTTGCGGCGGTAGCACTGCTGGCAACGGTAGGCGTTTATGGCATCGTTGCTCTTATTGTAAGGATGGATGATGCTGGCCTGAAACTTATCAAACGCTCAAATAATAAAGGTTTTTTATTTTTATTAGGCTCCCTGCTTGTGAAATCGCTGCCCGTTATCATCAGGATTTTGGCGGTTGTAGGTATTATTGCCCTGCTACTGGTTGCGGGCGGTATCTTTGTTCATAATATAGATTATTTCCACCACCTCTTACCCGGGATCCACGGTACGCTTAAAGATTTGCTGTTCGGCATAATTGCAGGGCTGCTCGCCGTAGCCTTGATGTGGGTAGCAAAAAAGGTGTTTTTATTGTTTAAATAAGAGAGCTATGGCCGAAGAAAAAACTAAATCTGCCTTGGCAGTATTGCGGCTTTTAGCATGGAAATTTCTTTAAGGATATTAATAGCTTTAGAAATTGTAAGCCTCAAATTTGTCGCATTAGTCTCTGTTTCTTTCTTAATTATTTCGATTTTAGCCTAACCGACTATTATTATGGTAACACCCAAGAAAACAGCCTTGTCGTAAACCGATCATGTTTTGTCGCATACTACCCAAAGTTTGTGTTTTTTTTTATTCAGTTTTGTGTTTTATTAATGAACGATGTGGAGCAGCTACCACCTTAAAAACGGGCGGACCGAAAAGCCACAAGAGTAGGAAATCAAACATAAAAAACGTTTTATGGCCAACAACCAAGTTTCATTGCACAGAGTTATTAAGGCTTCACCCGAAAAAGTATATCGGGCTTTAACCGAGGCATTGGCAGTAGCGGCATGGGTTCCGCCCTATGGTTTTCTTTGTACGGTAGACCATATGGATGTAAGGGTAGGCGGAACTTTTAAGATGTCGTTTCAAAATTTTACCACCGGTAACGCAAACTCCTTTGGGGGAGAATACCTGGAGGTTAAACCAAACGAATTTTTGAAGTACACCGACATATTTGATGATCCTAATCTTCCTGGTGTGATGACCAATTCAATATGGATTAAAAAAACATTGGTAGGTACCGATCTAAAGGTGCTGCAAGAGGGGATACCTGATGTGATCCCTGTGGAAATGTGTTATCTCGGCTGGCAGGAATCGCTTGAAAAGCTGATTAAGTTGGTAGAGCCCCAAATACCTGATGCCTGAAGTGAGTTTTAATAGCAGGGTCTTAATAGAGGCTCTGCTATTTTCTTTAGGAGTTGTTCTATATTAAACCAAAGACCTATGGCACCCAGTCAGGAAAACGTCGTTAAATCCTACCCCCGTCAACTTAAGAGAATGCCGAGCGCAGGGCTGGCAAGAACGGCAGCCTGTCCCGAACAGGCTTCGGGAGGCCGGGAGTTTGCCTGTGCGGCTGAAGCTTCGTTCTTGCCTTGGGTTTATTTATAAGTGTTGTCATAGGCATAAATGGTCTCGCCTATGGCTCGGCATTGGTGCTTTTGGGCTCAAGCCAAAAGGACTAGTCCCCGCCCGGCAATGAGGGCGAAGAAAGCGCCTCCTGGCACAAACCTAATCCACAAAGACGAACCCTTCCATGAAAATGCCCACGAAAACTTCGCAAGCATATTTCAAATTTATACAACAACTCTTCGACAGAGCCTGTACTGAGTTTGTCGAAGTACCCAGAGTGACAAATCATCTTCTTCCTCATTTCCCCAAACCATTAAACCTTATACGGATTCCCCGCCTTCAACTGCGTGTCGGTTTAATTTATCTTTAGCTTATAAAAAAAAACTTGTTTTATCGCTCTGCTTTGATAAATTTACCAAACCTATTCACAGTAATGAAATCATTTATAGTTCTTCTTAAAGTGCTACTGGCAATTTTTCTGATTACCGCCGGATGCAATCAAATAAGTAAACCTTCAAATTTCTTTGTAGCAATCGGCTTCTTCGAGATACTTTTGGCTATACTGGTTCTTTACTCACCCTTAAAGTCACTTATCAAACAATTAATATGAATTACTTATCAGAGCAGGGTACCGGCTTTTCACGTTCAAAAATTATTAAAGCAGTAGTTTTACTGGTGGCGCTGTTTGTTTTTTGGATTATCCAGCCCTTTACTTACGAAAATATCGATGCGGGAAACGTAGGCATAAAAATTAATTTGTACGGCTCAGACCGCGGGGTGGATAACATCACCATAGTAACGGGGCGAGTATGGTATAATACTTGGACCACAAAGATTGTTGAGTTTCCGACATTTACCCAATCTGTAGACTACGATCCTTTTGTTGTAACTACCAGAGATGCTGCCGAGTTTCAGGTAGATCCGAAACTAAATTACCATATTAATCCGGCGATGGTGCCCCAAATATATCGGCAGTACCGCAAATCGCTGTCTGAGATTGAGCAGCAGTTTATGCGGAATACCATTTACGATGCCTACCGAATAGTAGCTAACTCGTTTACTTCCGATTCCGTTATGTCTAATCGCGAGAAGTTTGAAGATAAGATTCAGATAATCCTATCAAAAAACTTAGGAAAAGATGGCTTTATCTACGATCAGTTAACTTCGGCTATAAGTCCACCCGCTTCTTTAAGACAAATGATAGATGAAAAAAACGCATCGATCCAAGCTAGGCTAAAAGCAGAAAATCAAGCTAAACAGGCTATAGCTGAAGCCACCGTAAGTAAAGCAAAAGCAGAAGGTGAGGCGGCGGCATTGCTGGTTAGGGCCCGGGCCGAAGCCGAAGCTAATCGTTTAAAGCAGCAATCGTTAACAGCTTTAATCATACAACAACAAATGCTTGAAAAATGGGACGGAAAGCTCCCTCAATACGGTACTATCCCTCAGTTTTTCAAAAATATACAATAGCTTCCTCCGGCTGTTTTTACGTTAAACATACGATTTAAACGAATCTGTGTTTGATTGCTTTCGTTTAAGGGCACTAATACCATTCTTGCGGTGTCGGTGCCCTTCTCCGGATAATAAGTATTCGGTACCTTTCTTTGAAATGCCTTCTCCAAAACGGCGATTAATAGTCTAAACATCAAAAATCATTTTTTTTAAAGACTTTCATCATCGGGCTTTCTGGGTGGTTGAGGTAGTTTCGCTTCAAAACAGATCAGCAATAAATGAAAGAGAAAAGAGAAGTTATATTAAAAGATACTTACGCAAATCCGGCACCACTGGGCCTTTTGGCTTTCGGAATGACTACAGTTTTACTAAACCTGCACAATGCGGGCTTTGTTAAGCTGGATTCTATGATATTAGCAATGGGAATATTTTACGGAGGTATGGCCCAAATTTTAGCGGGTGTTGCCGAAGGGAGAAAAAATAACACCTTCGGGTATACAGCCTTTATATCGTATGGTTTTTTCTGGTTAAGTTTTGCGGGCCTGTTAATAATGCCAAAGCTGGGCTGGATTGCAGAGGTATCAAACACCAGCCTGGTAGCCTATTTAACCATGTGGGGGATATTTACATCCCTGCTTTTTATCGCAACCCTTAGGGTGAGCGTAGCACTACAGCTTATTTTCGGGTCTTTAGCATTATTGTTTTTCCTTTTAGCTGCGGCAGATTATACCGAAAGCTCCCTGATTAAAGAAATTGCCGGCTTTGAAGGTGTTATTTGTGGTTTCATAGCGATTTATACCGGCATAGCACAAGTATTAAACGAGGTATGGGGCAGGGTAATGCTTCCGCTTGGAAAGGTAGTAAAAAGTAAAACCACGGAGGACGAGCTTCTCGCAAAGGCGATACCCGAAACAGCTTTTTTATAACTCTGCTCAAGCCGCCCGGCAGAAGGTTTGGGAATGTAATGATGGCTTTGTCTCCTGAATAATGATAATATTTTATCCGAATATATCCAAAGGGCCAACACTTTGCTGCGTTTGGCCCGATTGTGCTATTTTCAACCTATTATTATAAACCTCAAGGCCAAACACACAGGAATGAAAAGGTTAATCTTCTTAGCTATCAGTTTTTCGATAATAGTCGCGAGTTGTTCTAAATCAAAAGACGCTCCCGTGCCCGTGCCCGTTCCGGTTAAACCTGTTATTCCACCCGCTAACGGAGAACTCACAAAACAGAACGTAAAAACTTATATGGTAGATGCCAATGCCACCAATGAAACAGCCGCTCTGTTTTTTAATCTTAAAAAATTGTCTAAAACACATTTTGCCATTGGTCAGCAGGATGCCTTTTCAGGATTTTACAATGATCAAACCGGTGATTCTGATATTAAAAAGTCTACCAGTTCCGACCCTGCGCTTCTCGGGTCAGATTTTCTGTTTATTACAGACAAAGAAAATAATGGTCAGGCAAATAACTGGTTTTATCAGCAGGAAGTTAAAACCATAACCGCGGTAACGAAGGCTTATAACCTGGGGATGATAAATATTTTTTCCTGGCATTTGCGCGAGCCTTATAAACAAAATACGTTCTATGCCAACGATATGACCACTGAAGAAAAAAACAGTGCCTTTAGAAGTATTTTGCCTGGCGGAGCAAATCATGAATGGTATAAAATAAAGCTTGATAAAGTCGCCTTGGTAATTTCGAATCTTAGAGGGTCTAAAAACGAGTTGATTCCGGTAATTTTCAGGCCCTTTCATGAGTTTGATGGCAGCTGGTTTTGGTGGGGAGCTAATTTTTGCACTCCCGAAGAATTTAAAACAGGGTTTAGGTTTACTGTTGATTATTTAAAAAATACCAAGGGCCTTCATAACGTGCTTTATTCATTCGGTCCTGATAATTCTTACGATACCGAAGCTAAATACTTAAGCCGTTACCCGGGAGATGCCTATGTTGATGTTCTCGGAATAGATAATTACGGCGATTTTAACACCACTTCTGGAATTACAGGCTCAAACAGGGCTAACACTAAGTTTAAAGTAGTATCAGATTTGGCGAAAGCAAGGGTTAAAATCGCGGCACTTACCGAAACAGGTTATCAGGTAAATAGCACAAAGCCGCCAATTAGCGGTTGGTTCTCTAACTTTCTATATAACAGTTTAACCGCCAATAATATTGAGATTGGGTTTGTAATGCTTTGGGTAAATTCAACTAACAGTTATTACGTTCCCACACCCTCTACTTCAAATGTTCAGGATTTTATTGACTTCAGTAATAAGCCAAAATCGGTGCTGCTGAATAAACTGCCCAGCATGTATACTATCGTTGAATAGCAAATCGGAGTTATATTTGTATTTATAGGTTGCCAATTTTGGGGATCTTTTCTTTCGATAAAGCGGCCGGGCCTAATACAGGCCCCTTCGCCGGAAGGGGTATTAGTGATTTCTAAAATCTGTTATTATCGCAGTTTAATCATAGGATTATTCCCGCTAAAACCTGTATAAATCTTCTTCAGGATATAAATTTCGCCCATTTACCCATAATTTAATAATCTTTACCCGGCATTAGCCTTCGATTTAACCACGTTAATCAAGGTTTTATTAAAAAGCTTTTTGCTAAAGCAGCGCAAATAATCGGAGCGATTTACTCCATTAACATTTGTATCTTAAAAATTTACAATTCTTTCATTAACTGCCATCTATCTTGTGAGTGGCAATTTTATAAACCATAAATAAACCGGTTCCATAAATTCAGTACTTCTAAAAGCTCTCAGTTTGGCCTTTGCTCAGTTGTATTTTCCTGGGCCTGCTTTTATACAGGCCTGTATTATTAACCATATAAACCCAAAAAAATGAAATGTAATTTTACTCAACTTCCCAAAAACACGATTAATTACTTAGCGAATTTAGCTGGTATACCTTTTTTGTGTTTCCTTATTGTTTTTTCTTCTATTACGGTTATGGCTCAAACTTCCCAGCCTCATATCTGGGATAATGTCGATATCGGCGGCGGCGGATTCGTTTCAGCGATTATTACAAGTAAAAAGGACCCAACTCTAATGTATGCGAGAACTGATGTGGGCGGAGCTTACCGCTATGATCGTGCAAACAGCAGATGGATTCCCCTAACCGATTGGGCATCAGACACGCAACAGGGAATACTGGGTATCGAATCGCTCGCTACCGATCCGTCGGACGCGAAAGTAGTTTACATGGCGGCCGGGATCTCTTATTACGATGCAAAAAGCTATATCCTTCGTTCATTCGATTATGGTGCTACGTTTAGTATCGTCGATGTATCGGCTAAAATGAAGTTTCACGGTAACAAAAAGGGGCGTCAAAATGGAGAGAAGCTGGCGGTTGACCCTAATAAGAATGGGATTGTTTTTATCGGTTCGCCAACCACCGGACTATGGAAAAGTACCGACTATGGTTTTAACTGGAACCCTGCTGGAAATATTTCGTCTTCGGTAACTACTACGCCGAATGGCAACGGAATTAGTTTTGTTATACTCGACAAATCAAGCGGAGTGGCAGGTACTGCTACACCCAGAATGTTTGTAGGCATCTCAAGGGCAGGAAGCAATAATAACTTTTACCGCAGCAACGACGGTGGAAATACTTTCACAGCAATAGATAACACGGCTTTGCCTGATAATATGATGCCTCAGCGCGCAGTGTTTTCTGGAAACGGTTTTATATATATTACCTACGCAAACGGATGTGGCCCGGCTAATAATCCGGATATCCCTTCTGAGAGTATGGATCAGGGGCAGCTATGGAAGTATAATATCGCAACTGGTGCCTGGACAAATATCACACCACTCAGCTCAGCAAACAGACTAACTCATCCGATGGGAGGGATTAGTGTTGATCCAGCAAATCCTAACCGTATTGTCGCCAGTTCAATTAATACTTATCAGGCTCAGGGAAATGCTTGGGGAGATCATTTCTATCTTTCAACAGATGGCGGAACGAATTGGGTAGATGTGGTAGCAAGAGGTTATGCTAAAGATCCTAACGGAGTTACCTGGGTGTCAAACTCGTCTATACACTGGTGCGGTTCTATCGAATTCGACCCATCTAATACAAACAGAGTATGGGTTACTTCGGGTAATGGAGTATGGGTAAATGACAATATCACCCTAACCACCGGTACCTGGAAGTTCCTGGTTAAAGGACTGGAAGAAACGGTGTCAACCAATCTTGTGAGTATTCCCGGAGGTCCGGTAATCTCTACTATAGGCGATTATGATGGATTCAGACATACAGATGTTTATCAATACGCACCTATTCATAACCCCAGAATGGGAACTACTACCGGGCTGGCTTATGGCGTAACAAATAAAAATAAAGTGGTGCGGGTAGGTAAGGCCATTTATTATTCTAATGACATGGGTGTAACCTGGACCAAAAGCGCTGTTATAAATGGTGCGAAAGGAGAGGGGAAGATTGCTGTTTCAGCTGATGGGAATACCATTCTGCATTCTCCGAAAGAGTCGAGTACTACCTACCGATCAACAAATAACGGAACCAGCTGGACCACTGTAACCGGTTTGTCCTTTGGTGATGCCCGTCCGGTTTCGGATGGTCTTACAAACGGAAAGTTTTACGCCTATAATCCAGGTACAGGTGCTTTAATGGTAAGTACTAATGGAGGAGCATCCTTTGCCGCCTCAGCGGTAAACCCTGGTGCCGGGGGTTCTAAAGTTATTTGCACCGTTCCCGGACGTGACGGAGATGTTTGGATTCCTTTAATGGGAGGTGGTTTGAAGTATACTGAAAACTCCGGAGCATCTTTTACTACAGTAAGTAAGGTAACCTGGTGCCGGTCTGTCGGAATCGGAAAAACAGCAACAGGGGCTACCTACGAAACCCTCTATATCTGGGGAACAGTAAACGGTGTAGTTGGACTACACCGCTCAACTGATAAAGGCTTGAACTGGATTCGTGTAAATGATGACGATCATGAGTATGCCGGCCCTGGTAACGGTAGTTATGTTGTTGGCGATATGAATGTTTTCGGACGGGTGTATATGAGTACGGCCGGACGTGGCATTGTGTTCGCTACACAACAAACTTGTACTCCTACGGCAATTACTCCGCACCTTCAGATAAATGGTGGAGCATGGACTCAAACCGGAACTGCTACACTTGCAGCAGGCGGCACAGTTAAGTTCGGTCCTCAGCCATCTACCTCAACTACCTGGGAATGGAGAGGTCCGAATGAATTTAAGGCTACAGGAAGAGAAGTTACGATAACTAATGTTCAGGCTGCAACTGCCGGTACATACACCGCAACCTGCACAAATAGTTCAGGCTGTAAAAGCAGTTATATGTTTAAAATTATATTATCGGGTACTACTGCCGCTATATCGGGTGAACCTGATTTGACTTTAGCAGCTTCGTCGCAAATTGGCGAAAACGACAATAGAGTACTACAGGCATATCCAAATCCGGTTGATGATAAAGTAACCATAAGTGTTCCCGAAAATCTGGTTGGAGGTGTTTTTAACCTGATTAGTTCAAGTGGTAGCATGGTTTATGCGGGCAACGTATCGCAGATAACCACTGTTTTAGACCTCGGATCACTTTCTTCGGGTTTGTATATCTTAACTGTTAAAAGTAATGGCACCAGTAGCAGTGTTAAAATCTTGAAAAAATAAATGATTGATCGAGGCTTCCGGCCTAATTGCGGAAGCCTCGATCTTTTAATCTTAAACATCTCCTTAATTCCTGCCCGGTAGATTAGCGCAAGCGTAAAAACTATTTTTTTAGTTTGGGAACTGCTTTTGTTTTATTAGTTTTAACAGCGGTGTTTGCCCGTTTCGGCCAATCAATCAACTTAAACCTAAAAAATGAAAAAGTATCTTTTACTATCTCTGTTAAGCATCATCACATTATTTTCGTCGGCACAAACAATCATTAACAGTCCCGTTTATTCCGCAACAAATGTTGGGAAACTGGATATCGAAAAGGTGGTTTTAACTGATACCACCACTGTTATTTTTTTCACATCAACTTTTGACTCAAACTTTCGGATAGCTCTGGATTCTTATATTACAGAAGACCGAAGCTCAGAGAAGTTGATGTTAAAGTCGGCATCGGGAATAGAATTGAACAAATTTGTGAAGCCCCTTGATGGAAAAACTTTTTCTCTAAGTTTTCCGGCGGTTAAAAAAAGTTCCACTTCTATCGATTTCGTGGAAAGTGATTGCGAAAATTGCTTTAAGATTATTGGCATATCACTCGACACAAACAAGAAGAAACCGGTAGAGCATCCGGTTTACAGCGGAAACTGGTATAAAACAGATGGTAGTAAAAAGTGGATCCTTGGCCTATACGATACTATCGCAGTGTATCAAAATCAAATATGGAAATATTCGTTAGCTGGCGATAGTAGTAAGGCGGTGATAAAACTGAGCAGGCCGGGAAGCAATAGAACGCTTTATGCAAAGCCGTCGGCAGATAAAAGCCGTTATATGTTTGGCGAGCAGCCAGACATGATGTCTTTGTTGAGTAAGCGAAACAACTTGCCTTTAAATGCGTCTTTCGACAATGATTTTGTTAAACCTATACTTAAAAGAGACTCTGCCGTTTATAAAGGTTTTTTTAAAGCTTATTCGCCAAAGCTAGGGTTCAAAACTGGTCAGGTGTTTGTTAACAATAACATTACTGGCAAGCAGGAGTCTTATCTCATTAAAGTTTCCCCCGATGGAAGTTTTAGTTCTAAATTCCCGATGTATTACCCGGAGGAGCTTTATGTGGAATTTCCGGGAATGTTCTTTGCTGTGCATTGTGCGCCTGGAAAAGAACTTTTTCATTTTATTGATTTAGGCAGGCAGAAACAGGGGCAGGAGTTTATGGGTGATTTAGCATTGCTGAATGAAGAATTGAAAAGCACAAAAAATATCACCAGAACAGACTATTCTAAAATGTATACTGAGATTAACGGCTTTACCACCGCACAATACTCACAATACATACGTGATGCCGAAGCCAGGCAGATGAAAGCACTTCAGGATTATCAGCAAAAAAGAGGCTTAAGTAAAAAAGCTTTTCAGATCCGGTCCAGAGAAATTCAGCTTGGTGCCGCATCCGATCTTTTTGAATATAACTGGCGTATGGAGTCGGCATACAGGCAAGTCAACAAGGTTGATGAAAAGATGCGGAAACCCATGGTAAAGTCTGTATTGCTGGATTCGGCCTATTTGAGTTATCTAAGGAACATGGATCTTAATGATGAGTTGAATCTTGTAGCAGCAAATTATAACTCGCTTATCAACAGGTTTAGGTTTGCGGAGGCGTTCAGGGATACTACGGTTTCCTACAGTTTCGCGTCTATCACCGGGAACTTGAGAAAGTACGGACTGAAGTTTTCTGCCGAAGATGAGAAGGTTATCCGCGAAGTTTTAGCGTTGAAAAAACCTCTTTCGAAAGACACTATTGAATTAAAGAGGTTTGCGGAAGAACAGAAAAAGCTCACAAGTCCCTTTTACGAAAAACATGATGCTGCGATAAGCAAGATAATGGGTGGGCTGTATAACAAAAACGTTTATACAAATATGTACCGTATCGCCGATCTGAAGCCCGGCATCTTTATTGACCTGATACGGGCACAAGATGAGATAAGTACGCTGAAACGGGCATATAGACCTCTAACAAACATCGACCTGGTTAAATTAAAAGCAGAGCTTAGCACGCCCATTATTTACAAGGCTATCGCTTCGGAGAACAATGAGGTTGTACAAACGATCGCCAAAAACAAGATCCGTCCCGCAGGCTATAATGCAGCTCCCAAGATTGAAGGCGAGAATGTGTTTAATGCCATCATGAAAAAATACGCGGGAAAAGTGGTTTATGTTGATTTCTGGGCCACCTGGTGTGCGCCATGCCGCAGTGGTATTGAGCGGATAGCACCCCTAAAGGAAGAGTTAAACAAAGATGATGTCGTCTTCGTTTACATTACAAATCCCACTTCGCCATTAGAGACTTATAAGAGTATGATACCTGGTATTAAAGGTGAGCATTATCGGGTTACAAAAGATGAATGGAACTTTTTATCAGAAAAGTTCAAAATCAGCGGTATCCCGCATTATGTACTCGTCGACAAAAAAGGCGTGGTAGCAGATGGAAATCTCGATCATATGGACAATTCCGGGATTAAAAAGCGTTTGCTTGCTTTAAGTGATAAAAGCGGGACTAAATAGAGTTTATCAGATCCTGCGTTTTCTTCAGGGTTTCACATGCTAGCTAAAAAATAGCGTTTCTATGCTATATATCCTGAATTTAGCATTATTTACAAAATAGCAGAACGCAGAGTGCCTGAAAAAGGAAACTCTGCGTTCTGCTTTTAAACCTTACTTTACAAACCGATTTTAACATATCAGGGCCTATTAACACAATCAATCTTTCAAAATAATTTTATCGAGGGCTATAAAATTACCTGTACTGCCGTATTGTGTTTTCTTTTTATCCGACCAATTGGGCCGTTCTCCCATTACCGAAACCCTTAGAATGTAGTTGCCCTTAGGCAGAACCGGGGTGTAGAATTTTAAAGTGGAAACAGGATATTTGCAATACGTATCGATGATAGAACTATACACAGTACGTCCTTTTTCATTTTGCAGAATAATACTGGCGTAACCTTTATCTGGCCCGGACAAGCAATACACACCCGCTCTCTTACCTTTAAATTTAACTGAGAATGAGGCATCTTTAAAATCAGAACTGATAACGGATAAAGTATCTGATTCCGGGGAAGGCTGCCATTTTCCGTCATATACTATAAGTGATTTATCTGTGTTCGCAATTATTTTATCTTTTATCGATTTAATTGATGCCACTCCGGTTGAAGTATTAATCTGCCAGGCTTCCTGATAGTTAGGAATGGAGAGCGATAAACCATCAACCTGTAAGGGCTGCCAAACATAGGTTGCGGCCGAGGCCTGTTTCGGAAACGACCATCTGTCGCCCATAAACAAATAGGTAGTGTCTTTCGAACCTTCAATAGGAAGAACAAAGGTTGATTGCGAATTCCAGGTAAGGGTGCCGGCAGGTGCGAAAAGTCCCCGGTTTGTCCATGGGCCTTTCAGCGAAGTAGCAGTATAATAATAGTTGTCGTTCTTTTCCCAGGCTGTGAGGTGAGAGCCGATAAAGTAATACAGGCTATCTTTCCGGAACATAGTAGGAGATTCGAAGCCAGAGGTCATGTTCTTGTTAACCTGTTCGCTTACGCTTTTATAATCGTCGCTAAGTTTGTAAATCTCAGCACCATGTATCAACACATAACCCGAGCCATCTTTATCCTGAAAGGTGCCCATATCCCATTTTTTGATAGGTTTTCCGTTAAACAGGAGAGGGCCTTCGAATTTATAGGGCCCGGTTATTGTTTTCGCGGTAGCATATCCTATAAATTGATTAACATAACCCAGAGTATCTACGTGCATATACATCAGGTATTGTCCAGTTTTGTGGCATTTCATCACTTTTGGCCTTTCACCTACCCGTTTAGGGCCTAGTTTGCCGCTGCTTTGCAAGGGGAGTGCTATGCTTTCAAACTTCCAATTGTATAGATCTAAAGACGAATAACAGTTAAACCCCGCAAAAGCATTACTGGTATCTGTATGCGCTTCGCCGAAAAGGTAAAACTTGCCCTTATCCTTAACAATATTTGCGCCATGGGCACTCACCACGTTTCCTTTGCTATCATACCAGGGTATTCCCGAATATATTGCGTCATGTTTTCCCTGTTTTTGCGCTACAGAATTATATGAATATGCCAGAAGCAATAATAGTACAGATAGTTTGCTGATTTTTAAAAGCATAGTGATGTTGGATATATTGAACCTAATGTTTAGCAGTGTGTTATTTAGTGAAACATTACAGACTGCGCATTAAACAAATATAAGCCGAATAGTCTTGCCTCGTGGTGTTATCTATTTGAAATTTGCCGTTATGCTGTTAACCGGACTTACTTTTAACAAAGCCACCTGAATTTACAGCCAGAACACTTCAAAATAAAAGCCCTTGGTAGTCTTATAAGCGAATTTTCCTTTTAACAATCATAACTTTTTTTAAATATTTCCGTAAACGGCAATATGCAAAATTTGATAATCGCGGTTGTTGATGATGATCCTCTGGACAGGCAGATTTGCTCAATGCTTATTAAATTAACGTCTAAGGAAGTACAGGTTATAGAATTTTCTTCAGGACAAGCCGCCCTGAGGCATTATTTTGAAAATGCAGAACTGGAAGACAATATTCCTGATATCGTTATAGCGGATATAAAGATGCCTTTAATGAATGGTTGGGAATACCTTGAGGCCTATGAAGTTATGGAACAGCGATTAATTAAGAAGCCTGTTCACTTTATCTGTACATCCTCTATCGATCCGAGAGACTTAAATTGCAGGGAAGACATTGTACAACGAGTATTCCCAAAGCCTTTTGAAAAAGAATATGCTCAGACAATGATTGAGGAATATTTAATAAAAAGTTCTAAATCTTAGCATAAAAAATTTGTTTTTTAAAAAATATTAGAATCACCGTGTTGGCTCTGGTTACTCAATCATTTAATCAGCGCCAAAGAGCTATTCTATCTTCTATACTTGCCGAAATCTTCCCGAATATGTTACTCAGCAACTAAGGCTGTTCTTTTAATAACCTTACTTCGTAAAGATCTTTTCTTCTGTCTTTCAGTATTTTAACTGTTCCGAAATGATGTAATTCATCAAGTAAATGCAGGTCAACATCTACTACCAGCATCATTTCAGTATTCGGGGTGGTTTCGGCTTTAACCGCATTGGTTGGAAACGCAAAGTCGGAGGGGGTAAAAACCGCCGACTGGGCGAATTGAATGTCCATGTTATTTACTTTTGGTAAATTTCCTACGCATCCGGCAATGGCTACATAACACTCATTTTCAATAGCCCTTGCCTGCGCGCAATGCCGCACACGTGTATATCCGTTTTGTGTATCGGTTAAAAACGGAACAAACAGAATTTGCATTCCCTGATCCGCATAAATCCTGCTTAATTCCGGAAACTCTACATCATAACAGATCAAAATTCCGATTTTACCGCAATCTGTATCAAAAACCTTGATCTTATCTCCCCCAACCATTCCGTAATACTTCTGTTCGTTGGGTGTGATATGAATTTTTCTGTATTCTTCTGTTTTACCCGTACGGTGGCAAAGGTAGGTTGCGTTATAAAGTTTGCCGTTATCGAGAATAGGCATGCTACCGGATATAATGTTTACATTATAGGATACAGCATACTCATGTATTTTTAAAACGATTTCTTCGGTAAGCTCCGCCAGTTTACGCATAGCTTCCATCTCGGGCAAATGATTGTAAGGCTGTAATAACGGTGTGTTAAAAAGCTCAGGAAAGAGTATAAAATCCGACTTATAACCGCTTACCGCATCTACAAAAAACTCTACCTGCTCATAAAAGGTTTCCATGTCGGGGAAAAGGCGCATTTGCCATTGTACCAATCCTATGCGGATGGTTTTAGCCGAGCGGGCCGAAGCGTCAATGCCCTGGTAGTAGATGTTGTTCCACTCGATAAGGGTAGCGAAATCTTTAGATTCATGATCACCAGGAAGGTAGTTTTTAAGAACTTTCCTTACGTGGAAATCATTCGAAATCTGGAAAGTTAAGGTTGGGTCGTAAAGTTCTTTGGCTTTAACCTTATCAATATATTCTCGCGGGCTCATGGTTTCGGCATAGGCGTGGTAGCCCGGTATACGTCCGCCGGCAACAATACTTTTTAGGTTAAGGGTTTCGCAAAGCTCTTTTCTGGCTTCATATAATCTTCTCCCCAGGCGCAATCCTCTGTATTCGGGCGAAACGAATATTTCAATTCCGTACAAAGTATCGCCGTTAGGGTCGTGTGTAGAAAAAGTATATTCACCTGTAATTAGTTTATAGGTATGCTTATCACCATACTGATCGTAGTCGACAATAATCGATAAAGAACAAGCCACCACTTTATCATCTACCGCAATACACAGCTGCCCTTCAGGAAATAGCTTTAAAAGCTTAGCGATGGTAGCCTTACTCCATATCTGTCCGCCTAAGGTATCATAGGCCTGCTCCATCGATTCTTTTAAATTTTCGTAATCTGCGAGGGTCAGCTTTCTCGTTTCAATGTTCATGGTGCAATTTTAATATTTCATACAGATAAAACAGTGGAAAATTATCTTTTAATTCTGTAATGTGCTTTTGAACGGCCTTTCGGATATTGAAATGCAGATAAAGAACGTGTCGGGTAATTCCTTGTAAATACGTTGTGGTGTGGGCGTGAGGATAGAGTATATAGACGCCTTTTGGAAGTTATATAATACCTCTATTATAATCTAACCCGTATAATAAGGGTACTATCCATTCCGTTTGCATGCGTTAAAGCTTCTCCTCAGGAAAAAGAGAAATAATTCTGGAGCCTAAATAGTAATCAACGGTGTCCAACAATTCTTTAATTGTAAAGGGTTTTAATAAAATATCCGTGGCACCGTAATCATTTATAGCAGAGTCAATTCTTGGATCGGAAGATACTATTATAACGGGTATATCAAGCGTGTTCGCATTAGAGCCCAAGGCACGGCATACTTCTAATCCATTAACACCCTCCATGTTAATATCCATAAATATTAACGCAGGCTTGCAGCCTTCAATTACCCGGAAGATATCAGAAGGATCGATTAAACACTCCACCTTATATCCTTCGCTCGCTAAAATAATACTGAATGTGTCCAGAATATCCTGATCATCATCAACACATAAAATTGTTTTCATAACCGGTATGTATTACTGATATAACAGCAGCGGCATTTTAAAGTTTTACTTTGAGATAAAATCCGGCCTGGATTCTATTTCCAAAACTTATTCTTT
Organism: Sphingobacteriaceae bacterium; assembly: GCA_014380615.1. Classification (GTDB taxonomy): domain Bacteria; phylum Bacteroidota; class Bacteroidia; order Sphingobacteriales; family Sphingobacteriaceae; genus Paradesertivirga. Next base: position 25,165 of record JACMJM010000019.1, read on the forward strand.
TTGTATCCCCAGGTGCAGAGATTTAATTATTCGGCTTTCGCAGAATCTCTTCTTACTGTATTTTTTATTTTATCGCCTGCATTTTCAAGCTTATCTCCAATCTTGTTGAGCCCCTTCTTTACATTACTTCCCGTGCTGTCAAGCCATACATCCATCGAGTCTATTCTGGCCCTGGGCGAATTCATTATGGCATAAACCGTATCTTTTCTGAAAACGATTGTGCGGCTGGAATCGGTATAATCCCAAATTTCAGTCTGATTGATTATATTTTTCTTTGCAGGTTCGCCAACTATGGCTGATACATCAGTTTTAGACATGCCAATCTCAACGGTAGCCAGGCCTTTTTCCGAACGGCTGCAACCGCTGATAAGTATTGTGGAAACCAGAATAAAAAATAGTGCTTTCATGAATTTAATTTATCCTTTAACACCTTTTTAAAGGAATTTGTTTCTTACGAGCGATGTTCGGGAAGGATTTAAGAAAGCCAATTATCATTAAACAAAACTTATCACTATTTTCGGCAACCAGCAACCGTATGCAAGAAAAAAACAATAAAGGCACAATCAGGGCATGGGCTATGTTCGATTGGGCGAATTCTGCTTATAACCTCGTTATTACATCAACCATATTTCCGGCTTATTATACCATTATAACCACCACGGCAGAGCATGGCGATAAAGTAAAATTCTTCGGAATGTCTTTTGTTAATACTGCGCTGGCAAATTATTCGCTATCAGTAGCTTATTTAATCATGGCGGTTTTATTACCGGTTTTGTCGGGTATTGCTGATGCCCGCGGCAATAAAAAATCGTTCATGAAAGCATTTACATGGTTAGGGGCCCTCGCATGTATGGCCCTATACTTTTTCAAGCTCGATACGCTCGAACTGGGAGTTATTTGTTCGGCCATAGCCGCCATGGGGTATATTGGCGGAGTAATGTTCAGTAATTCATACCTTCCCGAGATCGCAACCGTCGATCAGCAGGATAAGGTAAGTGCGCAAGGCTTCTCTTACGGCTATATCGGTAGTGTTTTGCTTCAAATAATTTGCTTTGTTTTCGTTTTAAAGCCCGAGCTTTTTGGAATAACCGACGCATCTTTCCCGCCAAGGTTATCATTTTTGCTTGTTGGAATATGGTGGATAGGTTTTGCTCAAATTCCTTTTAATAAACTCCCCGAAGGTACCGCCTCGGCAACACGGGCAACTTCGAATGCTTTTAAAAGTGGTTACCAGGAGCTGGCGAAGGTATGGCGGCAGTTAAAAGAGATTAAACTTTTGAAACGCTTTTTATATGCCTTCTTTTTCTATTCGGTGGGTGTACAAACCATTATGCTGGTGGCTACCGCATTTGGCGCGAAAGTGCTTCGAATGGAAACCAGCGAACTTATAGCTACCATTTTAATTATTCAACTAGTTGCTATTGCTGGTGCCAATCTCATGTCGATGCTGGCAAAACGCATAGGGAATATTAAAGTACTGATGTTTGTTGTGGCGATTTGGATAGGGGTTTGTATCGTTGCTTATTTTATTGAAAGCAAGATGCAGTTTTTTGCTCTCGCCGGCTTGGTGGGTTTGATAATGGGAGGGATACAGTCGTTATCTCGCTCAACTTACTCAAAGCTTTTACCTGTAAATACGCATGATACGGCTTCATTCTTCAGCTTTTACGATGTAACCGAGAAAGTTGCGATTGTAATTGGTTTGGCCACATTCGCTTTTATCGAAGAGCATTCTAATATCAGAAATTCTGCTTTAGGCTTAACGGTGTTTTTTATTACCGGGCTGATAATGCTTTTTATCGTTCTTAAAACAAAGGCAAAAAGTATTGATTAGTATCATCGGGTAATTTGTTAAAAATCTTCAGCTTTAACACATATACTTTTACCTTTGGCCTCAATTATGACTGTTGAACTTTTCATTCCTTGTTTTATCGATCAACTCTATCCCGAAACAGCCTTTAATACAGTAAAGGTGCTTGAAAAGGCAGGATGTAAAGTGCTTTATAACTCGAACCAAACCTGTTGCGGTCAGCCGGCTTTTAATGCCGGTTTTTGGGATGAAGCAAAGGCTGTTGGCGGGAAATTTCTTAACGATTTCAGCGAAACGAATTACATCGTATCTCCTTCGGCTTCCTGCACCGGGATGGTTAAAAACTACTATAACGACTTATTTACCAATACTGCGGTTCATAATAAATGCCGGGCGGTGCAGAGCAATATTCACGAGCTTTCCGACTTTTTAATCAACATTCTTAAAAAAGACTACTTCGGTGCCGAGTTGGAAGGAAGGGCCGTTTATCACAGTTCGTGTGCCAGTTTGCGTGAATGTAAGATTAAAGCCGAACCACTCGCTCTGCTGGATAAAGTTCACGGGCTTGAATTGGTTGAATTAAAAGATAGTGATACCTGTTGCGGTTTCGGCGGAACCTTTGCCGTGAAATTTGACGGAATTTCGAGTGCTATGGCACAGCAAAAAGTAGATAACGCACTCGCGGTCGAAGCAGAATACATCATCTCAACAGATTCTTCGTGCCTGTTGCACCTGCAAGGGTATATCGATAAAAATAATCTACCCATAAAGACTATGCATCTCGCAGATGTGCTTACCCAGGGCTGGGGAAATGTGTGATATGGTACAAGAAATATTCGGTCTAAAGACTAATCTTATTTGATCATTATCAATATTGCCGGAGAAAATCAAAACCCTTATCTGAAATATGTTGGACTCGGATTAAGCATTAGAAGGAATTAATCCTATTTTTGCAACCCTAATCACATCGTAGGTGATTATTAAACAGTACTATTTTTAATCGCCGAAAGGCAAAATCATGTTTGTAAATGATTACTATAACGCTGCCTGATGGTTCAACCAGGCAATATGAAAAAGGAACCAGTTCGTATCAAATCGCCTTATCAATTTCTGAGGGCTTAGCGAGAAATGTTTTAGCTGCCGAAGTAAACGGCGAAGTTTGGGATGCCAGCCGGCAAATCGAAGCCGATTCTACAGTCAAGCTTCTTACATGGAACGATACTACAGGAAAATCTACATTCTGGCATTCGTCGGCGCATTTAATGGCCGAGGCTTTAGAAGCTCTATATCCGGGAACCAAATTCGGAATCGGGCCTGCAATTGAAACGGGTTTCTATTATGATGTTGATTTCGGCGACCGTGAATTTTCCTCAGATAATTTCAAAGAGATAGAAGATAAAATTCTTGAACTTGCAAAGGCGAAGTCTGAATATGTGAGAAAACCTGTCGGCAAAGCCGATGCTGAAAAATATTTCAGCGAAAAGGGTGATGAGTATAAACTAGACCTTATTAAGGATTTACCGGACGGTTCAATTACGTTTTATACACAGGGTAATTTTACAGATTTATGCCGGGGACCCCATATTCCAAATACCGGCTTTATAAAAGCGGTAAAACTTACCAATGTTGCCGGAGCTTATTGGCGCGGCGATGAAAGCAGGAAGCAGTTAACCCGTATTTACGGAGTTACTTTTCCGAAACAAAGCGAGCTTGCCGATTATCTGAAAATGATTGAGGAAGCCAAAAAGCGCGATCATCGTAAACTGGGTAAAGAGCTTGAATTGTTTGCTTTCTCAGAAAAAGTTGGGATGGGACTGCCGTTGTGGTTGCCAAAAGGAACCGCATTGCGGGAAAAGCTGGTGAATTTTTTACAGCGTGCCCAGGTAAAGGCAGGCTACGAACAGGTAATTACCCCGCACATCGGGCACAAAAATCTTTACATTACATCCGGACATTACGAGAAGTACGGAGCAGATTCTTTCCAGCCGATAAAAACACCACAGGAAGGGGAGGAGTTCTTCTTAAAGCCAATGAACTGTCCTCATCATTGTGAGATTTATAAAACTAAACCACGTTCGTATAAAGATCTTCCGGTTCGTTACGCAGAGTTCGGTACGGTTTATCGCTACGAACAAAGCGGAGAGTTGCACGGACTTACCCGTGTAAGAGGTTTTACGCAGGATGATGCCCACTTGTTTTGTCGCCCGGATCAGGTTAAAGATGAGTTTAAGAAGGTTATCGACCTGGTTTTATATGTATTTAATGCTTTAGGATTTACAGACTATACCGCACAGGTATCTCTTCGCGACCCGGAAAATAAAACCAAGTATATCGGTTCAGATGAAAACTGGCAACTGGCCGAATCGGCTATTATCGAAGCTGCGGCTGAAAAAGGACTTCGTACTGTGATAGAGCTTGGGGAAGCCGCGTTTTACGGCCCCAAGCTAGACTTTATGGTTAAAGATGCTTTGGGAAGGAAATGGCAGCTTGGAACCATTCAGGTTGATTATAATTTACCCGAAAGATTTGAGTTGGAATATACTGGCAGCGACAATGCCAAGCATCGACCGGTAATGATTCACAGAGCGCCGTTCGGATCGCTCGAACGATTTGTCGCCGTATTGATAGAGCATTGCGCCGGAAACTTTCCGTTATGGTTAACACCCGAACAATTTATCGTTCTTCCGATCTCAGAAAAGTATGAAGAATATGCAAAAAAAGTTTTAGAATCGTTGAATAATTCCGATATTCGCGGCTTGATTGACGTGCGTGACGAGAAGATCGGAAGAAAGATCAGAGACGCTGAAATCAAGAAAATCCCCTATATGCTTATCATAGGTGAAAAAGAAATGGCCGACGGTTTAGTGTCGGTACGTAAACATGGTGAAGGCGATTTAGGCAGTATGGGTGCAGAAGAATTTAAAAATCAATTAATTACAGAAATAACCGTTTAACAAAAATTTAATTTGGCATTAGGAAAACCGGGTTTTAACAAAGGGCCCCGCGGCCCCAGACCTCCCTTTAAGAAGAAAGAGGCAGAGCATAAAATTAATGAATTAATCACAGCTCAGCAGATACGCCTTGTTGGAGATAATGTTGAACAGGGGGTAATGTCCTTGAGAGATGCTTTAGCAATTGCTGAAGAACAGGAACTGGATTTAGTAGAGATTTCTCCTAACGCAGTACCGCCGGTATGTAAAGTAGTTGATTACAATAAATTTATTTACGAGCAAAAGAAAAAGCTTAAAGAGATAAAATCAAACGCTAAGCAAACGGTTATCAAAGAGATCCGTTTCGGGCCGAATACTAACGACCACGATTTTCAATTTAAGCTGAAGCACGCTATCAGCTTTCTGGAAAGTGGTGAGAAAGTTAGGGCATACGTTCATTTTAAGGGTAGAGCCATTGTTTATAAAGAGCAGGGAGAAATTCTACTACTTAAATTTGCGCAGGCTTTAGAGGATGTAGGAAAAGTAGAACAATTACCAAAGTTAGAGGGTAAACGTATGTTTTTAGTGGTAGCACCGAAAGCAGGAAAAAAATAAAATTAGATGTGCAGATTATAAATGTGCAGATTTATAATGCAGAGAATTAACAATAAACGCCAAATTCTCCCTCTCCTTCGGAGAGGGTTGGGGTGAGGCTCTTAAATCGTAAATAAATAGGATCATGCCAAAAATGAAAACCAATTCCAGTGCTAAAAAGCGTTTTAAGCTTACTGGAACCGGTAAAATCAAGAGGAACAATGCTTACATGAGCCACATCTTAACAAAGATGTCGACTAAGCGTAAACGTAATCTAAGTCATTCAAGTCTGGTTTCAGACGCCGACATGGGCAACGTAAAACGCATGCTTTGCATTGGAAAGTAATTATTAATTAAGTTTAACCAGGCTTCCGGTACTAAGTTTCGCCATAAGCGAACGCCGCCAGTCAAAATCAAAACAACATGCCACGTTCGGTTAACGCAGTAGCGTCAAGAAGAAGAAGAAAAAAGATCTTAAAATTAGCCAGAGGCTATTACGGATCAAGAAGCAAAGTTTTTACTATTGCTAAAAACACGGTTGAAAAAGGTTTGCAGTACGCATACCGCGATCGTAAAGCTAAAAAGAGAGAATTCAGAGCATTGTGGATTCAGCGTATCAACGCTGGTGCCCGTCATCACGGATTATCTTACTCTCAATTTATGGGTAAGTTAACCAAAAGCGGAATCGGTTTAAACCGTAAAGTTTTAGCTGATTTAGCGATGAACGAACCAGATGCTTTCAAAGCTATAATTGAGGCGGTAAAATAAATCGTATCGCTTAATTAACAAAAAAGGGAACTCATAAGGTTCCCTTTTTTGTTTTAAAGTAACTCCTTTAACATGTTAACGTATAGATGGTTATGGATTCCTTACACGTTATCATTTTTCTGTTATTCGTACTGGATGTGGTATTGATAAGTGTACTTATAGTTTCGGATAAAAAACCTGCGGAAAAGAATATTAATTCCTGAAGAGTTTAAAACTGTAAGCACTATAGAACTATCCCGGTAGGCATTGATGCCTTAGATTAATAGTGCCATAATCTGAAAAGATTATTAATTCTCAACCACTTTATGACGGGCCTTACCAGTTGTGCCGACTTCGAACTTCAGCTCTTGAGGGGACGAAGGCTGTTTTCATTATGTTCTGCCTGATATCAGGGTGTTTTGATTTCCGCAGATTATTTTTAAAAGCCTTATTTACCAACTCTGGTTTATACTTTTTTTACTGTGATATATGACGAGTTGAATATATCAATCATCGCATCTTGTGTAAACGGTTTTGAATAAAATCCTTTAACCGATTCATACATAGATATTCTTTCCCTATCCCGGGGATCAACTGAAGAAGTAAGAATAATGATGGAGACTTTTTTGGCGAAATACTGTTTGAAAATTTCAAAGATGTCCAGAAAATCCCAGCCCGAAATCTCCGGCATGTCCAGATCTAAAAGGATAAGATCGGGGAGGAGAGTGTAATTTTTGTGATGTTTAATAAGAAAGCTCAAAACCTCCTGCGCATGACTGTAGGCTTTAAACTTTATGGGGGTGTTAACTCGTTTAATTATTAGTTCAATGATTTTATGTTGAATGTGATCATCATCAACTAACATTAAGCTTATACTCATAAATATATATTATTCTCCGGAGAGCGTGTGTATACCCGAAAAATACAAATTTTGTTACACTTTCAAATAATTTATGAGCAATAGAGTTAAATATTTTTTTCAGGCGGTGGAGTGGTTTATGGGGGCAGATAAAATGAATCTTAGTGGTATTGAATTATTTAGAGGCCTCTTGGCAGCTTTCTTTAATACACGCTTTTGAATAAAGAAAAAAATACCCAGCCAACCTTTTGACACTATTGAGCGTACCCGTAAAAAAAGACCTGTTAACCAAACTTTTACGAAACGTTATGCTTAATTACTCCTCACCCAAAAGCCTGCTTTATTTTGCTTTCTTTTTACTTATTGTTTCCTGTAGTAAAAGCGAGGGGGGCGACCCTGAGCCTGCAGCAGCTACTCTCGCTTCCAATCTGCTTTATAATCCGGCATCGCTTCAGCTTCAGGCTGGTACACCTGGAACCTCGGTAAAGCCCTCTATTTCGGGAAGTACCCCGGTTACTTTCTCTGTTACAACATCCCCGGCTAGTAATGGTGCGGTTACCATAGATTCTGAGGGCAAGATTAAAACCTCAGCCAGTTTGGCTGCCGGTACTTATAACGTTTCTGTTATAGCTACAAATGCCGCCGGCGCAGTAACTTTCACTAATATCTATGCTATAACTGTTACGGCGGCTACACCCTCGGCTCCTCAAAACCTGCTTTACTCACCTAATTCTAAAACGGTAACACAAGGGACAGCTTTAGTGTCTGCTACGCCAACCATTACAAGTTTAAGCACGGTAAATTATTCAATCACAAGCGTTCCTTCATCATCGGCCATAACCATCAATAATCAGGGAGTTATATCGGGGGCGAATACTTTGGCTGCCGGGACTTATATGGTTTCTGTAACTGCCTCCAATACGCAGGGAAGTACATTATTTACTAACGCTTACAGTATCACAGTAAACTCCGCAGGTACTAATGCCGTAACGTATACTAATGATATACAGGCAATAATTCAAAATAACTGCGGATCTTGTCATATTAGCGGTAGTGAAGTGAAATTCAATTCATATACCAGTACGAAAAATAATATTGACGGAATTTTAACTCGTATAAAATTGGCCCAAGGTGCGTCTGGTATGATGCCAAACGGCGGGACTAAGTTGCCGCAGTCAACTATAAATACGATTCAGAAATGGAAAGACGACGGCTTGTTACAGTAATCTGAGATTTGGGGCTGTAGCGGGGTATAAGGGAAAATTTACCATTATACCCGGCATGTTGTTACCAGGAGGTTTTTTACCCTGTTTACAGTCTTTTAGATATAATCCTTGTAAAGTACTCATGTGAATAAGAGTATTAAAAGCTTGTTTTTAAAACGTTTTTGAGGGCCTCCGATCTCCCCGTTTGGAGGCCTTTCATTTTAAAATATCATTAAATGATTTTATCTATGAAATCGAAACATTAAGCCGAACGTCGAGTTGTACAAATAACTCTTCTATGTTAAACCCCTGAGCAAATGAAACGGATATTGTGTGTGGATGATAATCAGAATCTTCTTGATATATATGAAATAATTTTAGTGGCCGAAGGCTATACGGTCATGACATCAATCTTTCCGGAAAACATGTTTAAACTTATTTCGGAGTTTGAGCCTCACTTAATTATACTGGATATCAATATGAATGAGATTAACGGGTTAGACGTGTGTAAAGAAGTTAAATCTTATATAAATAACAAGAATACTCCAGTAATTATAATCTCGTCTGACGAGTCTATACACACAGCCATTTGCGACTTTAATGCTACTGCGATAATTCTGAAACCATTCGAAATTAACGACTTGACGAGTGCGGTAAAGCTTCACCTCTCTCAAACTTCAACTTTTAGCAGGTAAGTGTTATTAGGGTATTTTGTCGGCAATAGGGGAAGTCTCTTAATGGAAAAAGTTACTGATCCCTTTGATAAGATCTCTCCTTTGTAGAGATGGCAACAGGTTGGTTTCTTTGAATAACTTTATCATACAGCTTCCGGTTGAAATATTACCTGTCAAAACACACGCTTTTGTCATTTCGATGCGCCGACTGGCGGAAGAAATCTAAAGCGATTAAACGTAAGCTCCTTCGTCGAGGAGAGTCGCATTGTGTCAAACAAATTAAATACTATCGATAACTTTATCGCTCCCTGCCAGTTTGGGAGTATTCAATTGTTCTGGTTCTGCTTTCAGATAGATAAGAAATTTGGTGCCTTTGCCTGGCTCGCTTTCTACCAGAATGCTTCCGTTGGCAGCGTCAATAATTTTTTTAACCAGGAAAAGGCCGATGCCCTGGCCCTCAATAGCATAATTTAGCCGCCCATACATCTCAAATATCTGGCTGATTTTTTCTTTTTCTATTCCAATACCATTATCCTGTACGAACAAAACAATATTATCATTTAAAATGCTGCTGCTGATGTTAATTACGGGCGGTTTGCCTTTCGAAAATTTCAGCGCGTTTGATACCAGATTATAAATAATACTGCGGAGGTTTTTTTTTGAAAAACGAATGTGAGAGATTTCCAGTTGGCGGGTTATAAGGGCTTTAGAATCGGATATCTTATCGGCAAGGCTCCACTCTACATTATTCAATATTTCTTCCAGATCAACCATTTCGCTCATATCCTGCTCTAATTTGCCTATTACCGAAATATCATTAATTAGTACCCTGAACTTTTTGATAGAGTTATTTATAATGTTTAAGAATTTCGACAGTTGAGGATCGGTAACTTTTATTCTATTCATTACCTTAATACTACTTTCAATATTTCCCAGTGGGCCCAGCAAATCGTGCGATGCGGAATGAACGAAGTTATCGAGGTCTTCATTGATACGCATTAAACTTTGGTTTCTTTTATCAAGCTCCAGCTGCGTTTTTTTCAATTGTGTAATGTCGTTAAAAGTGATAACGGCCCCGTTTACCTGGTTATCTACCTGCTGCAGATAGGGCATGGTCATGATCTGGTACCATTTACCATCATTGGCTTCAATCTCTTTGGTAATTATGATTCCTTCTTCAATTACCTCTTTAATGTCTTCTATAAAGGTTTCAAATTTTATATTGGTAGAAATATGGCTCAAAGGCCTGCCCAGATCGCTGGGAAGAAGATTGATCTGCTTAACCGTTCCGGGCGAAAACCTCATTAACAGCAAATCTTTGTTTACAAATAACTGCCCGTTTATATTACTTCTGAAATAGTTGTTCAGATCATCGTTCAGCTCCAGAAGTTCTTTGTTTTTTAATTGGTAGTCGGAATTAATGGTATGCAGCTCTTCATTAACCGATTGCATTTCTTCGTTTGTACTTTGCATCTCCTCATTTGCCGATAGCAGCTCTTCATTGAACGATTGCATGTTTTCGTTTGAAGTATCTAGTTGCAGATGAGCAGAATGAAGCTTTTCCTTCAGTTCGTTTAGCTCTTCTTCAAGGTTGATGGTGTATTGATCATGGTAGATTTTCTCGTCAAATACATGCACGGCCTGTTCGGGCCTGTTCAATTGATCGGGCGAGATGCTTAGAAGCAACAGATTTTTACCCGACTTTTTTATAGTTAAGGGGCCAACCGAAAGAGTGACCTTTATTACCGATTTTTGATTTTCAAGTTTTATTCCGCTTACTGTAGACTTTTTACCGGTTTTTAAAACCTTTGCGCTAAGCGTATTAAAGGCCACGGCAAGTTGTCTGGGCAAAAGCTCGATAAGATTAGAAGTAAAGTTTTTCTGCAAAAGATATTGGGTAGTATCTCCGTAAGTTTTTACAACCTGATTATGCTCATCAACACACAGTATCAAATAGTCCAAATCCTTTAATAACGATTCGTTTACCTGTTCCGTAAGGGCTTGGTCGGCATTATCAGGTATAGGGAAGGAGGCAGCGGTCTTTTTAGTGTTAAGAAGCGGCAGAGAAAACGCATCAAAACGCACGGCGTGTTTTGTTTCCATGTTTTTATAAACCTTATGTTTTTTATCACAAATCTCAAGGTTCTCTAATATGGAAACAGGGTTCTCACTCGATCCCAGAAACAAATAGCCTTCCATCCGGAGGCCAAATTGCAGCATTGAAAGTACCTTTTGTTGCAGAACCGGGGTCATATAGATAAGCAAATTTCTGCAGCTTATTAAGTGCATGTTGCAAAAGGGCGGATTTTTCACCAAGTCGTGCTGGGCAAAGATCACCATCCGGCGTATTTTAGGTTTTACCCTGTAGGTATTTCCTTCTTTAATAAAATACTTATCAAGCCTTTTGGCCGAAAGATGTTTTTTAATTTCCTCGTTATAAACACCCTTTCCGGCTATAACCAGTGCGGCATTGTCAATATCTGTGGCAAATATTTTTATAACCTGATCTTCGCTGTTTTCATTTAGTTGTTCATGAATCATAATAGCCATCGAATACGCCTCTTCGCCGGTGGCGCAGCCCGCAACCCAAACTTTTAACTCTTCGTCTGGAAGTAGTTTTGCGAGCAGGGTTGGCAGTGCCTGGTTTTGAATGTATTCGAAAGCTTCTTTATCTCTAAAAAAGCCGGTAACGCTGATTAAATATTCCTGTGTAAGGTCTTCTACTTCCTGCGGAGTGATTTTTAAAAAATCGAGGTAGCCCTTAAGAGAAGCGAAACCCTTACTTACGGCTTTTCTTTTGGTTCGCCTTAATATGGTTGTTTGCTTATAATCAGAAAAGTCGAGGGGTGATTTTTCGCGGATAAAGTCTATAATTAATTTGATGTAATTTTTATCCTCATCCTGTTCTGCTTTCACAGATTCAACCTGGTTTACGTAATCCTCTATGGTTCGGGGCATAGCAGCCGGTTCGAGAGTAAAATCAACGCAGCCCGTGGCGATAGCACTTGTAGGCATACTTCCAAAATCAGATGATTCAGGATTACGTGCAATGGTCATTCCTCCTGCTGTTTTTACAGCCTTGATTCCTTCTGTACCATCAGAACCTAGTCCAGAAAGTATTACCGCAATAGCTTTTTTGCCGCAGTTTTCTGCCAGAGAATTAAAAAAAGTATTGATGGTTAAATGCGGACCTTTTTTTGGTTTTTCTGTTAGATACAGCTTTTCATCTTTGATAGTCATAAACTTATCGTTGGGGATAAGATACACCTGGTTGGTTTTGACTGACATGCCGTTGGCAGCCTCATTAACTTCCAGCTTGCTGTGGCGGGCCAATAGTTCAACCATTCGGCTTTTGAAATCGGGCGATAAATGCTGCACAATGACGTATGCAACCCCATCGAGGGGAGTGTGATCGAAAAATGAATTTATTTCTTCCATGCCACCGGCAGAAGCACCGATTGCGATAATGTGACCTGGTTCATGGGTTTTCATAAGATCGATCCTGTATTAGTTTATAGTTTCTGTGAGGTATTCAAAAACGGTAACCTCAGTATTATTATATTTTGCCAGTATTTCCAGGTTATTTTGGTACGATAAAAAAACCATATACCGCTGTCCCTTAACAAACCCGGGAAACCCTTTGCCAATAAAGCGGATATCTTGTCCCGCCGTTAACTTTTTCTTTTTTAATAACATTTTATGCCATGGCTTAACGCCGCCTGTTTCTGTTAAACGCAATTAAAAATTCCGGAGCCGCCGACATTTCTTCGGAATGGCCCGGCTTCAAAAAAAGAGGATTCACTTTCAAGAGCCTGTTTTTTACAAGGCCGTGCAGTAGGATCAATGTTTCGGGAATTCCTTTTTTAGATATAGTGGGATAATATTTTTTCTCAAGTTCAAGCTTCTGCTCGCCAGATGCCAGGCACAAATCCCAGTCTTCATCATCTTTGAACCAAAACTCTTTGGCACAATTACCCAAATCAAACACATACATTTTCGCCTGTAATTCTACCGTTTGGTTTATCATATTTATTTCTTTTTAGGAGATATAGGTTCAATTTTTGACACCGACTTTTTGCCGCTCTGGTAATCAGAGGGTGTTTTTTTACCTTCGGTACTTGCCGCCTTTTTAGTGTTTTTACTGCCCTTGTCTTTACTCATATTATGTTTTGCTAAGATTTTTTAATCGCCTGATATTAGAATCGGTTAGGTGAATATTTAAATCATCGTAATGATCGAAACGATACTGATACACCTTGTTATTCCCTTGTGGTCCAGCTGTGATAAGCTCTTCAATGTGTTTTAAAGCCCCTCTTTTGGCCATTTCCATAGCGTGTATTTTTTGTTCGTAGCCGCAGTATCTGTTTTCTTCTGACAGTAGCGAATAGGTGTGATAGGGGATAGAGAAGAGCTCATCCACAGAGTTTCCAGAGATAGACTCTTTTTTGTAATTCCGCGTAACAGGTGGTTTAAAGTCGTTAAACGAAACCTCGGTAACTGCGGTATCATTTGTAAAGACACGGTAAAACCTATTGGAACTATGTTTTTCCATAATGTTTTCTGATAAAGCGTTGAGCTTAAAGACTACCGATCAGATGAGGCAACACTTAAGTGGAAGATATTAAGAAGGATAGCTTTTTTGTTTAAAGATAACGTTATTTACCAGGATTCAGCATGTTTAAAATTCATCGGTTAATCTTCATTTCTACCTGGCCCGAAATCCGCCTGCCTAACAATAACTTAATACTATACTAACCTATCTGACTCATTAGAGTAATACTTTAGTAACATGACATCTATAAAGCAAAAAATTCTGATTGTAGACGACGAGCCGGATATAAGAGAGTTACTTCAATATTATTTAAAAAAAGAAGGTTACATCGTTTATACCGCTGAAAATGGCGAAGAAGGTATTGCTGAAGCAATAAAGTGTAGGCCAAACTTAATAATTATGGATGTTATGATGCCCAAGATGGATGGCATTGAAGCATGCAGGGTTATAAAGAATATGCCTGAGTTTAAAAATATTTATGTGGTGATACTTTCGGCCCGAAACGAGGAATATTCTGAAGTAGCCGGATTTACTGCTGGCGCGGATGATTATATTTTTAAACCCCTTAAGCCTAATGCCCTTCTTAGCCGTATAGATGCTATTTTAAAAAGACGGCAGGAAACCAAGGGCCCGGATGTGTTAACTATTGAAATTTCTGATTTAAAGATAAACCGGGAAACCTATTTGGTACACAAAGGAGATAACAAGTTAGTTTTCGCCAAAAAGGAATTTGAGTTGCTTTTTTTGCTGGCTTCTAAACCCGGAAAGGTATTTACCCGTGAGGTAATTTTAAAACAGCTCTGGGACAATACCGTAGTAGTTACCGACCGTACTATCGATGTTCATATCCGCAAAGTAAGAGAAAAATTGGGTGAGGAGTATATCAGCACGGTTAAGGGAGTTGGATACAAGTTTGCGGTATAAATAAAAGAGGATGTCTCAAAAGTTGGCAACATTTAGATTCTTGACGTCAGGCTGATCCGCCGATGGGCGGACTTTGACTTCGCCTCTTTTTTCTCGCTTGATATAAAACTTCACAATTTTATCAATCCGTTAAGGACTTCAAAAACCCAATAATCTCTTGTTGTTCTTTTAAAGATAAGTTTAACTTGTCTGGTGATAGTGTTTGATTTTCCAGCTCAATACCAAGTCCATTGCCTCCGCCCTGATTATAAAAATCCATCACATCTTCGAGTGTATTGAATGTACCGTTGTGCATATAGGGCGCGGTTTTTAATACATTGCGAACCGTAGGCGTTTTAAATGAAAATTTAAGCTCATCAATTTTATTGTGAGTATACCGTCCCTCATCAGGGTCTATAATATGCTGTTTTGGACCAACAGGAACGCCCAGTACCTCCGCTTCTGTAGTTGAAAACGCAGGAGGAGCGGTTCCGTTAAATAATGGCATAAAATGGCAGGTTCCGCATTTGCCCTTACCCATAAACAGGTTAAAACCTTTTACTTCTTTTGCGTTCATTTGTGTTTCGTCGCCACGCATATACTTATCAAACCGTGAGTTGAAGGGGCTAAGCGATCTTATGTACGTCGCAATGGCGATCATCACGAAGCGGGGTTTAATTTCCTTTTCCATAGTGGGAAAAACTGATTTGAATTTTTTATGATATTCCGGACGGCTGTTCATTCGCTTAGCGGCATCTTCTACCGATGCGTGCATTTCATCTTTATTCGCAATTACGTCCATCGCCTGGTTTTCTAAAGAGGGGGCACGCATATCGTAAAACTGTGCTTGTTGTAAACCTGCGTAGTAAAGGGTAGGAGCATTTCGCTTAACAAACGTTCCGGGAATGATAGCTGTACTTTTTGCAAGGCCATCTGTAAAAGCAAGTTCGGGTTTATGGCAACTTTGGCAGGTACGCACACTTCCCGATAGTACCGGATCTGAAAACAATAGTTTACCTAGTGCGGCCTTCTGAACACTATAAGCAGATTCACTATTATCCGCAAAGAAATCGGGATTGAAAACACCTGCGTCAAAAAGGGTTTCAGCTTTATTGAAAATTGCCAGCTCTGTATTAAGCGGTTCAATTCCCAGCTGTTTCTCCCATCGTTTTAGTTCTCTGGTTATTGGATTGGAAAAACGGAGGATAAATTCCATCCTGTTGAATGTGTCAAAGTCGGGTTGGCGGGTAATGTATTTGCCTGCGGAAATAATCAGAGTTTCTAATTTTTTGTTATCACCAAAGAGCTTTAAAATAGTGAGTATTGCCTCCAGCGAGGTTTTAGCTTCGCTTATTCCTGTTTTGCAAAGAGGTGTGTCAAAACCAGATATTCCTAATGCGTTTATACGAAAAATTTGAAGTTTGCAAGCGTCAAGAACATGAGCATCTGTTAATTCTGTATCGTTCAAAATGTTGTGAGCATGTTTAAGCTTAGATAGAAAAGCTTTAGTTTCACGGATCAGCGCTTCCCTGTTTGTTTCTTCAAAGGGAAACAGGTGTTCTTCGATCACTTGTAATCCTCCCGGCTCAAATGTTTTCGTCTCTTCAATTTCAATTTCGGGCAGGGGCGGCCCGTTAAGGTACCGGCTGGTTCCCTGGGCGTAATATTCTGTAAACCACTCGAGCTTTTTATAGACTAACCGGGCTTTAATAAATGCAGTTTGTAATTCAGCTTCGTTTCCCCGTCGTGCCAGTTGGAGTAAAGTATCTGCCGTTAGGGTTTCTAATTGGCTAAACTGTTTATCGAGCAATTTTTTAACCTTATGGCTGGACGACTCTTGTTTTATCGAACAATATGTTAGAAAGCTGAGGAGAGAAAGGATAATTATCAGACGAAATTTTATCATCGTTTTAAAGCAAAAAAGCCCTCCGCATACGCGGAAGGCCCGAAAGGGTAAAATGAAATTTATTTATCAATGCCTGTGATAATAATTGTCTGTCCGCCTTCTTTATTGGTAGTTATTCCGCTACCATCAGCGTTAGCAAACTTATTATCGGTCCAGGTGTGAGGGTGAATATTTACTACAAATGTATTCGGCTTGCCGATAAGGTCGGAGATATCGTACATAGCACCATATTCCCAGGAGCTTAAATTGGTGGAGTTATTCGGATTGTATTTTGCGTTGAAAGTAGCATCGCTGCGGCGATGATTCATTTCCAGCATAGGCTTCATTGCTTTTGTAGCAATGTTATATTGCCAGATTCTGCCGTCGTGTTTGTTATTTGCGTAAAATGAATCGCCGTCTTCCTGAATGTACAGGTAATTTTTAGTTACACAGATATTATCAGGATTTACGATATGATTTCCCGGATCAACTTCTCCGTCCATCAATGGGGTTAGTTTGCCTTTCAGGATATTGTTGGCGTCAAGTTCAAGTTTATAAACTCTGCCCCACATCGTTTTTCCGCTTACGGGTGTTACTTTGTCGGCCTGGCTTATTCCGGTAGAAACGAAGTATAAGGTTCTGCCAGCTTCAACACTGCCTTTTCCATAATCCAAATCTTCAACACGGGCCAGTTGAAGCGCGCCCTTAGTTACAGTTTGTGCGGCTAGTTGAGCTCCTGTGCTGGTGCTTACATTGTCGTACTCAACGAATTCCACATCATACGAAGTGTTAACAGCCATATCGGTTTCAACAGAATTTAGGTTTGTACGTCGCATCATGTACAATTTTCCGTTTACCAGATCGCCCACGGTATTAGATAAATACAGATTGATTTGGCCATTACTGTCGTCTTCTCCGATAAAAACAGCTGTTTTACCAGGATACGCTTCTTTAGGAAGAGGCACAGCATTTTCTGCTATACATTTTCCCATTGCCGGGATAGTACGATTGGTGGTTTTAAGATTTACAGAACCAAAAGGGTCGATCTGGTGGATCATTGATTCTATTCCAGATTCTCCTGCGGTTAGAAATAAGGGGCCAAATCCATGTTCTTGTGGTGTAGCCATGGTAGCAGAGCATAAACGCATGCCGCCGCCTTTAGCATCTACAATATATTCCCCTTTTATCGGCTTTAAATTTTTGTCTAAGTATAACCTCGATACAGAAAATAATATCTCATGGTTATTAATCATTACATATCCGTCGTTGTTAGGGTCCTTCAGCATCCCTGCGCCGTCGGGCTGCGCTCCATACACGAAGTTCGGAGAGCCATCGATCTTATCGTCGCTGCTTATCAGGGGATATATCTGTAATCCGTCAAATCCGGTTAAAGGTTTAACCAGGGAAGGTGTTACAGAATAGTTTTGCAGCGTAAGGGTTTCCTGCTGATTGTTTTTCTTGCCGTCTTTTTGGCAGGCCGTAAATACAGTTGCCACTGTAATTGCCGATAAGGTTAAAATTCCAAGTTTACGTTGTACAAAGTGTTTCATTATTTGTATTTGTTTTTGACAAACCTAACACCGCTATATCATCAGTAAATTATCCGGGTTTTAAGTTTAGATGAATAATAGCCGGGCAGGATTAAGTTTTTATCAATTACAGGCTAATTATAGTTCGATTGATGTTAATTTACACCGCAGCCAATTCAAATGCCTTTTTTAAAGCTTTTAAAAGTTCTTCAATATTTATGGGTTTCGAAAGATAATCGTCCATTCCGGCGTTCAAACATTTCTCCCTGTCTTCCGAAAGTGCGTTGGCGGTTAAAGCGATAATTATCGGTTGGTTGTGAAGGTCTCTTCGGATTATTTGAGTGGTTTCTATTCCGTCAAGCACGGGCATTTGCATATCCATTAAAATTACCTCATAATTTTTTTCTCTCAACCTGTCTAGTGCTTCTTGTCCGTGATTGGCCAAATCAACGGTGTAACCCAGTTTACTTAATATTTTCAGTATCAGTTTTTGGTTGATGAGATTATCTTCCACAATTAATATTTCCAAAGGATGGTTTAAAGCGAAATCTTTTGATAAAAGTGTTGAGGCGGGTTGTTGGGCTGAATAAAGAGGTTCGCTGAAACGTTTAAGTTCTGCCTGAACCACTTTAAACAACTGCGATTGCTTTACGGGCTTGGTTAAAATAGCGGCGAATAAGTCGGAATACTTTTTCTTGGTTTCGTCGCCAATTGAGCTTAATAAAATAATCGGAAGCTCATTTTTCAGATCTTTTATATTGATAGCCAGATCCACACCGCTCATCTCCGGCATTTGCATATCTGTTATTACTAAATCAAAATGGGAGTTTTGATTAAGAATAAACAAAGCCTCTCTGCCCGACATAGCCGTTATTACCGATAGATTCCAATGTTCTAATTGGGTTTTTAGTATCCTGAGATTAGTTTTATTATCATCAATAATTAGTATTTTTTTCCCCTCACAGTCTATAAGGCTGTTATTTACACTGTTTTTTATGGGCTGATTTCCTGCCTCGCACTTCACCGTAAAGCTGAATACGGTGCCTTCACCTTCTTTGCTCTGTACCGATATTTCACCTCCCATCAGGTCAACAAGCCTTGCGCTGATCACTAGTCCTAAACCCGTACCTCCGTATTTGCGGGTTGTGGAAGAATCTACCTGAGAGAAAGCCTTAAATAGCCTTGAGAGTTTATCGGCCGGAATGCCGATACCGGTATCTTTTATTTCAAATCCGATCTCTAATAACTGTGAATTTTGGTTTACCAGCTTCACGTTGATAAAGATTTCGCCTTTGTCGGTAAACTTGGTTGCGTTGGCTACCAGGTTTATTAAAATTTGCCTTAACCTCATTCCGTCGGCGATTATTTGAGCCGGAATCTGTGGATCGATTTGATATATAAGATCCAGATTTTTTTCAGCGGCTTTTACCGAAAATAAATCCATAATATCTTCCACGCAATTTCGCAGTTCGAAAGTATGCTGGTCGAGTTCAAGGCTTCCCGACTCAATTTTTGAAAAATCGAGTATGTCGTTAATTACGGCCAGCAAGTTCTCACCACTTGTATGGATAACCTCTAAATACTCCTGTTGCTCGGTGTTAAGTATTGTTTCTGATAATAAGGCTGTCATTCCGAGAACTCCATTCATTGGAGTTCTTATTTCATGGCTCATTGTTGCCAGAAAAGCACTTTTAGCCTGATTGGCCTTATCAGCTTCTTCTCTAGCCTGTTGTTCCTGTTCTTTTTGTATAAGTAATTCCTTATTCATTTGAACAAGTTCTACTTGTTGTGATTCCAGCTCTTCGGCCTGAAGCTGTGTGGTTTCAAATAAATCCTGAAGTTTTATGTTTGCCCGGTTAGTTCTTTCTTCGACTAGTTTTTGATGGGAAAACGTTCTTTTTATATATCCAAACAGGATATAAATCAGGGAGAAGATAATAAGTAAAGCGATTCCAAGAAAAATCAGTGTGTTTTCGGCGTTCACCTGGCTGTTAATTCTTCTCTCACTCAATAATTTACCCTCAATAGATTTCAAACTTTCGATGGTGCTTTCAACTTCCACCATAGTACTATCGGAGTTGATTTCTTTTTTTGCTTCCTCCAGTCCGCCGCGATTATAAGCCCATAGTATTTTACTTAGAGCAAAAAGTTTTTGCGAAGCATGTTTACGCAAAGTATCGGCCCGCTTCGATTGGCTTCCTTCGTGTATTACCAATGAACCGAGACGGTCTATAGAAGGCATAATTTTACTGAGCGATTCGTTATAAAGCTCAAAATACTTGGGGTTTCCGGTAGTAATATAAGCACGACAACTGCTTTCGGCCTGGCTGATATTAACTAACACCACATTCGAAAATTTAATCACTTCCTGGGTTTGATCTACTGATGAGTAGTCTTTTTCCATTTCTGTGATGCGGATATAAGATATAATTCCAACCGAGAATATAAAGGCAAGGGTTATGGCAAAACCTGCCAGTACCTGTTGTTGGAAAGAAAGTTTTTTCATTTTTTTTAAATTGATAAGGAATAAAATTTCAATTAATAAGGTTTGTAAACCCGGCGCAAGTTTACGAAGCTGCTATTTGCAGGTTGTTGTGAGGGAATTAAGTTTATGTTAAATTTTTTGCCCGGAGAGGAAGCATCGATATTAAACTTCAGCAATAATTTTCAAGCACTTGGCATTTGGAAAGCCATTAAAAAAAGTGTTATCAAAGAATAGAGAACAGAGTTAAGAACCGATCTGTACCGAGGCTAAAAGCTATTAAATTAAAAGCACAAAGCATACAATTTGTTAATACACAGATAATAAGCCAGAACTATATTTAGTGGTTAAACAAGGTGTTGGTGTGTTTTAGCTTTTTTATTTTGAAAAGGGGTAGATGTTCTTTCTTTATGGCAACGTTTCTGTTGCTGCTGTTTTTGGTTACAATTCTTTGCTTTCCTTTTGAAGTGCGTGCCCAACAGGGAAATCTTCAGCGTCAAAAATCAGGAGTACAGGGTTTATCACCGCCGGATTCTGCATATCTGGCGACCAAAAAATTACTTGATATTGCTTTACAGAAAAATGATCGCCTTAATGCGGCACTTTTATATCAAAAAATAGGGGATGTCTTTTATCAGGCTGAGGCTCTGCCGCAGGCATTAACCTATTATTATAAGGCGGAAGCACTTTTTAAAGAAGAGGGCAATCAGGTCAATTCGGCTGCTAATCTTATTAAGATCGGCAAGATCTATTTTAAGAATACCAGCTATTCTACTGCTCTGAAAGTTTTTCAACAGGCATTGGTTCTCTCTAAGCGCGAACGGGATACTATCGGTATCGCAGAATCCTGCAGTTTTATTGGCCAGGTTTATAAACAACGTGGAGATAAGAGCAGGTCGAACCGCTATTTTGAACTTGCTTTATCAGAATACAAAAAACTTAGAAGCTCTGATCAAATAGCTTATACCTATTCCCGGATAGGAAGTGTTTACGAAGATACAGGCCGGTATCCGCTGGCATTAAAATACTTTTTACAAGCCTATCAACTCCATATTGCCGAAAATAGAATAACCGAACTTGCCGGAATATTAAATAATATAGGAGACACTTATCGAAAAACGGGCGATTATCAGAACGCACTTATATATACTAAACGGGCAGAGCAACAGTCGCTGAAAAATAATGACACACGGCAATTAAGTAGTGCCTACCGAGATTTAGCAAAAACATACCAGCATTTTATGAAGTACGATAGCGCGTACTATTACAGCGAAAAGGCCCGATTAGCATACGCCCATGTTTATAATACCAGTAATAATAATAAACTGGTTCTGTTGCAGACACTTTTTGACGTTCAACAGAAAGACAGCTCAATAAAACATCTACAGGGTGATAAACGCATAAGTGAAATTCTTAGCATATCTATAGTATGTATATCAATCCTGCTGACATTTTTAGGAATAAGTATTGTAAGCAGGCAACGCTTAAAGATTATGAAAGACAATGCTCTTTTTGAAACAGAAAAGAAAGCAATGGCACTTAACCTTCAAAACAAACAACTACATCACGAGAGTTTAAAGGGCGAATTAGAACTTAGAAGCAAAGAGCTTACGAGCCATACTTTACAAATTATTCAAAAGAACCAGTTCCTCGAGGAGTTGAAAAGCAAACTGGCCGCGATTATAAAGAATAACAAAAGAGACCAGCGTACCGAGTTAAAAGAGCTTATTGGTTTGATCGACATAAATAGTAACCAGAATACAAGCTGGGAAGATTTTAGGATTATCTATGAAAATGTGCATGAGAATTTCTTTGAGAAACTGAAGGCTCATTCCAATTTACTCACAGCAACTGATCTGCGCTTTCTGGCACTCTTAAAAATGAATTTAAGTTCGGCTGATATCGCTACAATGCTTGGAATATCTCAAGATAGTTTAAGAACCACCCGCTATCGGATTCGAAAAAAGCTTAATCTTCCATTTGAAGAAGACTTGTTGACATTTATTCAGCGTATTTAAATGTTATACACGGGATGTAAAAAGTTTAACGAACTGGTAATATAACTTTAATGGCGGATGAATGGTTTGTAATTAATTGAATATTAGTTATTTATAAGTTACCTGTAACGCTTGTAGAAGTTTTGTATACGCATTTTAATGTCCTGTAGCCGATCTGTCACTCCCTTAAGTTTTCTCTTCCATTTTTCCATGTAACCTTTGTTGAAACAAACAAATCAACGAGCTAATCACTCAAGCACAATTAAAATCGAAAAGAAATTAGAATCATGGGAAAAGTTTACAAACGTTTAGATTGGTTATCAAACGTAGTTAGAAAATCATTACTACTATTACTGGTCTTGTTTATTTCAGCCAGTGTAAGTGCGCAAATTAATTCACAGACTAATCAGGCACAAAAGATTAGTGATGGACAATCAAATGCTGCGGTGGTAGCCATTTGGGGAAAAGTAACCGATAAACAAACAGGCGAGAATCTTATCGGTGTTAGTTTAGTGGTAAAAGGAATGTCATTGAAAGCGGTAACAAATGTGGAAGGTGTATTCCGGTTTTCCAAACTTCCTGTCGGAAATCAAACCTTAGTAGTTTCTTACCTGGGCTATGAAACCAAATCTGTAGAACTAAATGCAGAAACAAGTCAGGATTTAAATATTACACTGGAACACAGCTCAACAAATCTTAGCCAGGTTACTATCACCGGATTAAGAAGAAGTCAGATCACGAGTATAAATCAGAAAAAACAGTCACTGAATGTGTCGGAGGTTATTACGGCCAATGAAGCAGGTAGATTGCCAGATATAAACGTGGCGGAAGCAACTCAACGTGTATCTGGTGTATCCATTGAAACGGATCGGGGAGAAGGACAGTTCGTGTCAATCAGGGGTATCCAGCCATCCTTAAACAATGTTACTTTAAATAATACCACTCTGGCTTCTACCAGAGATAGCCGGGCCACAGGCCTGGATCTTCTTCCAACAGAAATTATATCAAGCATCGAAGTAGTAAAAACAACTACTCCGGACATGGAAGGTAATGCCATTGGGGGAACTATTAATGTAAACACTCTTTCGGCTTTTGATAAGCCTAAGCCCTTTATGAATATCGCCGTAGATGGTCTGATACAAACCCAGCAGGTAGATTTAAGTGGGTTTGATAATACAAGAGCTCCTTTTAGAGGCGCTGTTACAGCAGGTAAGAAATTTGGCAAAAATGAAAAGTTTGGAGTAGTTGGGTCAGCCAATTTCTTCAGAAGGGATTTTAGCGCGTCAATTTTAGATCCTGACGGTTGGGAGTTTAGTAATTATTTTTATCCGAACGAGATTGAACTTCAAATAGAAGATATTGAAAGAGACCGTTTGGGCCTTTCGGCAGATCTTGAGTATAGACCTAACAAAAACAGCTCAATCTATTTAAAAACCCTTTACACACGTACCAAAGAAGTGGCCTTGAATTCAGAATTTGAGATGACGCTTCAAATCGGTAGTGCGACACCTATCGATCAAACCCCTACGTCGGGTAGATTTGCTAGAGGTTCCGGCGAGTTAGATCAGGCGTTTACAGACGAGATTGAGAATCTGTACAGCTACTCCCTGGGTACTAAAAACCATTTTGGAAAGTGGGATGTAAATGTATACGGAACATTTTCTAAAGCAAAAACATTCTTAGATAATTTCGACGCAACTTTTGAAAATCCAACTACAACCGAGCCTTCTTTATCATCAACATATAACACGGCTCCGTTTTTCTTCGAAATAAATCCTGATAATACGGCTGTAGCGAGTGATCCGGAAATTTATAAACTTCGAAATCTAAACTATACAGATGGTCTATTAAATGAAAACATTTATGAGGTCAGTTCAGATTTTAAATATAATACCAACTTAGGCAAGGCACATGCTTTCTTGAAATTTGGTGGAAGATTCAGAGACCGCTCAAAAGTGTCAGACCGAAGCAGAGATTCGTATGATTTAAGTTACGGTACTACTACTGTGGCACACACTAATGGCTACTCGCTTACTCCTTTTCATTTCCCAGTTTCTATACCTGCACAGGGTGGAGCTACTCCTTTTGTACACGGTAACGTAAACAAATTCAAAGCCTTCTTTGATGATCCCGCTAACCGTAATAATACATCTAAGATCGTATTTGACAAACTAGTAACCGATCAGCAGCTTATTGTAAATGATTTTACAAACAATGAATCGGTAACGGCAGGTTATGTCATGGGAGTGCTTGATTTTAAGAAGCTTTCTATCATCACTGGTTTAAGAGTTGAGAACACTGCTACCAAATCAGAAAATTCATCGGTTACAACAATAGACGACAGAGTTAACAAAGTTCCTGCCTTTGCAGCTCCTGGTTTGATCGTTGCCCGGAATAATTATACCAATTTTCTCCCATCTTTCCAACTTAAATATAACGCAACCAAAAGTGTTATAGCGAGAGCATCCTGGACAAACACTATCGGAAGACCAAATTATTCTGATCTATCGGGTGCAAAAAACTATGCTTATCGTGTAGACCCAATAGCCTCAAATGCACTTCCAGGTAGCACCGGAATAACGGGTTCGGTTAGGCTTGCAAATCCTGGTTTGAAGCCATATACTTCATCAAACATTGATCTTGCGCTGGAATATTACATTCCTACTGGTGGGATTGTTGCAGTAGGTGGTTTCTATAAGCGTATCTTAAATCAAATTTATCGGAAAACAACTCCCTACAGCTTAGCAGACGATAAAAAAACCTTTAATTATGAGGGTTTGGAATTCGACAGATTTTCGTTTTCCCAAACGTTAAACTCCGGACCTGCTGACCTATTCGGTATGGAATTTACTTACGATCAGGCATTAACCTTCTTACCGGGCTTGCTAAATGGATTAGGCGTATCTGCAAACTTCGCGTTAATCGATTCTAAAGTTAGTGTTGATGGCAGGGGTGATAAGCTTCCCTTATTCAGACAAGCTGATAATGTGTACAACGGAGCTATTTATTATCAGAAAAAGGGCATCGAGCTGCGTTTAGCAACCAGCCATAGAAGCGATTTCTTAATTGAAGCTGCCGATCCTGAATCTTCTAGAGTAAAAAACGCTGAAAAGGCAGGCTTTTCAGTAAAAGATTTTGACAGATACGAAGCAGCCAGAACAACTTATGATGTGTCTGGAAAATACATGTTCCCGAATAAAAAATTGAGTATTTCTGCTCAGGTAAGAAACTTATCAAATGCTCCGGAACAAGGATACCAAGGCGCAACAAGCCGTTATGATCGTCATGATTTAACGGGCAGAAGTTATTTCTTGGGAATGGCGATGAATTTTTAACAAAAGGTTATACAATTGATTGAGCAGCAATAGCCATCTACAGGCTATTGCTGCTCTTTTTACTCAAATATGATGAAGAATATATTCAGCATTTGCGCTATAGTTCTGTTGCTCTTAAAAAGTCTTGATGGCATCTGTCAAAATCCATACCCGGATAATCCCATTTTTCCTGTCGGCTGGAGCAAACCCAGCGAGCAGCCAGATCATATAATTCTAACCTTTTCGGGAGACCCGACAACAACTCAAAGCGTAACCTGGCGAACTAACACTTCAGTGAAAAACGCTGTAGCTCAAATCACCATTGCTTATGCGGCACCAAGATTAAGAAGAACTGCCAAAGATGTACCGGCAAAAACGGAAACCATGGATGCCAGTAACATTAAGGATGCTGGTATTGTTGCTAATTATCATTCCGTAACTTTTGAAGGCTTATTGCCCGATACACTTTACGCATACCGGGTGGGTGATGGCGTTCATTGGAGCGAGTGGTTCCAGTTTCGTACAGCAAGTAAGAAAGCAGAACCTTTTTCTTTCCTCTATGTAGGGGATGCGCAGAACTATATCCTCGAACTTTGGTCAAGATTGATCCGTGCCGGGTATGGCAAAGCTCCCGATGCCCGTTTCATTGTTCATGCCGGGGATTTAATTTCTACCGCGCACAGCGAGCGTCAGTGGCACGAATGGTTTACCGCGGGCGGCTGGCTTCACGGTATGTTGCCCAGCGTTCCGGTTCCCGGAAATCATGAGTACAACTTTTATAACAATGCTGATTCGATAAGCAAAACACGTCGGCTGTCTGTACAATGGAAGCCTCAGTTTACGCTGCCGGAAAATGGCCCGAAAGGGCAGTCGGAAACAGCATATTTTTTCGATTATCAGAACACAAGAATTGTGGCTTTAAATTCAAATAATAGTCAGCAAGAGCAAGTGTCTTGGTTGGAATCGGTTTTAAAGAACAATCCCAATAAATGGACTATCCTCACATTCCATCATCCTATATTTTCTACTGCCAACGAACGTGATAATAAAGAGTTACGTAATTTGTGGAAGCCGGTTTTTGACAAGTACAAGGTCGACCTTGTATTACAGGGCCATGATCATACCTATGCTAGAGGGCAGGCCGGATCTGTTTCGAAAAATTTCCTTGCCGGGATAAATAAACTTGACCCTAATGCCGGAACGGTCTATGTAGTTAGCGTTAGCGGAGGTAAGATGTATAATTTCAAAAAAGATTTGTGGAATAATTACGATGCGAATCTCGAGCGTAAGGCCGAAAATACACAACTCTTTCAGGTAGTAAAAATAGACGGGGATCAATTGAGCTTTGAGGCTTATACTGCTACAGGAGAACTTTACGATGCTTTCGATTTAAAAAAATCGGCTACAGGCCCGAATAAATTTACCGAAAGAGTACCCGCGACAACCGAAAGGCTGCACCACAACACCACTCCTAAGTATTGATTGGATCACGTGCAAACTAAGATTATAATACTTTCTGTAGTGCTGGGCTTTGTACTGATCTCCTTTGGCTTCAGCGAACGCAAAGGTTCTATCGGGGCCTATGCAACGTTAAAGTTCTATACGGCTGAAGTGAATTTATTTGTAACAGCCTTAGAAAATCTTGACAGTGTTATCGATGAGATAGATGCCGACAGCACCAGTATTTTAAAAGCCCGGCATGCTTTGTCAGCTTGCAGATTACGCTACAAACGGATAGAGTTTTTCACATCTTATTTCTTTCCCAGCGAAACCCGGTTTTATAATGCCGCACCGAAATTTGAAGTTGAAGAACCAACACTCGAGTTAGTTGAGCCTATGGGATTACAACAAATTGAGTCGCTGTTGTTTGATGATGATGTTCAGGCAAATAAGGCCTTACTCCTGGCACATACCGAAGCGTTACTCTCTTCCGCAAAGATTTTACCCGCCTTGCTGTTTAACTTTGACCTGAATGACAGGCAGGTTCTTGAAAGTATACGGCTCCAACTCATTAGAATGTCCTTGTTATCAGTTTCCGGTTATGATGCCCCCTTGCTTAAAACCGGAATTATTGAAGCTGCTGAAACTACAGAAGCATTAAATCAGGTTTTAGCACCGTACCTTAAATGGCCGTCTGATGAATCGAAATCAATAAAAAATCTGTTAAATGGCTCATTGCAATACCTGATGCTGAATCCGGACTTTGATTCCTTTAACAGGATGGAATACCTTACACGTTATGCGCTGCCGCTTCAAAAGCGTTTAGGGGCTTTTATAAAACAGCAAAAGCTGGAAATTAACACAACAGCATTTTTAAATTATGAATCGGAGCATATTTATAGCCGTGATGCTATAAAGAATCTGAAGCCGGGCACTTCGGATAAGTCAGACCAAAAGGCATTGATTGCATTTGGCCGCAATCTTTTTTTTGACAAATCGCTTTCAGGAAATTTGTCGGTTAGCTGTGCGTCATGCCATCAGCCTGAAAACTATTTTACAGACCTTTTGCCCTTAAGTCCTTCGATCAATCCAGACTCCCTGCTAAAAAGAAATACTCCGACTCTTTTTTATGCGGGCAGACAACACACGCAGTTTTGGGATGGCAGTGCTACTGATTTAACCAGCCAGATTCATAAAGTTATTATGAATCCTCTGGAAATGAACGGCTCAGTAGAGAAAATTAATGAAAAAATATTCTCGAACCGAAATTACAGCACGCTTATAGCTGAATCGTTTCCTGGCAAAAAGCCGCAAACGCTGGGAATGGATGAGCTTACATCTGCCATAGCTGCTTTTATTGATGAGCTGAACCCAATGAATTCGGCATTCGATAGGTTTATAAGCGGCGATGTTACGGCTATGAACACCCGGCAGGTGAAAGGTTTTAACTTGTTTATGGGAAAAGCCCAGTGCGGAACCTGCCATTTTCCGCCCTATTTTAATTCCATGTTACCTCCTTTATATAATCTCTCAGAAGTAGAGATTATAGGAACTCCAAAGACCGGTGATTTAAAGTTCCCTGTTTTGGATAGTGACTTAGGGAGATATAATATCCACCGCATTCGCTATTACGAACGGGCATTTAAAACCCCTACAGTTCGCAATGCCGCCCAAACGGCACCTTATATGCACAACGGCTCATTCGGTACATTAGCCAAGGTACTTGAGTTTTACAATTTGGGCGGGGGCAAGGGCCTGGGTATGGACATTTCCCATCAAACCCTGGCCGCAACACCATTAAACTTATCCGAAACCGAAATCAATAATCTTATCTCTTTTATCGAATCTCTAACTGATTCTCCTATCATGACATCAAACTAAATTAATATGCAAGCACTAAGAATCTTATTTTTCCTTTTAATCAGTCCTTTTATTTTGTTGGCTCAAAACACCACGGTTAGTCCTGTAAAAAATGCCAGACGACAGCTGATGGGGCTTCAGGCTGATCTAATTCGCGGGCCCTACCTGCAAATGGCTACGCCCACTAGCATGACGGTAAGATGGCGTACCGGCGTGTACGACAGAAGCCGGGTAAAATACGGCCTAAGCAGTAATAATTTAAGTATGAAGACCGATGATTCGACCTTGGTTAACGAACACATCATTACACTCACCGGGCTTAAACCTTCCACCAAATACTATTATACAGTAGGGAATTTAGCAGATACAACACTTCAGGGTGATGCTGAAAACTATTTTTACACCTTTCCGGAGAAGGACAGTGAACAATTGATACGGATTGCGGGATTTGGCGATTGCGGAAACAACTCACTTAATCAGCGGAACGTTAAAAGTCAGGTACTCAAATACTTGGGAAACAATTATCTAAATGCTTGGATTTTGATGGGAGACAATGCCTATTCTGATGGTACAGATGCGGAGTTTCAAGCCAAATTCTTTAATGTTTATAAAGACGATCTTTTAAAGAAGTATCCTCTATATCCAGTACCGGGCAATCATGACTATCATGATTTTCATTCCGCCTCCGCAACCGATCAGAATAAAATGGCCTATTATCAGAACTTCTCTGTTCCCACAAAAGGAGAAGCGGGCGGCGTTCCGTCAAATACCGAATCATATTATTCCTACGATATTGGAAACGTGCATTTCCTGGCGCTTGACTCTTATGGCCCCGATAATAAGGGCCTGCACATGTATGATGAAATGAGCGAGCAGGTAGAATGGGTGAAAAAAGATTTGAAAGCGAATAAAAGCAAATGGGTAGTGGCTTACTGGCATCATCCACCTTATACCATGGGATCTCACGATTCAGACAAAGAATCCTTATTGGTTAAAATTCGCCAAAACTTTATCAAGACTATCGAAGAATACGGGGTTGATCTGGTGCTTTGTGGTCATAGCCATGTTTACGAACGTACAAAGCTAATCAAAGGCTATTATGGATTGGAGTCGGAATTCGATTCTAAGAAACACGAACTAAGCACTTCTACAGCTCTGTATGACGGAAGCAGGAATTCTGCCCCCTATATCAAAACTTCTAAAGATAATCAGGGAACGGTTTACGTTGTAAGCGGATCTGCCGGTGCATTGGGTGGCCATAAAGCTACCTATCCGCACAATGCCATGTTTTATTCAAACAATGAGGTGGGAGGTGTGGTGATGCTTGAAGTTCAGGGTAACAGGCTTGACTTAAAATGGGTTTGTTCGGACGGAAAAATAGGAGATCATTTCACCATGATGAAGGATGTTGAGAAAGACGAATTAAGAGTTTTGAAACAGGATAAAAAACTAACGAAATAATTTAATCTTTATATTCTTGGCTGGTGCCTGAAACCGCTTCTTTTTTATTTTTCAAGTATGCGTAACCTTATATTTTTATTAATTTCTGTTAGTTTATTCTCCTGCCAGGAAAAAATGGCACCCATAGCCGCAAATGCACTAAAGCCATCGGTAATTACCGAAGCCGCCTCGCATGATACAGATGATCCCGCCATTTGGATTAATCCGGCCGACCACACCAGCAGCCTTATTGTTGGTACAGATAAAGATACAGACGGTGCCCTCTATTTATATGATATGAATGGTAAAGTAATAAAAAAATCCATCACATTAAAGCGTCCAAACAATGTCGACATTGCCTACGGCATGGTGATTAATGGAAACCCCACCGCGCTTGCGGTAACTACCGAAAGAGAGAGCAACAGAATCAGGGTTTTTTCAATGCCCGATCTGAAAGCTATAGACAATGGTGGAATTGAAGTGTTTACAGATGAAACAGAACGGGGGCCGATGGGTGTTGCGTTGTATACCAGGCCGTCTGACAAAAAGATTTTTGCTGTTGTAGGTCGCAAATCGGGACCTAAAGAGAACTATTTATGGCAGTATGAACTATTTCTACAAGCCGATGGGAGCATAGGTGCTAAATTGGTTCGAAAATTCGGCTCTTACAGCGGGAAAAAGGAAATTGAAGCCATTGCCATTGATAATCAAAAAGGCTTTCTTTACTATTCTGATGAAGGCGTAGGCATTCGCAAGTACTACGCCGACCCTGCCAAAAACGACAACCGGCAACTGGCACTTTTTGGTGAGAAAGATTTCAAAGAGGATCACGAGGGAATCTCCATTTATCAAACATCAGATAGTACCGGGTACATTATGGTATCCAATCAGCAGACGAACAGTTTTATGGTTTACTCTCGCGAAGGCAATGGCGCAAAACCAAACGAACATACGCTATTGAAGGAAATTCCATTTTCTACCATCGAAAGCGACGGCTCGGATGTAACTAACCTTAATCTGGGCCCCAAATTTCCGAAAGGGATGTTTGTGGCTATGAGCAATGGTAAAGTATTTCATTATTACGACTGGAGGGATATTGAAAAGTTATTAGTACAATAAAGAGCGGGGCAGGTACATGGTTTTTTGCATATTCGCTTAATCCTCTTTTTATTGCTCTGAAACTTTTGTAAGTTTAAGAAAATATAAAGCTATGGTCGATAATGCTTTTAATTTTTCCGGAGGCCCGTCGGGCCAATGGAAAGTGATAAAAATGGAAACCTTAATAGGTGAACCACTTCAGGATGTATCTCACATCAATGTATCCCCCGCTTCTGTTTCAGTATCACAGGAAGAAATCTGGACCTTAAAAGGCGTGGTAAGTAATCTGAGGTATACAGAAAAACAAGAAAAGGATAGTTTGCAGGCGATTCAGGAAAATCTTGGCAGATCGCACGCTATCTGCGCAGCGCTTATTCCAATGCGTAAATCTGAAGCATGGTGGGGCCTTGCACAGGATGAAAGGAGAGCAATATTTGAAAAGCAGTCGCAACACACTCAAACGGGCTTAAAATATTTGCCTGCGATAGCCCGAAAGTTATATCATTGCAGAGACATCGGAGGGCCTTTTGATTTTTTAACCTGGTTCGAATTCGCGCCCTCGCATGCTAATGCTTTTGAAGAACTTGTAACCAGACTGAGAAGTACAGAAGAGTGGAGTTATGTGGATAGAGAAATTGATATTCGGATGATAAGGGCTTAGCCTTTTTTTCGTTAAACTTAATAGCATATTAATATTTAGTTGATGTAGATAGCTGACTTTTACGTCACAGTGTTTTATTCGTTTTTCCGGGGCTAAGCAGGCTCCGGGAAAACTTTTTTATATGAAGATACTCTACGCGATTCAAGGTACTGGCAACGGCCATTTAAGCAGGGCCATGGATATAATCCCATGTCTCCAAAAGCACGGCGAAGTTGATATACTGGTAAGCGGCATTCAGGGAGATCTTAGTCTGCCTTTCCCGATAACTTATCAATACAGGGGTTTAAGCTTTATTTTCGGTAAAAGCGGGGGTGTTAACCTTTGGAAAACTTTCGCTCGCACCAACATCAGAAGGTTTGTAAAAAATTTTAACGATTTACCCCTTGACCAGTATAACCTTATTATCAATGATTTTGAGCCTGTATCAGCATGGGCCTGTTATTTCAAAAGTAAAGGATGTGTAGGGCTAAGCCATCAGGCCGCGGTTTTAACCGAGGGCTATGCCGTGCCAGACAGTGTCGACAGAATCGGGAAGCTTATTCTGGAACATTATGCGCCTGCGAATACCAAATACGGCTTTCACTTCTCTGGCGACGGTGAGAATATTTTTACACCGGTTATCCGCGGGCAGGTAAGAGGTCATCAGGTTTCAAATGAAGGGCATTACACAGTTTACCTGCCATCGTACGATGATAAACGTTTGATAAAGCAATTGTCTGTTTATGAAAATGTGAACTGGGAAATATTTTCAAAACACAATAAAAAAGAATACCGGTCTAAAAATATTACCATTTACCCCATAAATAACGAACGTTTTACGGCAAGCATGGCTTCTTCTGCCGGCGTGTTATGCGGTGCCGGATTTGAAACGCCCGCCGAAGCACTTTTCCTCGGAAAAAAATTGCTGGTTATACCTATGAAAAATCAATACGAGCAGCATTTGAACGCTGCGGCTTTAAAGGCTATGGGCGTACAGGTGCTAAAAAATCTCAAGCCGAAAAATGAACCGATTATCAGGGGCTGGCTGGAGGAGGGGAAAGTTATCCCTGTTGATTATCCTGATATAACCCAGGAAATTATTGATCGTATCGTAGCAAATCACGCTACCAGGTATTAGTAATAAGTAATAAGTAAAAAGTTAAAATTCAAAAATCAAGATTCAAAACAGCGAAAACATAAATCGATTTGCCAGTTTAAGCTTAACATACCACTACCTAACTATTTTCCTTAATACTTTCTAATAATGTTTTGATGTTCAGCATTGCGTTCAAATCCTGCGAGTCGGTGGGGTCTGTAGAATCAATTGCGGTCGATTCGAATTGCTGCGCTTCGTATTTGAATATGGACCATTCGCCGTTATGGTATTCTAAAGAAGTTAAATTTTCTACCCAATCGCCGGAATTAAGGTAAAGTACTTTTCCCTCAGTGGTTTCAATTTCACGTATTTCGGGCTGATGGATATGTCCGCAAATTACATAGCTGTAACCGTTTTCAATAGCCAGTTCCGCCGCTGTAATCTCAAATTTGTTAATAAACTTTACCGCGTCTTTAAAATGTGCCTTAATTCGTTTCGAAAAACTCATTTTTTCCCGGCCCATCAGGTTAAGGCACCAGTTAACCATGCTGTTAATCAAAATTAAACTGTCGTAACCAATCGCTCCCAGCTTAGCCAGCCATTTCGAGTTTTGCATCGTTACATCGAAAACATCACCATGAAAAATCCAGGCTTTTTTGCCGTCAAGATTTAATACAAGTTTGTTTTGAAGTTTAAAGCTCCCCACTTCCAAATTGGCAAACTTTCTCAGCATTCATCGTGATTTCCGGTTAAATAGTAAACCGGTATATTTTCGGTCACGAATTTCATTATTCTTCTTACAACCTTCATATGGCTCTCGGGCCAGTACGATTTACTAAATTGCCAGATATCTATAATATCTCCGTTTAGCACGATTGTTTTAGGGTTAATGCTTTTAAGGTACTGTAAAAGTTCTTTTGATCGGCAGCCGTAGGTTCCCAGATGTATATCAGACAGGATAACTAAGTCAACATCTCTTTTAGACATACTCAAAAGAAGGTATTGGGAATTAGTTTGATGTTAAGCCAGGGTAACTTAATTGCTATCTTATATTTCAAAATCATGAAAAACTTAATATACAGTTAATATGATCTTAGGTAATTTACATTCCCTAATTACATATTTATGGCGGTCCAAATTAAAAACACCTCGTTTCTCTACACCTGTAAAGAAAACTACTTTCTGGGAATTCTACCTGCTGATCCGCGATCACGGGATAAAGAGGGTTATAAAGCTTTGGTAAAAATAGCGCGAACGTATTTTTCGGCGGGCTTATACGAGCCTATCGCCCAATATCTTACCGAAGGGCGTTACTTTCTGAAACTATGGTCGGCCTATCTTACACTTGAGTATGGAAAGCCCGATAGCGAACTTACTGAAACCTGTATAACGGTGATAAAGAATACTGTAAGTAAGTATTCCGATGAACTCCCCCCGGAGCAGGAACAGTTTTTCAGAGAGTACCTTGAGCAGAGATTTGCAGCGATAAATTAAGCTTAATTTAACAAAAGAAGGGCATATGTAATGCCTGAATTATCTTTTCGTTACTTTTTTACCGCCCCGAGGAAAGTATGTTTTCTGCGTCTACTTTCGCAAGAAAAAAAGCATGAATTCTTTAAAATCTTTTCTATTTCTTATTGCTGCCGCATCGCTGGCTTCGGCTTGCAAAAAAAACAACCCCGAAGCGGTTGTTGAGCAGGAACAAATTGTAGCGGAAAATCCCGCGACATTTAAAGAAGTTTCAACCATCACTCTCGGTACAACTGGAGCTGCGGAAATCTCGGCCTACGATCCTACAACAAAGAAACTTTTTGTTGTAAATAATTCAATAGCCTCTAAAGTTGATGTAATAGACCTGAGCAATTTTCCTACGATCACTAAGGTTCAAACACTCGATTTCTCTACCACCAGCGGAGTGGCCAACTGCGTAGCTGTTTCAAACGGACTTCTGGCGGTAGCTCTTGAAGCTACAGTTAAAACTGATAACGGAAGTATCGCGGTTTTAAATACCACTACTTTAACCGAAACCCGGAGGGTAACGGTGGGTGCTTTACCAGATATGGTGACTTTTAGTACCGACGGGAACTTTATAGTGAGCGCAAATGAAGGCGAGCCCAATGCAAATTATACCGTTGATCCTCCAGGATCAATCTCGATTATCGACATTAAGAATAACTATTCGGTTAAAACTCTCGACTTCGCCGGTTTTGAAGCCACGCTTGCGGCTTTAAAGACAAACGGATTTAGAGTATACGGCCCCAACGCTACACTTGCCAAAGATGTAGAACCGGAATATGTAACTATCTCGGCCGATTCTAAAAAGGCTTGGGTAACCCTACAGGAAAATAACGCGATTGCCGAAGTAGATTTGATAACAGGCACCATATTAAGAGTGCTGCCTCTTGGCGTTAAAGACATCAGCCTTGCCGCCAACGCTTTCGATGTAAGCGATCAGGATAGCAAAACGGAACTTGGCACCT
The DNA here is from genome assembly GCA_014380615.1 of Sphingobacteriaceae bacterium. Classification (GTDB taxonomy): domain Bacteria; phylum Bacteroidota; class Bacteroidia; order Sphingobacteriales; family Sphingobacteriaceae; genus Paradesertivirga. The sequence goes on from JACMJM010000019.1 coordinate 60,700, forward strand.
GGCCGGTTAAAGCGTTTTATCTTCCCGACGCTATATCCATGTTTACCGTCGGTAATTCCTCATACCTGGCACTGGCAAACGAGGGCGATACTCGTGATTACGGTGCCGCATTTAACGAAGAGGTAAGAGTATCGGCCTTGAGCTTAGATCCAACCCGGTTTCCTAATGCCGCAACACTAAAGCTAAGTGCGAATTTAGGCAGGCTTACAGTTACCCGGGCAAACGGCGACACCGATGGCGACGGAGATTATGACGAATTGTATAGTACCGGAGGAAGAAGCGTTACCATTTTGAACGCCAACAATGGCCAGCTTGTGGCAGAAATAGGCAAAGACCTTGAGCAACGGGTAATTGCGGCGGCAAAATACGACGACACCCGTTCTGATAATAAAGGTGTAGAGGTGGAATCCGTAACTGTAAATAAAGTTAATGGCCAAACAATAGCCTTCATCGGCATGGAGCGCTCGGATATGATTGCGGTTTATGATGTTAGTAATCCTGCCAGCCCTGTATTCTTGCAATTATTCTCTACCGGCGATGCTCCCGAAGGTTTATTGTACATTAAACCCAAAGACAGCCCTAATGGCCGAAGTATTCTGGTAGTATCGAGTGAGGGCGATGGTTCGGTGAAGTTGTACCAGCCGGATAAAATTTAAATAAAGAACCCGGTATGGTAATAAGGTCCGTTTTCGGGAAGGTATAGTAATCCTCACCATACTTATTCGTTATACGGGTCTTTGTTTATTATTACTGGATATTTCATTGCAAGTTTACCATGGGTTAAGTGTTTAGATTTGATAACTATTTAAAAGTTGTCAAATCTAAACACTCTTGATTTTTCAGCTATTTGAAAATAAATTATATACTAACCTGAGCTCAATTGTAATTATGACGTCCAAGGGAGAAGTGGGCTTTCTCTCTTTTGGAGAACCGACCATCGGGAAGCTCATTGAGAAAGTTAGAACGAAGTCTGCGCCGCTTAAAACGCAGGCAGCCGTTTCCAACGCTGTCTGGCGTTCAATAATTTTAAAAAGCGATTTCCCTGATTTGTTTACCGCGTTGAGGTATGGCGTAAAAAGTTTTTTTTTCTATATTACCGGACGGAGTGTTGTTGTTTAAAGATGATTTAAGAGTGCTACACTTAACTCTTAAACCAGAGGGGAGACGGCTAAAAGCTCGGACCTGTTTAAGTAATTGAGAAAGAAATTGAAAAAATCAGGATTAATAAGTTGTAAAACACCGCAAATTAAAAGGCTTAACAGCTTGCTCTTTTTTTTTCTCCTGTGTTCTGGATGGGCGTATGCTCAATCGAATACCTACCGAATAGAAAAGTTAAGTAAGCCCGATAACTTATTACCAACCGTTAGTCCTGAAAACTTATTTAAGAACGTAGATAAGAACTTCCTCAAATTATCGGTATCGGATAAGCTGGTTGATTTGGGAACCCGTCCGGTGATTACAGGATATTTGCGGGCCTATCAAAATCATTATCCCATTACCATTAGCCCAGACATTATGTGGCTGCTGATATGTCAGGGTTTTTCTCATCATGTGAATAATAACCCCGAAGCATTACGGTCGATGCTCGTAAATTTTAAGGGTAAGAAAGAGCTGGAAGTCACACGTAATGTGACCGGAACCGCTGGCCTTCGCGTTTTTCCATGGGAGAGCGTTTTTCCTGAATTTGTGCAGCAAATATCTGCCTATACAGGGAAGGAACTTTCCGATAATTTGTCGCCCGCCTTTAGTACCACAACTCCCACATCTCGTATAGCAGGGCAAATAACCATTATGGAGTCGATGAAAGAGTTTTTCAATTACAAAGTTATTATGGTGGGCTGTGGTATTCCCGAAGTTACTATCGAGGGGAGTGTTGAAGATTGGGAGAAAATAAACAGGCGTTTAGATTATCTTTCAAAATACGACCTTAAATGGTGGACATCTGAATTGAAGCCCGTTATACAGAAGATTATAGACAGCAAGAGAGGAAAGTTTCAAAAAAGCTTTTGGATGAACATGGTGAAGTATCACAAAACCGGACTCTATGGGTCGTATGATGGTATTGACGGCTGGTTGTTGAAATTTTATCCGTATCTCGAGATAAATGGGGAGGGGAACGGCCTTTCAAGGTCTGAGTTTAAGGAGATAAAACATGTTGGCTTTCTGCCGAAGGAAATAGCAAGTGTGCCTTTTACGTTTCAAATTAAGAATGCCTTTTCTACGGTTGTAGCAACTTACAAAATGGAATTCTGGGCAGGCTTTATGGGGCTGAAACAAGACAAGCGTACTTTCAATGTCAAACCTGAAATTGGTTGGGCTGTAAACATGCTTGCTGAGAGATAGAAAGGATTGAACGAATACTACATATAGTTCAAAGCGGAATCGTCTTGTAAACTAATTTAAGAAGAAGAAATGATGTCGGAAGGTAAGCAGATTGGTAAGCAGTTAAAATTCAGAGGGGTGATGCAGTTGTTAATCATCTTACTGCTAGGTTTTTCCGGTTTTAAAGACAAGGAGATCGTTTCACTCCATGGAACCTGGAAATTTGAAATAGATCAGGATGATAAAGGAGTAGCAGGCAGATGGTTTTCCCGGGATTTAAGCGATCAGATTAAATTGCCGGGCTCTATGGCCGGAAACTTAAAAGGGGACGATATTACATTAAAAACAAAATGGACAGGCACCATTTACGATAGCTCCTTCTATTTCAATCCGGCAATGGCAAAATACCGCGAGCCCGGCAATATTCATATTCCTTTCTGGCTTAGCCCCGCAAAGCATTACGTTGGGCCTGCATGGTATCAAAAACAGGTAGAGATACCATCTAACTGGAAAAAGAAGCGCATCATTTTACATTTAGAAAGAGCACATACCGAAACCAGGGTTTGGGTAGGTGACAAGGAGATAGGAATGCAGAATTCTCTGGTGGCAGCCCATGAATATGATTTAACACCTCATCTTAGCCCTGGCCAACATCGAATTACCGTTCGTGTAGATAACCGCGTTAAGGAGATAAATGTAGGTCCCGATTCTCACAGTATCGCCGATCACACTCAGGGTAACTGGAATGGGATAATCGGTAAGATTGCATTAGAAGCTACAGGGCGTATTTATTTTGATGATATCCAGGTTTACCCTGATTTAAAAAATAAAAAAGCAAGGGTGAAAATGCGTTTGATGAATGCAGGCGGTTCTGGCAAAATATCCGGAAAAGTTTTTTTATCGGCTAAATGTTTTAATACTGACGTGAAGGATGAGACTAAGACGGTTACGGCGAAATTCTCGGCAAAATTGGGTATCGCTGTTATTGAAGTAGACTTACCCTTTAGCGATAATATGCAAACTTGGGACGAATTTAGCCCTGCTCTATATATTCTTACAGTTAAGTTGGATGCTAAAGATTCTGAAATTACTAAAGAGGTACAGTTTGGAATGCGTGAATTTAAGATTGAAGGGAACAAGTTTTTAATAAACGGAAATCCTGTATTCTTAAGAGGTAATCTGCACAACGGCGAGTTTCCGCTGACCGGTTATCCCGCTACAACAGTTGAGGCCTGGGAGAGGATCTATAAAGTTGCGAAGTCTCACGGCTTAAATCATATTCGTTTTCATTCTTGGTGCCCTCCGGAAGCGGCTTTTATTGCTGCTGATAAGGTGGGGGTTTACCTTCAGCCCGAAGGGCCGAGCTGGCCTAATCATGGTCCAAAAATCGGTTTGGGCCAACCTATCGATAAATACTTGTATGATGAAACCAACCGTATCGTAAAAAATTACGGAAACTATGCTTCGTTTACCATGCTTTCCGCGGGTAACGAACCAGCTGGTAATCAAGTAAAATACCTGAACGAATTTGTAGACTACTGGAAAGCGAAAGACAGTCGGCGGGTTTATACCGGAATGTCGGTAGGTGGAAGCTGGCCGGTTGTTCCAAAAGCAGAATTTCAGGTGCGTGGAGGTGTGCGAGGTTTAACCTGGGATAAATTACCGGAAACTCAGTCTGATTTTAGCACCGGAATTTCAAAATTCACAGTGCCCTTTGTAGCACATGAAATGGGCCAGTGGTGCGTTTATCCGAATTTTGAAGAAATAAATAAATATACAGGTGTTTACAAGCCCAAAAACATGGAATTGTTCAGGCAGCATTTAAAAGATCAGGGAATGGGCGATCAGGCCCATGATTTCTTAATGGCTTCTGGCCGACTACAAGTTTTATGTTATAAGAACGAGATTGAAAAAACGCTTAGAACTCCGGGTTATGCAGGCTTCCAGTTACTCGGCTTGCAGGATTTCTCCGGGCAGGGAACAGCTTTAGTTGGTGTTCTTGATGCTTTCTGGGAAGAAAAAGGCTATGTGTCTCCTAAAGAATTCTCGCGTTTTAGCAATACCACAGTTCCTCTTGCCCGCTTACCCAAGTTTGTATTTACTAATGATGAAGTTTTCAAAGCGGGTATTGATTTGTTCCATTCGGGAAGAGAGCCATTAATAAATGCTGTGGTAAAGTGGGTTATAAAAGATACTGGCGGAAATTCTGTATTAAACGGCTCATTTACAGCCAAAACTTTCCAAAATGGGAACGGCCTCCCCGTAGGAGAAGTTAATTTACCCTTATCGGAAATTTCAATTCCTACTCAATTAAAGCTGGAGGTTTCAGTTGAGAATACAGAATTTGTTAATGACTGGGATTTCTGGGTTTATCCGGCAAAAAATAAGGAGATAAAATCTGATTTCTATTATACCACGGTGCTGGACGATAAAGCCAAATCAATTCTTAATAAAGGAGGTAAAGTGTTTTTAAATGCTTCCGGAAAAGTAGTTAAGGGAAAAGAAGTGGTAATGTATTTTGTACCGGTGTTCTGGAATACCTCCTGGTTTAAAATGCGTCCGCCCCATGTTACGGGAATGCTTATCCAGTATAAGAGCCCGGCTTTCGCAGATTTTCCTACCAGCTTTCATTCTGACTTGCAATGGTGGGATATCGCCATTCGCTCTCAGGTGATGATTCTCGAAGACTTCCCCGCAGGTTTTAAACCCCTGGTTCAGCCAATCGACACATGGTTCCTAAATCGTCGTTTAGCATTAATTTACGAAGCTAAAGTAGGAAAAGGTAAACTTGTTGTAAGCAGTGCTGATTTACGTGAAGATACAGAACGTAAAGCTTCTAAACAGTTGTTTTATAGTTTAAAGAAGTATATGGCCTCCGACAAGTTTGATCCGAAAGGCGAGGTTAGTTTTGAGGTAGTGAATGATGTATTTGTGAATCCGTCAAAGCAAAGTTTTAAAACCTATACAAACGAGAGTCCGGATGAGTTAAAGCCTAATTCAAATCAGAAGTGATTAAGCTTAGGGCTAACCGCAACTTTATTCGTTTCGTGAATCAGCATATGGATAAGTTAGCTAAACTTGCTGGCTTGGATATTAATTTGTCTACCTAAGTAGCAAGGCACACTTTCACAACGAGTGCTATTCTTAGTGGTGCTTCCATGGAATTTGTTCAAGAGACGCTGGGGCATCATTCACTATCTGCTACTCAAAATTATTGGGCAGGATTTGAAGATGAAGTGAAAGAAAAATTTGCAGAGTCGCTGATGAATTTTTGACCACAATTATAATGTTAAATTATTCATCCCACTCAAAATGTCCCACTTTGATAATCCATGGCTTTGAGTGATAAGTAATTTGCTGGCGTGAAAAAAGTATATGATGTAATTTAGGGAAAGTGAAATATTCTTTTAAACAAATCGAATTCACACACACACAAATGAAAAAATACCACATTACTGCACTTGTTGCATCATCCTTATTTTTTCACATCGCAATAGGCCCCACTGCCCAAGCACAAACAAGGCCCCCGTCGCAGGATACTTCACCCGGAAATGAGATTCTGGACCCTTCTGTCAGTGCCCGCCGTAGTACCCGGCCAACTTATACCTTTGCTCCTGATATCAATATCCCGTCAGGATCAACACAGTTAAGTTGGGAGTCGGTAAAAGCCAATTTCCAGGTACCTGCCTGGTTGCAAGATGGAAAATTCGGGATCTTTATTCATTGGGGACCTTACACAGTTGCGGCGCACCATAATGAATGGTACCCAAAACACATGTACAACAACCCCGGAATTGCGAAATGGCACCAGGAAAAATTTGGACCGCAAGATAAGTTTGGGTACAAGGATCTTATTCCACTCTTTAAAGCCGAGAAATTTGATGCAAAAGAATGGGCTGCGCTTTTCAAAGAGGCTGGTGCGCGATTTGTTGTTCCTGCCGGCGAACACCATGACCGTTTTGCCATGTGGGACTCAAAATTAACGAAATGGGACGCGAAGGAAATGGGCCCGAAGCGGGATGTAATAGGAGAACTTGCCAAATCAGTTCGCGCTCAGGGCTTAAAATATGGTATATCCAACCATCGTATGTTTGGATACGACTTTATGGTGCCAGCTGACAAAACCCTAAAAACCGACCTGTACGATCCGGCTTATGCGGACTTCTATGGCCCACTACCCACCGAGCAAAAAACAATGCCTAACCAGGAATTTGTAAATGGCTGGCTGGCCCGCACAATTGAGCTTATCGATTTGTATCAGCCCGATTTTCTTTGGTTCGACTGGGACGGTACTGGTGCGGAAAATCCGGTAAAGCTTCAATTTGCCAATTACTATTTCACCCGCGCTAAACAATGGGGTAAACAAGTTGCTTTTTCTCAAAAGGGGGATACCTTTCCATTTGGTACCGGGATTACAAGCCACGAAAAAGGGGGGCGCATGCCCAAGGAAATTACATCGAATGTTTGGATGGTAGATGATGTGATCTCTAACCGGTCATGGAGTTATGTAGAGGGGATGACCTATCGCAGTGCCACATCGATTGTTCATGAGCTGTCTGATGCGGTATCACGAAACGGAACGATGATGCTAAATATTTCTCCCCGTGCAGATGGTGTTATCCCTCAGGAACAGCAAGACATTCTCCGATCCATAGGGCGATGGTTAAATCAAAATGGCGAAGCTATTTACTCAACGCGTCCCTGGGTAAAAGCCTCGGAGGGCGATGTAAGCTTTACAGTAAAGGGTGATGCACTTTATGCCATCTGCAAAAAGTGGCCTGGTGAAGCGCTTAGCATCCCATCTCTCGGCAAGGGACAAGTGACTTCGATCGATAAAATTTCACTGCTTGGCTCGCGAGACCCGATTGGTTTCACCCAACACAGCGACAAATTGGTAATCAAAGTACCGAAAGAAAAACCTGGAGAACATGCCTGGGTGTTTAAGATCACTGGTTTGCAACTTAAAAAATAAAGCAGGTGGTACAGGGGAAAACCAAGAGGTTGTGAAAATCTCTAACGACGAATCTTGTTTATTATAGCTGGCCAGTCGGGATAAACCCTTTCTGCGCCAGGTATGTGTTTGATTAATTCAGCAAGTGAAGGGTCAAAATAAATGGCGGAAGAAATAACAATAATTCCGTGGGATGGCTTAAAAAATGCACCAGTTTTAAATGTTGCTTCGTTGTTTGCCGACCGAGCCCTGTCAAAACTAACTGTACTATTTACGAATTCAGGATGCTTAAGTTCACCCTTAAGATAAGGAATGAGAAACTTGACCGACTTTTCAATCGAAGAGCCCGAATTTGAGATATAGTTATAATAATTCTTCCCTTCCGCTCTTTTTATTGCTATCGCAAGTTTAAGCAGCGGGTCTACCGTATACACGTGATAGTGCAGAGCATCGCGAAGTTTGAAATCCAGGCTTGAACCATCAGGAAGTAAATTTTTAGCCAGATGTGACTCCAAAAGCCGTTTCGACTGTTTAATTAATGATGTGTCACTAAGCAAATAACCGATCAGGCCCGCAACTTTGATTTTATGAGAAGTCCAGTTATTAGCATCAAGCTTACGTTTAAGTTCAAGTTCGGCCATTTTTCTGAACCATGCTTCTATAATTTGTTTTTCATCAGTTCGTATTTCCTTTTTTAACAAGTCGTACGACTCAAGCATTAAATCGAACTTAGTATCATTAATCGGGTTGCCTTGTGGCTTATTTCTCCTAGCCCAGGCGCCTAGATATTCAATTGCTTTGTCGCGATATTTTTTTTGCCTGCTGAGTTTATATACAATTGTAAGGCTATACGTTTTCTGGATATCTGCTAGGGAGATGATTGTTCGGATCTTTTTGGGGTCTGTAGCGAGACGGCCTTCTGAAAAAACTGTGTCAAGGGGATTAGGAGTTTCCAGCATGGCGCTGTCTGCTTGTCTTTTTAACTTGTTAAAAAGTTCAGTGGTTCGAGAGTCTGTTTTGACGTATTTTATAAGCTTCTTAATTTCTTTACTGTTCAGGCTAATGTATTGTGCATTCACACATATGGCCCATAAGGCCATTATAATAGTTGAGAATACATATTTCATGCTTCCAAAGTTATGTTATTACAGCAAAGATTTTGATTTAGGCACTCTTTGATAGCTTATTGCACAAAATGATAAACGCTTATGGTCTGGGCGGGCTATCATTGTTTTTAACTAACTTGAATTTTGAAAGAAGTAAATAGGGACATTTATCTTTTTAGTATGGCAAAGAATAAACCAAAGAAATATCAATCTGGAACTATAGTTGCATGTATCGTTTTTAATTTGAAGGTCGGGGTACTGCTAATCACCCTTAATTTTTTTTCGATTGAAGCGAATGCTACTGTGGTACTCCCAGCTTTGATCTCTGACAATATGGTTATGCAGCAGAACGCTCCGGTACATATTTGGGGCGGGGCTGCTGCAGGTGAAAAGATTAGCATTACTATACTCGGCCAAACTTTAGCTACCGTAGCGGATAACAATGGCCGCTGGGATGTTTGGCTAAAGCCAATGAAAAGCAATACCGCTGTGAGTATGACCGTGGCGGGAACCAATACCATCCCGGTAAAAAATATACTGATAGGCGAGGTTTGGCTGGCCTCCGGACAATCAAATATGGAATGGGATGTGAGCCAGTCAAACAATGCTTCTAAGGAGATAGCTGCCGCAAATTATCCGCAAATCAGGATTTTCGATGCTGCAAGAAGTTTTTCTGATACCCTGAAATCTGAGATAAGCGGCAAATGGGTAATCTGCTCACATGAAACAGTTAAGAACATTACTGCAGCCGGTTACTTCTTCGCACGGGGACTTAACAAAAAGCTGGCCCAACCAATTGGACTTATTGAAGCTTCCTGGGGAGCTACCAATTGCCAGTCGTGGACATCGATCGATGCTATCAGAGCCGATCCAAGGCTAAGCTATGTGGAAAATGACTGGCAAAAATACTTGAATACATATCCAGATCGTCAAAAGGCTTACCAGACTGCAATGGAAATATGGAAAGATGCGGCGGATAAGGCAAAAGTTACAGGAACCGAAACGCCTTCTCAGCCTCGAGCGCCTCAGAGATCAACTAAAGACCAGCCTTCCGTCATTTTTAATGCGGTAATAGCCCCACTAAGCAATTACACTATCAGGGGAGTAATCTGGTACCAGGGCGAGGCAAATGCTTATGCAAGAGTGGCCTATCCTTATCGTTACTTGTTCCCCGCAATGATCAGTTCCTGGAGAGATTCCTGGAAGCAGGGCGATTTTCCTTTTATTTTCGTTCAGCTTTCTACGCTTAACAAGCACCCTTATTGGCCCATGCTGCGTGAGTCGCAGTTTGAAACCCTGAAATTGGCTAATACCGCTATGGTTGTTTCGTATGATGTGGGTGATTCTACAGATGCACATTATAAAAATAAACAGACCGTGGGTTATCGTCTGGAGCTTGCGGCTCGAAAACTGGTATATGGAGAAAATATTGAGGCATCGGGACCTGTGTTCAGGCAGATGACCAGCGAAGGCAATTCGGTCCGTATCTGGTTTGACCATGCAAAAGGATTGAAAACTCAGGGCCGGGCTGAGATCGCAGGCTTTGAAATCGCAGGTGGTGACGGTAAACGATATCCCGCAAGGGCAATAATAGACGGAGAAAATATTGTTCTTTCCCATCCGGAAGTACACAAGCCGGCTGTTGCCCGCTATGCATTTAAAGACGCACCTGTTGCTAACCTGGTAAATTCGGCTGGTTTGCCTGCAGTGCCGTTTAGAACAGATGTTTCAGAGAGCTTATAGGGTTCGGAATTCTTTCTCTTAATTAAAGTGCTATTGTCACTTATTGATAGCAAATGGCCCCCTCTGATAAGTAATTCACTATGTTTAAGCTTAATATTGTATCAAGTCCGAATACTCAAATGAAGAAACTAATAATTACAGCTATTTCTTGTTTTTTTTTACTAAATGTACATGCACAAAAAAAGGCACAAGCAACTAAGGTCCAAAAGTTCAAACCAACCGACGAATCATTAAGCCAATATCAATATCCTGAATGGTTCCGAGATGCTAAGTTTGGTATTTGGTCGCATTGGGGGCCGCAGGCGGTTCCTCGGCAGGGCGATTGGTATGCAAAAAACATGTATGTAGAGGGGCATAATCAATATAAACATCATGTGGCTACTTACGGGCATCCATCAAAATTTGGGTATAAAGATATTATCCCTCTTTGGAAAGCAGAACGCTGGGATCCCGAGAAATTAATGGAACTTTTTAAAAGGGCCGGAGCTAAGTACTTTGTAAGTATGGCTTCTCATCACGATAACTTTTTCCTTTGGAATTCTAAGATTCATAAGTGGAATTCGGTTAATATGGGGCCCAAAAAAGATGTGGTTGGTTTGTGGCAAAAGGCTGCTAAAAAGCAAGGACTTCGCTTTGGATTATCAGAACATCTGGGAGCAAGCTTCAATTGGTACCAGACCAGCCATGGATCTGATAAAAAAGGCCCCCTGGCAGGAGTGAAATATGATGGTGCAAATCCTCAGTATGCCGACTTGTATCATAAACCTTCCGATTCATCAGACATAAAGCGATGGATGACAACCAACCCCGAATGGCATCAGAAATGGTTTTCGTATGTAAAAGAAATGGTGGATATGTACCAGCCAGATCTGCTCTATTCGGACAGTCCTTTCCCTTTCGGGGATGTAGGGCGTAACCTGGTGGCACATTATTATAACCAGGATTTAGAAAAGGATGGAAGGCTGGATGCTGTGTATAATTGTAAAGAGCCTTCGGGTGGTAAGTGGGCCCAGGATGTAGAACGAGGCGTTCTTGATTCAATTAGTCCCTTTCCATGGCAAACCGATACTTCTATTGGCGACTGGTATTATAAAACAGGACAGCGATACCGCAGTGCCGACGAAATTGCCCAGCTCTTAACAGATATTGTGAGCAAAAACGGCAACCTGCTTATCAACGTTGTACAAACCCCCGAGGGTGATCTTGAATCGGACGTTATAAAAATCGTAGAAGGAATTGCCGACTGGACCGCTTCAAACGGCGAAGGGATTTATGCTACCCGGCCCTGGAAAATTTACGGCGAAGGGCCAACTACTATAAAGGCGAATCAGCGGAAAGGAAGATTTGGCGGTATCAGCGATGCTGCAAATTACTCTTCATCAGATTTTCGTTTCACTACAAAAGGAGGGAATCTATACGCTTATTGTATGGCTGTTCCAGAATCCGAAATTCGGATCACTTCACTTGGCAAAAAAACTAAAGTTCAGGAAAAGGCAATTGCTTCTGTTACTTTACTTGGCAGCAAGGAGAAACTTACATGGACTCAGACAGACGATGCTTTGGTGATTAATAAGCCCGCGAACTTTCCGAAATGGCGGGTTACAGGGTATAAGGTAGAGTTTAAGAAATAATATTGCAACTAATCTGAGTATAGGATGAACTCTTCATATCGTTATTACCTGTTATTGTTTCTTGTGGGATTTCTGCCTTTTGCTTCAAAAGCGCAAGTACCACCAGCAGAATTGTTTCAGGCAAGTAAACACCAAAGAAACCAAAACACTGATTTCGCTTTCGGTGCTGATCTGTCTTTTCTGAGGCAAGTTGAAGAAAAGGGCCTTGTGTTTAAAGATAATGGCCAGCTAAAACCTGGATTGCAAATCTTTAAAGATAATGGGTATAATTGGATTCGCTTGCGAACTTGTGTTGAGCCCGCTACTCTTCCTAACGGTATCGATTACACCATTGCTATGGCAAAAGACGCAAAGAGATTAGGATTTAAATTTTTCCTTGATTTTCATTATTCGAACGGCTGGGCCGATCCAACTAACGAACCTACGCCAAAGGCCTGGCAATCGTTAAGTCACCCCGACAGGGTTAAGGCCTTATATGAATATACAAAGAAGACCATTGCAGCTTTGGCAGAAGCGCAGGTTTTACCTGATATGGTACAAATTGGTAATGAGGTAAGTAATGGTATGCTTTGGCCGCATGCAAAGCTTCCCGACAATTGGGATAATTTTGCCGACTATATTTATGCCGGTATTAATGGTGTTGATGCAGGTAGGGGAAACGAAAAACGTCCGATTATTATGTTACATGTTGACCACGGCGGTGACATACCTAAAACACAAGCCTTTTTTGATAAGATCCAAGCGTATAATATTCCCTACGATGTTATTGGCTTCTCATTTTATCCCTGGAGTCATGGTACATTAGTAAACCTCAGGGAAAATCTGGTGTTCGCAGCAGACCGGTATAAAAAGGATGTTTATCTGGTTGAAACAGGTTATTATTGGAAGCAGAGCAAATACTTTTCAACGTTTCCCGGCCCCTTTCAAGAAACACCCGAAGGACAACTCAAATGGCTGGAAGCAGTTACAGATATTGTTATGTCTGTTCCGAATAACCGCGGAAAAGGTGTAATGTGGTGGGAGCCGGCAGCGAACGGTGGTTTAAGAGCACGCGGCTTTTTTGACGAGGCGGGTAATGCGCAGCCTGTATTTAAAGCATTTCATCAATACACCCGGCCGGTACACAGGACGGATGGTCAATAGGATCTGGAGGACAGTCCTTGAATTTCGGTTTAGGCAATTTGGATATTTTCGGCTGGGTAGGTGGCTTTCATCGGCACCTAACACTAAGGCTCCTGCAGAGTTGATTCCTGACCCGGCAAAAGCCGCCAGAGATTTAAAGTTGCTCTACGTATCCTGTGGTGATAAGGATCAAAGTCGAATTTGATAAGAGCGGCCTTGTACGGGTTGCTCAAAAACAGCCGGATTTTATTCTCAACAAAACAGTAAATAATAGTAAACGATAAAATAGATAGACGATTTTATGAATAGTGTTAAACCCTTTTTGCTGATACTTGCTCTTTTCATCTGGGGACCTTCATCGGGCAAATCTCCTTTACCGCCTTCTTCTGAAATGAAAACCTCGTACAAGCAGAAGGATGTTCTGAAGATAATGGAAAAGGTGGCCGACTGGCAATTTGAACAATGGGAAACAAAAGGGTCTAAATGGCCTATGTGGGATTGGACTAATGCTGCAGGCTATACTGGTATGCTGGCCTTGGCCGATATAAGTAAAAAGAAATCTTACTTTGAGAACCTTGTGCAAATTTCAGAAAAACTAAACTGGAATACCGGCCCTCGCCGCTTTTATGCTGATGATTATTGTATAGGTCAAACCTATTCTATTCTCTATGAAAAATATAAGGATAAAAAGATGATCGCTAATTTTCAGCGCCTTGCAGATAGTATTGTGACGCAGCCTCATAACGAGTCGCTGGAGTGGAAAAACAGTGTTCGCTTTCGGGAGTGGGCATGGTGCGATGCATTGTTTATGGGGCCAACAGCATTGAGCTATTTGTCGACGGTTACCCGAGATCCAAAGTATTTGAACACCGCTGCGGCTCTGTGGTGGAAAACCCATGAATACCTCTATGATAATACCGAGCATCTCTACTCAAGAGATGGGAGTTACCTTGATAGGAAAGAGAAAAATGGTAGGAAGATGTTCTGGTCAAGAGGAAATGGATGGGTAATGGGCGGATTAGTGAGGGTTCTTGAAAATATGCCGAAGAACCATCCCGACAGGAAAAAATTTGAAAAGCTGTATAAGGATATGGCTGCTAAGATAGCATCCATACAGCAAACAGACGGAAGTTGGCACGCCTCTCTTCTCGACCCTGAGAGCTTTCCTGTAAAGGAAACCAGCGGGACAGGTTTTTACTGTTATGCCTTACTTTGGGGAATGAATAACGGCCTGATCGATAAGCATGCATACTGGCCAGTGGCGAAGAAAGCATGGGAGGCATTAGCCTCTTCTGTACACCCCGACGGAATGCTCGGGTATGTACAGCCTGTTGGTGCCTCACCTGATAAAGTAGATAAGAACAGCACAGAAATATACGGAGTGGGAGCTTTCCTGTTGGCCGGAACCGAGCTTTATAAATTCATTCCAAAGAATAAAAATCTGGTTAAAAAATAAAAAGACTTGAGAATCTAAATAGAAACTATGAAACGTATTGTACAGACTTTAACATTAGTACTTCTTATTGGTACATCATATGCCCAACAGGCAAAAAGAGAATTTACAGACGAAGAAAAGAAGAAAGTTTTACAAGCAAGTTCAGGCATAAGCGGGCCGGGTAAGCCGGTTCAGGGAAATGGCTGGGGTGGCTGGCGAAGCGGTTATGAAGGCGTGCATTACTCAGGTCCTGATCCTCTTCCTAGGTATATTCCTATGCCCGAAGGTATGACAACAGGTTCGGCAGTTAAAAAAGGAATTTTGCCTAATATTCGCCCAAGCTGGGAGGTGCATATCCGGGATGCAGTAGTTATTCTCGGAGGTGATGGAAATTATTACATGACGGGGTCCTCCGGAGAGAACATCTGGAAACATGCCGATGGTGTAGAATTATGGAAATCTAAGGACCTGAAAAAATGGGATTATATAGGCCTTGTCTGGACGATCGAAAAAGATGGTCGCTGGGAAAAAAACTGGGCAAATCTGAAAAATCAACCCGTTCGTGCCTTGTGGGCCCCTGAGCTTCACTATCTCAAAGGCAACTATTACATCTGCTTAAGTATGCCTCCGGGCGGTGTGTCGATATTGAAAAGTACAACCGGAAAACCAGAAGGGCCTTACGTTCATGCACAGGCAAATCCCGATAAGCCTTTTGTAAACGGAATTGACCCTACGTTTTTTCAGGACGATGACGGTAAAGTATACTTCACCTGGTCTAGCGGCAGGAGAATCGGATTGATGAAGAATGATATGAGTGGCTTTGAAGGTGAACTTCGCGAAATTATTCTTGAAAACCCCGACCATACACCCGAACATCATGCCGAAAAATGCAGGGGCAGGGGAATGAATGATTTAGGTCATGAGGGAGCCGTATTATTTAAAGCAAAGGGGAAATACTATTTGGGTGCCGCAGATGATTATGAGGGGCGATACTCTACCTGTTTGTCTATTTCGGATAATATTTTTGGCCCTTACAAAATGCGCCACGAAAGTGTGCCCTGTGCAGGTGGAACTAATTTTTTCAAAGATAAGCAGGGAAAATGGTGGAGCTCTTATTTTGGGAACGATTCGCAGTCGCCATGGCGCGAAAAGCCCGGACTTGTGCGGGTTGATTTTACTCAAGACGGTAAGGTTATCGTTGCAAAAGATCAGCCATTTGCTATAAATTCTAAGTAGATTAATAAAAGTAATTGATAATGAAGGTTAAAAGTCGTTTTCTGATTTTTATTTTACTGATTACTACCCATTTTTCTTATGGCCAGGGTATTATGGCTGACGATGGCGCCACGAGGTCTGATATTCGTATCGCAAGGCAAAGCCGATTAGGAAATATACCGGGAAGAAAATTTACCAGTCTGAACGGAAAGTGGAACGCTATTATTGACCCTTATGATTTTGGAATTGGATCATGGGCCGCTATTTGGAAGGATCAGAAGCCAAAAGGTAAGACAGATTTTTATGAATACTCATTTGAAGGCGGAGTAGTGTTTGACGTGCCCGGCGATTTCAATTCGCAGTTGCCCGAATTAACTTTTTTTGAAGGTACGGTTTGGTATAAAAAGACTTTTGATTATAAAAAAAACTCAGACAAGCGCGCGTATATTCATTTCGACGGTGTGAATTACGCCGCCGACATCTTCCTTAACAGCGAGAAAATTGGCAGCCATGAGGGTGGTTTTACACCGTTTCAATTTGAACTCACCGATAAGGTTAAGGAAGGCAACAACTCTATAATAATCCGTGTAAATAATCAGCGTATTAAAGACGGTATTCCAGCATTAGGGTTTGACTGGTTCAATTACGGTGGCATAACGAGGGATGTTAGTCTTGTTGAAACTCCTGAATCTTATATCGAAGATTATTTCATCCAGCTAGCAAAAGGTTCTGAAAAACAGATTGAAGGATGGGTTAAGCTCAACGGCTCAAAACCTGGTCAGAATGTGCGAATCCAGATACCAGAGGCTAAGATTGATTTAAAGGCGAAAACAAACGCCGAAGGATATGTAAAAGTTAATATCCCCGCTAAACTTACTTTGTGGTCGCCAGAATATCCAAAGCTTTATAATGTGTTAATAAGCTCTGAAACCGATAAAATTGAGGAAGAAATTGGTTTTAGAAATATCGCCGTGAAGGGCACCGACATCTTTCTGAACGGAAAATCGATTTTTCTGAAAGGCGTTAGTTTTCACGAGGAAATACCGCAGGATAAACGCAGAGCCTATTCGGAATCTGATGCTAAGACTTTGCTTACCTGGGCCAAGGAACTAGGCTGCAACTTTATCCGCCTGGCGCATTATCCACAAAACGACCACATAGTTCGCATGGCCGAGAAAATGGGATTGATGATGTGGGAGGAAATACCTGTTTACCAGGGAATTGCTTTCGGAGATGCGAAAATGCAGAGCAAAATGGATGCGATGCTTTCTGAAATGGTAAATCGCGATAAAAATCGCTGCGGTATCATCATCTGGAGCATGTCGAACGAAACAAGTCCGGGTAAAGCCAGAAACACATCCATCATAAATATGGCCAAGTTTACAAAAAGTATTGACCCAACCCGCCTCATCGCTTCAGCATTTAACAAAATTGACTATAATGGGAATACAATTACTATAAGTGATACATTGAGCAGGCATCTTGATGTTATCTCGGTAAACCAATACCTTGGCTGGTATAACAAATGGCCGTCTAAACCCGAAGAAGTGGTTTGGAAATCAGAATTCAACAAGCCCCTGATCATGTCGGAATTTGGTGCCGAGGCACTTTATGGAAATCACGGAGCTTCAGATATCGCTAGCTCATGGACCGAAGAATATCAGGAGCAACTTTACAAAGATCAGCTCACTATGCTTAAGAATATACCTTTTTTAAGGGGTTCATGCCCTTGGATTCTGGTGGATTTTCGCTCGCCCAGAAGATTACATCCCACATTACAGGATGGCCAAAATGGTATGTGGAATCGTAAAGGGCTTTTATCCGATAAGGGATATAAAAAGAAAGCCTGGTTTGTAATGCACAATTATTATAAAAACATTAAATAGCTTTGTGGCTATAATACATTTACATGAAACTTAGATACTGCATAGTTTTCCTCCTTTTATTGTCCTTTTCCGCTTTTAGCCAAACACGGACGAAAAATAGTTTTAATGCTAATTGGGAATTTGTTAAAGATTTCGACGCCGAGATAAGCAAGGATCTTTTTCTGAGAACAGGAGCCCTTAAATGGTTAAATGTTTCGCTTCCGCACACGGCCAATATCGAACCCCTGGTAACTAAAAAACAGTGGCAGGGAATTGCCCTATACCGTAAATTCTTTATTCTTCCCCAAACAAGTGCCAACAAACATATCGCCATCAATTTAGAAGGTGCTATGCAGGTAGCTGAGATCTATTTAAATGGTCAGTTAATTGCAAAACATTTGGGCGGATATCTTCCATTTTATGTTGATCTTACCAATAGAGTAACACCTGGAAAAGAAAATTGCATTTTAATAAGGTTAGATAATCGTGATAACGCTGTTGTTCCTCCCGGCAAGCCACTAGCTGATCTGGATTTCAATTATTACGGAGGTATTTACCGCAATGCATATTTGATTATTAAGGATAAACTGCATATCCCCGATGCCGTTCATGCAAATAGAACAGCCGGTGGAGGAGTGTTAGTTTTACAGGAAAACGTAAGTACGAAAAGTGCCAAATTAACAATCAAAACAGAAGTTTTTAACCAATATGCAGGGAATAAACAAGCCCGGGTACGTGTTATACTTTATGACAAAGCAGGAAAAAAAATAGTACAGGCATTAAGCGACTTAAACCCTGTTACTAAAAATGATTTTAAATCATTCAGTTCTTTATTAACTATTCCGAATCCTGCACTTTGGTCGCCTGGAAATCCAAATCTTTATAGGCTAACTTCTGAAATTCTGGTGAATAATGCCGTGGTTGACAAAGAAGAAACGAAGCTGGGAATTCGGGGATTTAAATTCGAAAATGACGGCTTCTATTTGAATGGACAAAAGTATTTTCTGCGTGGTACCAACAGGCACCAGGAATACCCGTATATCGGCAATGCACTTTCAGACGAAGCGCAATACCGTGATGCTTATAAAATCAAGCAAGCTGGATTTAATTTTGTAAGAAATTCTCACTATCCTCAGGCTGAAGCATTTTTGAATGCTTGCGATGAGCTAGGAATATTTGTGATGAATTCCATACCGGGATGGCAGTTTGTTGGCAATAAAGAATTTCAGGATAATAGCATCAGAGATGTAAGAGATATGATGAGAAGGGACAGAAATCATCCGTCAATCATCTTATGGGAAACCTCACTTAATGAATCCCGTATGCCAAGGGATTACATGGAAAGAGCACATAATGCGGTTCATGAAGAAATTCCTTCAGGGGATGTTTACAGCGTCGGTTGGTTAGAACAGGTTTTTGATGTTTATAGCCCGGCACGTCAGCACGGTAAAGCACCAGATTACTGGAAAAAATACAATAAAAAGCCTGTTCTGATTGCCGAATACGGTGATTGGGAGTATTATGCCGGCAATGCAGGTTTCAATCAAAAAGATTACCAGGATTTAAAGAAGGAAGAACGCTCATCACGGCAGTTGAGAGGTTTCGGCGAAAAACGCTTACGTCAGCAGACCCTTAATTATCAGGAATCGCATAATGATAATTTAAAAGGAACTGCGGCAGGAGATGCAAATTGGTTAATGTATGACTATAATCGCGGATATGCCGACGATATCGAGTCGTCGGGAATCATGGATATCTTCCGCATACCTAAATTCTCTTATTATTTTTATCAAAGTCAGGCCAATCCCGAAGGTTTTTATAAACCTATGGTCTATATCGCAAGCTTCTGGAATGAAAAGTCGGACCCAAATGTTATAGTGTACAGTAACGTCCAACAAGTGGAGCTATTCTTAAACGGGAAAAGTCTTGGTAAACAGGGGCCGGATACCGACCTGAATTCCGACAAGCTAAATCATCCGCCCTTCACTTTCAAACTGAAAGAATTTACTCCCGGAACTTTAAAAGCAGTTGCTTATAGAGGAGATAAAGCATTAGCAACTCACACCATTTCAACTCCTCTTTCAATATCATCACTAAAATTAAGTGCTGATATCAGTGATAGGAACCTTAAAGCCGGCAAAAATGATGTGATATTCCTTTATGCAAGCATTTTAGATAAAAACGGAACGGTAATTCCTGATTCTTCTCTGGAAGTAAAGTTTGAAGTTTTGCAGGGCGATGCTGAAATTATTGGCGGCCCCTCCATAAATGCGGAAGCTGGAATAGCGACAATTTTACTGAAGGCGGGAACCAAAAAGGGAACCATTGTGATTAAAGCTTCTGCGCCTGGGCTGCAAAGTGGAACCTTCGAGATTAAAGCGGACTAGTTCAATAACCCAACACTATTTGTCGCTTGGTGCGCAACCGGGCATTTTTACTATATTGTATAGAAATAGTGGCGTGTCCGTTATCTATTTTGAATAAGCCTTTTATATGCGACTGTTACAGCCGGTTTTTTTCTCCATTTCTCGGATCAAAGATTTCTTTATACTCATCTTTCTATTAGCGTTAGCTATTCCTCTTTCAGCATATTCAAAATCCGAAAAAGTAAAGTTCAGAAATATCTCCATTGCTAACGGGCTATCTCAAAATCTGGTGCAATGTATCTTAAGGGATAAAAAAGGATTTATGTGGTTTGGAACCCGTGATGGGTTGAACAGATACGATGGCTATAAAATTATCACCTACCGATACAATCCCGACGACTCAGGCAGCATTGGTAACAATAATATCAATGATATTATCGAAGATAAGAACGGTAATCTGCTTATCGGAACAAATAAGGGTATAAACATTTTGTCTCCTGGTAGCAGCCGTTTTTTGAGATATGACATTCCTGGAAAATCTTTACGAGTAAGTGATCTTTTGGTGGATAGTAAGGGAAGAGTTTGGGTAGGAACCGTAAATGCGGGATTGCTTTTATTTAATCCTTCTACAGGAAAATATAAGTCCTTTTTTCAGAAAGAAGCCATGGCTAATGATGTGCACAAGATTTTCGAATTTTCCGATGGCATAATTTGGGTAGCTAACAAGGCAGGGCTGGATAAAGTGGATATCCGAAGAAAAATGGTCAGCAGGTTTAAAACCGGCGAAAATTCGCGGCAGCTTGCCGGGAACACCATTAGAGATATTTACAGGGATTCAAAAGGGGCAATTTGGCTGGCTATTTATCGTGTAGGACTGGCCCGGTATAACCCAGCTGAGAATTCCTTTACAAACTATAAGTACGATCCATCTAAGGCTAATGGCATCACCGATCCGCTTATATGGGTCATCTCCGAGGGGCCCGACGGTAAGTTATGGCTGGGGACAGAAACCAAGGGCATAAGCGTTTTTGATTACAAAACCAATAGTTCCATCTCTTATGAGCCTGACATCACTGATCCTTCGAGTCTAAGCCATCAATGGGTTCGGGCGATATGTAAAGATAAGCTTGGGAACGTCTGGATTGGCACAAGGGCAGGAGGGGTGAATTTACTCTCAAAGAATCGCGAAAAGTTCCATCATGTAACCGAGAATGCCTCTTTGAAAGGACTTAATAATAAATATGTTCTTTCAATTACTGAGGATAGTAAGAATCGGTTATGGATAGGAACCGATGGAGGGGGCATAAACATATACGACCCCAGCAAGAATGCATTTACTTACCTCAAGCACTCCTCAAGTCAAGGAAATAGCCTTAGCTCTAATTTTGTATACTCGATTACCGACATAGGCGGTGGAAGGCTGGCGATAGGGCATGCCAAAGACAGGGGTCTGGATATCCTTGACCTGAAAAACGGTTCAGTCATTAATTACCCTTCAGATGCTAACACGAACGACTCTTTAAGAATTTCTGGCCGGATAGTTTCCACGGTTCTGAGGCCCAAAGCTGATGAGTTATGGGTTGGAACCCTAGGTGGGGGCGTAAATGTTTTAAATCTCAAAACTAAAAAATATTATAAATTCAGTAGAAAAACCGAAGCTCCTGGCATCGGAGAGTTGGTAAGTAATGTTATCTTCTCGCTTCTTCATGACCGAAAAGGTCGGGTGTGGGTTGGTACCGAGGCTGGGCTTAATTTATTTAAACCCTCATCCGGCCACTTCAAGCTACATAAATTAGGTACAGTTGAAGAACCCAACATAAATGCGTTATTAGAAGATAAAAGGGGGAACATATGGGCTGGAACGAGCCAGGGGCTTAGTTTGGTTAGCGAAACGGGGAAGCACATTACTTATACCAAAAAAGATGGTCTGCCTGTCAGCTTTGTGAAAAGTATATTAGAGGACCGCCATGGAAACTTATGGATAGGAACTAATAAGGGGTTAAGTAAATTTAATCTCAGCAGTAAGAAGTTTACCAATTATGATGTCTCCGATGGACTTCAATCGGATGAGTTTAATATCGGCGCTGCCTATCTAAGTAAAAATGGTACAATGTATTTTGGAGGCATAAACGGATATAATGTTTTCCATCCCGATAGTATAACGTATAATCACAATCCTCCTCCGGTAATGTTAACCGGCTTCTTTCTGTCAAATAAGGAAGTCGTTGCCGGAAATAATTCCCCCTTAAAAAAAGACATCAGCGAAACCAAAGAGGTGGGTCTGTCTTACGATCAATCTGCTTTCCTTTCGCTTGAATATGCCGCTCTGGATTATACTGCTCCAGAAAACAATCAATATGCTTATAAATTAGAAGGCTTTGATAAGGAGTGGCACTATGTTGGAACCAAGCGGGAAGCAACTTACACCAATCTTTCGCCGGGCGAGTACGTTTTTACGGTTAAGGCGTCTAACAATGATGGAGTTTGGAACGAACGAGGAACTTCTGTCAATATCATTATACACCCACCGTTCTGGCGGACAGGCTGGGCCTATCTTCTTTATATCGCCGCAATAGCTGGAATTCTTTATCTTATATATCTCCAGATAAAATTTAGGGAGCGGTTGAAAAATGAAGTTCTCTATCAAAAACTCACTTCCGAAAAAGTGCAGGAGTTAAATCAGCTGAAACTAAACTTCTTTACAAACATTTCTCATGAACTGCGTACTCCGCTTTCCCTGATAATAGACCCTTTGCGTAAAATCGCTAGTGATGATATTAATCAAGATCAGTTAAAGAAGTATAGTAATTTGGCCTTTTCCAGTGCTACCAGATTAAAAGAGCTGATCAATCAGTTGCTTGACCTCCGGAAGCTTGAAGTGGGTAGTATACAACTGACGCCTTCCAAAGTAAATGTTCCTGAAATTGTTCGGGGTGTCTATGAAAGCTTTTGCTTAAGGGCAACCGAACGAAAGATAGAGTTTACCACCAATCTTCCATTAAAAGATTTTTATGCCTGGATAGATGCGGATAAATTGCAGAAGATTTTGTTAAATCTCACTTCTAACGCATTTAAATACACTCCCGATGAAGGTAAAATAAAAATGTCGGTATTCTTAAAAGAGGATGATACCCTCCCATCTTTCGAAATACACATCACAGATACCGGGATAGGCGTTCCTTTGGATCAGCACGAGAAGATTTTTGAGCCCTTTTATCAGGTATCAGGGAGTGCAAAATATGAAGAAGATTCAACAGGCATTGGTTTGTCGTACTCCAGAGAGCTGGTTCTGCTGCATAAAGGTGAAATTCTAGTGAAGAGCGCTGCTGGGGAGGGAAGCGAATTTATTGTCAGAATTCCGGTGGGAGTACTTGAAGCGTCAACCGAGGAGTCGGAAGATGCTACTGAGATAGTAACGGAGTTGAATTCTTCAAATGTTTTTGTTGAAGGATCTGGAGAAAAGCCCCTCATTCTTGTTGTCGAAGATAATCCCGATCTCAGGGAGTATATAGCTAATGAACTGTTTAGCAATTATCAAATAGAGCAGGCAGCAGACGGGTTGGAGGGGTATCAAAAAGCACTAAATTCGATTCCGGATCTTATAATCTCTGATATTATGATGCCAGGCCTTAACGGTCTGGAACTATGCAGTAAATTGAAATCCGACGAGAGAACAAGTCATGTACCTGTAGTGTTGCTCACCGCAAAGCAGTCTGATGAAAATAAAATAGAAGGATATACCAGTGGCGCAGACGCCTATATAGCCAAGCCTTTTAATACCGATCTTTTAGCAGCAAGGGTGAGGAATCTTTTGGACGAAAGAACCCGGCTTCGGGAATTGTTCTCAATGCGAAATACTATAGAACTTGCTCCTGAATCTGAAATGCCAAGTTTGGATAAGGCCTTTATGGATAAATCAATTTGTGTCATTGAAAATAATATTTCGGATTTAAACTTCCGGATCGAAGATCTTGCGGTTGCTTTGAAACTTAGCAGACGACAACTCTATCGCAAATTGAAAGCAATTACAAATAATACTCCACACGACTTCATTACCAAGGTGCGACTTCAAAAATCAACAGAACTTTTACTAACCGGGGATTATACCATTTCGCAAATTGCTTATATGGTTGGTTTTTCCGAACCGGCAAATTTCACCCGTACGTTCACTAAAGAATATAAAGTCAGTCCCAAAAAGTACCTAAAGGAAAAACTGTATTTAAAATAGCTATTTCATTGCAAGTTTATCATAGTCAGGAGTATTTTAAATTTGACAAATTCAAAATTTGTAAAATCCCTTTGTTCGATAATATCTAAAAAATCAGGCACCTATACTTTAAGTATAAGTGCCTGATTTTCAGTGACCTGGGAGAGGCTCGAACTCTCGACCCACTGATTAAGAGTCAGTTGCTCTACCAACTGAGCTACCAAGTCTTCTGGGGCTAAAAGTAACGAAATATTATTCTTCTAATCTATATATTTGCTAAAACCTAAATTATGAACTTAAAAAATCTCTTAGTAAAAGCAGTAATGCTTGTTATCATCGCTTTCCATGCGAACACAATTGTCTTGGCCCAGGAAAATTCAGCTAGCCGGGACCTGTCGAAATTCAATTTTTTTTATGCGGGCGAGGGCAAAATCCATAACATGTATATTGTTAAAGACGGAAAAATTGCATGGTCATACACCAACCTCGACAGTAAAGGAGAGATTAGTGATGCGGTATTACTAAAAAACGGCAACATTCTTTTCGCACATCAAACGGGCGTTTCAATTTTAACACCTGCTAAAAAAATAATATGGAATTATCCAGCGCCGCAAAATGCAGAGATCCATACCGCAGTTCCTGCAGGAAAAGACCTCATAGTTTTTGTAATGAACGCAAATCCCGCAAAGGTGATAGTGATGAATTACGTAACGAATAAAATAGTTAAAGAATTTAATGTGCCGGTGGGAAACCCTAAGGGAATACACGGACACTTCAGGCATGCGCGTTTAACCGACAAAGGAACTTTATTAATCGCCCATATGGATATGGCCAAAGTAAACGAATACGATACAGAGGGTAAGATTTTATTATCGCTCGATGTGCCGCGGCCATGGTCGGTAGAACCATTAAAGAATGGAAATATCCTTGTGTGTTCGGCTAGTTCGGTGCTTGAAATAAACCGTAAGGGTGAAACTATCTGGGAGGTTGATACCAAATCTATTAAGGGTTATGATGTAAGCTCACCTCAGGTAGCACAGCGACTGGCTAATGGAAACATACTTTTTAATAACTGGTTCAATCAATGGGGCACGGCTACCGTCGACCTGAAAAATCCACCTATACAGGCTTTGGAAATTACTCCGGATAAGAAAGTGGTATGGGCGCTTAGTTCATGGGCAGAACCGGCCAACCTTGGGCCCTCAACTATTATTCAACTGCTTGAAAATACCGGGGAGCTGGAAAAAATGAGGTTTGGAAAATTGAAATAAGGCATCAGATAGGAGGGAATGCGAACCATTCCTTCCTTAAATCGTGTTAATCACATTCTGGGACGGCGAAGGTGTGCGTTTCACTACCAGAAGTTAGACCAAAGCTTTCGCCCCGATTGCTTTGCCACCAAAATTTTCCGCGTGTTTTTTCTGTTCCGTTTTCGTTCATGGTTTCGGCATCGAAAAGCCTGCCGTTTATCATTACATATTTTATCTTATCCGACGTACGGATATCATTCAGAGGATTTTCGCTTAGCACAATCAGATCGGCAAGCTTACCGGGCTCAAGGGATCCCAGTTCTTTTGAAATTCCAAGGTATTCTGCCCCGTTTAAGGTAGCGCTTCTAATGGCCTGCAAAGGTGTCATTCCGCCTTGCGCCAGCATCCATAGTTCCCAATGCGCCCCCAGGCCCTGTACCCGCCCGTGCGAACCTAAATTTATCTTAGTCCCCCCGTCTGCTATTTGCCTGGCCGCTTTAGAAACATCAATATGTCCGTAATCGCCAAATTCTGACGTTTGCCGCCGTCGCGAACGGCTGTCGATGAGCGAGCGGGGAACAAAGTTTAAGAGCTTTTCGTTTTCCCAAACATTCGTTCTGTCGAACCAAAAATTTTCCCCGAACTGAGAACCGTAACTTACAATTAGGGTAGGAGTATAGGCGGTTTTACTGGCATTCCATAACGATTTTACGTCTTTATACACCGGTGTAACAGGCAGGCCATGCTCAATGCCGGTATGGCCGTCCAATATCATCGATATATTGTGGAAAAATGTCGAGCCACCTTCGGGCACTACCTCCATTTTTAGTTCACGGGCCGCCTGTATAATTTGCTGCCTTTGTTCGCGGCGGGGTTGATTGTACGATTTTACAGTGAAGGCTCCTATCGATTTCATCCGGCGCAAATGCGACCGGGCATCATCCAGACTGCTTATCACTGCTTTAAAATCACCATCGGCTCCATAGAGTATTGTTCCTGTCGAGAATACCCTCGGGCCAACCATTCTTCCCGCTTTAAGCATTTCCGACTGGCTAAAAACCATTTCGGTGTTGCTTGACGGATCATGCGTGGTGGTTACACCATAAGCAAGATTGGCGTAATAAGCCCAGTCCTGCTGTGGTGATATTCCGTCCGGGCTGGTAGGTAAATGCCCGTGAACGTCTATGATACCCGGCATTAGGGTTAGCCCCTCTGCGTTTATCACCCTGGCATCTTCCGGAACTTTTATCTGATTAACGTTACCGACAGCGGTTATTTTATTTTGCTCGATCAGAATGGTTCCGTTCTCAATTACTTCATCGCCCTTCATGGTGATAATTCGGGCATTTATAAAGGCTGTTTTTCCTTCGGCTACATCCGATTTAAGCTTCAGGCCAATCTGTATTCCCGTGCTGTCGGCAGCCGGAAGGTTAGAAGGGGCTCCTTCTACGAATGAAAAAGTGTTTTTTATATCGCGACTAAAATATTCTGA
Organism: Sphingobacteriaceae bacterium; assembly: GCA_014380615.1. GTDB lineage: Bacteria > Bacteroidota > Bacteroidia > Sphingobacteriales > Sphingobacteriaceae > Paradesertivirga. The sequence goes on from JACMJM010000019.1 coordinate 87,405, forward strand.
TCCCAAAGTCCAGTTTAGCTTTTTACTGTCGGAACTCCAGTGCAGAGAAATACCGGCATCACGTGTTACCTTAGTAACCGGAAGTGATTTATTAGCAGAAGAAAGGTCGAGCGAACTGTTGCCGCTCACTAAAGGAGTTATGTAAGCATTAAATAATTCGTTGAAAGCGAGCCACTTACCATCAGGACTCGGAACAAACTGATTAGCGTATTTGGATGTGTAATGAGTGCGAACTGAACCACCATTTAGATCCATACTTTTAAAGGCCTTTTTATCGCCCTCTGTGGTTTGAAAATAGATTCTCGTATCGTTGCCGCCAAATATCGGACGTATACCAGAATCGGAGATTTTTACGGGACTTCCACCATTCGCTGAAAGAATATAAATTCCGGTATTTTTACCAAAAGTGTGTCCCAGAGTATTATTGCCGCTGCCTTTACGATATACAATCTTATCACCTCGTACCGAGAACTTAGGGGAATAGTATAAACCCCTTTCAGACGTTAGACGTATGGTTTCCCTGGTTCTAAGATCGATTTTGTTTATAGCCGCTTTCTCTTCATCGCTCCAGGTTACGTAGAGCAGAAATCTCCCGTCGGAACTAAAAGCAGGTTCAAATTCAAATTCGGTACCCGTGGTTAGCCGTTCAGGTTTCCCGTTAGGCATAGATTTGATGTAAATAAATCCTGCGGCATTAAAAGCTACGAGTTTACCATCCGGAGAAGTAGTTAATTGGCGGATCATCTTTGAATCAAACTCATCAGTAAACACACGCTGATTAAATCGTAAAGCCTCGATAACAGTGTGATTAGAATTCACTTCGAAAGGGATAACTGATGCTTCCTGAGAATTAATATCAAGATTTCTGATTTTCCCCTTCGCGTAAAAAATAATATTCCTGCTGTCGGGTGTCCAGGCAAAGTTGGGATACACGCCAAAAATGGCCCAGGCCTCTTGCTGATCGCGCGAAAGATCATCATAAGCAGCCCATTCTTCGCCGCTGCTCAGATCGTGAATAAAAAGTACCGATTTAAGACGCACACGTTTTACAAAAGCCATCAATCGCCCGTCGGGAGAGATTCGAGGGCGCACCGCACCCCCCTGGCCTTCAGTAATGGTTTCTATTTCGCCGGTTTCCCTATTCAGACGTTTTATGGCATAAATGGTCCCGTTCGGATCTTTATTGTATTCAAATAAAGGTCCGGGGCTTACGTCTTCACTAAAATACAGGTACTTGCCGTCGGGCGAAACTTCAGGCTCTCCTGCGTCTTGCTGATCGTTTTTTCTTTTTGTAAGTTGAATTCCCTCACCTCCGGTATAATGGTACATCCACATTTCGCCGGCACCTAAAGAACGAGTGTTTGTAAAATGTTTTCTGGCAATAAGGTATTGATTATCGGGCGTCCAGGCTGCATTATTAAGTAATCGAAAATTTTCCTTTGTTACTGGCCGCTTCCTCGAACCGTCTACATTCATCACCCAAATATTATCGGCGCCGTCTTTATCGCTGGTATAAGAGATCATCTTACCATTGGGGCTAAAGCGAGGTTGAACATCAAAAGCAGCCCCTCCCGAGAGGATTGTAGCTTTTCCGCCCGTAACGGGCATTTTATAAATGTCTCCCAAAAGATCAAAAATGATTTCTTTACCGTCGGGACTTACATCAAGATTCATCCAGGTACCTTCATCGGTAGTAAAAGAAACGGCTTTTGCCGGACCTGTAGGTTTTTCTACGTTCCATTTAGGCTGTCCGTAGGTGAGATTTAACACAAAAAAGAGAATAACGACTGGAAGTAGTTTCATTTTAAACATTCAGTAACAAAGATATTCTTCTAAATGAGGATGAACTAGAATTTATGGCAAATATTATGATACAAAAAGCACTCAAAAGATCTTGGAATATATCTTTTTGCAAATGTATACAGCTATTAAATATCCTTAAATGCATTTGCTAGATTTGCCTCGAATGACGATTTACCAGGCCCTTAAAAAATATTGGAACTTCGATTCCTTCCGCAGTTTGCAGGAAGAAATCATTCAATCGGTTTTAGAGGGAAAGGATACACTCGCGCTTCTTCCAACCGGTGGTGGTAAATCCATTTGTTTCCAGGTTCCCGCCATGGTAAAGCCCGGTATTTCTATTGTGGTTTCTCCGCTCATCGCTTTGATGAAAGATCAGGTTGAAAACTTAAAAGAAAGAGGTATTGAAGCGGTTTCTATTGTTTCAGGAATGGGTAAACGCGAGGTAGATATTTTGCTGGATAACTGTGTTTACGGGCAAATTAAGTTCTTGTATTTATCGCCAGAGAGGTTGATGTCTGATTTGGTACGCGAGCGGATCAAATACATGAAGGTAAATCTTTTCGCCATTGACGAGGCGCATTGCATTTCCCAATGGGGATATGATTTCAGGCCGCCATACTTACAGCTTAACGCTTTACGCGAACTTCATCCTGAGGTACCTATACTGGCGCTTACGGCTACCGCTACCGAAAATGTTATTGTTGATATCCAGGAAAAACTCGGTTTTAAGAAGATAAATGTTTTCAGAAAAAGTTTTGAAAGAAAGAATCTGAGTTATGTGGTTGCAAATGAGGAAAATAAATACCGGAAGCTCTTTGCCGTGGCTAAAAAAGTGCAGGGAACCGGTATTGTCTATGTAAGAAACAGGAGGGGAACCCAGGAAGTTGCGCGAATGCTGGCACGAGAGGGAATTAGCAGTGATTTTTATCATGCCGGATTATCAACGCCAGAGAGATCCGAAAAGCAGGAGGCCTGGAAAAAGGGCGTCACACGTATAATTGTAGCCACCAATGCTTTTGGTATGGGTATCGATAAAGCCGAAGTTCGGTTTGTGGTACATCTCGATCTTCCCGAGAGCCTCGAAGCGTATTACCAGGAAGCCGGAAGGGCGGGGAGAGATGAAAAAAAAGCTTTCGCGGTTTTGCTTTATAACGAGTCGGACAAGCTCGCGCTCAATAAAAAATTTGATCTCAGTTTTCCGCCGATAGAAGTGATAAAGCAGATTTATCATTCGTTAGGAAACTATTTTCAATTAGCATATGGTGCGGGTGAGGGATTAACGCTGGAGTTTGACATCGGTAATTTTTGCTCACGTTTTAAATTAGACGCTATAACCACTTTAAATGCGCTAAAATACCTTGAACACGCGGGTTATCTTGCTCTTAGTGAAAGTGTTTATTTGCCCTCGAGGGTAAAGGTGAATGTAGGGGCCGAAGATCTTTACCGCTTTCAGATCGAATACGCCCAATACGATTCTTTTATTAAAATTTTGCTGCGCTCTTACGGGGGATTATTCGAGCAGTATTCGCAGATCCGCGAATACGATCTGGCACGCCGCACCGGCATAAGGAGCCAGGAAGTAATTAAAACCCTCGAGAAGCTGGAAGAACTTGAACTTTTAAGTTATCTGAAGCAGACTGATAAGCCTCAGATACAATATCTTAAGAGCCGGGTTGATAGCGCAAATTTATTCATCGACCGGGAATATATCGCCCGGCGTAAAGCGATTATGAAGAAACAGGTAGAGGCAGTAATAAATTATGCCCAAGCCTATTCTTGCCGAAGCAAAATGCTTCTCGAATATTTCGACGAACCCCATGCTGATGAATGCGGGGTGTGTGATGTTTGTATTGAAGAGAAAAGAAAGTCGGAAAGCGGTTCATTAACCGGACGCATTACTTTTGAAATACTTGAATTACTTGCTGATAAACATTTTAGCCTTGATGACCTAATCGGAGCTATCCAATCGGGAACGGAAAAAGATAGAATTGAGGCTTTTAGAAATTTGCTTGATGCCGGAAAAATTAAAACGGATGGCACTAAATATTATCTGTAAAAAATCCCATAAGCTTATATGTTAAGTAATTAAGAGAAAACCCTGTTGGTGCTTTTTACGTACATAGGAGAAAATAGCTCTTATGATGGAAACTTACTATAGTGTAGCTTTTAAATCTGTTAGAAGAAAATTAGGCTATAACGAAAGCGAATTCGCACACTTGCTTGATATTGAGGAAACGGAACTAAGGCTGATTGAAGAGTGCGCAATCATTCCTGATACGCCCACAATCGTAAAATTAGATAGTTTTCTACTAAGAGAAAGTAACACTCAATTCTTCTTAAATTTAGGTGCGTAATAAATAATTCAGAATTATAAAAGCCATTAACGGCCTGTTTTTTTGTGCTTTATTCATTAATCAACATTTACATTTTCCCTTCAGTTTCCTTCTCATTTTTTTAGTTTATATTGGTTTAGAAACTTTAAGCTTTAATCGCATTTAACCGGTATGTCTGTTTCTCGTCGAACATTTATTAAAAACACGGCCCTGGTTAGCCTGGGTTTTATCGGACTTAATCGCTTTGTCGCAAATGCAGGCTTTTTAGGTACTGACGGGAATTTTGAAGACGGATTCGGTCCCTTGTTTCACCAGCCAGGCGATATTCTTAGCCTGCCAAAAGGATTTAGTGCGAGGGTGATTTCACGCCGTGGCGATAAAATGGACGACGGTTTTATTGTACCGGGAATGTATGATGGTATGGGTGCGTTCTCTACCCATGACAATAAAATACTGCTGGTGCGCAATCATGAAATAGCTCATTTGCAGAAAAACGTCAGTCCGTTTGATGAACATAACTTATTTCTTTCGGGCACTAAACCCGAGCAGTTTTATGACTTTGCAAACGGACAGCCATGCATGGGCGGAACAAGTACCTTGCTTTATAATGAGTTTACCGGGAATGTGGAATTGCAATACCTGAGTCTTTGCGGTACTATTCGAAATTGCGCGGGCGGAATTACTCCATGGAACTCGTGGATAACCTGCGAAGAAACCAGCCTGACAAAAGGTGAGAGCAATGGGCTCCTCGAACAATCTCACGGGTATAACTTCGAAGTACCCGCAACAACAAAAATAGGCCTGACCAAACCCATACCACTTAAAGCCATGGGGCGTTTTGTGCATGAGGCGGTTGCCGTTCACCCTACAAAAGGGATTGTTTACCAAACAGAAGATTTAAGCGACAGTGTATTCTATCGGTTTATCCCCAATCAGCCGGGCAAGCTGCACGAGGGCGGCAAGCTGCAATGCCTTGTAATAAGCGACTGGAAAGCTGCTGATACCCGTAATTGGGATGAAAATAAAGGCCTTTTCCCTCAAAAAAAAGTCTTTAAGGCGCATTGGATAGATCTCGACGATGTAGAAGCTCCGGATAATGACCTGCGCTTGCGGGGCCATCAAAACGGTGCCGCTCTTTTTGCAAGGCAGGAGGGTATCTGGTTTGGTAATAATGAATTGTTTTTTGCCGCAACCAGCGGAGGCAGGAAAGGATTAGGACAGATTTTTAGATATGTACCCAGTAAATACGAAGGTACTCCACAGGAAAAAGACGCTCCCGCAACTCTCGAACTATTCCTTGAACCCAACAATACCGAGATTTTCCAGAGTTGCGATAATCTTAGTATTTCTCCTTGGGGCGATATCATAATCTGTGAGGATAAACGAAATGCCCGGATTATCGGTATTACTCCGCAAGGCAAAACCTATACCATCGCCAAAAATATGGGTTATAGTAACTCAGAATTTGCGGGGCCCGTGTTTTCTCCTTCCGGGAGAACATTGTTTGTGAATATTCAAAGTCCGGGCTTAACGCTGGCTATAACAGGGCCATGGAAACGCTGACGGAAATTCAAGTTACGGAGACATTTCACGTGCGCAACCTCAGGAATTGGATTTTCGCGACTTAATTAACAAACTCATTAAAACTAAGAAAACCCCTATAAACATAAAAGGCAGCCACATTCCAACACTCAGGTTATCTTTTGAAAAATTTAACATCAGATACGCAAGAGCTGAAAGAATAATGAGTAAGCCAGGATAAAGAAACAGTTTGCTTGCCATCAATTCAAAGCCCTCATCATTCGCGGCTTTTTTTGCTTTTCTTCTAAAATACTTTTTCATATTCAAAATATTGGTATTATCAATTTAAAGCTTTTATGCAAATACAGGGATGACCTGCAACTGCATTTAGCCGATGAAGATCAATTTTGGGTACAGACGGATTAAACGCAGAAACCTCTTCAATTTCAATCCACTATGGTCACTGGCAATGCACCGTCTAACAGCTGTTCCAACGCTGTCTGACGTGCAATAATTAAAAAAGCTGATTCCCATGTACTTTTAAAAGCCTACTGAAAATGTGCTTTTTAAACCCTATCTTTGCCAACTTATTTTGAAAAGGGTGCGGCATTGATCTTCTCCTGATAAAAGATAATAGTTATGAAGAAGATTATAGAATACAGAAAGCTTCTGGGCGTAAATGATGCCGCAGAATTGCAGGAACTTAAGTCGGTTTACCGTAGTTTAATGAAAACCTGGCATCCGGATAAGTTTCAAGACAGTGAGGAGAGCAAGGAGGCTGCGGAGCTTAAAAGTAAAGAGATTATTGAGGCCTATCATTTCCTTGTGAGTATAGCTCCCGAAACCAGAAATCAGTCTTTTTCCGAGTATACCCTTACAACTACCACCTCTGCCATTGCTGATTTTGAATACAAATCTCAAGTATTGAAGGTGAGTTTTCTGGATGGAAGTGAATACGAATATTTCGATGTACCTAAAGCGGTTTATGTTAAATTAATAAACGCCGACTCTCCGGGAAGATTTGCCAGAAGACATATATACAATGCTTATGTGTATAGAAGCACTTCTAAGCTGGCCGCTACGGCCTAATGGTAAAACCACGCAGTATTAGTCTGTGTGGTTTTACTTCAATGTAATTAATCGTTGAGTGGGTTAATGTATATTGGAATAATTACTATTTCAATTCAAATACCGCCCGAACGTGGTAAATCAACTTTGTTTTTTTAAAATCAATTTGAGGCATTGAGTTCGATTGCATTTCAACCGCCATACCTATACCGTCTCTCATAGCCGGACTGGTTCTTACCGGATATGGAATCTCGTTGTTAATTTCATTTATTTCAAGTACATCGCCAACCTGGTTATCTACTGCAGCTGCCATGGCCGAAGCCTTGCTTTTGGCCGATTTAAGTGCTTGTATGGTGAGTTCTTGTTTTGTTGATTCTATTTTTGAATAATCATAGCCCTCAATATTGGTGTACTCAATCGCTCTCGCGTCAACAGCACTAATTATCTGATTGAATTTATTAAGATCGGACACCTTTATTCGATATTGTTTTCTGGCAATAAAAGCAGGGTTTTTCTTCCTCTCATATACATAGTTAAAGCTCGAAATATTATTTATAGTGAAGTTTTCTTTTGGAATACCCGCTTTTAATGCAGCCGATTGAAGTTTCCTTTCTAATTTCTCTATCGTTACCCGGCTTTTATCAGCCTGGAAATATTCTTTTAGAGATATTCCCACATATATTATATCAGGCGTAATTTCGGTTTCTGCCGAACCCGAAACTTCTATTTTATGACGTGTATCTATGTTTTGGGTGCAGCCGGATACAGCTATTGCGCCTATAAAAGCGACAACTATCAATCTTCTCATATTCTATTTCTTTGTTGATAGATGCTGATTGCGATTACTTTCCATAAACGCCAGAATCGCCTGGTAACAGGTGTTGATCGCCTTATTACATATTGTTTAGTAGTTGCTCTTTTAAAGTGCTTTCTATCTTACCGCAGCCGATTAGGAAAGGTTTATCTTCAATAGTGAAATGAAAATTTTGGTTTTCTACAGCATAACTCCCCGATACCTCGCCCAGAGGGGTAGAAATAATAAAGCCCCCCGAGGTGGAATCGCCGTTAAACTTACCTCCCTTACTAATAATGGCTGCTTGCGCCTTTTGTATAAGAGGTTCTGCAGAGCCCGTAAAATCAATTGAAAAATTGCATTTAGACATATGTTATCGTTTGATTTATAACACCGGAAGGGGGAAATAGTTTAATGGGCCAGTTTGCAGGTTGCCGGGTATGAAATAGAAGGAGTTGAATGGTTTTGGAGATAAAAAGCCAGATAGGTTCGGTTATATCTCTACAACTCGATTTGCTCTATCCGAAGTTTTTTTCTTCTTTTTAATTCTGGCTATTATGGCCGCAATAATAGGGGGTAAAGTTGTAAGTACCGAGATGGTAGCAACAGCCACCGCAAAATTTTCTTTAACGATAGTCAGGTTTCCGAAAACATATCCTAAGGCCAAAAATCCTGCGATCCAAAAAAACGCCCCGGTTAGATTATATATTAAAAACAACCTGGACTCCATTTTTCCTACACCAGCCACAAAAGGCACAAAGGTTCGCAGAATCGGAAAAAACCGGCTAAATACAACAGCTTTTCCACCATGCTTTCTAAAAAAAAGTTTGGTTTTGGCATAATGGGTGGGTTTTAGAACCCTGTTTCCCGATTTAAAAATTTTGGCTCCAGTATAACTCCCGATAACATAATTTACCTGATTTCCCAGTATCGCCGCAATAAAAAGGACAATGAACAGAAGATAAATGTTTATTCCGGTGTTTCCTGAAGCCACTACCGCCCCTGCAGCGAACAAGAGGGGATCGCCGGGTAAAAATGGAAAGATTACTAGACCTGTCTCGGCGAAAATAATCAGGAAGAGAATGAAATAAGTCCAGGCCTGGTATATCTTACTAATTTCGGCAATCTGTGTATCTATATGTAAAAGAAAATCTAAAACCTGGCTCAAAAACTCCATAAAATCAGTCAAAAGTACGCTTAATAACACTCAAATCCTTACGCGGCAATAAAATTGACTAAACGATGGCTTGGCTTGTAGCGGTATCATAACGCTGTTATTCTACTTAAAGTACGATATGATAATAGATTTTTTTTCTGGTTGGTGAATATCAGATGGTTAGAGCTGGAAAAATTGATAGGCTAAAGAAAAAAATCGATTGCAAGCAAGCATATCAACCTTAATCAATACCCCGAATTTTATAAAGAGTAAAACTTATATCTTTACTATTATTGAATATGAAAGGTTTATCTATCGTTCTGCTATCAAAAAAGAATATTGTACTTGTTTCTATGGTTTTGTTCCTCATCGCATCCTGCAGGAAAGATGAAGCGATTCCCGATGGCAAGATTGAATTTGCAATGCTCGATTCGGTTAATAAATTACGTTCCGCAGGTTGTAACTGCGGAAACGACATTATGCCCCCCGTTCAGGCTCTTATATGGAATTCTCCGCTTGCGAAAGCAGCCGAAGCCCACGCAAAGGATATGTACACTCGAAAATATTTTGAACATATGTCGCCCGAAGGAACTTCCGCATTACAAAGGGCTATAGCCGCCGGATATCAGGGAACCACCGTTCTGGAAAATATAGGCAAGGGTTACATCAATATCGGCTCTGTTATGTTGGCCTGGAAAGCGAGCGAGAGCCACTGCAAGGCCATGATGGATGCCGCTAGTACAGATATGGGAGCTTACTCGTATAATGGTTATTGGGTACAGGAGTTCGGGAAGTAATCTTAACGGTATCCGGGTAAACTGCTATATATCTGAAAGTATTTTTAGCCCTTTCTGCCAAGTGGATTGTATTCAGTATCAGGGTTCCATATCCTGAAATGCTAATCAGGAAATGCTTTTTTATCAGGCAACTTCCTAATTATCAATGCCAATTCTTCCGGTTTCACCTGTTTGTAATTTTATTCAACTTTTCTGTAGGTTTTTCGTACAAGATTCAGACCCCAATATTGTCATTAACGAATGAGTAATCTCTTAACGAATCGCGCTCTCGAGGAAGAAGTAAGTTTACAAGTTGTTTACGTAAAGAAAGATAAGCCTAAACATAATTACGAACAAATTGATACTATTCGTTTTATAAATATCTTTTTTATTGTTTGGGGCCATTGTTTACTCGGCTGGGACAGTAGGTTTTTCAACTCAGTTACCGATGATTTAATTACCACGATAGTTTTACAAACGGGACGTTTAAGTACCGTCGTATTTTTTATTGTTTCAGGGTTTTTGTTAAAACCTAAACTGGAAACCTATACCGTTTCATCGTACTTTAAAGAGAGAATTCCAAAGATTTACAGCCCTTGGTTTATATTTATAACCATATTCCTGATTTTAAATATTATACATTTATTGCCGTTTCGCAGTCTTTGGCAAAACCGCGACCTACCTCAGTTCATCCGGTTGAATTACAATATTTTAAATGGTGTAATGTTACATAGTGCCTATTGGTTTATAACAACCTATATGGTGGGAATGGCAATTATTGTGGCATTTAAAAAATATGTTAAAACGTTTTGGTTTGGTGGAGTACTGTTTTTTGTGACGATTTTTTACTGCTTTAATTTACATTATCAGTGGATTGATCCTAATCACCAAAAAGCAGTTCTCGCATATACCTTTTTCATTTGGCTGGGAATAAAAGTTAATACCCATTACACCCGAATTCTTGAAATTACAAAAAAGGTTTCATGGCTGATTATTATCGCTCTTTTTCTGCTCACATTTGCTGTGGCTGGTTTTGAGGGTTATAACTTAACCGTGTTGAAAAGCGGGGACGCCTTTGCATCTAATAGGCTAAGCAATGTGGTTCTGTCGGTTGTATTTTTTATCCTTTTATTGAAAATCGGTAAAATATCTTCCATAAACAATCTAAACCCCCGAAGAACAGTTTATGGTATTTACCTTGTACATGCCATAGTAATTTTGGAGTTAATGATTTTTTTAAATTCGGGTTATATGGAGTATATATCAGGATACAATATCTGGAATCTGTTATTGCTGCAAATTGGCTTTGCCTTGTTCATCTTCTGGCTAACTTATAAAATAGTAAAAATTATAGGCAATTCGCGGCTATGCTGGACAATAGGCTGCCGAAGAGCTTAGTTTTTTACTCTTAATCGTTTCGAAGGTTTCTTTGGGCCTATTAATTACGTTATAGCCAACCCTTTCTTTTAAACCACAAAAAAATAACCAGAGTAATTACAGCCATTACCAACAATACTCCGGGATATCCCAGCCGCATGCTAAGTTCTGGCATATATTCAAAGTTCATTCCATAGATTCCAACCACAAATGTTAAGGGTAGAAAGAAAGCCGAAAAAACGGTTAAAACTCTCATAGTTTCATTGGTTCGCTGTGATGAAAAGGAGAAGTAAAGATTTAATAATTGGTTAGTATTTTCCGAAAGCGAATCATAAACGTTTTGAAGCCTTATATACAGGTCGCGTGTATCGCGGGTGTTTACATCGCCTTCTTTGGTGTCTAAGTTGTCAATAATCTCAAAAGAAAGTATCAGCATCCGCCGGGTTACGTCAATTTTTCGCTTTAAAAAATAAAGTGCGCGTAACAAAGGAACTTTTCTGGCTCTTATAAATACCTGCTCCTCGAAATATTCCAGATCCTTCGCCGCGTTATTAGAGGGCACATCATACGTTAGAAGACAAAGGCGTATAAGCACGTTAAGGAGATAATTGCAACTTTTAAAATGCCCTTCTTTAACAAGTGCTTCGAGTTCATTAATTATGCGTTGAGGCTTTCTGTGTATGGTAATTATAAATTCGCTTGAATAAAATATGGCTATTTTATGTGTCAGTTCCTGAACCGAGTCGGCCTCCAGTGTTTCGTCATCAGAATGAATGCGAAATATCATGAACACATAATCCTCCATAGTTTCGTACTTGGGGAGGTGGTCTGGCTGCAAACAATCATTCAGCAAAGCCTCATGCAATCCATATTCCTGAGCAACCTTTTGTATTTCTCCCTTTTCGGGATTAGTAATATCAATCCATTTAAATTTACCCGGACCTGGAATCTCTCTTAGCATAGTTAAAATTCTATGGCTAATCTACTAAAAATGGTGCCACCTTGATAATTTAGAAAAATACGCTTAACCGGGCTTTCGAAATACCGAATTCATAACATTTCACAGTAATTAACTGAGGCTTGACTGCTGTGTTAAATACCGTAATCGGTGAAGTCTAATATCTTATTTCCTGTGTGTACATACCAGTTCGATAAGATTCATCATAATCAAATTCAAGTACTTTAATTTGGTTAAGGAGATGGATGTTTATGATGTTTTTCATCTCGGGGAAGTTATTATCAAACAAAACGATGTTTTTGATTTTGACAGCCTTTATTTTAGCTGTCGGCAATGCCGCCTCGTATTCAACCGTTAAGACATCTTTGTTTAATGACGCATTTTTATAGACAAACTTACAAGGGGTGTTATTTACAGACATTTCGAATCTGGTCGACAGGTATTTTTGAAGACATTTTGCAGTCGCGGCATCGTATCCGTCGGTTTCGAGATCAATAAATTTGCCGCAATTTTTAGTTAACGTATTGCTTATGTTGTCGGTAAAAAATTTAAACTTCCAATGCAGTTTTTTATTACCAGAACTAACATCGGCTACCGACATATTTAAAGGATGAAAATCGAAACTGCTGAAAAGGAAAACAGCCAGAAAAGAAAATACTATAATTCTTAGGTTCATATTATTTAATTCTTTCAAGTATCATAATTAGTGATATTCCGGCTCCCATACCCGAAATAAAGAGAATCCAGCTTTTCTGTTCAATTTTGAAGAGCTTATTAACAGCGAAATATAAGGCGAAAAACATCGCTACAATAAGTAACTGGCCTAATTCCAATCCCACATTAAAGGCAAAAAGCGGATAAATAATATTCATACTGTCTCCCATTAAGGCATTAAAAAAGTTTGAAAATCCCATTCCGTGAATAAAGCCGAAAATTAGTGCCAGCCAGTAGTTATAGTTGATATTTTTAGGTTTAGCATCTGTATTATAGAACAAGTTAGCCAGGCTGGTAAATAATATGGTTACCGGAATTAGTACCTCAATAAGAGCTGAGTTTGTAATAATTATCTTTAAAGCAGATAGTGCGAGAGTTGTTGAGTGGCCAATTGTGAACGCTGTAATAAGTATGGCTACCTTTTTCCACTCGGTAATTTTATAAACAGAACAAAGTATAATGATAAAGAGCATGTGATCATATCCTTTAATATCAGAGATATGCTCGAAGCCCATTTTAAGATATGCGACGAAAAAGTCCATCTTTAGATTGAAAATTTTTAAAATGATTTGTTAGCCTGGCCAATTTATTATAGGCAACCAATTTAATCTGGTGTATATACTAAATGTAGTGGCAAGATACTAAAATAGCCTGTCTGTCTTTCGACAGAACAGGCTTCCAAACTAAATTTCAATATTATTGCTTTACCAGCTTATATTTCTTCACTTCTCCGGTTGAAGTAGTGATGTTCAAGATATAGATGGCGGGTTTTAAATTTCCCCCTATTTTGCTGTTGTTGTCACCGCTTCCGGCTTCAACTTTTTTACCAGACTGATCGTATATTACATAATTAAACGATCCGCCGACGCTAATATTAAACGCTTCGGAGGATGGGTTTGGAAATACTACTGTTGCTGCTTCAGTAGTTTCAAGCTCATTTATGGTGCTTAATGATAACAGTTGATCATCAGCTTTAATCTGGAAAGTACCTGTTGGTGTAGTACGGTTAGCGTAAACGATATTAGGCGTAGGAGGGGCCACCATTCCGTTTCCGAAATAAAAGTCAGTACCGGTAGAAGCATAATAGCCTCTGGAAGTTAAGCAATTACGGTATGCCGGGTTATGTAGCAAGGTATACATTCTAATGCTTGTTGGAGCCGTAGAAGTAAAGATCAGCAAACTGTTTTTATCATCGGCCAGATAAACAATTTCCTCTCTCCAGTCACCAATTATATCTCCATATAATCCCGGTACATTTGCGCCTACCTGGATATAATTTCTAAATGTGTAAAGCCTGTCCTCATAATCGCCCACGTGGTTCCATTTGGTCATTTTACCATTATCAAGGTTTTCGCTCAGATTATCGCCATCCCAGAAGATTCTCATGTTAGGATATGATGCTGGAAGAACAGTAGACGTTCTTGTACCGTTAACGTTATAGATACCGTCGGTAAAGGTCCAGAATTCCCATCCCGCTACAGTAGGGTCAAAGTCTCCAGCTAAACCTCTTCCGTAATCTACAGTAGGAGCCAGGGTTTGACTTTTTAACAAGGCACCTGTTTTAGCATCATAATATCCCCAAGCCATTCCGGTTGGGTTATTTTGTTGAATGGCATATCCTTCTAATCCAGGGCGTGAAGGATCCATATCACCAATCTGAAAACGGTCTCCATGATTCATGTTTGCTGTAGCTTTTAAAGAATAAAGTACAGTACCGTTTGTGCCATTTATAGCATGGCCCATTGGCAATACATCATCTTTGCCATCGCCATTTACATCCAGACATCTGATTTGATGTCCATCAGGAAATGAACCTTCACTTGCAGCTGGTCTTAAACGAGTCCAGTTCAAACTAATACCTCCACCCAACCAGGTGTAAGCAGTGATCATTTCATTGAAATTGCCACTACCTACGCGGTTTTTAGCCTCCCAGATTATACTTGGATTGATTCCGTCAATATAAGCAATACCCATGTGACCATTCATTGGACCATCAGCAAGGAAGTCGGTAGGAACAGATTTATAAGCCAATTGTGCTCCGGTCATACCATTCAGAATTACTATAAACTGTCTGTTATTATCAGCAGCATAAGAGAATGTCGAGCCATCGCCAAATTTTACACCGTTTGCTACCCGTACAATTACTTCAGCCTTACCATCGCTATTTAAATCATAAACGGTAAAGTTGTCGCCATGGCCGATATCAAGTGTAGATGATCCTGGCTCAATGTTATATTTGTTCACACTATTGGGGCCCATATCTGCCTGCCATAAGAAAACACCTTTACTTGTATACGCTTCAAGCAGTATGGTCTTAGCAGGATCATCAGGCTGTTTACTAAATACAAAATCCAGTTCCCCATTTCCGTCAAGGTCTCCGGTGAAAATGAATTTAGGAGTGTAACCTGCTGTGTTCCGAATAGGCACCTTAAGGCAGGGAATAGTATTCGTGCCATGTATGGTGGTGGTAACATTAACCGCTGGTGATTTCGGCTGCACAGTTGTGCCCACTACAGCAGCAACCTGATAGGTACTGTTGGTGGTGATGTTATCGACATAATTCGATACGTTTAAGTTAGAAGCAATGAGAGTGGTGCCCCGGTAAAGATTATACTTTACGCCTGCGTTAAATTCCAGGCCCAGAATTCGCCAGCTAACAAAAACCTGACTTGCGCTACTGCGCATGGCTACTGTGCCGCGACCCAGATTTTCCATCTTTCTTTGTGCCTGGCCGACATTGGTTACAAGAAGCAACAATGCCGAAAAGGCTATTATCGCAACTGTTTTGGTTCTTAATCTAAAAGTTCCCGTTTTTTGCAAAACGAACCCAAGATTGCCATTCCTCATAATAGAAGTAGTTTTTTGGTTCATAAAAGAGTTTTAAGGGTTTATAAAATTTGTATAATAGATTAATGTAAATGTAGTCTTACCCTTAAAAATAAGTCATGGACAAATGTTTCTGATTTACGGGTTTAATGTTCCCGATATTGGCTGATGTGTATTTTAAGCAGGTCTGATGTTCCCTTTTAGTTTATCTGATTCCTCCCTTTGAGGGAACTTTTCTGGAATTCGGAAGGAGTGAAGCCATATTCGGTTTTAAAACATTTTCTAAAATAGTCTACATCTAAAAATCCAACCATGTAGGCCACTTCATTAATGTTTAATTTTTCTTGCTCCAACAACTGAACCGCCCTTTTAAGCCTGATATTTCGTATCACATCGGCCATGCTCAGTCCGGTTAAGGCCTTGGTTTTTCTATACAGATGGGTTCTGCTTAGCCCTATTTCCCTGCAAATATCTTCTACACTCAACGTATGGTCGGATATTCTTGATTCGATATATTCAAGTACATTAGACAAAAACTTTTCATCAGGCGAGGTAATAGCCACATTTGAGGGTTGCAAAGAAAATTCGGTTTTAAACCTTTCGCGCATGCTAATTCTGGAGAGCAAGAGATTTCTTACCCTCACGCTAAGCAGTTTTAAACTAAAAGGTTTTGTTATGTAATCATCGGCACCGGTTTCAAGCCCCTCGATTTTAAAACACAGAGGCGAGCGGGCCGTAAGCAGTATAATTGGTATGTGGCTGGTTCGCATATCGGTTTTTAAACGCCTACAAACTTCCGTTCCCGTCATTTCGGGCATCATTACATCACTAATTACCAGATCTGGCAAAACTTTTTCTACTAATTCTATCCCTTTCTTTCCATCTTCTGCAGAGTGTACGGTGTATTTATCATTGAAATAACTGCTGAGATAATTCCTCATATCCTCATTATCTTCTATAATTGCAAGAACCGGTTTACGCCCGTCAATTACAATCGGGGTTTTTGAGCCATCCTCTACTTCTCTTACTTCATCGATTCCGTCTTCAATCAGGTAAGATCTTTGCTGTGGGTAAACCTCCGCAGCAGAAGGGGCGGGGGCTGATTGGGTATCAGTATTTTTTAAAAACTTATACGTAATAGGCAGCGATACGGTAAAGCAGGTATAACTTTCGCCGTTTAAATCAGGTAAGCGGCTTTCTGCCGTTATGGTGCCGCCATGCAATTCGGCTAATCCCTTGCTGTACGATAAGCCGAGGCCCGTACCCTCGGTTCCGTATTGTTGAAACGGTTGAAATATGGTACGGATTCTGTTTTTCGGGATGCCGGGCCCATTATCTATTACTTTAATGAAAAGCTTTTGGGTAGAGATACCGTACTTATAAGTTTGGATCGATAATGTTATTTCCCCGTTATCGGGTACAAATTTGAATGCGTTGGATAAAAGATTAAAAATAATTTTCTCAATCTTATCTTCATCAAACCACAATATCACCACATCCGGAGAAGCAATGAAATTATAGCTTATGTCTCGTTGTGCGGCCAGTTGTTCAAATGAAATACATATTTCTTTTATGAAACTTACAATATCCCGCTCTACTCCGTTTAATTGGATGTTTCCGGTTTCAAATTTTCTAAAGTCAAGCAGTTGATTAAGTAATTTCAATAATCGGTCGCCGTTTCTTTTCATAATCGTTAATTGATTGTAAACACGATTATTGCCTTCATCCATCTGAATCAGCCTTTCAATAGGTGAAAGTATTAATGTAAGCGGTGTTTTTATTTCATGCGATATTTGAGTGAAGAATTGAAGTTTGCTTTGATGCAACTCATACTCCTTTTCTCGTATCAGCGATTCGTAGATAAGTTTACTTTTTAAACTCGCGATTTTTGATGAATAAACATAAACTATATAAAGAAATACCGCTATTATCAGCAGGTAAAACAAGTAAGCCCAATTGGTTCGCCAAAATGGCGGAATAACTATTATGCCCAATGTTAATGGTATCGGGTTCCAGATCCCGTCACTGTTGGAAGCCCGTACTTTAAACGTATATTTTCCGGATGCCAGGTTTGAATAACTTGCCACCCGAACAGAGGCATCGGTATATATCCAATCTTTATCAAAACCTTCGAGCATATAGGCATATTTATTCCCTGCCGGATTTGAAAAATGGAGGGCGGCAAACTCTATGGCAATACTTTTATCTTCGGGCGAAAGGGTGATTTCTTTCATCAGATTTAAAGATTTCGGCAAAATGACGTTTCCGTTAACCTTCTGATTGATTTTTACCGGCTTATTTAATACCTGCAAATCAGTAAAGGCAATCTGAGGATAAAACTTTTCCTCTTTAATACTGTCTGCGTAAAATGTATTAAAGCCATTGTTACCTCCAAAAAACATCTCTTTACTGAGCTTACTTTTATGAAAAGTATCTTCAGAAAACTCATTGCTTTGTAAGCCGTCTTTAAGTGTATAATTCTGAACTTTAAATGTGCGCTTATTCAGTTTCGACAAACCTCTTTTATGGCTTATCCATAAGCAGTTGTTATCATCTTCTAAAACTCCCGCTATCATGGCATCGGCAAGGCCATGTTCAACAGAAAACTGCCTGAATTTTTTTGTTTTGGTGCTATAACAGTTTAAACCATTTCCTGTGCCAATCCAAATTAGTCCCTGTTTATCTTCATATAAACTGTAGATACGATTATCGCTTAATCCATTTGCGGTTTGGCCGTTCACGGTATAAGTAAGATAGGGGATAAGTGATTCATTTTCCCTACCCGGGGCTCGTCGCTTAAATACGATAATTCCTCCTCCTTCGCTGCCAACCCACAGGTTCTTATTTCTGTCTTCGAGTATTACTCTGATATTTCTCTGTTGAACCGGGGTGCTTTTATCATAATTTACGAATGAGTCTTTTTTTCGGTCGTATTTGGCTAAACCCCTCCAGGTGCCTACCCAAAGGCTTTTGTTACTGTCTTCCATTATGGAGTAAACGGCAGAACTTGGAAGGGTTTCACCATAGTGATAAAACCTCTTTGATTTTGGATCGAAGCGGTCCAGCCCTTTTTTGGTGCCTATCCAAATAAACCCATGTTGATCCTGATAAATCTTTCTTATCTGGTTATTTATTAAGGTGTTATTATCTCCGTTCGATTGGGTATAATGTGTAAATGAGCCAGCCTTCCGGTTTATTACGGTTATACCTTTATCGCGAGTACCGATCCATAAATTCCCGGCATTATCTTCCAAAATAGCTCTGGTGTTATTGTCGAGTATAGAATTTTTATTATCAGGGTCGTGGTGATATATGGTAAATGGTTTTGCATTAACATTAGCCTTGTTTACTCCGTAGCTGTAGGTGCCCACCCAAAGTATATTGTGGTTATCAAGATAGATATCTGCCACAAATTCATCGTTTAGAGCCAATTTATTAGATGGATTAGCCTTATAGGTATGTTGTTTTCCGCTGGGAATATGTGTTTGAACGAGTGCCTTTGTCCATGTATCCATACTCCACTTATATTGGTTCGCGATAAAATAGGTACGGATATAGTGCCGTGGGCGATTATTTGATTCTTTTATAATAACCGGTACTTTATTTTGGGGGATTCTGATAAAATCGTCTGTTTCATAGTTGTACTTACACATTGTTAAAGTGTCAAAAGTTTGAATCCATATATCCTGATTCGAATCTTTAAATAAACTATGAATTCGATTATTAACAATGCTTCGGAGGTTGTGAGGGTCGGAGCGATAGGTGGTAAATTTGTATCCGTCATATCTGCATAACCCCGCCCAGGTTCCAAACCACATAAATCCGAATTTGTCTTTAACTATTCCATGAATGGTGTTTTGAGGAAGGCCGTTCTCGGAGGTTAACTGGTCGAACCTTAACGTAAGATTTTGAGCCATCACCCTATTGGATAATAAACTTGAAGGGCCTGCAAAAAAAACGAATAGAGTAAATAGGCCAATCCGCCGGGCTTTAGGTATAAATCGTTTTGTATCAAAACGACTAAAACTAATTTTTTGCATTAAGAGGTTATAATTGGAAATCTAAAGTAATGATTTTAGTTTTGCCAGCATCAAAAATCAGCTTAGTATATTAAATTCTTTAGAAAATAGTTTTTTTACGGTGATCCGCCAGCTGGCGATTTGAATATTTTTGTCGGTTTGCTCATGATGTTTCCATTAGCTTTAACCGGAATATTTTTTAAAATTTCTCAGAACAAAAGAAATTTTCACTTGTATTATTTATTATTGATATATTTAAGAAAAAATATTTTAAAATAAACGATCCAGTACCCTGATTCTCACCCAATTAATTTCACATGAATATTTTTGTTGCAAGTCTCCCTTATCAGCTGGAAGAAGCTGATGTTAAAGAAACGTTCGAAGAATTCGGAACAGTTTCTTCAGTAAAATTAATCCTCGACAAGGAAACCGGAAAGAAGCGCGGTTTCGGCTTTGTAGAAATGCCCGATGACACAGAAGCGCAGAAAGCGATAACCGAATTAAACGGTTTGGAAGTTTTCGGCAGGACAATTTCGGTATCGAAAGCGGAAGATAAGCGCGAAAGCAGCCCTCGTCCGCAGAGAAGCTATTCTAGTCCCGACAGAAGCAGCGGCGGAGGTTATAGAGGCGGCAACAGCGGTGGTGGTTATAATAAAGGAGGCTCGGGCAGAAGCGATTTTAAATCGAAAGATCGTAATAAAGAAGACGGCAATCGCTGGTAATTAGTTTCATGGCGTGATTGCCTGAACTTTCCATATTTTATAAAAATTTAAATCCTCTTAATCCTGGCAACAGCCAGGATTAAGATTGGTATGCGTCTCAAAATTCTCCTACATACCTTCGTAAACTTGCCCCCATTGTATGTAATATCTTTATATGAATCGGAAACCCTCTTATACCGATCCATTTAATATGCTATTTTTACGGTTTAAATAATAACACGTATCAGAATGAGAAAAATTTATTTTTTATTGCATTTCTGTTTAGTTACTTCTGCTGTAAATGCTCAATCAAAGAGTGAGATAAAAGTTGCTGCTGTTGTAGAAAACTTCAAAGCAGCACTAATTAGCGGCGATAGGGCGCAGCTTGAAAAGATCACTTCACCCAACCTGAGTTATGGACATTCAAGCGGAAAGATAGAAGACAGGGCAACCTTTATTGAAACATTGGCCAGTGGTAAATCTGATTTCGTTAAAGTAAATTTAACCGAACAAAGTATTAAGGTATCTGGTAAAACTGCTATAGTACGCCACAAATTATCAGCCGAGATTAATGATGGCGGCAAGCCAGGCACAGTTAATCTGGGAGTGCTTTTGGTTTTTCAAAAAGACGGAGGCAATTGGAAGCTTCTTGCCAGACAAGCCTTTAAACTTTAGTATCTGATAGGATATTATCCTTTTACAGCTTATTTCTCACATTAAAAAGACTTCTAAAGCCGGGATTATATCTTGGCTTTTTTAATAACAGCATTTTGAATAATAAGGCAAAATCTAAATATAGAATCGCGGTTGGGGTTTTGTTCTTTTTGCAGGGACTTGCTTTTTCAAGCTGGGCATCACGTATCCCGTCGGTACAGGAACGGCTTCATCTTTCTGAAACTGAGTTAGGTTTGGTTTTATTTGCCTTGCCCTTCGGATTAATGGTATCATTGCCATTTGCGGCCTGGTTGATAACCAGGTTCGGAAGCCGGAAAGTAGTTTTTTTAGCATCAATAGCTTATTTGTTTATCCTTATTTTTATAGGTTTCTCCACAACAATTTCAAAGTTAACAGTGGCACTATTTGCTTTCGGCTTATTCGGAAATATGGTAAATATTGCTGTAAACACACAGGCCGTGAATGTTGAGGCCCTGTATAATAAAGCAATCATGGCTTCTTTTCATGGCTTGTGGAGTTTGGCAGGCTTTTGTGGCGCGGCTTTGGGAACTCTTATGTCGGGACTAGAAATCGCCCCGTCATACCATTTTCTTATTATCGCCCTGTTTTCGATTCTAATCCTGACGATTTACTCTCGCAACACTGTACAATCGGATATAGGTGGTGCTACTGACAAAAAGTTTGTGCTGCCAGATAAGTCTCTCCTCCATTTGGGTTTAATAGCATTTTTCTCACTAATATGCGAAGGTGCTATGTTCGATTGGAGTGGCGTCTATTTTAAAAAGGTTGTGATGGCAAAAGATAATTGGATTGGAATGGGGTACACTGTATTTATGTGTACCATGGCAGGTGGGCGTTTCTTTGCCGATAGGCTGGTAACCAATTTCGGACTAAAGAGAATTTTGCAGGTAAACGGTGTATTAACTGCTTTCGGGCTCTTGCTGGCTGTGGTTTTTCCGACCTTAACTTTTGCGCTTGTTGGTTTTTTTTTAGTTGGATTTGGAGTTTCATCAATTGTTCCGCTAATCTATAGTGCGGCTGGAAAATCAAAAAAAGTTTCGCCCGGCATAGCCATAGCTACAGTATCAACCATCGGGTTTGTAGGGTTTCTGATAGGCCCCCCGCTTATCGGTATAATCGCGGGTGCTTTTAATTTACGGGTATCCTTTATTTTGATAGCGGCAATGAGTTTATGCGTAACATTATTATCCGCATTTATTAAGGAAGATTAAATCAATTGGATATATCTTTCATAATTATTAAAATAGTCCGATATGAAAATTGTTATAGTAGATGCCTATACATTAAATCCGGGAGATTTATCGTGGGATAAACTTAGCCAGTTAGGCGATACAGAATTATTCGACAGAACTTCTCCGGAAGAATTAGTTACCCGTTGCAAGGATGCTGATATTGTTTTAACGAATAAGGTAGCTTTTGGAGCAGATATTCTTAACCAGCTACCAAAATTAAAGCTTTTATGTGTTACCGCAACCGGCTACAACATTATCGATATTGAGGCCGCAGGGGCCAAAAATATATCTGTTTGTAACGTCCCCGACTACGGCACCGATTCGGTAGCCCAACACACATTTGCGCTTATACTGGAACTTGCTAATCGTGTGGGCGTGCATAGCCGATCTGTACAAATGGGAGAGTGGGTAAATTCGAAAGATTTTAGTTATGCGTTGACTCCTCTTATCGAGCTAAAAGGCAAAATACTGGGTTTGGTGGGTTTTGGAAGTATTGGCAAAAGAACTGCCGAAATAGCCAAGGCATTTGGTATGGAAGTATGGTATTATACGCCTAACAAAAAAGACACATCGCTTGCTCAGTTCAAGGAGTTAGAGCCCCTTTTTGCTGAAAGTGATTTCATTTCCCTTCATCTTCCATTAAAGCCTGAGAATAAGGAATTCGTTAATAGAACTTTGATTTCGAAAATGAAAAAGAACGCCTTTTTGATAAACACATCGAGAGGGCAGCTTATAAATGAACCCGACTTAGCTAAGGCCTTAAACTCAAATCAAATTGCTGGCGCAGCTTTGGATGTTCTTTCTGTGGAACCTCCCACTATAGATAATCCCTTATTAGCCGCTGCGAATTGCATATTTACTCCGCATAATGCCTGGATGAGTAAAGAAGCCAGAGAAAGAATTATGCTGATAACGTATCATAATATTCACTCATTTTTAGACGGGAATGTATCAAATAAAGTCAATTAATTCTTTATCTTTCGCCCTCCAAAACCTATAAGATGAGCATATCACGATTTCTACTTGTTTTTTTATTTAACACATTTTTCACTTCATTAATTGCTCAACAAAAGCCAGAGAAACTAACTGTTTTTTTCGAAAAGGTATACCTGCATACCGACAGGGAGCTATATGTAGGTGGTGAAGATATTTGGTATAAGGCTTACCTGGTTAATGCCCGGGGAAATGCGCCCTTAGCAACCAGCAGTAATTTATATGTAGAACTAATATCTCCGCGATCAACAATAATTAATCGTCAGGTTGTCCGATTTACTAAAAGCATGGCCAAAGGTGATTTTAAACTTAAAGATAGCCTCCCCGCCGGAGAATATAAGTTAAGGGCTTATACAAACTGGATGCGAAACTTTGGCGAAAATTTCATCTTCGAAAAAATTATAAAAGTTACCGATGCTTCAACCGCAACTACGCCAAGCCGTACCAGAGTTACTTCGGCGACTACGATTACTTCGAATGTCGGGGCTTCTGGTAGTCCTGCCGCACCTATAGTAAGATTTTTTCCCGAAGGCGGTTCACTAGTTGAAGGAATATCTAGCCGCGTTGCCTTCAAAATCGAAAGTGCTGATGGTAGGGGTATGGCTTCAAAAGGCTCAATTGTAAGTTCATCCGGTGAGTCAGTTGCCAGCTTCACTTCAGACGCAACCGGTTTGGGAAGCTTTTCTCTTAAACCCGCTTCAGGAACGAAATATACCGCGGAAGGAACCATTGCCCCAAACCGTACTTTTAAAGCGGTGTTGCCGCAAGCCTTATTAAGCGGCTTTGGAATGTACGTACAAGAAAAGGATTCAATAATAAATGTAATGACTTTTCTCAACGAGCCAAGCCTTGCAGAAAGTCAGAACAAGAAACTATATCTTATTGTAAGGCAGGGTGGAAAAACTATTATTTCTACTGAGATTGCTGTAACCGGGCCCCAGGTAGTAACCCGTTTAAGCAAAGCAGTTTTACCAACAGGCATTAATGCTTTTACTCTATATGATGTTAAGGGCCGTCCTCAATGTGAGCGTTTAGTATTCATTCATCAACCAGGGCGGGTAAACGTAAGTATCACAGCCGATAAGTCGGAGTACAAATCAAAGGAAAAAGTAAATCTTTTGATTAAAGCTACCGATGGAAATGGTGTGCCTTTAAAAACCAATCTTTCCCTGGCTGTTACCGATGCCGGTGTAGTTCCGTCAAACGAGATGGATATCCGTACATATCTGTTGCTGCAATCAGAAATTAAGGGCAAAATAGAAAATCCTAAACAGTATTTTGATGAAAGTAACGCTGATCGTCGGAAGCAATTGGATTTACTGCTGTTAACCCAGGGCTGGCGCGATTTTGTTTGGAAAAGAGTGGCCGATTCAACTCTTCGCATTAAGTATGTACTCGAGCAGGGAATCACGATTAGCGGAGCAGTAAAAGACGGAATCAAGAACAAGCCTCTTGCCGGAGCTAATATTACATTAAGAACACCTCAGTCTAAGGACCAAAAATTCTTTAGCGCACGCACTGACTCGCTTGGAAGATATTTTATTGATAACATCCAATTTACCGGACGATTTCCGGTTATTGTCACTACCAGAAATGATAAGGGGGAGCCTTACGGAAAGGTGTCTCTTGACTCGGTTTTTAGTGATATAATGGCAATTAAAAAGCCTTCGCAATTACTTCCGGTATTGGATTTTAGTAAAGAATCGACTCTTTTATCAGAGCGGCTTATAAAGCGGAGGAGAGTTAGCCTTTCTGATACGGTAGAACTTGCGGCGGTAACCATTAAAGCAAAGAAAAAGACGGTTACATTGATGTCTGGTTCCCAAATGTTTGATTTTGGTTATCCGGAAGAAAATTTTGTTATCAACGAAAAGGATCATAAAGAATATAAAAGCCTTCTCCACTACTTATTAACCAAGTCAAATTATAGTACGGTTAGCAGTGGTTCATCTTCAAATCGCTTATTATTTTACGGCGAAAAAGGTCGAGCGATTAGACCTGTCATCCTTTTAAACGGAAAGGAAATCGGAGTTTTGGAGAGCGAGGCAACCTCAATAGCAGAACCTTCAACAGAAAGTACGACAGACGGAGCCGCGGACGGATCTGAGAATGCCGTTGCCGGAGCTCAGGATATCGACGACGATTTTGCGTTCTACACTATGGATATGATTGAAAAAATTAATATCCAAAAACTTATGCAGACAGACCCTAATGGCAGGCGTCCGCCTGAAATCGGATATTTAGTAACAATTACAACCAAACCCGACGCCCTGATCTGGAAGCAAAGAGATAAGGTAGTTGCCACGATTAACGGTTATTATCAATCTCGTGTGTTTTATTCTCCCAATTACAATCAGCCTGATACTAAGCCTGATATCAGGCCTACAATTTTCTGGAATCCAAGCTTAATCACCAATGAAAAGGGGGAAGCAAGTGTTAGTTATTTTAACGCTGATGCTAAAAATAAAATTAGAATTGTAGCTGAAGGTATTAGTGAAAAAGGTATTCCCTTGGTTGGAAATACTGAATATATTGTAAAGTAATTTTATCAAAAGGCATTTTGTCTCAACGATAGGAGAGATCTAAGGTATAGATTAACAATCATCCTTAGATCTCTCACTCCGTTCGACATAAAATACACGCTTGAAGTAACTGTATTTTGATCTACTGTATTATACCTTCAAATCAGTCATAATCGCGTTAACTTTATCATCAAGTTGTTTTTCAACTTCTTTATAATTACCCTTATTGGCTAAAGGCGCGGTTACACTGCAATAAAATTTAATTTTAGGTTCTGTTCCGGAAGGGCGTGCCGAAATAATACTGCCGTCTTCTGTAATGAACTGTAATACGTCCGATTTTGGGAAATCAAGCAGGGAGCTTGAGCCCAGGCTCAAGTCAGTTTCTTTTTGAAGTTCGTAATCTTTTAGAAAACTAACCTTAGAACCGCCAAGACTTACCGGAGGATTGTTTCTAAAACGCTCCATCATAGCTTTAATCTCTTCAGCACCAGCTTTGCCAGTTTTAGTTACAGATACCAGTTTCTCTTTATAAAAACCATATTGTTCGTACATAGACAGCATTGCCTCGAACAAGCTGCTCCCTTGGTCTTTATAATAGGCAGTCATCTCTGCAATAAATGCGGCGGAAATCACAGCATCTTTATCTCTTACCAATTCCCCTATCAAATACCCGTAACTCTCTTCTCCGCCGCCGATAAAGGTTTTTTTGCCGGATAATTTGGTCATTAATTCGCCTATATATTTAAAGCCTGTTAAGGTGTTAAAGCACTCTACGTTTTTCGATTTCGCAATCTCATCGATAATGTATGATGTTACTATCGTTTTAACAATATATTCATTGCCGGTAAGTTTGCCGCTTTCTTCCCATGCTGTTAGAAGATAATTTATTAGTAAACTTCCTGTTTGGTTGCCGTTTAGCAAAACAAATTCACCTTCATCATTTTTTACCGCAATACCAACACGGTCAGCGTCGGGGTCGGTAGCAAGAATCAAATCCGCATCAGTTTCTTTACCCTTGGCCAGAGCAAGAGTAAGTGCTTCTTTCTCTTCGGGATTGGGATACACTACCGTAGGAAAATTTCCGTCTGGTTTTATCTGCTCTTCAACCAGGATCACATTTTCAAAGCCAAATTTCTCCAGGGCTTGCGGAACCAAGGTAATGCCCGTTCCGTGAATGGGAGAGAATACTATTTTAAGATCGCTTTGACGCTTTATAGCTTCGGGTGAAACAGAGAGCAGGGAAATTTTATCTAAATACAGACTATCCATCTCTTCGCCAAGAAGCTCAATGTTTTCTTCAACACGATTAAATTTAACCGCATTAATAGAAGCGATTCCGGCAACTTCATCCATTACCATCTTATCATCCGGGGCCACAAACTGGCCTCCGTCTGCACCGTATGCTTTATAACCATTGTACTCTTTAGGGTTATGAGAAGCGGTTAACATAACACCGCTGCGGCAGCCCAATTCTCTGATGGCAAACGAAAGGAGAGGAGTTGGCCTTAATTCCTTAAAAAAATAAACATGAATACCGTTTGCAGAAAAAACTTCAGCGGTGATTTTTGCGAAAAAGTCCGATTTATTTCTGCTATCGTGCGCAACGGCGACTTTTATTTTTTCGCCCGGGTATTTTTTTAAGAGATAATTGCACAACCCCTGTGTAGCGGTTCCGATAGTATATTTGTTAATTCGGTTGGAACCATTTCCCATTAATCCTCTGAGCCCTCCGGTACCAAACTCCAAATCCTTGTAAAATGAATCGGTTAAATCGGTGTAAGATTTTTGATCTAAAAGATTTTGAATCTCGTTTTTGGTTTCCTGATCGTAACTACCCTGAAGCCAGGTGTTGATTTTTTGTAATACAGATGGCTCTAAATCGTGCATATATATTTAATTTAACTGAATGTAATTTGCTTGCAAGTATACAAAGATTATAAAATAGCTATAATCGCTAAAGTCATAAACTTGTTTGGTTTATCTGTGCTTTTTCACATTTTTACAGTTAAAACTTTAAGACATGAATTATTGGTTAGTAAAAAGCGAACCATTTAAATACAGTTGGGAAAAATTTAATAAAGACGGGCGCACCTTTTGGGACGGCGTTAGAAATTTTCAGGCCCGCAATAACTTAAGAGATATGAAAGAAGGCGATCTGGTTCTTTTTTATCACAGTAATGAAGGAAAAGCAGTGGTGGGCATTGCAAAAGTGCTTAAAGAGGCCTATCAGGATCCAACATCAGATGATAAAAATTGGGTGGTGGTTGATCTTGCTCCTGTAGAAAGCCTGAAAAGGCCTGTTACACTCAAAGAAATAAAAGCAGATACACGTTTAAAGGAAATCGGATTGGTAAAACAAGGCAGGCTTTCTGTAATGAGTTTAAAGGCTGAAGAATTCGACAGGATATTAGAATTAGCTAATAAGTAAATAAGAATTTGAACTCATCCTTATTATTTGGCTCGAACGTAAGTTTTAATATAAATGCTTTATATTTGATCTCATGAGAGCCGCAATTTTATCAGCTTTTTTAATATTTTTTCTAATTTCCTTTAGAACTACAGCCGTTTCCGCTCAATCTAAGAGAAATGTACATTCGGCTAAGGTTTACACACAAGACCGCAAGATTATTCGTGGTATTCTCACGTCAGCTAATGATAAGGGTGTTTTTCTGTTGAAAAGAAAGGAAAAAATGCCGACTTTAATAGAGGTTTATCAGATTAGAGAGATACAGTTAAGAAGGAAATCAAAAGCCGGTACTGGCACAACGATAGGTTTTTTAACCGGTTTGGCCGCCTCTACCGGAGCTGTTGTAGCTCTGCACAATGAAGATCGTAAGGAAAATGCCCTCAGATTACTTGGCGGCGTATTATTTACCTTTTCAACCACTGCAATCGGTGGTGCTATATCCAGTAAACCTGATGAGGTGATACTTATAAACGGCAGGAATGAAGATTATCTTCAAAACCTCAATAAACTAAAATCTTTTACTCCTGTAGAGAAAAACCGGTAGTTTAATCGTCATCCGAAAACAATGCTTTTAGTTCGGTGGCATCTTTTGGCTTCATTTTACCCGCCAAAATTAAACGCAACTGCCTTCTTCTTAAAGCACTCGCAAATAAATGATGTTCTTCTTCCGTTTCCGGAATTACTTCGGGTACTTTAACTACTTTTCCTGAGGCATCTAAAGCTACGAAGGTATAATAAGCCTCATTACTTTTCGCTTTAACGCCAGAGGGAATATTTTCGGCCCAAACCTCAAGCCTTACTTCCATGGAAGTAGAAAAAGCTCTGGTAACTTTTGCGCTTATAGTAATCACATCACCTAATTTAACTGCCTGTTTAAAAGATACATTGTCGACAGAAACCGTCACAACTATATGATTACTGTGCTTCTGTGCTGATATTGCCGCCGCAATATCCATCCAGTGAAGCAAGCGGCCCCCCATTAAATTATTTAAAGTATTGGTATCATTGGGCAGTACCAGTTCATTCATCACCGTGAACGATTCACCAGCCTTTTTAGATAAAATCATTTTTAAATATAATTATACCATCAACAATTAAAGCTTAATTCTTTATTTCGGCAAAACCGGCTAATTCTTCCCATCGTCCTCCCGGACGCCTGAAATAAAATAAGATTTGGTAGATGTTATTCGTCTGATAAAATGATCCTTCGAAGGGTATAGGATTTGCAGAATTATTCTCCACCCAAACATACTGGTAATCGTACACGCCTTGCTTTACGAACATACTTCCATAAAACCGTTGTCGTGCGGCATTATAGGTCATTCGATTTTCTTCACGCAATTGAAAATCATTAAACTTTCCAACAATATAGGCTTGCCCGTTAGGTGAAGGTTCATCAGAAACAAGTTCAAGTCTGACAGTAGCATAATCAGCATCGGTACGGTTATTCCTTCCTTCCTGGCTCCTGATGAAGAAGGCACCGTTTTCGTCGTAATTAAACGTATAAGTATTCGAATTCCAATTAGCATCAGGCAGAAGTTGGACGATGTTGACCGAATCTCTTACAATTTTGGCTACACGCTCCGTTTGAAACCGTAAGCTCCGAATATCAAATCGTCTGAACTCATTAAGGCCCGCGAAATCAAAACTCCTTAGGTCGTTGTACACCAATTGATGTTGACGCACATAGCTTGCCCTCTCGGCCCATTGCGCATTGTCGAACCTGCCGTTTTGCATAACCATCGCTTTTACATCAATGTAAGGATTTTGAATACTGAGCTGTGGATGATTAACTGTAAAATTTATCTTTTGATTTTTTTCCCTTAGCGAAACTTGTGTACTGGCCGCTATTTCCCCGCCAATTGAAACCAAAGGATTTACCACAAAAAATTTTCGTGTTAATACCAGTCTGCGTTGATCTCCGTCTTCGTAAACCTTAAGAAGATAATTTCCTGATATTTTGGGTTTGATACTGAGATTGGGTAGTGTCAGCTCGTAATGAGTAAACTTTTGGAGGGTATTAAATGAAAAGCGATAATCGTTAATACGATCTTCCGTGAAATTTTGTAAATAATCGATAGGCGATAAACGACTACTGTTCCAACGGGCATCACAGTGTTCGATAGTGTAATATAAATTGCGACTGCCCGCCCGTAAATCGTCAAATGCTAAAATTAGTTCATCATCCGATCCCAAAGTAATTATCGGTAACGATTGCTCTTTAACCCGATTATAAAATTCTACACTTTTTATGGTGTTTAGGTACGCCCAATCGGTATAAACCAATGTTTGAGGTAAAGCATCCGATCTTGAACCAGATTGAGTTCCCTGCTGTACAGTGCAGGAAACAATCAAACAAAAAAGTAAAGCGATAGGAGTAATATAGTTTTTCATACTCCTTAGTTAACACAAATTAGATAGAGGCGTTTTCAAGTTCTAATATTTGTTCCGCTAAAGTTTCCCATTCAGCCTGGGCTGCCTGTAAGCGTTCTTTAGCCAATTTGTATTGTTCGTTTAAAGTTTTTAATTTTTGAGGATCACCGTAAATAGCGTCGTTGCCCAGTTCTAGCTCAGTATTTTTTACTTCAGTTTCTAAATCGCTTATCTTTTGTTCTAACAATTGTAATGATTGATTTAACTTTTTTAAATTCTTGTTTCTATCATCATTAACCGACGGCTTCTCTACTGGTTTCTCTTCCTTTTTTACAGGTGCGGCAGGTTTTTCAACTACGGCCGGACGTTTTGATTGCCACTCTTCATATTCGGCATAGGTTCCCGGATATTCTTTGATTTGCTGATTTTCGATATACCAAATTTTATTAGCTACATTATCAAGGAAATACCGGTCGTGAGATACTGCTATTAATGTTCCTTCATATTGCTGTAGTGCCTGGATAAGGATATTTACCGATTGTATATCAAGGTGATTGGTAGGCTCATCGAGTATTAAAAAGTTAGCATCAGCGGTAAGCGCTTTTGCTAAAGCTACCCGCGATTTTTCACCTCCGGATAGTACTTTAATTTTTTTGAAGGCATCATCGCCCGTAAAAAGGAAACATCCTAAAATAGAACGCAATTCTGTTTCCGTATGCTTTGGTGCAAAGGCCTGTAATTCTCTTAAAATTTCATTTTCCAGATGCAACGATTCGAGCTGATGCTGAGCGAAAAAGGTTGTAGTTACATTGTGGCCAGTTTCGCACATCCCTTCGAAAGATTTATCGGTTCCCGCAATGATACGCAGCAGGGTAGATTTACCTTTTCCGTTTGCCCCAATCAAAGCGATTTTATCGCCTTTTTCTATTACAGCGTGGGTGTTATTTAAAATCTGGAGTCCGGGATACGATTTGCTAACGTGCTCCATTCTTATCACATGCCTTCCAGATTGCTTACTAAACTTGAAGCTGAAATTTACCGTTGGATTGTCGTCATCAACATCATCCACACGTTCCATTTTTTCAAGTGCCTTAATACGCGACTGAGCCATTTTTGCTTTACTCGCTTTGGCCCGGAAACGTTCAATTAAACGTTCTTCCTGACGAATTTTTGCCTGTTGATTTTTATACTGTCCGCTTTGAATCTCTTCACGTAAAGACTTCTCCTCTAAATAAAAACTATAATTACCTGCATAAGGAATTAGTTTTCCTTTCCGGGATTCAACAATCTTTTTCACTACTCTGTCGAGGAAATACCTATCGTGAGAAACGATTACAATAGCACCTTCAAAAGATTGAAGATATCCTTCCAGCCATTTAATTGAAGGTAAATCCAAGTGGTTGGTTGGCTCATCGAGTAAAAGAATATCTGGAGTTTGAAGCAGAATCTTAGCCAGCATAACCCGCATCCTCCATCCGCCTGAAAATTCCATCAGATTACGATTCTGATCGTCTTCACTAAAACCCAGTCCCGCTAAAATTTCGTGCGCTCTGAATTCTATACTATAACCATCCAGAGCTTCAAACTCATGCTGTTTGTCGCTTAGTTTATGCAGAAGGTCGTCAGAATAATCGGTTTCTAATTTCTTTAACAGGCTTTCAATTTCGGTGTGAAGCTGATTTTGGCGTTCAAAAGCTTCCATGGCAACATGCAAAATGCTTTTGTCTGTCTGATAAGAAAGCAGGTCCTGGTTAAGGTATCCCATTTTCAAATCTTTCGCCATCGATATAGTTCCGCTGGTAGGACTATAGCCTCCAACTATTATTTTCAATAAAGTTGTCTTTCCGGTACCGTTCGCACCAATCAATCCAATTTTCTCTCCTGGTTTTATGTGCCAGTTTGCTTCGTCGTACAATGCTCTTGCACCAATCTCGAAAGTAAGGTTGTTAATCGCTATCACGGCGCGAATTTACGATTTTTAAAGATGTTAATGAATGGGAGTAATTAATGAGAGTAATAAGCTGCTTCCATACCTGTTGAAAGAACTTTTTTATTTGTTAAACCACCTGATAAGACGGCTCACCGATAGCGTTTTTACAAAAAACTCGGTAATTTTTAAATTCAAAAGAGTTTTCATCACATGTCCCTTATATTAATCAAAAACTGAAACTCAGCAGAATTATTGTTTCGGTTGATTGATTTCGCAAAGCATTCATCAATCGGTAAAAACTGAAATAAAACCTTATTTTTGCCATCCCTTTGCATAAAGCGAATAAATATGAGTATCTCTAAAACATATAATCCTAAAGAAACTGAAGATAAATGGTATAAATACTGGCTCGAGAAGAAGTTTTTCAGGTCGGTGCCTGATGAACGCGAACCGTATACCATTGTAATTCCTCCGCCAAATGTTACCGGGGTTTTGCATATGGGGCACATGTTAAACAACACTATTCAGGATGTATTGATTCGAAGGGCCAGAATGCTTGGGAAAAATGCCTGTTGGGTTCCCGGAACCGATCACGCTTCAATCGCCACTGAGGCAAAGGTTGTAGCGATGTTAAAGGAGCGAGGTATAGAAAAAAAAGATCTGAACCGCCCGGAATTCTTAAAACACGCATGGGAATGGAAGGAGAAATACGGAGGCATAATCCTGAAACAACTTGAAAAGCTTGGTGCTTCCTGCGATTGGGATCGTACCAGTTTCACTATGGACGACGCCCTTTCGGAAGCTGTAATCGATACCTTTATCCACCTTCACAAAAAGGGGCTTATTTATCGCGGTATTCGCATGGTAAATTGGGATCCCAAAGGTAAAACTGCAGTATCTGACGAAGAGGTAATCAGAAAAGAAGTCAACCAAAAACTTTATTATATTAAGTACAAAGTTTCGGGAAGTGATAGTGGTTTTATAGTAATAGCTACCACTCGGCCGGAAACGATTATGGCGGATACTGCTATCTGTATCAACCCTAATGATGAACGCTATACGCACTTAAAAGGAAAAAAAGTATTAGTGCCCCTGATTAACCGTGAGATACCTGTAATTGAGGATTCATATGTAGAAATGGAGTTCGGTACAGGTTGTTTGAAAGTTACTCCTGCACACGATTTAAACGATTATGAACTTGGTTTAAAGCATAATCTTCCGGTAATCGACATTTTAAATGATGATGGTACGCTTAACGAGAAAGCTGAGATTCTGGTAGGAGAGGAGCGGTTTATCGCAAGAAAGAAAATCGCTAAACTGCTGGAAGAAGCCGGTCAACTGGAGAAAGTAGAAGATTATAAGTCGCAGGTTGGTTTCTCCGAACGTACAGATGCCGCCATAGAACCTAAACTTTCGATGCAATGGTTCTGTAAAATGGAAGAAATGGCCAAGCCCGCATTGGATTATGTGGTTGACGGTGATATAAAACTTATCCCGGAAAAATTCATTAACACCTACCGTCACTGGATGGAAAATGTTAAAGATTGGTGTATCAGCAGGCAATTGTGGTGGGGACAGCAGATTCCGGCATGGTATCTCCCAAATAGTAATTACGTAGTGGCCAAAACCCGCCAAGAAGCTTTCGAACTTGGAAAAGCATTACAACCCGATTTGAAGCTCGATGACTTAAAACAAGATGAAGACGTGGTTGATACATGGTTCTCGTCATGGCTATGGCCGATTTCAGTATTCGATCCAACTGTTTGCGGAAACCCCGATGCAAAAGGAAATGCTGATGTAAATTATTATTATCCAACTAACGATCTGGTTACCGCTCCTGAAATACTTTTTTTCTGGGTGGCCCGGATGATAATGGCCGGACACGAGTTTAGAGGCGAGTTGCCGTTTAGAAATGTTTACCTCACAGGGATTGTGAGGGATAAAATAGGCCGAAAAATGTCAAAATCTTTGGGTAATTCGCCCGACCCGATTGATTTAATTGAGACTTTTGGCGCCGACGGCGTTCGCGTTGGGATGCTTTTATGCTCGCCTGCCGGAAATGATCTGATGTTTGATGAATCTTATTGCGAGCAGGGACGAAACTTCGCTAATAAGATCTGGAACGCTTTCAGGCTGGTAAAAGGTTGGGAGGTTGATGAGAATCTTGATTTTGTAAATGAACAGGCAGTGCAATGGTACGAAAGCCGTTTTAGCGAATCATTAACAGAAATAGAATCTCATTTTTCTCAGTATCGGCTTTCTGAAGCTTTAATGACAACTTATAAACTTGTTTGGGATGATTTCTGCGCCTGGTACCTCGAGATGGTTAAACCGGCGTATCAGCAGCCGATAGATAAACATACCCTTGAGGCAACTAAAGACTTTTTTCAACGTATTTTAACTTTGCTTCATCCCTTTATGCCGTTCATTACAGAAGAATTGTGGCATGATGAACTTTTTGGCCAAAGATCAGAAAATGATTGCTGTATTGTAGCTGCATATCCTCATGCCGGTCAGACCAATGAAAATTTGTTAAAAGATTTTGATGTTGTAAAGCAGGTTATCTCCGAAATCCGGAACATCCGTAATACGAAACAAATTTCTCCGAAAGAAGCTTTGCCGCTTGCTATTAAAGTAAACTCACAGATTGTATACGATAACTATTTTAATGTTATCTACAAGCTTGGCAACATAACCGAAATAAACCAGGTAGGTGAAAAAATTGAGGGTGCGGTAAACTTTATAGTTGGCCGCGACGAGTTCTTTGTAAGCCTGGCGGGTAACCTTGATCCGGAAGCGGAACGTGAAAGAATTCAAAAAGAATTAGATTATTTGACGGGTTTCCTGAAATCGGTAGATGCTAAGCTGTCTAACGAAAGGTTTGTTCAAAACGCTAAGGCTGAGGTGATTGCTAACGAAAGAAATAAAAAATCTGATGCGGAAGCGAAAATAGATATGTTAAAACAAAGCCTGGCTCAACTTTAATGCTGTAAAATTGATGATAGTCATCTTTGAAATTTGGGAATGATTTATAATTTTAGCCTTATGAAACATTCTTATCTATTCCTATTAATTGTTGCTTTCTTCGCCTGTAATCCGAAAAACGAGCAGAAAGTAGAATCCATTGATCCTAAACTATTAATCAGTTGCGAGGGCATCGGCGATGTGAAACTTAGCGACAGCTATGCCGATCTTCAAAAAAAATTCGGCGACAGTGTTCTTTCCGAGCATGAAAATAACGTAGCCGGAATATTTACAAGTATTTGGGATGCTTCCCCCAAGCAGATAAATATTTACTGGAACGAAAAAACTGCCCCTTTTAAAACCATTAAATATATTGAGGTGATTGATAAGTTAGCACCCTATATGACCAAAGACAGTATCATGCTGGGGATGTCTATCAAAGACCTTGTGAAAAAGAATGCGGGAATGGCACTCACCTTCAGGAATTTTGATGCCAGTAACGGAGGTTATATAACAGGCTACAATAATGGCGACCTTCCGAAAAATATTCCCTGCTTTGAAGGTATTTTAGAATGGACGGGGCAAAAACCTATCGATATAAATGAGTTAAGAGAATTCCAGGCACAGGAAGAGGTTAAATCGTTCGATAGGATTTTGCAAAGAATGAGTGTCGAATTGAGCACTATTCGTATCAGAAAAAAATAAATTAAACGAGCATATTAGTTGTGCTGAATTCTTTCAATCAGCATTCTGGTATGCTCTTTTATTTCCCATCTGGTTTGCTCGCTGCCTGTATTAAGCAGGTTAATATTATAAACCCTGTTATCCTTTGTATGGATTTGCAGCTCGCAAAATTTGTGAGCGATGGATCGAATTTCTTCCGGACGTATGGTTACCAATTCATTTCTCTCTTCAGACAAATACGAAATCTTATCATCTGTAATTTCTAAAAGCAGAGGCTTTCTGTTAACCGATGCTATAAGATACTTCAGTGTCAAGCATATTACCAGCACACCGGTGCCAAAACTCCAATAGCCGGGAATGAGTACCATTGCGGAAAGCGTAACAGTGATTACAAAAATCCCCATTAAAATGCTCGTACTTGAAAGATTGCGATTTCTAGTTGTAGTTATAGAATTCTGCTTAGATAGATGAACTTGCATAGCTCCTTATTTTTCAAGTTGTTACGCAAGTTTTCATAAAGAGTTGCAATTTTTTTTAAAAATGTGGCAAATTTTCTACAAACTGGTAATTTTTTTCCATTAAGTTTATTTTGCAGGTGTAATGATCTAATCCGTTGCTTACAAAAAGCAGGGGAACTTTATGAATAATGTTATATCTGGCTATCTGATCGAAAGTTTTTTGAGTGATTTTAACTGAAGGTGCCTTGCATTCTATTAGAAGTATCTTTTCACCAACGGTGTTGAAAACTACAATATCAGTTCGTTTTTGAAGCGAGTTTAATTTTAAGCCGCCTTCAAGTTTTATTAATGATCTGGGATATCCTTTTTCCTGAATAATATACTGTACCACATGTTGCCGCACCCACTCTTCCGGGGTTAGCACCAGATACTTTTTCCTTAATTCATCAAAAATGTAGGTCGTAGAAGTTTCTTGTTTGATTTTAAACGGATAAGAAGGAAAGTTTAAAGGGACGGGCTTAAAAATCACTTAGCTAATTTCCGAAAAATCTTTCAAAGGAAAGTCGCTCATGCGATTTTTGAGTGTTTTTTCTTAATTTGGCTCTCTCTTATGACCGCCCCAGCATTATTAAACGACTTAAAGAGCCGAAAATTTAAACCGGTATATCTCTTCCATGGCGAGGAGTCTTATTACATTGATTTGTTTAGTGATTATATAGAAAATAATTTGCTGACTGATGCGGAAAAGGGCTTTAACCAAACGATTTTATACGGGCGTGATACAGACGTTATGACTCTGTTAAACTCTGCTAAGCGTTTTCCGATGATGAGCGAGTATCAGCTAGTGCTTGTTAAAGAGGCACAGGAATTAAAATGGGGGAAAGATAGTGATGATAAAAAGGCGACAGATCCGCTTTTAACCTATCTTGAGAATCCGGTACCGAGTACCATTCTGGTTTTTTGTTTTAAATACGCAAAATTCGATAAGCGTAAAAAGACTTATAAGGCTATTGAGAAAAAAGGGCTTGTTTTTGAATCAGCAACTATTTACGAGAACAAGGTTGCGGCCTGGGTAGAGGATTTTGTGAAAGAAAAATCTTACAGGATACAGGCCAGGGCATCAGCTATGATTGCTGAATATCTTGGAAACGACCTTTCTAAGATTTCAAATGAACTCGAAAAACTAATGCTTAACGTTCAGAAAGGACACGAGATTACTGTTGATGATGTTCAGAACAACATAGGTATCAGTAAGGAATATAATGTTTTTGAACTCCAGGATGCTTTGGCAAAACGCGATCCGTTCAAAGCAAACCAAATCATCGATTATTTTGCGGCTAACCCTAAAGCAAATCCTATTCAACTGGTCTTTGGTGCCTTAAATACATGGTTTACCAAGATTTTGAAATATCACTATGTAGCCGATAAGTCGCCACAGAACCTGGCAAGAGAGCTCGGTGTAAATCCGTTTTTTGTTAAGGATTATGAAATGGCGGCAAAGAACTACACTGCCTTTAAAGTATTTTCTGTCTTTAGTTATTTGAGAGAATACGATTTAAAATCTAAAGGTGTGGATTCTTCGGGAAACACCACCGACGGCGAGCTACTTAAAGAGCTGATTTTTAAAATTATTCATTAAACTCTTCTCCGCAAATATAACGGTGCTGGCTTTTCATCCATCAAGGAATGAAATGATGAATCAATTAAACGCCAGTCGCTTACCAGGCAACGTATCAACCAGCTTGCCATTTTCGAAGGCAAGATTTCCCGAAACAATTGTATGTGCAATAGAAGAGTTAAATTGATATCCCTCAAAAGGGCTCCAACCGCATTTTGATAAAATACTCTCCTTATCTACACTTGTACCTTTTTTTAAGTCTACCAATACCAAATCTGCCCAAAAACCTTCCCTGATAAATCCTCGCTTTTCAACCCTAAAGCAGATAGCCGGGTTATGGGCCATCTTTTCTGCGATTATCTCGAGCGATATTGCCCCTTTGTGATAGAATTCCAGCATCGCCAATAATGAATGCTGCACCAAAGGGCCGCCGGATGGAGCTTGAAGATAAGGTTTGCTTTTTTCTTCGATTGTATGAGGCGCATGATCGGTAGCGATAACATCGATTCTACCATCCAAAACCGCCTGAAAAATTCCCTGTCGGTCCTCTTCTGATTTAACCGCCGGATTCCACTTGATCCAATTGCCTTTATTTGCGTAATCTCGATCCGAAAACCATAAATGATGTATACAGGCTTCCGCTGTTATCTTCTTGTTTATTAGTGGAATAGAGTTGTCGAATAACAGTGTTTCTTTAGCAGATGAAATATGCAGTATATGTAATCTTGACTGATGTTTTTTAGCCAACTGAACGGCAAAAGATGAGGACTTGTAGCAAGCCTCTACATTGCGAATTAAAGGGTGCATTTCGGGTGTGATATTTTCGCCATACTTTTGTTTAAACATTTCCATGTTGTGTTGTATGGTCTCCTCATCCTCGCAATGCGTAGCAATGAGCATGGGAGTAGAGCTAAAAATAGCTTCAAGAGTTTTTTCGTTATCTACAAGCATATTACCGGTGGAAGAACCCATAAATATCTTTATGCCGCAAACGTCTTTAGGATTGGTTTTTAAAACCTCATCCAGATTGTCATTTGTCGCCCCCATAAAAAACGAGTAATTCGCCAACGACTTGCCGGATGCGATCTTATATTTATCTTCCAGTAAAGCTTGCGTAACCGTGTTGGGAACAGTGTTAGGCATTTCCATAAACGAAGTAATACCTCCGGCAACCGCGGCTCTGCTTTCTGTATAAATCTCAGCTTTATGTGTTAAGCCAGGTTCGCGAAAGTGTACCTGGTCGTCAATACATCCGGGCAAAAGGTGTAAACCTTCGGCGTTTATCTCCTTATCGGCTTTTAAATTGAGAGAAGAATTTACCTGTTCAATAAAACCATCCCTGATAAATACATCACCAACAAATTGGCGTCCTTCGTTTACTATAGTGGCTGATTTGATTAAAATGGAAGACATGCGGATTTACGAATTACGATTTTTGATTTACTTGGGCACTAAGATACATAGGGATTACGAATTGTGATGTGCAATTGTTAAAATCCGGGTTAATGTGGTGTAAATCAAAAATCACAACCAAGCACCCCAATCACGTAAATCCGTGTATCTTTGCGGCATGTCGCAATCTTTTGAAGACTTTAAACTGAATCCGCAAATTTTAAATGCGGTGGCAGATGCCGGATTTACTACTCCCACACCAATTCAGCAAAAAGCAATAGCCCCAATTTTATCGGGGCAGGATATTATGGGTATCGCACAAACCGGAACGGGTAAAACCGCGGCTTTTGTTTTACCCATACTGATGAAACTTAAATATGCCCAGGGAGAGGATGCCAGGGCATTAATTTTAGCTCCAACACGTGAGCTTGCGATGCAAATCGAAGAACATATCCAGCTTTTCGCCAAGTATACAGATTTAAGAACGATAGTAATTTACGGCGGACTAGGTCCGAAAATACAGAAGGCTAAACTGGCTAAAGGAGTGGATATTCTGGTAGCAACACCGGGCCGCTTCCTGGATCTTTATTTAGCGAGAGATATAAATACCCGTTCTCTACAAATAATGGTAATGGATGAGGCCGATAAGATGGTAGACATGGGGTTCATCGGGTCTATTCACCGAATATTGGAGGTGGTTCCGCGAAAGCGGCAAAATCTTCTTTTCTCGGCTACAATGAGCGATTTGGTACATAAAATTGCCGGGGATTTTTTAAAGTTTCCTGTGATTGTTGAAGCGTCGGCACCTGCAACCCCGGCACAATCTGTTAATCAGGTATTATATTATGTTCCGAATAATAAAACCAAGATCAATCTTTTGCAGCATTTGCTTAAAAATGAGGAATTTAGCCGGTTAATAGTTTTTTGTAAAACGAAGACTACGGCAGATAACATTTTTAAGTTCCTGGAAAGACGCTATACTTTAGATGAAATCAGGGTGATTCATGCCAATAAAGGGCAAAATACCCGGATAAACTCTATGAATGCGTTTAAAGAAGGAGGGGTACGCGCTTTGGTTGCAACAGATGTTGCATCGCGTGGAATTGATGTAAGTAATGTGAGTCATGTTATCAATTTCGATGTGCCGATTATTATTGAGGATTATGTACACCGAATCGGCAGAACCGGAAGAGCTAACAATATAGGGGAAGCCATCACTTTTTGTAACGAAGCCGAAAAATATTATATCCAAAAGATTGAAAAGCTAATTCGGCAGCAGATTCCCATTCAAAATATCCCGGAAGGTGTATTTATTGAGGAAACCCCTTACGAAGAACGTCAGCAGATCGCCAAGGATATTGATAATCAAAAACGTAAAGAAAACCCTGATTTCAAAGGAGCCTTTCATGAAAAGAAAAATGCCAAAGCTATAGCTCAGAAGGTCGCCAAATCTAAAAAGCCCGAAAGTAATAAAGCAGGGACTGGTAAAGCTCCGAAGACATCTAGCACTCTTAAAGGAGGATTTAGAGGAAATAACAGGAAAAGAGGTTGAAAGTACGTTTAACTCCCTTAAATATATTCACGTCGGTTTTACTTGTTAGCATTGCCTATCTATTTATTTATCGCGATAGTGAGGGTTGGCGGATGCTTGGAAGTGTTTCACTGTTAGTAATGGCGGTGTTGAGTTTTTTTACAGACCTGATTTTCAGAAAGTTTATTAAGGATTTAAAACGTATTTGGATAATAGAACTTCTATTTATCATCTTTGCGGCAGTACTGATGCTACTATTTGGCCGGATATAATAGTGTAATTATTTAGTAATGAAGAAAGCAGAAATAAAACTTACAATAGAACTTGATGATAATAACGTTCCTGAGAATATTACATGGGAATCGACAGACTCTGAAAACAAGGAAAAGTTGCCCGTAAAATCGATGATGCTGGCATTGTGGGATCATCAGTATAAAAATTCGTTACGTATTGATCTTTGGACAAAAGACATGCCTGTGGATGAAATGAAGCGGTTTTTCTATGAAACG
Source organism: Sphingobacteriaceae bacterium (assembly GCA_014380615.1). Classification (GTDB taxonomy): domain Bacteria; phylum Bacteroidota; class Bacteroidia; order Sphingobacteriales; family Sphingobacteriaceae; genus Paradesertivirga. The sequence goes on from JACMJM010000019.1 coordinate 128,819, forward strand.
CTGCAAACTATGGGCGATAGCTTTTTAAGAGCTACCGGCGAAAAAAACATTGTGGAAGATTTGCGCGACTATTGCGCACATTTTGCTGAGAAAATGGAAATTAAAGAAAGTAAGTAATATGAAGCCTCTTAATTATTTAGGATTAATTGGATCGTTGCTCATTATCGCAGGCGGCTTAAGCCCAATGCTTCACATCCCGATTATCGGAAACTGGAACTATTACGATATTGATGTTGCACTCGCCTCTATTGTGATGACCTTAGCCACTCTTGGTGTATTAGCTTCAATAATCAATAAGCCGGGCTTACTCCGGTTCTCGGCTTGGGCTTCGCTTATTGTGATACTTTTTACTTTAGCGGCGGTTTACTTTAAGGTAAATGACTATTTCAGTTTTATTCCATTTAAGAAATTAGCGGCTGCTGCTGCTCGCATTGTGCATTATCGCTGGACGGGTTGGATTTTGTTAATAACTGGCGCGGTTTTATCCATTATCGGAGCAAGGAAGAAGAAAGCTGGAGTTTAGAACATCAAAGTAGCCTGCCCGACATTCATAATGCGGGCCTCATGTTCGAGTAGCCATTTTTTGCGCCATAAACCTCCGGCATAACCCACTAATTCTCCATTACTGCCAATTACTCTATGGCATGGAACCACGATCATGAGTTTGTTTTTTCCATTGGCAGAAGCAATCGCTCTGATCGCTAAGGGGCTGTTCATCTTTTTAGAAAGGCTGGTGTAGCTTATCGGGTTTCCTGCCGGGATCTTAATGAGTTCGTTCCAAACTTTTTTTTGAAAAGTTGTTCCCTCTTGCTCTAACGAGAAGTCGAAGCTGGTTCTTTTGCCTTTGAAGTACTCTTGTAATTGGAACTTGGCATATTCGGTAAGATCGCCGGGATTTTCTTCCACATCATCCACATCATACCCGATGAATAAAAGGGATTCTGCTGTTGCTTTGATAATCAATAAACCAATAGGAGTGTTGAGCGTAGAACAAAACATAATGTGAATTTAATGTTTTTTGAAAATATCCGTTCATCGCAATCTCAATTAATGATGAATTACTCATTATCTTTGAAGCGATGCATTTGTTCAAACAGATAAAATTTCTGGTTCAAAAAGAAGTGATTCTGGAGTGGCGGTCAAAATACGCTTTCAACGGGATAATACTTTATGTGGTATCAACCATCTTTGTGTGTTTTCTTTCCTTTAAGCAAATAAACCCGATTACCTGGAACGCCTTATTTTGGATCATTATGCTTTTCGCATCGGTAAATGCCATCGCCAAAAGCTTTTTACAGGAAAATCGCGGCAGGCAATTGTATTATTACAGCATAACAAGCGCTAAAGCGGTAATCCTTTCAAAGATCATCTATAATATTTTGCTGATGCTTTTACTATCCCTGATTGCGATTGCTTTTTACATGCTTGTGTTCCAAAATCCAATCGGAGATCCTTTGTTTTACTTACTGGCGGTTTTGATTGGGAGTATAAGTTTCGCTTCAGTTTTTACCATGATCTCGGGCATTGCGTCAAAAGCCAATAACAGCGGTGCGTTAATGGCGATATTAAGCTTCCCGGTTATAATCCCATTGTTAATGGTTTTAATAAAATTCTCTAAGAATGCGATGGACGGACTCGACAGAAGTGTGAGCCTAAATGAAATCGGGGTGCTTGCGGCAATTAATCTGATTGTAATTACAGTATCACTACTTTTGTTTCCTTTTCTCTGGAAAGAGTAACCCTTGTTTAAAAGTAAACGAAAGTATACAAAGAAGCCAGGCAGGCGGCGGCGGCAAGTAATACTATCAACGAATCTTTAACCCCTTTTACAATAAACTTTGCTTCTTCCTTAGCTTTCTTTTCGCAATCCACTGCATTCATGATACATTGATAACAAAATAGAAGAAGATAGGTTTAAAAGATTTTTATTATTTATCCTTTTTCTACCTTGCCAATTCTTGTAAAGATTCTGAACCTGATTCTCTTAACTTCATCTGGTTTCCAGTAAGCCTGAATCTGCTTATCAAGCAGATCAACCGGATTTTTTCCATTTTTTTCAATGTAATTTTGTACGGCCGACCAGGAATTAAAATAACCGAGTAATTGCTGATAATCCCAGTTGGCCACAATTTCAAATCTGGGCACCTCAAACTCCTCGAAAGGAAAAGGCAAAGATTTGTATTCATTTTCAATTATTTCGCGCTCGTAATCCCAATAATCACCTAAAGTTTTCCCGTAAAAATCATCAATTAGTTTATCAATTTCGCCCGAGATCCGCAAGAGGTTATATCCCCATAAGGCGATAACGGCGTTAGGTTTTGCTACCCGTGTAACCTCCTTGTAAAAATGATCTAAATCAAACCAGTGTACAGATTGCGCGGTAGTAATTAAATCGAATTGATTGTCTTGAAAGTCGGTTTCTTCCGCCCGACTTACAGCGTATAGGATATTCTCTTTCGAGACAGCTTCATCTAATTGCTTTTCACTGATATCCGTAGCGTATACTTTTTTAAATCTTTCGGCCAGTTTGGTTGCCACCTGTCCGTTTCCGGTTCCGCAATCCCAGGCCGTTTCGAATTTCTGAACTTTACTATCTAAAAAGCTATAAAGAAGTTCGGGATATACCGGCCTGAACTTTTGGTATTGCTTGGCTTGAGTCGAAAATTTGTCCTTGCTTTCTTTCACAGTCAGTAATTGTTAAAATCACACTAAGGTACTGTATTAATCGCATCCCAATTATCGGTTCTGAAAATATTTGCAGGAAGCCCCTCTTTGCTGAATATATTTGGCATAGCCGAGTTGCTGAAGCCGAAACGTACGGCTACAGGAGATTTCAGGCCCGGATGGGATACAACTACGGTGCTGCCCTCGATCTTAGCTATCGCAGGCTTAAATACTTTATCCTCTCCGGCGATATAGAATTCTGTGGGAAGCGGGCCCTTACTTACCAAACCCTTCTCAGCGTTATCAAAATAGATCCTGATTTTGCTTTTTTCTACTTTCATTTTGCTAAAAGCCGGGGATTTTGCGGGGAAATTCTTTCGGCCATAAGTTTCGGCAAGGGCATAATCAGCCAATCGCAGGCCAACTTCCTTTTTCATTCGGGGGTGAATGTCTTTTATATTATCTACCAGATCGTGAATCACTATCATTCCGGTATTAGGAGTACTTAATGCCATGGTTTGCTGTTCGCGAAGCAATGCCGATTGGGAGCCATAATCAGCATACGGTGCGATTTGAACATAGTAAAACGGAAAATCTTTCTTCCATGCACTTCTCCAGGAACCAATCATCGAACTCAACAAATCTGAGTAATGGCTGGGAGCAGCTGAAACGTTTGCCTCTCCCTGGTACCATAAAGCACCGGCAATGTTATAATTTGTAATAGGAGAGATCATGGCATTATAGGCGGCCCCGGGTGTTACCGTCCACCATTTGCTGGGAGATAGCTTTTTGGCGGCGTCGGCTAATGTGGCTTTACTTTCAATAATATCTTTGGGCGTCCAAACTTCAGCGGGAGTGCCTCCCCAACTGGCGGTAATTAAGCCCAGGGGCGAGCTTAGCTGTTGCTGAAGCTTTTGGCCGAAGAAGTAAGCCACCAGGCTAAAAGATTTGGCTTCGGCGGGTGTACACACCACCCATTTTCCCTTGGTATCGTCTTGTGGGTAAGCAGCTGTTAGTTTCGGGATTTGAAAGAATCGAATGTTGTTATTTGTACTATTTCTAATATCCTCCGTATATAAGTTCGAGCCCCAGTTTTGAAGCCAGTTGTAACTCATTTCCATGTTGCTCTGGCCACTGCATGCCCATACTTCTCCTATCAATACATCATTCAGAACAACGGTGTTATTACCCTTAATCGTAATGGTATACGGCCCCCCTGATTTTGGTGTCTGGATCTCCAAAACCCATTTTGCCTGGGATGATCCGATAGCCCGATAGGTAACGGTATCCCAATTGGTAGAAACTTTTATTTTTTCATCACCATCACACCAACCCCATAGCTTTACGCTGCTTTTTTGCTGTAATACCATGTGATCTCCTAAAATAGCGGGAAGACGTATGTCGGCAAACGATGTAATGTGAAATAAGAGGGCCGCAAAAGAAAGAACGATGGCCTTAAAGAAAATTCTGAAGTTATTCATGCCCTAAAAATGAAACTTTATTTACCCTTTATCTAATTCCTTTTCAACCTTTTTTTATATTAACTTAACTCGTGACGAAATAATTGATCCTAACGCTATTATTCATTTTGATGCACCGCGTCTCTTTTTTACATTTGATGCCTAAACAATCAAATTTATGAAAGAAAACTGGTGGAAGATTTTTGCCTCAGTTTTAGTACTCTACTCTTTGGTGGGAGGGTTACTGATCGAAGTTCCTGCGTTGCCCATACTTCACGAATCCATACGAAATCTATATTACCATGTTCCAATGTGGTTTTCTATGATTTTATTATACCTCATTTCAGTTATATACAGTATTAAATACCTGGGATCAGGAAGTATTAATCATGACTTACTAGCGGTAGAGAGTGTAAATACCGGTATTGTCTTTTGCTTTTTAGGCTTGGGCAGCGGTATGCTCTGGGCCAACATAACCTGGGGGGATTACTGGCCCAATGATCCTAAATTAAACGGATCGGCTATTTCTACATTAATGTATCTGGCTTACCTAGTGCTTCGCAATTCTATAGATGAAGAACAAAAACGAGCGAAGATCTCGGCGGTATATAACATATTCGCGTTTCCGGTAATGATAGTTTTGTTGTTTATTTTACCTCGGATGACTGATTCATTACATCCTGGTAATGGAGGGAACCCCGGTTTCGGGGGATATGACCTTGATAAAAAGATGCGGCTTGTTTTTTACCCCGCAGTTTTGGGCTGGATGCTGATCGGATGCTGGATCATGAATATCCGCTATCGACTGCGAAAGCTCGAAGATGTTGATAATGCTTTATAAACGTGTATAAGATTAAATAGTCTTAAATGAAAAAATTACTTAGCTTTTTTGTATTGATTTTAATAACTCTTCGGGTTAGTTCCCAGGAAATTGAAATGGCCACCGGACTACGCAGTTCGGGTAAAATATATGTGGTTATAAGTGTAATTGCTGTAATTTTTATCGGCTTGGTTTTTTACTTGTTTACTATAGACAGAAGAGTAAAAAAGCTGGAAAATAAAGAGTAGGCCCGGTTACCACAAACCGAATATTTTCTGATTTCGCCGTTTGAGTAATATCCTCTTGCGGTTTTCGTATTCTTTACTCAACTTGCAACATACGATTGATTATAAACACCCGCTATGGCAAAAGATATTGTAAACCCCAATCCTTTAGGTTTTTTTGATGATGTATGTGCTTATTTTGATTATGCGGCACAGTTCACTAATCATTCGCCAGGACTGCTAAATCAGATAAAAGCTTGTAACAGTGTATATCATTTCCGCTTTCCGATTAGAAAAGGCAACTCGGTTGAGGTGATTGACGGATGGAGGGTTGAGCATTCAAACCATATGTCGCCAACTAAAGGGGGAATCCGTTACAGCGAGATTGTTAATCAGGATGAAGTAATGGCATTGGCGGCTTTGATGACCTACAAATGTGCCATAGTAAATGTTCCGTTTGGGGGTGCTAAAGGAGGGATCAAAATAAATACTAAAAACTATTCGCTTGCCGAATTGGAAAATATTACCCGTCGTTACACCGTAGAGTTGATTAAGAAGAACTTTATCGGCCCTGCCATCGACGTACCGGCACCCGATTATGGCTCTGGTGAACGCGAAATGAGTTGGATTGCCGATACGTATTTAACTATGAATCCTGGTCAGCTGGATGCTTTGGGATGCGTTACCGGGAAACCAATCGCCCTGCATGGTATTCATGGCCGTAAAGAAGCGACAGGTAGGGGAGTTGCAATAGCCACCAAGGAATGTGTAAGTATAGAAGAAGACATGAAGCCATTGGGCCTGAGTCCGGGTTTGGCGGGCAAACGTGTTATTGTTCAGGGATTAGGAAACGTAGGATATCATTCGGCAAAATACTTAGCAGAATTCGGTGCCATAATAGTAGGCTTATGCGAATTTGAAGGTGCGATCTATAATCCCTCCGGACTGGATTTGGAAGCGGTAGTGGCACATAGAAAAGAAACAGGCTCTGTTTTAGGTTTTAAAGACTCTACAGGTTTCAAAAACTCGGCGGAGGGCCTTGAACAAGATTGTGATATCCTGGTTCCAGCCGCACTTGAAAATCAAATTACACTTCATAACATCGCCCGGATAAAAGCGAAAATAATTGCCGAAGGAGCTAACGGCCCTACATCGCCGCAGGCTGCCGAAATATTCATTAAAAACGGCGGAATTATTATTCCGGATATGTATTGCAATGCGGGCGGTGTAACTGTTTCTTATTTCGAATGGCTTAAAAACCTCTCACATGTTGCCTTTGGCAGAATGGATAAACGCTACGAGGAGAATACAAGCCTCAACCTGATAAACATTATGGAGAAAATGACAGGGGTATCTTTAAGCGCAGATCAAAAGAAATTGGTTGTAAAAGGCCCTTCAGAACTGGAACTGGTAAATTCGGGTCTCGAAGAAACCATGATTCGTGCATATCACGAAATCCGGGAGATCAAACTAAGGACCCCTCAAATTAATGACCTAAGAACTGCCGCGTTTGTAGGCTCTATCAATAAGATAGCTATTTCTTATATGAATCTGGGGATTTGGCCATAGCCGCCAAATCCTTTTACAATATGTAAGTGGCGCCCTTTTCGGGGATAGTTACTTTATAACCAGCGGTATCTAATTCTGCTGCCAGAATACCCATACTTTCAGGTTCTCCATGTACCAAAAAGACGTTTTTTAACACTTCCTTTTGCTGGTCTTTAACAAGGTTTACTAAATCATCGTGGTCGCCATGGCCACTTAATACATCTGTTCTCTTTATGCTTGCGTATACGGGCAGTTCTCTGTCGCGAATATGAACAAATGGGTCGCCACGTAGCAAGCGATGCCCCAAGGTACCTTTTGCGCTGTACCCAATGAAAAGTATTGTGCAGTAGTAATTAGAGATATTATGGAAAAGGTGATCCTGAATCCGTCCGCCTTCGAGCATGCCTGCGGAAGAAACAATGATGCAGGGTTCCAGGTAGTTAGAAAGTTCCCGGCTTTCCTTAATATCCTGCACGTAAAACAAATTTTCAAACTCAAATCCGTCTCCGGCTTCCTTGTAAAAATCCACGGCATCTTCATTCAGATGGTTCAGGTACTTTCTATAAATCTCTGTAGCATAATTGGCCAAGGGGCTGTCGACAAAAATCTTTACTCTTGGTAAAAGGCCCTTGGTAAAGATCTTATTTAAGGTATACACCAGTGCCTGAGTCCGGCCAATACTAAAGGCAGGGATAATTAAACGGCCGGGTGTTTTAATGCAGGCATTTTCTATCTCCCCAACCAAAACGTCCTCAATGTTTTTATCTTTTGAATGTACCCGGCCACCATAAGTCGATTCGCAAACCAGGTAATCAACCTGTGGCAATTTCTGCGGATCTACAAGAACCGGATAATTTTTGCGGCCAATATCGCCGGTGAAAGCTATTTTACGGTTTAAGCCGTGTTCATTTACCGAAATCACTACCGAAGCTGCTCCAAGTAAATGCCCGGCAGGAATAAGCTCGATGGATACATCTCCATTTAACCTGAAGCTTTTGTTGAATGCAAGGGTAACAAAACGCTCTGCGGTTTCCATCACATGCTTTTGGAAAAATAGTGGCCGGGGTCCGGAAGAATGTCTTTTACCTCGTCGTTGTTTTTTCTGCTTGCTTTCGAAGATACTAACCGAGTCTAATAAAAGCAGCTCAGTTAAATCAGCAGTAGGAGAGGTGCATATAATTTGGCCATCGAAGCCTGCCCTGATTAACGTAGGCAAGTTTCCAGAATGATCGATATGGGCATGGGTAAGAATCACTACGTCAATATCACCCGGATTAAAAGGAAAAAATTCATTCTCCTCTAAACGAGTTTCGCGTTCATAATCCAGGCCGCAATCGATTAGTATTTTGTAGTTATCTGTTTCAAAAAGGTGCATGCTGCCAGTTACCTGTTGTGCGGCACCCCAAATTGTTAACTTCATTTTTAGATTTAAAGTAAATTGGCTTCGAGTTTAAAAGACATTAAGCCTCAAACTGCAACTGACTAAGGTACCGGTAAAGTCCCTCTTCGTTTTTCAACAGCTCATCATGAGTTCCGCTTTCAATTACTACACCTTTTTCAAGGACTACAATTTTATCAGCTTCACGAATGGTCGAGAGTCTGTGGGCGATAATTATGGATGTTCTGTTTTTCATAAGAACCTCAAGGGCTTCCTGAACAAGGCGTTCTGATTCGGAGTCGAGTGAAGAAGTAGCTTCATCGAGAATTAAAATGGCCGGGTCTTTCAGTAAGGCTCTTGCGATGGCGATACGTTGGCGCTGCCCGCCGGAAAGTTTTATACCTCGCTCGCCTACAATGGTGTTGTATTGCTCAGGAAGCCCCTTGATGAAACTATGAGCATTGGCTTTTTCTGCGGCAGCGATAATCTCTTCATCACTGGCCCCGATCTTACCATAAGCGATATTTTCCTTAATGGTTCCGCCAAACAGCATCACATCCTGAGGGACAATGGCAACCTGGTTTCTAATATCTGTTAATGAATAGTGCTGCACATCAATGCCATCAAACAATAGTTTGCCTTCTTGCGGATCGTAGAATCTTAGTATGAGGGAAGCTATAGTTGATTTTCCGGCCCCGCTGGGTCCTACAATCGCCACTCTTTCTCCCGCCTTTGCATCGAAAGAAAGACCTTTTAAAACCGTAATTTCTTTCCTTGACGGATAGGAGAAGACAACGTCTTCGAAGGCCAGGTTTCCTGTAATTGTTTTCTTAGTCGAATTTTCAGATGCTATAATTGAGATAGGTTCATTCTCTTCATTTAAAATCTCAATCACCCGTTCGCTGGCACCAATGGCTTTTTGAACATTGGCATATAGTTCAGGAAAAGTTCCCATTGCGGCGCCAACAAATACAGCATAAAGAATATAGGTAGTCATGTCACCTACCGAGATTGCTCCGGCAGAGACCAAAACAGATCCATACCAAATTACACCTACTATAGTCCCGAACAAACAAAAAATAATAAAAGACGCAAATCCGCCCCTGTAAATGGCACCCTTTAAAGTAATTTTAACCACTTCTATTAAGCTTGCGTTATACCGATTGGCTTCATAAGATTCGTTTACAAAAGCTTTAACATTTGCAATACCCTGTAAGGTTTCTTCAACAACAGTATTAGATTCGGCAAGCTTATCTTGGGCTTGTCTGGAGATATTACGAATAAGTTTTCCTAGAAAAACCGCAACAATAATTAATACTGGGAGTATTCCTAAGTTCAAGAGAGTTAAATTTATCGATATAGAAAAGAGAAGGATCACACCAACAAAAAGGCTTAACATTTGGCGTATCATCTCTGCCAAAGTAGTGGTTAAAGTATCCTGAATCTGAGATAGATCGGAGGAAATCCGGCTGTTTAACTCTCCAACTCTTCTGTTGGAGAAAAAATCCATGGGCAAAGTTATCAGTTTGAAATAGGTATCTTTTCTGATGCTTGCCAAAGCTTTTTCGGCAACTTCTACAAAAAAACGTATTCTAAAAAAAGAAAATAATGACTGAAAAAAAAGAATAATAAAAGATATATAACCTATTCTATTAATGTCAGGTGGTATAAAGCTATATTTTTGTTTGCCTTGGGCGGCATCAATCATTGCGCCGAATAAAGCGGGAAAGGCGAACGTGGTAACTGTAGACGCCACCAGGCAGAGCAGGCCGAGAATGAATTTCCATTTATACGGCTTCAAATAATCAAATATTCGGGATATTCTTGTTAAAGCCTCCTTGTTTATCTTTGCTTTTGGAAGTTCTTCTTTAGGAGCAGTCCCGCTATTAAATCTGTTTCTGGCCATTCAGTTGGAAAAATACCGTTAAAGTTTACAAAAGTACGTTTTTCATGGTTCATCACACTTTAGTATAATCACCGCAAGGTCAATTAACCAAATTCTACCCTTACAATATCCCCAAGATGCAGACCTAACAAGCCACTCGCATTCCCCTTGTTTATGGCTATTTCGAGGTAATTGCTAATTCCGAAAAGGCAGAGCTTTTCTCCTTCCGGAACCTCGTTATAGTGCCAGCTGAGGTTGGATATAGATTCATTTTTTCTGAAATAGAGTACGAAATCTCTGTTCTGCTGTATTTTAGAAAAGAGGTCTTTCGAAATATTAGTGATTACATTCTGAAAAGAATCAATGTAAATCACACTTCCTTTTATCACGTTTTGCTCGATAACCGGCTGGAGGTTTACTTTCTCTTCCAGCTCCGAAACCGGGATTCCTATTTCTTCAATTTTTCCACCTCCGGCCAGATGAACCGAAGCTTTGGCTAAAATATCGGTAAGGGGAAAGTGCAGGAATTTCAGATCCTGCATAATGTTTAATTCGACAATCTCGTTTGGCTGATCATCAAATATCAGGGAAAAAATACCATTGTCTGAACCAACAAAATAGTGCCCTCTATAATTAACAGCCAGGTATTTCGTCCTTTCATTAAATACAGAATTGATTCCGATAAGATGGACGGTTCCCTTGGGAAAATAAGGGAAAGCATTTTTTAAAACGAAAGCAGCTTGCGGAATGTTAAAAGCAGAGATATTGTGCGTAATATCAATAATGTTCACGTTGGGCTTCAAACTCAGAATGCTCCCTTTAAGCGCAGCCTGGTAAAAATCTTTGTAACCGAGATCGGTTGTTAAAGTGATTATAGCCATTAAAATGTGAATATTTATTATTAACCTTGCGAGAGGCTTATAACCTGCAAATATTGAATTTTAATTGCACAAAAAATCAGGAAACTAAAAAAACCGTAACTTGAACGAATTAAAAATAGACCTTGAGAACATTAACCCCGTAACACTCTGGGGTTCAAATAATGAGTATTTCGAAGTAATAAAAAGACAATTTCCAAAAATTAAAATCGTTGCCCGGGGTAATGAGGTAAAGGTTTTAGGAGATGAGGCCGAAATAGCGCTTTTTAACACCCGCTTTTCCAAAATAATTCAGCATGTAGAAAAATTTCAGAACCTTACAACCAATGACCTTGAACGTCTGCTGGATGCTAAAATCACAATTGAAGCCGAGTCAGCGTCGACACCAAATGGTGGTGCCGGAAGTGAGGCGATTGTTTTCGGACATAACGGAATTGTGGTTAAGGCCCGCACCGCAAATCAGCGGAGGATGGTTGACGGTATTAATAAGAACGATATTCTTTTCGCTATCGGCCCCGCGGGTACCGGTAAAACATATACGGCTGTAGCGCTAGCCGTTAGAGCCCTGAAAAACAAAGAGATAAAACGCATTATATTAACAAGGCCAGCAGTTGAAGCGGGCGAGAATCTTGGTTTTCTTCCCGGCGATTTAAAGGAAAAGATTGATCCCTATTTGCGCCCTCTTTATGATGCATTGGACGACATGATTCCGCCGGATAAATTGAAAACATATCTCGAAAACCGTACTATTGAAGTCGCTCCCTTAGCTTTCATGCGCGGCAGAACACTGGATAACTGTTTTGTGATTCTTGATGAAGCCCAAAACACCACCGACATGCAAATTAAGATGTTTCTAACCAGGATGGGGCCATCGGCAAAGTTTATCGTAACCGGAGACGTTACCCAAATAGATTTGCCTAAAAAGCAGCAATCGGGTTTACAAACGGCGTTGAGAATTTTAACTGACATAAAAGGCATCGAAATTATTTACCTTAACGGCGATGATGTAGTGCGGCACAAATTGGTTAAGCAGATTCTTAAAGCTTACGGAGATATACAGTAGGAAGGAAGGAGTGAAGGAATGAAGGAATGAATGAAGGAAGGAATGAAGGAAGGGCGAGATTGCATTTATTCAACTATTTTAGATTTCACCTACTTTTTTGAGAAAACCTAATTTGTAGAGTGCAGTTCATTCAATCATTCAATCATCAAGAAGAGGGTGATCTTTCTATTTATTCAATTATTAACATTTCACCTAAGTTTCTGAGAAAAACTTAATTTTGTATCGTTCTGTCATTTATTCAAATATTTAATCATTCACTCATTCATTAATTAATTCCCTCATCAACTAAATGTCAGCGATAAAAGAAACACATTTCCAGTTTCCCGGACAATCAAATTTTTATAAAGGCAAGGTGCGCGATGTTTATACCATAGCTGATAAGTTATTAGTAATGGTGGTATCTGATAGAATATCGGCATTTGATGTAGTGTTGCCAGAGCCCATTCCGTATAAGGGCCAGGTATTAAATCAGATAGCTGCGAAGTTTTTAAACGCTACCCAGGACATCGTTCCAAATTGGGTACTTGACGTGCCGGATCCTACAGTTACCATAGGGAAAATTTGCGAGCCTTTTAAGGTGGAGATGGTAATAAGGGGGTATTTGGCAGGACATGCCTGGCGTGAATACAGTGCTGGCAAGAGAGATGTATGCGGAGTTAAATTGCCTGATGGACTAAAAGAGAACGATAAATTACCCGAGCCAATTATTACACCTACTACAAAAGCCTCTGTAGGGCACGATGAAGATATTTCAAGAGAAGACATTCTTAAAAAAGGAATTGTATCGGAGGAAGATTACACGCAACTGGAAAAGTATACCCAGCTTTTATTTCAACGTGGAACAGAACTGGCCGATGAACGCGGGTTGATTTTAGTGGACACGAAATATGAGTTCGGAAAAGCCGATGGAAGAATTCATCTTATAGACGAGATTCATACGCCCGACTCGTCACGATACTTTTACAAGAATGGGTACGAAGAGTTACAATCAAAAGGCGAGCCTCAAAAGCAATTGTCAAAAGAATTTGTACGTAAATGGTTAATTGAAAATGGGTTTCAGGGAAAAGAAGGCCAACAAATACCCGAAATGAATATAGAGCTTGTAGAATCCATTTCTAATAGGTACATTGAGCTTTACGAACACATTACCGGCGAACTGTTTATTAAAGCAGATACGGCCGAAAATTATAAACGGGTTGAAAAAAATATCAATGACAGTTTGAGTCGTTTAAATTGAAAATATTTTTTTAATATTGTAATCAAGGATTTATTTACAGGAAGAGTGATATGAAGTTCTCAATAGACAAACACGAGAAGTATGTTTTAATAAAGCTGAACGAGTCGAAATTAAACAGCCTTATTTCACCGCAGCTTAAATCAGAATTTATTTTAACTAATACAGAAGGATTACGAAATATTATCCTTGACCTGTCTGCGGTTAAGTACTCAGATTCTTCCGGCCTTAGCAGCTTACTCGTTGGGCACAGGCTTTGTAAAAACTCTGAAGGTAATTTTATTATTACCGGCTTAAATGAAAATATTACCCGATTAGTTACCATATCTCAACTTGAAAACGTTCTTTCTATTGTTCCAACTGTTGAAGAGGCGATAGACCTTATCTTTATGGAAGAGATAGAGAAGGAATTAAAAAAAGAGACCAGATAATTGCTGACACGAATGAATGAGATTTGATGTAACTATTTTAGGCAGCAGCTCTGCAACACCCATCTACAACCGAAACCCCAGTTCTCAACTTTTAAATATTAATGAACGCCACTTTTTAATAGATTGTGGCGAGGGTACGCAAGTTCAATTACTTAGAAATGGTATTAAGAACCAGCGAATTGAGCATATTTTCATCAGCCATCTTCATGGCGACCATTATCTTGGATTAGTTGGTTTATTATCCTCATTGCACTTAAACGGCAGAAGTAAACCTATTTATCTGTACGGCCCGCCCGAACTATCCGAAATACTCGATATCCAATTCAAATATTCACAAACGCAGCTCAGGTATCCGCTTGTTTTCAAAGCAACTCAGACAGATCACACAGAAAAAATCTTTGAAAGTAATGATGTGATTATTGAGACTTTTGTATTAGATCACCGTATTCCCTGTACAGGCTTTAAGTTTACCCAAAAGAAAAGATCCAGAAAGATTATCAAAGAAAAATTTGATGAGCTTAAAATTCCTATCGACCTTATTCCTGAATTAAAAAGAGGAGGTACCTTTACTGATAAAAAAGGAAGGGTTTATGCGGCAGACGAATTAACGATTGAGGCACCAGAGCCCAGGAGTTATGCGTACTGTTCAGACACGTTATGCAGTTGGGGATATTTACAGGATATAAAAGGTGTGGACACGCTGTATCATGAAGCTACTTTTATGAATGATATGCTAAGCCGGGCAGAAGAAACGTTTCATACTACTACATTACAAGCCGGTGAAATTGCTGTAAAGGCAGAAGTAAAGCAATTGTTGATCGGCCACTTTTCAGCCAGGTATAAAGAGCTTGAACCCTTATTAGAAGAGAGCAAAAGTGTTTTTAAAAATACGAAACTGGCCATAGAAGGGCATACGTTTGAAATTTAAAATCATCATGCTTCATAAGGCTTATTCCTTGCTTTTCTTTTGTTTCATTTTAACATTTACCTCAAGTGCACAAAATACTGATTCTCTAATCAGTCCTAAAATCCAGCTCACTTTTCCTCTTATCGATGCTCCATACATTGGCTATGCGACTAGAACTGTTAATAACGGGCAACCTACAGCTGGTGCAATTTTAAGAGGATATGCCAATCCCTCTATGCAACAGTCGCTTGCACTTACTGCTGATTTATATACTGCTGTTCATTATGGAATCCAAAGGGGGGTAGCAAAATACAGAAGAATTGATAATGAAAAGCGTTGGCATAAAAAGTTTTTTAATTCAAGTATTCATTATCTAGCCGATTTCGTTCTAACGTATAGCCCCCTAGGTGGTGGCTGGCTTCACGAAGAATATCACCGCGGTGTGATGACTCTTGGAAAGGTGAATAGCTTCAATGGTATGAATAAATTTCCTATTGGCGCTTCGACTGTAGCAGTAAGTCATGTAGCTGATGAGGACCTTGTTCGTTTTAAAGCGTCTGACTCAAAGTCATTTATTCGAATGCAGGTAGCAGGTATTGAGGGCGAATACCTTTTGGTTGATAGGTTGCAGAGGAATAACTTCTTCTATCGGCAATCACTCATGTTTGAATCGCAATATGTGCTAACAACACTTAATTCAGCCCTCTATGTGCTTGTATGTTCACAGCCTAAAATTGCCAACGTCGAGACTGATAAGATGAATCAAAAAGAGGCGGAAGTTAAAGTGCGTGATTTTACGGGCCTGGATTTTAATGGTTGGGCATACGATTTGTTCAGGCCAAATGAACCTTACGAAGCCAGAGGTGTACATCCTTCAGGTAATGGTATCGACCGGTATCGCACAACCAGGCACCTCACTCCCGATCAGTTAACATATCTGAACAAACAAGGAAAGCTGCAGTTCCTTAACTTTCTCTCGCCGATGATGTTCGGTGTAAGATCGCTGCGAATAGGGCAGACCGGATGGAATGGAAATTTTGCTGTACGTCACTTACTCACATCTTTTGGCAACGATATTTCATTGCAGGTGTATCTAATGAATACACAGCATCGTGCCGCACTTACTTACCACAGGTATAAAAATTTTGAGAAAGGATACTCTGCCATTGAGGGCTCTATGATTGATGTTCCGCTCTCCTTATCATCCAAAAAGAATTTACTTTTTACACCACGTGTGATTGTGGGGATGCAACCTCGCAACCAAGATTTTATGACAAAAAGGGCAGATTTTCTTGGTTTAGTGGGAACAAGGGTAGACTTGGTTAGTAAGTCATCTAAATGGAGTCCATATATAGATGTGGATGCAAAAACTTCAGGATGGGTGGCAGGAAATGAATTTCTTGGGCCGAGGCTGGCGGGCAGATTTGGACTGGCTGTTAGGATTAATAACTAGGAATCTTGTTGAAGTGATGCCTGATTTAATATTATAGCTAAGGTCTACCGGTCTTCAAGTGTTACCCGCAGACATACAAATTCCTGCCATACAATGTATATTGATATTAAAACAGAATCCGTTTCTGTATAGTAACTAACCCCTTAATCCTTTTTCCCGCCAAATACAGAAAAACTTACATAGCGTTTCGGATTGGCTTTTAAATCGATCATCAGCTTATCAAGGTTTGCCGAGGCGTTGTTAAGGTTTTTATAAAGGCCATCATCATTTATCAACTGACCTAAAGTTCCCTGGCCGCTGTTCACTTTATTAATTGCCGCCTGCATATCAGCTACAGCTTTATCAGCATTTTTTATGGTGTTTTCGAAATTGGCCCTTGCGAATTGATCGCTCACTTTTTCGAGATTAGACATTACCGCCGTAATTTTTTGATTATTGTTCTTGAAGTTTGCTGATACCGATTCAAGATTGGCCATTATAGCCGAAATTCGCGAACTTTCAGCACCAACCATGTTATCAACTCTTTTCGAAGTACCTTCTAATGTTTCTAAAGTACGGGCGATACTTGCGAAGCTTTTATTAAAGTTTTGTTGAAATTCGGGACTAATGGTGTTATTCACAGATGTTAGTACAGAATCGAGCCTTCCGATAATTTGCTCAGCCTTTTTTTGGATAGGCTGCACCTGCTCCATGATGTTCTTTTCCGAATTAGCTTTTAAGGTATCACCGTCTTCGGCATATATTTTTCCATTTCCTAATTCAAATACTATAGCCTTACCTCCAAGTAAATCTGTGCTTTCTAACCTGGCGATAGTATTTTTAGGGATTTCGTAATCTGGATTAATTTTAAACTGAGCTAAAATGGTACCGTTAGGCTGAAGTTCTAAAGACGAAACCCGGCCAATCTGATATCCGTTAACCAAAACTGGCTTTGAAACAGTCAAGCCTTCAACACTCGAGTAGCGGGCATAAAACTCATTTTCGCTCGAGAAAACGTTATTTCCTTTTAAGAAGCTGTAACCTAAAACTAATATGGTAATTGCTACTGCGGCTAGAATGCCGACTTTAGTTTCATTAGTAATTTTCATCAATTTTCATTGTGTTTTACCACCGCAAAGCTATCATGCAAATGGATACCTCGCAAGCAATATTTCGGTAAAGATACTATTGTATTTCTACTTGTTTCTTATATGTTTGAATTGCTTTTAACAAGCAAGTCACAATTTCGTTTTGACCATAATCAGAAACCATGTATTCTTCTTCCTGTGGACTGCTGATGAAACCTATTTCTGTAAGCACGGCAGGCATACCGGCTTTCGCTAAAACTGCTAAACCCTGCTCTTTTACACCTCTGTCTATTCTTCCCGTGGCAACGTATTCGGTTTGCATTAAGGAGGCGAGTTTGATGCTTTGATCCCTGAACTGATTTTTCATAAACGAAAAAACTATTACACTTTCAGGATCATTCGGATCAAAACCATCGTAATTGTCTTTATAATCATTTTCTAAAAGTAATGAAGCATTCTCTCTCAACGCCGCATCTTGCTGCCCAAGACGATTAAAACCGGATACAAACGTTTCTGTTCCTCGTACCGAACTTCTGTTTTTCATGCTCGAAGGCATTGAATTACAGTGGATCGAAATAAAAAGATCTGCTTTAACCCGGTTAGCAACACCAATTCGCTCGTATAGAGGGACAAAAATGTCTTCCGTACGAGTATATACTACACGTACATCGGGGAGGTTTTCTTCGATTGATTTACCCAGTCGAAGTGCCACCTGCAGCGCAACATCTTTTTCGCGTGCGATTAAGCCGCGGGTAGTTCCGTCATGCCCGCCATGGCCGGCATCTACTACGATGGTTTTTATACGGAACGCATTGCCCTTGTATTTTTCATTAAATGATAAAAGAGGTATTACCAGCGATAAAAAGAGGGGTAATGCCAATGTTTTCAATAGGCTTCCTGCGGCACTTATTTTTTTTATTTTAGATTTCACTGATGAAAACATATTTGTGAATTTTATTCAATTTCTACTTGCTTCTTATAATTATGAAGTGCCGCAACAATATTCTGCGTAATTTCATCCTGGCCGGCTTCCGAATTTATATACCGCTCTTCTTCAGGATTGCTAATAAAACCGATCTCTGTTAATATAGCAGGCATTCCCGCACGCTGTAAAATAAGGATATTCTGTTCCTTTACTCCCCGGTCTAATCTGCCGGATGAGATGTATTCATTTTGGATTAAAGTGGCGAGTTTAATGCTTTGATCTCTAAATTGATTTTTCATCAGGGAGAAGATAATCATGCTCTCCGGATCTTTAGGATCATACCCCCCGTATTTCGTTTTATAATCCTTTTCCAAAAGTATATCAGCATTTTCCCGTATCGCAACATCCTGTTCGTCAATTCTTCCAAATCCGGCCACAAAGCTTTCTACTCCCTTTATACTTGTCCGGTTCGCTTTAGAAGCAGGCATCGAATTACAGTGTATTGAGATGAATAAATCTGCTTTATTCTTATTCGCCAAATTAGTTCTGCTGGCATTCTCAACAAAAACATCCGATGTACGGGTATATAAAACCTTAATATCAGGAAAACTTTTTGTAATCGCCTTTCCTAAACGAAGAGCAACCTGTAAGGTTACCTTTTTTTCAGAAGAATACTTTCCTAGGGCTCCCACAGCTTTCCCACCATGGCCCGCATCAATTACAATAGTCTTTATACGATAGGTGGGTGTTGCGGAGTTATTAGTAAAAGATAAAAACAGCAGAGATGTTAAAAAAGGTAAAAAACCTAGAATCAATACTCTCGATGGGTTTATTTTCATTAATTTCGAACCGTCTTTTATCATTGCAAAAATAATATTCATCATCAGATTTGAAATTTATCAAGAAGTTTTTTGTGCGAAACCTGCTTTTGATTCTGCTTATTTTTTTGTGTATTGATATATATGCTCAACAAAGCCCTCCAAAAACCGATACCTCACAACTCATCACTCCTATAACGGATACTTTAGCAAAAAATTCTAAGTCGGTAACCGGATTAGATTCTGAAGTTCATTATACCGCCGAAGATTCTATAAAATTCAGTATCGATGGCACTATAGTATTCCTATATGGAAACGCACGAGTGTCGCATGGTGAAATGGAACTGTCATCCAGTTTTATCCGTTTAGACCAAAAAAACAAACTGCTCTTTGCCAGCGGACAAAGAAACAAATATTCTGTATATAAAGGCAGGCCAATATTAAAACAAGGCTCAGAACCACCTGTAACTTCCGATTCGCTGGTATTTAATTTCGATACAAAGCGAGGCAAATCCTTCGGAACTTTAACTGAAGTTGAGGGCGGCTTTATACAAGCAAAAGAATTTAAAAAGAATGAGTATAACGAAGGTTTTTTCAAGAACGGTATTTACAGCACTTGTAGTTTGCCCGAACCCTATACGCATTTCGGTATTCACATTACGAAAGGAATGGTTACTGAGAAGCAAGTAATCAGCGGTCCGGCTTATCTTGTAATAGAACATGTGCCATTGCCTGCCGCTATTCCCTTCGGGTTTTTCCCTAAAACCAATAAGCGGGCTTCGGGATTACTTTTTCCAACGTTCGGAGAAGACGCCAGCCGGGGATTTTTTATGAGAGGCCTGGGCTGGTACTTCGGTATTAACGATTATTGGGATGCTGAGGTAAGAGGAACTCTTTATAGCAGGCTATCTTATGAAACTAATCTTTTAGCCCGTTACAACAAAAACTACAAATACAACGGCGGTTTAAACCTGAGTTATAATTCTTATAATAACGGTAATAATATTGAGGGAACTCCCGGAGCCAAATCAACTCCAAGCTTTAGGGTTGCGTGGAACCATTCTCAAAATGAAAAATCGAACCCGGGTACCAATTTTTCCGCGCAGGTAGATATTAGCAATAGTTCGTATTTCACAAACAGCAGGGTAGCTGGCGACGATATACGCCAGGCAACTCAAAGAGGTGTATCGTCTTCGGTAAACTATTCTAAAAGTTTCGCCAATAATCTCTTTAATTTCAGTACCTCATTAAGACATAGCCAGGATATTACCAATCGTACGCTTAGTTTAGATTTCCCCACGCTCAATTTGGGTATGAGTACTCTTAATCCTTTCGAGAGTAAAAATGGTTCCGCCAACCCTAAATGGTACGAACGTATATCTGTTGGATATACCATGTCGGGATCAAACTCTATTGATAATGTACATGAAAATAATCTGTTCAAAAAAGAAACGCTTAAGCGATTTAGAAACGGCATACAGCATAGCATACCCGTAAGCATGTCTTTTAACGTGAAAAACTACCTTCAATTTAACACAGGTGTTAGTTATAACGAGAAATGGACCTTGCAAACTTTACGTAAAAAGTTTAATCCCGCTATCTCCGGACTAATTCAAACCGATACCGTGCAGGGTTTCGCAAGAAATTATGAGTACTCCTTAAATTCAGGATTCAGCACCAAACTATACGGAATGTATAATTTTAAGAAGGGAAATCTGGTCGCTATCAGACACGTAATTACACCGCAGTTTGGGTTCTCTTACCGCCCTGATTTTAGCGGAAACAATTTCGGTTTTTATAAAAATATTACCGGTATTCCGGATTCCGTGAAAACGATCAGCGAAAGGCGGTATTCTATATTCCCGTCGGGCCCGGGTTCGGGGCGATCTGCTGCTTTGAACTTTTCGTTCGAAAACAACATAGAGGCTAAAGTAAAATCAAAAAGCGATACATCAACGGCAACCGAAAAACGCCCCATTATTCAGGGCTTAACCTTTAGCGGTAATTACGATTTCGAAGCAGCAGAGTTTAACCGGTTATCAACTATATCTTTCGGTGGACGGACATCTTTTTTCAAACAAAAACTCGGAATCTCTTTTCAGGGAACACTGGATCCTTATCGGTTGGACGATGTAGGCGGGCAGCGGATAGGCTTTTTATTCGACGAGGGCAAGCTGGCACGATTGTCTAATTTTTCGTTCTCAACGGGTTTCAATCTAAACCCCAGTGCCTTTAAAAGAAGGCAGGAAGATTTAGACCAACGTCAAAAAGATCCGAAGATTACACGCAATGAGCAACAGGATATTTCTGAAATTCTCAGAAATCCTAACGGTTTTGTTGACTTTAGTATCCCTTGGAATTTGACTGCCTCGTATAGCTTTTTCTTTTCAAATAACAGTGTTATACGAAGTGTAACCAATAACCTGAATTTCAACGGCGACTTTAGTGTTACACCGAAATGGAAAGTTAGTTACCAGTCGGGCTGGGATTTTAAAGCAAAAAAATTCAGTACCACATCCCTGGCTATAAACCGCGACCTTCACTGCTGGGATTTAGCATTTAACTGGGTTCCGTTCGGCTTATATAAAAGCTATAGCGTAGATTTGCGGGTAAGGGCATCAATCCTTCAGGATTTAAAAGTTAGCCGCAGAAGCCCTTACAGCGGCGGATTCTATTAATGATTTTAGCTGAAATAATTACCATTGGCGATGAGATCCTTATCGGCCAGATTATTGATTCAAACTCTGCCTGGATCGCGCAGAGATTAAACGAGTGCGGAATACGGATAAAACAAATTACATCCGTTTCCGATGATAAATCGCATATACTCGAGGCCTTGAATGCGGCGGCGCAACGTGCCCAACTCATTATCATTACCGGTGGTTTAGGCCCCACAAAAGATGATATCACTAAGACTACGCTCGCCGAATATTTCAATGTCGGTTTTAAACGAGATGAGGCAACCTTACAAACAGTGGCTAAAATATTCGAACGATATAACCGGCCCTTACTCGACATCAATATCAGACAGGCGGATGTTCCTGAAAACTGCACCGTATTATTAAATAAAAATGGTACCGCACCCGGTATGTGGTTCGAGCATCAAAACAGAACCTATGTTTCGATGCCTGGTGTGCCGTTCGAAATGATGTATCTGGTCGAGGAAGAGGTTATTCCGAAAATTAAGCAGCATTTTCAACTTGATTCAATAGTACATCATACTATTCTAACCGCCGGGATAGGTGAGTCTTTCCTGGCAGAGCAAATATCAGAAATTGAAACCTCTTTACCGGCGCATATAAAACTGGCGTATTTGCCTAAATTGGGCCAGGTAAGGCTAAGATTAAGTGCTTATGGAGGGAACGAAGAAGAATTAAAAACGGAGATCAGCCTATATGTGGAAAAAATTGTAGCGGCAGTCCCCGAGTATGTAGTAGCCACAGAAGATAAACCCTTTGAGCAAGCGATACTTGATTTTATGGAGCAACGGCGACTAACTGTTTCGACAGCCGAAAGCTGTACAGGAGGCTACCTTTCGCATCTTTTAACCCAACATGCAGGCTCAAGTGCGGTTTTTTTAGGCGGGGGCGTAACATATTCCAACAATTTAAAAACTCAAATCCTTGGGGTATTGCCTGATACCCTACAAAATCACGGAGCAGTAAGTGAGCAAACGGTAAGAGAAATGGCACAAGGTGCTTTAACTAATTTTGGGTCTGATTATTCTATCGCAATAAGCGGTATCGCGGGCCCGGGCGGTGGAACAGACGATAAACCCGTTGGTACCGTGTGGGTTGCGGTGGCAGGGAAGAATCGGGTTATTACCAAAAAGTTTCTGTTCGGTAACCGCCGCAAACAAAATATAGAACGAGCCGCTATCAATGCTTTAATATTACTTTTCCACATACTTAAGGAAGATCATTGTTAACTGCCAAAAAGGTTTATTTTTGCTGTTGCTTGTTATAAAATATGCCTCAATTTGAATTGATCCTTCCTAAAATGGGCGAAAGCGTTGCCGAAGCCACCATCATAAAATGGTTGAAGCAACCCGGTGAACAGATAAAGGAAGATGAAGCAATTGTAGAAATTGCCACTGATAAAGTAGATTCTGATGTTCCTTCACCCGTATCGGGGAAAATTATTAAGTTTCTGTTTAATGAAAATGAAGTGGCGCAGATTGGCGATGTGGTTTGTTTAATTGAGACTGCCGATGAGCTTACATCAGAAAAGGCTGATGAATCACATTCCGCCACACATCAAGCTAATCCCCAAACTCCCGAAGAAATAAAGCCGGAAGAAATTCCAGGTATTAATTATTTCCAGCCGCTTATGTCTGACCTTATTTTAAGCGAATCAGGCAGCCCCCGGTTTTATTCACCACTAGTAAAAAGTATTGCTGTCGGAGAGGGTATTTCTACGCAGGAACTTGATAGCATTCTCGGCACCGGTGCTGAAGGAAGGGTTACCAAGCAGGATCTTTTAGACTTTATTTCCGCAAGGGCGGGAAATTTAAAGGCTGAACCTGTTGCTACCTCTCCGCAAAACACGCCATCAGAACCGGCATTTGCCGCCAAACAAACCTTTGCCCCATCAGGCAGCGACGAGATCATTGAAATGGACAGGATGCGAAAGCTTATCGCCGAGCATATGCTCATGAGCGTTCAAACCGCACCCCATGTAACCTCTTTTGTTGAATCAGACGTTACCAACATCGTGAAGTGGCGTGAAAAAAATAAGGGATCGGCCGAAACGAAAATAGGGGAGAAAATTACTTATACGCCTATATTTATTCAGGCGGTTGCAAAAGCGATAAGAGATTTTCCGATGATAAACATCTCTCTTAACGGCACTCAAATTATTAAAAAAGCCGATATTAACATTGGTTTGGCTGCGGCTTTACCTAATGGTAATTTAATTGTGCCGGTAATTAAAAAGGCGGATCAGCTAAATCTGATAGGTTTAACTAAGGCTGTAAATGATTTAGCCAACCGCTCCAAAAACAATCAACTCTTACCCGACGAAGTTAAGGAGGGTACTTTTACTATTACCAACATAGGTTCTTTCGGTAATATCATGGGTACACCCATCATCAATCAACCACAGGTCGCGATTTTAGCGATTGGCGCAATTCAGAAGAAACCTGCTGTTATCGAAACGGAGTATGGCGATATGGTGGGCATACGTCATAAAATGTACCTGTCTTTATCATACGATCATCGAATTGTCGACGGAGCATTAGGTGGTAAATTCCTGAAAAGGATTAGTGACTATCTTGAGGCTTGGGATATGAATTATGAAATCTAGGTTTTAAAAGAAGGCAGCTTAAATTCCCCCATTCTGGCTTTCCCAAATTAATATTCTTTAATCAGGCCGTTTTATCAAAGGTTCGTTTGTGCTTCGGATGCAGAGCTTTTTAAGAACTTTATAATCTCATACGTCAAAATCCCTGTTTCAATTAAAAAGCCATCGTGGCCGTAAAAGGAATCTATTTCCAGATACGACGCCCCGGGAATCTTTTCCGCAAGAAAATGCTGTTCTGAGGGTGGAAATAATAAATCCGAACTTATGCCGATTACCAGAGTTTTCGCTTCCACCAGCTTCAGGGCCTCGATAATTGAAGCTCTGTTTCTGCCCACGTTGTGGCTATCCATGGCTTTACTAAGGTACCAGTAACTATAAGCGTTAAAGCGTTTAACTAATTTATCGCCCTGGTAGTTCTGGTATGATGCCGCTTTAAAAGCATCCGATTTTTCATTTCCCTCTTCTTGTTGTGAGTTGGCGTAGGTTTCATAATTCCGGTAGGAGAGAAGAGCGATGCTTCTCGCGGCTTTCAAGCCATTTGATCCGCCCTCCGGGGTATTATCAAAAAAAGTCGGATCACTCGAAAGAGCCAAACGCTGGCTTTCATTGAAGGCAACTCCCCATGGAGAGTGAACCGCATTGGTTGCGATAAGTATTAATCTCTTTATTCTCGAGGGCTCATCAATAGCCCACTCTACAGCCTGCTGGCCACCTAAAGACCCACCTATGAGTAAGCCTATTTCGGCAAGATTTAAGTGATTGGCTAATATACGATGCACCTGCGCCATATCCTTAACCGTGAATTGAGGAAAGGATAAATAATAGGCCTCGTTAGTTTCAGGGTTAATACTCAGCGGACAAGTAGTTCCATAATGAGAGCCCAGGATATTGGCGCAAACGATGTAATAATCTCTCGGATTAAAGAGGTCGTCTTCGCCAAATAAACCTTGCCACCAGTCAAAAACATCCGAGTTTCCGGTTAATGCGTGGCAAACCCAAATTACATTATCCTTTTTCTCGTTAAGAGTTCCAAAGGTTTGAAAGGCAATTTCAAGTCCGGATATTTCTGCTCCGTTCTCAAATTTAAATGAATCTGTATAGGTGAATTTCTGTATGCTCATGTGTTGTTTTAATGTAGAAGTCTTTAAACTTCTGCACCATCAATAATTTTTTTTGTGTGTTGGTTTAGCAGTCATTTTTAGCTAAAGGGCGTACACAAAAAATCACATCAGAATTCGTCGGATTTAGGGGAAAGGGCAAAGCCTTTGTTTTTTCTTCGATCATGGTTTTACATAATTTATATTTTCCCGGGTTTTCCGGGAACAGGATTTGGCACCTTTTCCGATACTGTACCGGTTAGGTTGTCAGCGGGTCCTGGAGCCTGTTCTCTCACCGCTTCTTTATAAATCAAAACCTTTTAAGGGGTATTGACAGATTGGTAAATTACCAAATTGCGTCAAATATACACCCAAAAGCACTATTTGCCAAAAATATCGGGAGATTATTTTAAGGCTTGTTCTAAATCAGCTATTAAATCATCAATATACTCTAATCCTACAGACACCCTGAGAAGATTTTTAGGAGTCTTTGTATCCGGCCCCTCTACGGAGGCACGGTGTTCTATCAAACTTTCTACACCACCCAGGCTCGTTGCCCTGATAAACAGCTTTAAGTTATTCGACACCTCTCTGGTTTCGTCCGAGCTTCCTTTAAAAGTAAAGGACAACATCCCTCCAAAATCACTCATTTGCGTTTTTGCAACCTCATGCAGAGGATGTTCGGATAAACCAGGGTAAAACACCTGCTCAACTCTGGGATGAGATTGAAGGTAAGAGGCTATTTTTTTTGCGTTTGCCGCATGTCCGCGCATTCGGTACGGCAAGGTTTTAATTCCGCGTACCGCCATATAACAATCAAAAGGCGAGGGTACGGCACCCGAAAGTACTTGTACGTTTCTAATACGCTCCCAAAATTCATTATTGTCTTTGGTAATCAGTGTTCCGCCTAAAACATCGCTGTGGCCGCCCAGGTATTTTGTGGTGGCGTGCATAACTATATCGGCACCTAAATCAAGAGGCTGCTGAAAAACCGGTGTCGCGAACGTATTGTCGCAGCAAACCAGAATGCCTTTTTCATGCGCTATTTTACATATAGCACTAATATCAGTGATTTTCAACAATGGATTTGAAGGAGTTTCGATCCAGATAAGCCTTGTATTTGGCTTAATAGCCGAAGCAACAGCGTCCAAATCGGATAAATCTAAATAGTCGACCGTTAGAATGCCATTAAAAACAGTGTTAATTAAATAGCGAAGTCCATGATACATATCATCGGGTGCGATAATATGGCTGCCCGGTTTAAGCGACTGCAGCACCGCAGATCCCGCGGCATTTCCAGATGAGAAGGCACATGCGTCTACTCCGCTTTCAAGGCGTGCGAGAACATTTTCGAGTGACCTTCTGTTAGGATTTCCCGCCCTGGTATAATTAAAACCTCCCGGATATTCACCGTCTTCACCACGTTCAAAAGTAGTAGAAAGTGTTAATGGCTGTACAACCGCACGGTTAGACGGGTCAATATGATTTCCTGCGTGTATGGCGATAGTTTCCAGTTTCATAATTAACTCTTTGAGGCAAATATTGAATTTTCTATTTAAATGAACGAAGTAAAAATCGAATTAAAACTATTGTTACAACAATATGATAGTACATTTTACGGCATTATCGTATTTTTGCTATAATGGATTCCGAACACAAACTCCACACACTTTTATCCGATGGCAACCTTGATCCTCAACTCCGGGAAATCGCCGTTAAAGTATCAAAAAATGAGCGTATTACTGTTGATGAAGGCGTTGTTTTATACGAAAAAGGCGAATTAGGATACCTTGGAGTTTTAGCGAATTATGTAAGAGAGAAAAAGCACGGTGATAAAACCTATTTCAACCGAAACTTTCATATAGAACCTACAAATCTTTGCGTTTACGATTGCAAATTCTGTTCGTACTCCCGCTTAATAAAGCAAAAGGCTGAAGGATGGGAGTTTACCATGGATGAAATGCTCGACATGGTTAAAAAGTATGACGGGCAACCCGTTACCGAAGTTCATATCGTGGGCGGTGTTTTGCCTCAGTACGATCTGGCTTTTTATTCCGAATTATTCACTAAAATACATCTTCACCGGCCCGAACTGCATGTTAAGGCCTTAACCCCAGTAGAATATCATTATATTTTCAAGAAAGCAAAAATTGACTATGCCACGGGCATGAGGTTAATGAAAGAAGCCGGATTGGACTCTATTCCGGGAGGCGGAGCGGAAATTTTCCACCCCGAAATACGCGAACAAATTGCTAAAGATAAATGCACCGGAGAACAATGGCTGCAAATTCATGAAGAATGGCATAAGTTAGGCCAACGTTCAAACGCAACTATGTTATACGGCCACATTGAGGCGTTTTGGCATAGGGTAGATCATTTGGAACAACTCCGGCAGTCTCAAGATAGAACCGGTGGCTTTCAAACCTTTATCCCGTTGAAATTCAGAAACCAAGACAATCAAATGTCGCACGTGCCTGAGGTTTCCGTAATAGAAGACCTGAGGAATTATGCGATTTCGAGGATCTACCTCGATAATTTTGATCATATCAAAGCCTACTGGGCAATGATTAGTAGAGAAACGGCACAGCTTTCGCTTAATTTTGGTGTGGATGATATCGATGGAACGCTGGATGACACAACCAAAATTTATTCAATGGCGGGTGCCGAAGAGCAAAATCCGGCCATGAACACTAAAGAACTCGTTGAACTTATTAAAAATGTAGGCCGCCATCCCATCGAGCGCGATACTCTTTATAATGTTATAAAAGACTATAAAGATGTTCAATTCGAAGAAGAAGTAAAACCGCAGTTCTATAAATTACCCGTAATTAATTAAAACTTTGCAGAAAACAATTTACCTGATTCGCCACGGTGAAACAGATTTGAATAGAAGGGGAGTGGTACAAGGGAGAGGGATGGATACTGATTTAAATGAGCTTGGCTGGAAACAGTCTGATGCCTTTTACCAGACATACAAACACATTCCCTTTGATAAAATTTACACCTCAACATTAAAACGAACCCATCAAACTGTAAAACAATTTATCGACGCCGGAATTCCCTGGACACAGTATGCCGGCCTTGATGAACTGGCATGGGGTATTTATGAAGGCAAAGAAAGTACGGAAGAAATGCGTCTGGCTTTCGAACAAATGATGGCTGGCTGGACGAAAGGCGACTTGCATTTAAAATTCGAGGAAGGGGAGAGCCCACTGGAAGTTAAAGAACGCCAACTGGAAGTGCTGGAAATACTTATAGCAGAAAACGAGGCAAAGAACATACTAATTTGTATGCACGGCCGTGCCATGCGGCTTTTTCTGTGTTTGCTAACTAACCGGTCGATAAGTGAAATGGATGAATTTCCTCATCAAAATACAACTTTATATAAACTAACCTATGACGGGGTAAAGTTCGAGATTGTCGACTTTCACAATACCGATCATTTAAAATATTTCTGTGAGTAAGATCAGAATATCTGCGGTATCGTATACTAATTCTAAACCCTTTGTTTATGGACTTGAGCACTCAGAAATATTAAATGAGATTGAACTGAGCCTTGACAATCCTTCAGATTGCGCACAAAAACTAATTGATAATCAAGTAGATATTGGATTGATTCCTGTTGCTGCGCTGCCAAGTATAAAGGACTATGAAATTGTTTCTGATTATTGTATAGGCGCTGATGGAGCAGTCAATTCGGTATTTATTTTCAGTACCAAACCCATAGATCAGATCCAAACCTTAAAATTGGATTCGCAGTCAAGAACGTCTAACGCGTTGGCAAGAATCCTTCTAAAAGAGTTTTGGAAAGTTGAAATTGAATTTACAATCGACACGGCGGATGCTTATGTTGAGATTGGAGATCGCACATTTGGAAAAATAAAATCTGCCCAGTATGTATATGATTTAGCCGAGGAATGGAAAAATTTCACAGGTTTGCCATTTACATTTGCAGTATGGGCTTCAAACAAAAAGATCGATCAGGTATTTCTAACAAGTTTTAACAAAGCCTTGAAAATGGGTTTAGATAATCGTGATAAAGTAATTGCACAGTTGCCTCCAGACTCGGATATTAATTTGCATGATTATTTATTGAATAAGATTGATTATAATTTCGACGAGAACAAGCGCAAAGCACTTCAACTTTTCCTTACATATTTAAGAGATCTGATATAGTTAGAAATGACGTTTAGCCGGAACTATTCTGCAGCAATAACTTGATTTGAAATATCTACAATCCTGAGAATACTTTGTGCTGGCCAGGGGAGAACTGCCGGATATCCAAATTGGAATCATCTATAACATCATTATTAATTATTCGAATTTGACAAAAGTTAAATTTGTTCTACTTTTAAAACTGTAAGGATGCAATGTTCTTACATTAATTAGTATCAAAGTGCTGACTGAACAATCACTTATCTCAGATATTAAGGCAATAATTGACAGTGCTCGGGATAATGCAATTCGGCATGTAGACTTTGAACGCACATTGATGTACTGGGGTGTGGGTCAGCGTATTTTTGAAGAAGAACAGAGAGGGAAGGACCGCGCTAACTATGGCAGTTATTTAACCAAGTATATCGCAGAACAACTGGAACCCCAATATGGAACCGGATTCTCTAAAAGACAAGTTGAGCTTTTCCGTCAGTTCTACCGGACTTTTCCAATTGCGAACACACTGTATTCGCAATTAAGCTGGAGCCAATATAAACTGCTTATACGTTTGGATTCACAGGACAAGCGCGACTTCTACAGTGCTGAGGCAGTGAAAAATAACTGGACGGTAAGGCAGTTAGAGCGCCAGATTTATAGCAGCCTTTGGGAAAGACTATTAGCAAGCAATGACAGAGAAAGTGTGTTAGCGGTTGCCAGAAATGAAAAGGAAGCTTCAAATGCCAGAGAAATTATTAAAGATCCAATGTATCTGGAATTCCTAGGACTCAAACGGGAATCTTCCTATTACGAAAGAGATTTGGAACAGGCCATCATTACTCACCTTCATGATTTCTTGCTTGAACTTGGAAATGTTTTTACGTTTGTTGCAAGGCAGAAGCGATTACACATAGAGGGTGACGATTTTTATATTGATCTTGTTTTCTATAACCGGTTATTACAATGTTTTGTGATAATTGAAATAAAAACAGATAAACTCACTCATCAGGATATTGGACAGTTGCAGATGTATGTTAACTATTATGACCGCTTTGAAAAGAAAGACTTCGAAAAGCCAACAATTGGAATACTGCTTTGTGCTGAAAAGAATAATGCTGTTGTAAAAATATCACTTCCTGAAGACAATAAACACATTATCGCAAGTGAGTACAAATTGTATCTGCCTACGGAACAGCAATTGATTGAAGAGGTTAAAAAAGAAATAGAAAAACAGGACAAGGCATCTGTTGATGAAGGAATTTAAAACCCCCGATAGGAAGTTTTATTTATGTTATTATTAAATTGATGTCGCATTCAATTTTCTCAATTAAAGAATGTACCTTCTATTTTGCATATCGTCCTTGACTCTGGCATTATATAATTTAGATTTAAATAAATTACACAATATTAATTGTCCTATAATTGATATTATGTTAAATAGACTATTCCTCTTTATCGAAATTATTGCCGCCTTGCAGAGCCAGATTTAAGTACCTCACCTTTCTTGAGATTGATTTTGTTTCTGCATAATGTGGTTCAGTTGTTATAATTGGAATATTAAACATCCAGTCTCTTTCGCGTGCAGAGCCTAAAACTCTGATAACTTTTTCTTTTGATGGCGGTTCGCAGGGCTTTAGTAATGGAAAAAGTTTAATCAACATATTGTAGAACTCTATGCCTTCGATAGCGAAATAAAACGTTTTCTCTCTAAAAGCCGGTTCTATCGGGCAAAAAATTGCATAAAGGCCTTGGTGTTTTCTTCCTAAAAACGATTGAAGAGCAAGTTCTACTTTTATCCTCGAATCAAATTCAAACCCGAGTTTAAACCATCCTGTAAAATTTTGTTTTTCTTTCATTGATTGACAATTGTAAGCGCAAATTCTGGAATGCTTAAGTTATTGCATTGGGTGGTACAATCCCAAAACCTCATTCGATCCCGGGTTTGCCCCGCAGATACCTGGCTCTTTATTATTCGCAGCTGATGTTTAAAACTCATTTATCGGTTAAGTGCTTAGCTTGCCCCGATTCAAATTAAACTTACATTTAAGACTTGGATATTCAAAATTTATTACACGAACAGGCCATCTGGCTTACACGAAATGATTTTTTGTATTTGTGATAAATGGCTTCTCAACTTCTTTCGGTTTTTGTCAGGTTTTTAAGTGATATTTTTGAACCGTTTAACCTTCCGGAATAGCTCTTAATATTCCCCGCCCTATCCTTCCGCATCTTATCAAACTATTTTAATTAGTCGACGTTTACTTAGTATCTATTCAGCTATTATGGAAACTTCTTATCAGGAAAATTATAAAAAGCAGCTACAACGACTTGAAAGTGCGGTAGTTAAAAGTCAAAAGAAATACATTAAAGCTTCGGAACAGATCGAGTCTGAGGAATTTAGAAATCTTTTTCATAAATATTCCGATCAGCGGACAACGATCATCAATGAGCTTAACGAAGCTATCCGACATCTGGGCGGCGTGTCTGAAAACAGAACAGAGCCTGAGCCTGGAATTCACACTTCCCCGGGTACAAAGGCCGATATTAAAAAAGATCAAACGGTGCTTGAGACTTTGCGAGGATCTGAACAGGAAACATTAGATGTGTACGACGAGGTATTGCAAGGGAGTATCCTGGAAGATTTTAACCTCAAAACTCTGCTTATGAGCCATCGTTTAACTATAAACGAGGCCTATACCGACCTTGATAAACGCTATTTTGATCTTTTCAAACTAAGTCAGCCTTATTGATTTATGCGTTCTATTTGGAAAGGTACAATTGGCTTCGGGCTGGTAAATATACCCGTAAAACTGTATTCGGCGGTGCAGAGTGGCTCGTTGGGACTCGACATGCTCGACAGTAGGGATCTTTCCCGCATTAGGTATCAACGTATCAACGAAAAAACCCGTAAAGAAGTACCATTTGATAAAATTGTGAAGGGCTACCCTATTAACGAAAGTTATGTTATTCTGGAGGATAAAGATTATGAGGATGCTAGTCCGGAGAAAAGCAAAATGATTGAAATAGAGAGCTTTGTAAATATCGACGAAGTAAACCCGATGTATTATGAAACCTCGTATTATTCTGAACCCGAAACTCAGGGCAGAAAAGCTTACGCTTTGCTCCTTCAATCACTAAAAAAATCAAAAAAAGCGGGCCTGGCCAGGTTTGTACTTCGTAGTTCGGAAAACTTGTGCATTATTCATCCGGTTGCTAAAGTGATTGTTATTACCAAAATCAGGTTTGCCGAAGAAATTCGCTCATCGGAAGAAATCCTTACTCCGGATGACATCGCGGTAAACAAAAAAGAACTTGATATGGGCCTTGCACTTGTAAATACCTATAGCAGCAAGTTTGAAATCGATAAGTTTAAGGATGAATATCATCATGAACTGATGAAGATCATCGAGGCTAAAGCCAAAGGGAAAAGGCCTACCATCAAAAAACTCAAACCGCAAAAAGCATCAGATGATAATCTGTTCGATCAGTTAATGCAAAGTCTGAATGCTAAGAAAGGAGCTTAATTTATGGGGCTCGCCGAATATAATAAGAAGCGCAGCTTCGATAATACCCCTGAACCAAAAGCCGACAAAAGCACTAAAGAAGGCGAACTGAAATTTGTAGTTCAGCGGCACCACGCTTCGCGACTTCACTACGATTTAAGGCTTGAGCTTGACGGGGTTTTGAAAAGCTGGGCCGTACCTAAAGGGCCATCCTTAAACCCCAAAGACAAACGTTTGGCAATGATGGTGGAAGATCACCCCTACTCCTACCGTACTTTTGAAGGAATAATCCCGGAAGGCAATTATGGCGCGGGGCTTGTAACTATATTTGATGAGGGCACTTATGACTCTCTTGAACCCGGAAGTTTAGAAAATGGATTAAAAAAGGGCTTGTCTGACGGAAACTTAAAATTCAGACTAAAGGGAAATATATTAAAAGGTGAATTCGCCCTGGTGAAGTTGAAGAATAGTGAGGATAACGCCTGGCTGCTGATAAAGCATAAGGATGAATTTGCTACAGATAAAAAATTCGACAGCGAAGATCTGATTCCTACCGATATAAAGAAAAAAGGAGCTGATCGAAAAAGTAAAACGGCGTCTAAAGTAAAATCTACTTCTTCCGCCCTTATTGAAAAAACGCCTGTTATAAGCGGCCAAGCCTCAAAAGAAATATCATATACACCCATGTTTGCGAAACTGGCTTCAAATGTTTTTGACGATGAGGATTGGATCTATGAGAAAAAGCTAGACGGCTACAGAGCTATAGCATACGTTGGTAATGAGATAAAGTTAATTTCCAGAAACGGGATAGACTTCGGACTGAAATACAAAGAAATATTAACAGCTCTTAAGCAAATTAAAGCTGATGCGATATTAGACGGAGAACTTGTGGTTGAAGACAATACGGGAAAAAGTGATTTTCAAAAATTGCAGAACTATGCTTCAAGAAGTAAGGATGTTAAATTAAAGTATTATGCTTTTGACCTTCTCGCATTAAATGGGCATAACTTAAGGCGCCTGGAGTTAGTAAAACGGAAAGAATTGCTAAAAGTGCTTATTGAAAATTTATCCAACCCTTTAATTTTCTATAGCGAACATGTAGCAAAAAAAGGAACAACTCTTTTCGCGGAAGCCGAAGAAAAAGGATGGGAAGGAATTATCGCCAAAGACGGTAAAAGCACCTACAAAAGTGGAAAACGTTCTGATAAATGGTTGAAATTTAAACTTCAAAACTCGCAAGAGGCGATAATAATCGGATATTCAAAGCCAGCCGGTAGCAGAAAATACTTTGGGTCGCTGGTGTTGGCTATGTACGAGCAAAGCAAGCTGAGGTATATCGGCAATTGCGGTTCAGGTTTTACAGAAGCCAGCCTTAAAAATCTTTATAGCAAAATGAATGCGTTTGTAAGTGAGAAAAAACCGATTTCGGAAAAAGTTCAAAACGAACGAACCGTTACCTGGCTTAAACCAGACTTAGTTTGTGAAGTGGTGTTTTCGGAGTGGACAGGCGATAAACATTTAAGGCATCCGGTTTTTAAAGGTTTACGCCACGATAAAAGTAAACAAGATGTCCGTAAGGAAATACCCGAAAGTATTACCCACCAAAAATCAAGTAAAATGAAAGTCACCGTTAAGAAAATTTCATCAAAAGGCGAAGATAAAGACAAGGATAAAGAAGAAGTGTACGGTAAAAAGGTGCTTAAATTAACTAACCTGAATAAGCTTTACTGGAAGAAAGAGGGAATTACCAAAGGGCAGTTAATTGAGTATTACCGGTCTGTAGCAGATTATATTTTGCCATTTTTGAAAGATCGCCCCCTTTCGTTAAACCGGCATCCCAATGGAATTGATGCGCCAAATTTCTTTCAAAAAGACTTGGATACCGATCAAATTCCCGAATGGATTCAATCTAAGTCTATTTACTCAGAAAGCAATAATAAGGATATCGATTACCTTATTTGTAATGACCTCCCTACCCTTCTATGGATGGCAAATCTGGGCTGTATTGAGATTAATCCCTGGCTAAGTACTTATAAAAAAGAAGAAAAGCCGATTTATGCTGTAATGGACCTCGACCCCAATGACGTTGACGATTTTACTGAAGTAGTTAGAGTAGCGAAAACCGCTAAGGAAATTTTAAATAAAATGGGTATTGAGCCATGGATCAAAACTTCTGGTTCGCGCGGATTACATATTTTTATTTATGTGGGAGAACAATATGATTACGAAATCATTAAAAACTTCATCCAATATCTGGGGCAAATGATATTAAAGCAACACCCCGAAACCACAAGCCTGGAACGCAGCCCCTCTAAAAGAAAAAAGAAAATTTATCTTGATTACCTCCAGAACCGCCGGGGCCAAACAATCGCGGCAGCTTATTCTGCCCGGCCAAAACCCGGTGCAACGGTTTCCACACCTTTAGACTGGACTGAAGTCAATGAAAATCTGGATATTAAAGCATTCACCATTTTTAATACCCTTAACAGGATAAAAGAGAAAGGTGATTTATGGAAAGATATTACTAAGCAAAAAGCCGACTTAAAGACAGCCTTGAAAAGTTTGAAATAAAAAAACCGGAGATGGCTGTCTCCGGTTTTTTTATCGCTTTTAAGATTAGATAATATTAAAGGCTGCTAAGCTTTGCGTCGACTTCGGCTACTTTAGCGTTATTAGATTTAGCTTTATAGTATGATTTAAGACTACTCCAGGCAATTTTAGATTTGGGATCAAGTTCTGTAGCTTTGATAAGATAAGGCAGAGCCCTGTCAAATTCTGCGGTTGCTTTCTTTTGAAGTGCTTTGTATTCCGCATGCTGGGTAGCGTTAAGCGATTTTCCCGAATACTTTTTGTTTGCGGCATTGTACATGTCAATACCGTTGTTCATAATCACACTACCCGTATTAAGATTGGCTTCAAAAAAGTTCGGATCTACCGCTAAAGCTTTTTTATAAGCATCTTCAGCCTTTACCGCATTGTTGCCAGAGGCATAAGCAATACCTAAATAAAACGGAAGGTATTTGTTTGTAGGATTAGTTTGCATCTGAGTTTCAATTTTTCCGATAACTTCTGCATGCTTACCGGAGTTAATGCTTAACTCAATTTCGCGAGTGGCTAACTGATTGCTTTTAGGATACTTAGCGAATCCCTCTCCTAAAACTTTTATAGCTGCGACTGTGTCTTTATTAGCGGCGTACGCTTCGCCAAGGTTGGTATATACATCGGGCATGTACGAAAAATTAGTACTCAATATCTCGGTGTAATTTTTAATCGCCGATTTATAGTCTTTTGTATTCTGTGCCGCTACACCCGCATAATAATTACTGATGGTGTCGCCAGGCATAAATTCAAGGCCTTTTGTAAATTCGGCATGAGCAGCTTTATAATTCTTGCCATCAAAAGCTTTTTTTCCCGCAATCAACTGTTTTTGATACAAAGTATACTTTGCCCTCTTTATGCTTTCCTTGCTATCAGATGCAGGATCAAGTTCTTTTACCCTTGCCAATGATTTTTTAGCTTCAGTAATGTGTTTTCCTGCTGCTGAAGTGCTGTCATTGTAAGCCATCTCGGCATAAAGCGAAGCACGCATCGTCCATAATTCGGGATCGTCTTTTGTTTTTTCGTGAAGGATAGCCTTTTCAACCGCATCTTTAGTTGTTTTAAGAAAGGGTGCGGCTAGTCTTGGAGTCGATCTTGCCATCTGCAGATATTTTTCAATATTTTCTTTCGCAATAGCAACTTCACCTTTTTGGGCGAAAGCCGACAAAGTGAGAGTCGTTATAAATATTCCTGCAATTAAAGACTTAAAGTTCATGTTGTTTAATTTAAGATAATTTGACTTAGTTTATTTTTAATACGGTTTAATTCTGTAGTGTTATTTGTTAAAGTATAAAGTATCGTTAACGACTTTAAAACGTTTACCGAATTAGGGTTAATCTCTGCCGCCTGAACAAGATATTTTTTGCATTTAGTTAACAAATCTTTGTTTTTATCTGATGATTTTAAAAACGAATTTAAATAAAGTAATCCTAACGCATAATTGCCCTCATAATTATCCTGCTCTACAGAAATAATTCTTTTATAATACTCTTCTGCCCTATCAGTTTTCCCGATCATTTCAAAAGAAAACCCGGCAAGATAAATTAGGTTTAAATTGTCGGGTAAAAATTCTAAAGCATTGTCCACCAATTTAGATACGGTTTCATATGCTCCGTTATCTGCGTAAGTGTTTATTTCTTTAAAAAGTAAATCTCTGTTTCCGGAAAAAGTACTTCTGCCTTCCTGTATAACAGAAAGAGCTTTAGAACTGTTTCTCAATTGTTCGTAAAGATTTGAGAGCGCAAGATAATAATCGGGTAAAGAGCGCTTCTTGTCCGAAATCAAGTAAGTATAATATTGAATGGCTTTGTCGGTTTGGCCCAAACGCTCGCTTAAAACAGCAAGGTTATGCTTTGCCAGGTACTTATCGGTACTCAAAGAATCTACCCAGGTATAAGCACCGTAAGCCTCCTGATAGTTAAGAGCATCCGTTGCTCGCTTCGCCTTTTGCAGCCAGGCATTAGAAAGTTGCTTCCTGATAAATTTTATTTGAGGCTCCTGCACATAATTCTGCTTTGGATTCTTAAGTTTATCTAAAGAGAATAAGGCCTCATTTATAGGATCTTTCGAATATTTCAGCTTACGAGTTGAATCGGTGTACGCTAGTGAAGAATAAACCAGGGCCCTTATCAGATTAACTTTATAATTCAGCGAATCTTTTTTGGTTTTATAAACATCATCAATGTTCTTTCTGGCTTTTTCAAGAGTACTCAATTCCGGTTTTTGGAGATACCGGGCAAAGTTATTCATAGCCTCTTTAGTAAGCGTTTGTGCCTTAATATTAAGGCACAAACACGTACAAAAGATTATACAGGCTATTTTATTCATTAGATATTTACTTCTCTAACGATTCATCCTCCTCATCAATATCGTCATCATCCGGATCTTCAGCTTCCGATAGATCTGCCGAATTTACCGAATCAACTACTTCTTCATCAGTTACCGGAGGCTCGGATGATTCGTATCCTTCTGTCTGTAAAATCCCGTCCGCCTCAAGTATTGCTTCCGCATCCCCCAAAACTTCCTCCTCATGCTCAACTTTAGCTACTGATGCAATTTCGTCATCTCCTTTCAGATTGATCAAACGAACTCCTTGTGTAGCACGGCCCATAACACGAAGCTCACTAACCGCTATACGAATAACGATACCCGATTTATTGATAATCATTAAATCATCTTTATCAGTTACGTCTTTTATGGCTATCAGTTCGCCGGTTTTATCGGTTACGTTTATGGTTTTAACACCCTTACCTCCCCTGTTTGTAATGCGGTAATCTTCAAGATCAGTACGTTTTCCATAACCCTTCTCAGATACTACCAAAATAGTTGATTCAGGATCGTTCACACTAATCATACCTATTACTTCATCCTTCGCATGCGCCAGCGTTACGCCACGCACACCGGTTGCGGTACGCCCCATAGGCCTAACAGTCGATTCGTTAAAACGAATCGCACGGCCAGAACGTAAGGCAACAATAATTTCACTGTTACCATCAGTTAAGTTAGCTTCAAGCAACTGATCCCCCTCATTGATGTTGATGGCGTTTATACCATTGGCACGCGGACGAGAATATGCGGCAAGTGAAGTTTTCTTAATCGTTCCCTTTTTGGTACACATGATAATGAAGTTATTATCAAGGTATTCCTGATCGCGTAAATTTTTAACTTTGATATAAGCTTTGATCTTTTCTTCTTTCGGAATATTGATCACATTCTGTATTGCCCTTCCTTTACTAGTTCTGGAACCTTCCGGAATCTCATATACCCTCAACCAGAAACAACGACCTGCTTCGGTAAAGAACAACATGTAATTATGATTCGAAGCGATAATAATATGCTCGATGAAGTCTGCATCACGAGACTGTGAACCCATCGAACCTTTTCCGCCTCTACCCTGGGTACGATATTCGGATAAAGGAGTACGTTTTATATAACCTTCATGAGAGATGGTAATAACTACGCCTTCATCTTCAATGAAATCTTCCATCCGCATATCCTCTGCCGAGTGAACAATTATTGTTCTCCGCTCATCACCGTATTTTTCTTTAATCTCCAGAAGCTCATCTTTAATGATTTGCATTCTAAGACTCTCATCAGCTAAAATCGACTTCAAATAGTCAATCGTTTTCATCAATTCAGCAAATTCTTCTTTGATCTTATCGCGCTCAAGTCCGGTTAAACGACGAAGCGTCATATCCAGAATCGCACGGGCCTGAATATCAGATAAACCAAACTTTTCAATCAATCCAGTACGGGCATCTTCCGGAGTATCCGAACTGCGTATCAACTTGATAACCTCATCCAGATGATCTAAAGCTATAAGTAATCCTTCCAGAATATGAGCGCGTTTTTCAGCCTCGGAAAGTTCGAATTTTGTTCTCCTTACAACTACTTCATGACGATGATCAACAAAGTGCCTGATAATATCTTTCAGGTTCAGCATCATCGGTCTTCCGTGTACCAAAGCAATGCTGTTAATGCTGAAAGATGTTTGAAGTGAAGTGTGTTTGTAAAGGTTATTCAGAACTATTGATGCGTTTGCGTCGCGTTTAATTTCATAAACGATTCGCATCCCGTCCCTGTCAGACTCATCCCTGATTTCAGAAATACCCTCAAGTTTTTTATCATTTACCAAATCAGCTGTCCGCTCAATCATCATGGCTTTATTCACCTGATAAGGGATCTCATTTACGATAATCCGCTCACGGTCGTGGCCATAACTTTCAATCTCGGCTTTAGCCCGAATAACAATCCGGCCCCTTCCTGTTTCGTAGGCATCTTTAGCACCGGTATGGCCATAAATTATACCGCCAGTAGGGAAATCGGGCGCTTTAATGTGTTGCATTAAGCCCGAAATTTCAATATCCCTATCGTCAATATAAGCTATGGTAGCATCAATAACCTCGTTAATATTGTGTGGTGCCATATTGGTGGCCATACCCACGGCTATACCCGAAGTACCGTTCATCAGCAGATTCGGAATTTTTGATGGAAGAACGGTTGGTTCCTCTAAAGAGTCATCAAAGTTTAACTGATAATCAACCGTATCCTTGTTGATGTCGGCCAGCATTTCTTCGGCAATACGTTTTAAACGCGCCTCGGTATAACGCATGGCAGCCGGACTGTCGCCATCTACCGAACCAAAGTTACCCTGTCCGTCAACCAATGGGTACCGCAAGCTCCAATCCTGAGCCATCCGAACCATCGTATCGTAAACCGATGAATCACCATGCGGGTGGTACTTACCGAGTACATCCCCCACAATACGTGCAGATTTTTTGTGGGCCTTATTGCTGGTAACACCCAGGTCGAGCATACCATATAAAACCCGGCGATGCACCGGTTTTAAGCCATCACGTACATCGGGCAAAGCACGAGAAACAATAACCGACATCGAATAATCGATGTAAGCGGCTTTCATTTCTTCTTCAATATTTATTAAAATTATTTTGTCATTAGGAGGTAACTGATCTTCCGTTTCGTCGGCCATTTTTTGATTTTCGTTGTGTGAAAATTAGGTCTTAAAATTATCAATGCGAAGATAAGAAAATAAGCCAATTTTACCCTCTCTGTGGAAAAGTTTAGGAGTGTTAAAAACCTTCAAAAAGTAGAATAACGAATATAAAAAGAGGGATTTTGAAAATCAAATTTCGTTTTCATTTAGGGCTGCGGCCCCGCTATTCGTTACAAGCTCAGCAGCCCTCTATACGGCCGCTCGCTTTTCACTACTATCGGGTTTAGATTGGGACAGTGCTTCGTTGTGGGTACTGTAACTTACCCATCCGTTCGCCAAGGAAACTCCCTATAGCATTAAAAAAATAAAGCTCTTAACTAAAGCGTTAACCTCCCCACCTTTTTTAAGGAGAGGATTAAGGGGTGGTAAATTTGATAAGCTTAAACCCCTCAGTCCTGCGGACAGCTCCCCTTGAAGAAAGGGGAGCACGCTTAAAGCCTAAGATGATTCTAGAAAAGTTAAATTATATAATCCACGTAATATGCTCAACGTTCTTTCCTCTACTATCCGCTGTAAAATCATACGCCCAATTTACCTGTGGGTTAACTCATTAATATCAATTCGATTCGTTAAAGAAGAGCCTGGCACTAAACCCAATCAATTCCTTTTTTCAGCAATCCTAAAGTCTTTTTCTCCTCACTTCCCTCCTCCGCTTTAAAATCATACACCCAATTTGCCTGGGGTGGCAAACTCATCAATATCGATTCAATCCGTCCGTTTGTTTCCAAACCGAATTTAGTTCCGGCATCATAAACCAGGTTAAACTCCACATAACGGCTCCGGCGCTGATACTGCCATTGCTTTTGTTGTTGAGTAAATTCTTTTGCCCTGTTACGGTTTACCAATTCAGAATAAATGGGTATAAATGAACGGCCTACAGCTTTCGAAAATTCAAAAACTTCCTGCCAGGAGATTCCTGAACTCTCGGGTGATAATCGATCATAGAAAATCCCTCCTATTCCTCTGGTTTCGTTTCTATGTTTAATGTAGAAGTAATCGTCGGCCCAGGTTTTGAACTTTGTATAAAAGGTTTCACCGAATTCATCACAAACGTTTTTTAAATAGTTATGAAAGAACTGGGAATCTTCATCGAAAACGTAATGCGGTGTTAGGTCTATCCCACCTCCAAACCAACGCGTATTTTCATCAATTTCGAAATACCTGATGTTCATATGAATTATCGGTACCAGAGGATGATTAGGGTGAATAACAATCGATATCCCGGTGGCAAAAAAGTTATTATCCTCAACTTTGAAAGCCTTTTTAATCGCATCAGGCAATTCGCCATGAACGGCCGAAAAATTTACGCCCCCTTTTTCAATGATATTACCGTTTTGCATAATCCGGGTTCGGCCTCCACCACCTCCTTCGCGCTCCCAAAGTTCCTGCTCAAACGTCGCGGTACCATCGAGTAATTCAAGTCCGGCAGTTATTTCATCCTGTATAAGCTGATATTGCCGGGCTATCTCCTCTTTGTAAATCATGCTGTAAAAATGCCGCTTAGGATATGAAACAAAAAAGAAATTTCAGATTTTGACATTGTATCAGTATTACACATTCCCCGCAAGCACATTTTGCTCATCTATCTCTTCGCCTTCTACATAATCGAGGTTTTTACCAAACGTTTCTTTCAGCTGACTTAACGCAAACAGGCCCAGTGCCGCTAATAATCCCATCATAATATAGGCGGCGGTAATCAAATCGTATCTACCAACAAAATAATTAAAAAGGATAGTGATAGGAATCAACGCTCCGCGTACAAAATTAGGAACAGTAGTTGTAACCGTGGCCCGGATATTTGTTCCGAATTGCTCGGAGGCGATAGTGACAAATGTAGCCCAGTATCCAACAGCAAAACCCATAAAAAGGCATAAAGAGGTAAATTGCGAAGGTGTAATCCCTTTGCTTCCTAGATAAGCCAGGATACTGATAACGGATAGAATATGGAAAATAAACATTGTTAATCTGCGTGATTTTGTGATTTGAGCCAGAAGGCCTGCTACAATATCTCCTACCGCAATCCCGATATAGGTGTACATAATACCAGTGCCAGCTTTTAAGGGTTCTGTAGTGCCCAGTTCTTTTCCAAACTCGGGCGATAGGGTTACCAGAATCCCAACCACAAACCACAAAGGGGCTCCAATGAGAATACAGTAGATGTATTTCATTAAATTTTTACGACTTCCCAATATCAACATTACATTTCCTTTGGAGATATTTTTGTTTGCAACTTCGCTAAACATCCCCGATTCGTATGTGCCGATCCGTAGAAATAGCAATACCAAACCCAATCCTCCGCCCACAAAATAAGAGGTTTGCCAGCTGCCTGTCCATTCATAAATAAAATTGGCCAGAACGGCACCAAAAAGGCCCACCCCTGCTACAATCATTGTACCGTAGCCACGATTCTCTTTGCTCATGGTTTCACTTACCAAAGTAATACCTGCCCCCAATTCACCCGCAAGTCCTATTCCGGCAATAAAGCGGATATAGGCATACGAATCCACATCTGTTACAAAACCATTTGCGATATTGGCGAGGGAGTACATTAAAATTGAACCGAAAAGAACTTTAATTCTACCCAGTTTATCCCCCAAAATACCCCAAAGAATTCCGCCTAACAGCAAACCTGCCATTTGCATATTCAATACATATTGGCCTTGCACACGCATATCCTGTTCCGAAATTCCTATGTCTTTGAGGCTCTGTACCCTTACTATAGAAAAAAGCACCAGATCGTAGATATCCACAAAATATCCAAGTGCGGCAACAAGTACAAGAAATATAATATTCTTTTGAGAGGAAGCAGTTTCAGTCATTCG
Organism: Sphingobacteriaceae bacterium; assembly: GCA_014380615.1. Lineage (GTDB taxonomy): Bacteria > Bacteroidota > Bacteroidia > Sphingobacteriales > Sphingobacteriaceae > Paradesertivirga. The sequence continues at coordinate 172,061 of JACMJM010000019.1, forward strand.
GTTGTTGGTTGAACCGATGAAACTACAATAAAATTGAGAAAGGAAAAAATAATTATAATTCTGCCTGATTACGCAAACAGGCAGAACTATAGTTTTGATTAAGGGGTTGGAGACATACCACCACCTGTTCCAGGTCCTGTTCCTGAACCAGTTCCCATAGTATCGATACTAGTGCCGGTACCTGTTCCCATACCTGTAGTGTCAGACATCATCGTGTCTGTTCCCATACCTTCGGTTGGCATCATTGTCGAGTCAGAGTCCGCATTTCCTTCTGCGTTCTGGTTCGAACTGCAGGCCGCCACGGTAAATGCGAAGCATGCCGAAATAAGCATTAATTTAAAAGATGATTTTTTCATTGCATTGGTTTTTATAAGTAGATAATTTGTTTACCCAATTTTTAACCTTGCTCAAATTAAATTGTTTACAAAATGTTAAACTCTTTATGAAAAATCAGATATTCGCTAATGCTTGCGTCTGAACAGGTTTTAAAATGGGCAATGCGCCTATACCCCCCTTTTTTATTTCAAGGAATCTGGACTCAAAAATTCGAGAAAAGTTTTATGGGTGTGCGTGTTAAGATCTGCAGCAGCATTTTTAACCGAAATTATAATGCTTCAATTTTCGGGGGCACCATTTATAGTGCTGCCGATCCCTTCCACGTGATATTATTTCATCAGATTCTTAAAAGAAAAGGATATACTATTAAGCTCTGGTCTAAACACGCATCTATAGATTTTATTAAGCCGGGGAAATGTAATCTTTATTTTTCGATTCAGCTTAGCGAAGAAAATATTAAAGAAGCCATACAGAAACTTGATACGGAAGGAAAGTTTATAAAAACCTTTCCCGTTCAAATAACTGATAAAGACGGTATAATTTATGCGATGGTGCATAATGAGATTTATATTAAAAACATTATTCAAAAAAAGACTATTTCCACCTAATGAATTCTTTCAGACAACATCATATAAAACAGCTAATTTTTGAAGGTGAAGGCGTTTCTTTAGATTTCAAAAAGACGATAACATCTTGTGAGAAGATCGCTAAAACAATGGTCTCGTTCGCAAATAATAAAGGAGGGCGTTTGCTGGTAGGGGTAGCGGATAACGGAGATATAAAAGGTGTAAAATCTGAAGAAGAAGAAAAATACATGCTCACAAAGGCAGCTAATTTTTATTGTCGGCCAGCACTTGAGCCTATTTTCGAAGAGGTTTACATGGACAATAAAATTGTATTGGTGGTAGATATAAAGGAGAGCGATTCTAAACCACATTATGCTCTTGGAGATGATAAAAAATGGTGGGTTTACATTCGTGTAAAGGATAAAAGTTTACTAGCAAGTAAAATAGTAGTCGATGTGTTAAAAGGAAGCTCGAATGAAGAAGGTGTATTTATCGAATACTCGAGCAAAGAAAAAGCTTTACTCGAGTACCTTGATGAAAACGAACGAATAACTTCGAAAGAGTACGGAAAGATTCTGAATCTCTCCCGCCGCCGGGCTCAAAGAATACTCGTAAACCTGGTACTATCGGGGGTTATTCGCTTGCATACTACAGAAAAAGAGGAGTACTATACCGCTTCTTAATCAGAAAATTCTCATATATTTTTTCAGCTGGTTAAGCATCCCCCCCTTAGCCTTATCTTTGACGGATATGATTTCGCGGTACAAACCACATTATCGAAGCAATTTAATTTTGGCTATTCCCGTTGTTATTTCACAACTCGGACATACGTTGGTTCATATGGCCGATAGTGTGATCGTGGGGCACTTTGCCGGAACGATCTCATTGGCGGCGGTATCTTTAGTAAACAGCATTTTCACTGTAATGATGGTGATTGGCATCGGAATTTCTTATGGCCTTACCCCTCTTATCGCTCAGGAAAACGGAAAGAAAAATTATAGAGAATGCGGCAAACTTCTATCCAATAGTTTACTTATTAATACCCTTTCGGGGATTATTCTTTTTATCATTATTTATTTTGGTTTGCTTTTAACCATCGATCATCTAAAACAATCTCCTGATGTTGTGGCACAAGCCAAACCTTATCTTGGTTTACTGGGAATTTCGATAATACCGCTAATGGTTTTTATGACTTTTAAGCAGTTTGCCGAAGGTTTAGGTTTTACCAGGCAAGCGATGGTGATTTCAATCGTCGGCAACGTGGTCAATATAATATTAGGGGTGATTTTTGTAAAGGGATTGTTTGGCATTAAGCCCATGGGCGTTATGGGGGTAGGTTGGAGTACATTGATAGATCGTACTTTAATGGCTATAACTATTGGTTTTTACATTGTAAAATCACCCAATTTCAAGCCCTATCTGAAGAATTTCGCGGTTCAGAGAATAAGTAAACTCCGTTCAATGAAAATACTCAAGATAGGCGGTCCGGTTGCCATGCAATATGCGTTTGAAGTTAGTGCTTTTAGTGGTGCCGCAATTATCATCGGTACAATAGGAGCCGCTCATCAGGCCGCACACCAGGTTGCTATTAATTTAGCAGCCATAACGTATATGATGGCGAGCGGTATCTCTGCAGCCGCTACTATTAAAACCGGCAACAGCTTCGGCCGAAAAGATTTTAATGAACTGCGTTTATCAGCAAATTCAAACTATCACATTGTAATTGCTTTTATGCTTGTTACAGCATTGCTCTTTATCGGACTGAACCACGTACTGCCCATGATATATACCACTGATACCACCGTGATTATGATTGCTTCTCAATTATTAATTATAGCGGGCTTGTTTCAATTATTTGATGGCACACAGGTGGTGGGCTTAGGTATCCTTCGTGGCATCGGAGATGTTAATATCCCTACGGTTATTACTTTTATCGCCTATTGGATAATTGGCTTGCCGCTTGCTTATGTGTTTGGGATAACCCTTACACTTGGAGCAAACGGGGTATGGTATGGATTAACACTTGGTTTACTGGTGTCATCTTTTCTGCTTTTTTTAAGATACAGGCATATGGTAAAAAAATTAAAACTCGGCACATAAGAACCAATCCAAAAAATTACTTTTGTCGCAAACTCATAAAAATGATAAACGTAAACGAATATTTTGACGGAACAGTTAAATCCCTTGCTTATGAATCAGCTGAAGGGAAATCAACCATCGGGGTTATCGAGCCGGGAGAATACGAATTCGGAACATCAAGCCACGAAACAATGGTTGTAATAGAGGGTGAACTTGTGGCACTTTTACCGAGCCAAACCGAATGGAAAAGTTTCAAGAACGCTGAATCTTTTGAGGTTCCGGCAAATTCGAGTTTTAAAGTAAAGGCAAGCAGCCAGACATCGTACTTGTGTAAATATAAGTAAGCTTTTTTTGAGTAGGGCCACAAAGGCTCGAAGGCACGAAGTTAAGTTTACTAGTTCTTTGTGACTTAGTGTCTTTGTGGCCAATTTATTTAATTAACTGTGATGCTTCTATGGGGTTTTTTAAGTAGGCCACAAAGACGCGAAGGCACGAAGCTAAGCTTACCAGTTCTTTGTGTCTCTGCGTTTTTACCTACTACTAACAACCTCAAAAATACAAGTCAACAGCCACTCTAAAAGTATTACAGTGCGCTTCCACAATATCCGCTATTTTCTCGGAATACCCTCCTCCCATACTTACCTGCACTGGAACCCCGGCATTTTTACATAACTGCAATACATATTTATCACGCTCTTTACAGCCCTGGCGTGTTAAACCAAGATGGCCCAGTTTATCTGTTGCCAGCACATCCACTCCCGAAAGATAAAATACAAAGTCAGGTTTTAGTGTTGCTATCAATTCTGGCAGAGTATCGTTTAAAATAGTAAGATATTCAGCGTCCGCGATTCCATTGGGTAGTCCTATATCTAAATCAGATTTTTCTTTCCTGAACGGGAAGTTCTTTTCGGCGTGCATCGAAAAGGTAAACACCCGGGGCTCCTGTTCAAAAATCTGAGCGGTACCGTTGCCCTGGTGAACATCCAGATCAACGATTAGAATCGAATTAGCCAGCCCCTTGCTCAATAAATAGTGAGCGGCAATTGCCTGGTCGTTTAACAAGCAAAAACCTTCGCCCCAATTTGAGCCGGCATGATGTGTTCCACCCGCCACGTTAAATGCTATTCCGTGTTCAAAAGCAAAATAACATCCGTCTATCGTTCCCTGCACAATACGCATTTCGCGCTCAATCAACTTTTTGCTTAACGGAAAGCCTGTCCTCCTCTCCTCTTTTGAGCTAAGTTTCAGACCCTTCAAACGCTCCCAGTATTCGTATTCGTGACTGAGAAGAATATTTTGCTCATCTACCCGCTCAGGTGAAAATAAATTTGCCTCGGTGATTACTCCCTCATGAATTAACTGCTCGGGTATCAGCTCATACTTTATCATCGGAAACCTATGTCCAACCGGAAGAGGATGCGAGTAAATAGTATCGTAGGCGATTTTAAGCATGATTTATCAAACCAATTAAATAAAAAAAGGCTGCCTGCCAAGCAAACAACCTTTTCTATAAAACTTGTGCAAGCTTATTTTTTGAAGTGATCGATTATCAGGCTTGCAAGTTCGACCCCAATACGTTCCTGTGCTTCGTTGGTTGCCGCACCTATATGTGGTGTTAACGATATTTTAGGATGACTGAGAATCTCCTGACGAGGAGTTGGCTCATTATCAAAAACATCTAAACCGGCAAACGCCAGTTTACCCGAATCTAAAGCTTCGATTAAAGCAAGTTCGTCAATAGCACCGCCACGGGCACAATTCACAACACCAGCTCCTTTTTTAATTTTTTCGAATTCTTCTTTTCCCAGGATAGCCTTGTCTACAAAAGGAATATGTAAGCTAATGAAATCCGACTCTGCTAACAGCTCGTCTAAGGTTACTTTTTTAACCGGAACTTTAACGTTTACGCCGCCAGCCAAATTTAATTCAATTTGAGTATCGAAATCATAAACATCGTATCCTAAAACTTCCATGCCAAGACCAAGAGCCATTTTCGCGGTCTCTTTACCGATACGGCCAAGGCCGATAATACCGATTTTTTTACCTTTTAACTCAATACCATTTGCATAAGCTTTTTTCAAATCATTGAATTTAGTTGAACCATCAACCGGCATTTTACGATTTGAATCATGTAAAAAACGAACGCCTGTAAACAAGTGCGCGAAAACAAGTTCGGCTACAGATGGAGAAGACGCAGCCGGAGTATTTACTACCGCACGGCCCTGAGACCTGGCGTAATCCACATCGATATTATCCATACCCACACCACCACGTCCGATTAATCTCAAATTCGGACAGGCATCAATTAAATCCTTACGAACTTTAGTTGCGCTACGTACTGTAATGGCATCAAAGTTTTTAAGTTGTTCAGGCAATTGATCCTGAGGGATATTTTGTGTCTCAACAAAAAAACCAGCAGCTTCAAGCATGCTCTTTCCTACTGGATCTATACCGTCGTTGGCAAGAATTTTTATCATTATTATTTACAATTAAATTATTGAATTTATAACCTTTCGATTTATTTTACCGTTTCCGCAAACTCCTGCATTACATCAATTAAGCTGTGAATAGCAGTTATCGGCAATGCGTTGTAAATAGAGGCTCTGAAACCACCTACACTTCTGTGTCCTTTAATTCCAACCATTCCACGCTCTTCGGCCAGTTTTAAGAAAGGCTTTTCAAGTTCTTTGTTTTCCATTACAAAACACACATTCATACGAGATCGATCTTCAACCGCACAAGGGCATTTAAACAATGGATTACGATCAATTTCCTCGTATAAGGCAGATGATTTCGCAATGTTCTCCTGCTCTATAGCAGCAACGCCGCCTTTAGATTTTAACCACTGAAGGTTAAGCATCGATACATAAATAGAAAATACCGGAGGGGTATTATAAAGTGATTTATTTTCAGCGTGAATTTTATAATCAAGCATTGAAGGCAATTTTCTTCCAGATTTACCTAATAACTCATCTTTTACAATTACAAGCGTAACACCCGCAGGGCCCATGTTTTTTTGCGCACCGGCATAAATGACACCAAAGTCGGCTACATTTATTACTCGGCTGAAAATATTAGACGACATATCGCAAACAACAGGAATTGAGGTTTTCGGAGTTTCAAATAACTCAGTTCCGAAAATAGTGTTGTTAGAAGTGTAGTGGAAATAAGCCGCATCAGCCGGAATCTCATAACCCTTAGGTATGAAAGTATAATTAGACTCCTTTGATGATGCTACAACTTTAACTTCACCAAATAATTTAGCTTCTTTTAATGCTTTGCTAGACCATGCACCCGAATCCAGATAAGCCGCAAACTGGCCCTCAGCCATTAAATTCATTGGAGCCATAGAGAATTGTGTACTGGCCCCACCCTGTAAAAACAGCACCGAATATCCTTCAGGAACATTCAATAATTCTTTTACAAGTTTAATGGTTTCATCTACAACAGCCTCGAATTCAGGGGCTCTGTGAGAAATTTCCAGGATTGATAAACCTGTGTCATTAAAATTCAATACTGCCTGAGAAGCTTGCTTAAATACTTCTTGAGGTAAAATACAGGGGCCTGCGCCGAAGTTATATATCATTTGGTTCAGTGTTTTGATGTGTCAAATTTAGAATATTTATACCTTTTTCTAACTTAATTTTTGATTTTTGCAATGATTTTTATATTTAGCTGACGGGATGTCAAATAATTAGGGATGGCAAAGTGGTTATTTGATACATCCTTAATCCATAAATAGGATACTGTATTATGAATATTCAGCAAATTAAACACCTCCGCATAAGCAATAACGGAAGAGAAATTTCGGCTTAATGCTTTAAGTTTCTTCCGGGTGCCGCCCTCTAAAAAGTCTTTTGAAAAGCCTATATCAGCTCTTTTATATGCCGGAATTTTAAAATACTGAATAAAGCGATTTTCTCCCGGCGCATTTGCCGGCAATGCCGAGCCGTATAACAGTGTTAAATGCACCTTGTAACTGGGGCTATTGAATAATTTATCCTGAAAAAAGGCAGAAAAATTAACACGCTGATCGGTAGGCCGTTTTAGGTAGCCGGGATTAATAGTTGTCACCGCTCCGTTCGCATCTTTTACCTGATACGAATCGCCTTCAATATCTTCTGCTGTTTTCATCAGCGATAAGCGAAAGGATGATTCAAGGCCCGGAACAAACTCTTTACTTACAGAAAAATCGGCCCCGGCCGCATATCCCTTAGATTGCTGATCGGCATAATAACGGATCCTCAAATTTTCGATAGTGTATGGTGTAAGATTGTTGAGTTTTTTATAATACATCTCGGTAGTAAACCGCAGCCCTGCTCCGCCTTTTTTAATTATATAATCTGTTCCTGCCAGCAAATGTATCGAACGTTGAGATTTTGCCTGATGATTAAGATCGCCGTTGAAGTTTCTTAATTCGCGGTAATAAGGCGGCTGATTATAAGATCCGGCAGAAAATCGGTAAACAATATCCTTATCAACCGGACGATAAACAGCACTGAATCTTGGACTTATCAAAAACTCCTTCGTGAATGTATTATAATTACTACGAAGGCCCGCAGAAAAGGTAAGCCCAGTTGTTAATGGAAAAGTATTTTGAATATATGCTGTTATTCTATTCGTCTGCACGGTATTTTCGGCATTTACAGCATCGCCCACAGGTAAATCGCCCTTAGTGTTCGGCAATATATAACCAGCGGAATCTATTAATTCGTACTCATTTAAGCGATCTTTAAACTTATCATATTGGAACCGAAGCCCCGATTCCATGAAATATTTTTCGGCCTGATGAAATAGTTTAATTTCTGAACTGTAAATAGAAGTTTTAAGCCTGTTACGGGCATATTCGTAATTAACGCCTATACCCCGATTAATTCTAACATTTTCAAATCCTTCCACGTCCAACGACACTTCATCAAAAATATAACTACCCTCAATATCAAAGGTTTCCTGTTCATGGTTGTTAAAGGCCGAGCTAATCAATTTGAACCATAAGTTTTGCGTTGGCTTATAAGTAAGAGTGATTGCCGTGGCCAGAGATTCATACCTATCCTTTTCCTGGCCCTGATAATCTACACGGAGCCTGTATTGCTGATTAATAGTTCCAAATGTGGTTTCCCTGCTCTCCGGAATTAAGGTGAAGTGGCTCAAATTAAAATCACCAAAACCGGCGATATTGAACTTATTGTTTATGTCGACGCTCGATAGTAGTTGAAAGTCGTAGAATTGCGGCTGGTAGCTGCCCTTAACCGGCTGGGATTTCAAAATACTTTGATTGGTTTTCGTTCTGAATCCCATCAGGAAATACGCGTTTTTTAAAGGAATTTTAGCGGATGCGGAGAGTCCGAGCATTCCTGCCGACGCAATTAGTTGGGTGCTGTCTGGCCTGCTGTATCTTACGTCCAGTACCGACGATAACTTTTCGCCGTAACGGGCCTCAAATCCTCCGGCAGAAAAACTGGCTTTACTAACCAACTCCGGGTTGATAAAACTCAATCCCTCCTGTTGTCCGTTACGAACCAGAAGCGGCCGGAAAATTTCTATATCGTTAATGTAAATAAGATTTTCGTCGAAATTCCCTCCTCTTACTGAGTATTGTGAGCTTAACTCATTATTGGAAGAAACTCCAGGAAGTGTTTTTAGTACCGATTCAAAATTGCCAGACACCGAGGGAATATTTTTAATTAACCCATCGTCAATACTTTGCATATTGCCGTAGCGGGATTGGCCCGAATTGATCGTAACAGATTTTAATTGAGTTACATCAGCCAGCAGAATAATATTTTTAATTAGTTGAGATTGATTGTCGATCTTAAGATCTGCCTGTTGGCGGATAAAGCCAGTGAGCGTAAACGAAACTTTTAAAGCGTTTGCGGGGGGGATAAATGTAAAGGTATAAGAACCGTCGCTGTTTGTTGAAGTGCTGTAATCGGTATTTAATACTTTGACGTTTACGTTTGAAAGTGCCTCCGATTTTTCGTTTGTAACTCTTCCGGTAATAGTGACTGCTTTTTGAGCGAAAGACAACGATGCTATTAAAACCAGAAAAATCAGTAACGCATTTCTCATTATCAGGCTTGCAAAGTTTGGCCCTGAGTTGATTTTAGTTGAGAGATTACCTGACCAGGATTTTCTGCTGTAAAAACAAAGTTGCCCGCTACCAGAACATTTGCTCCGGCGTTAAGCAGTTCGGTAGAATTGCTAAGATTCACACCCCCGTCTATCTCGATCAACAATCCGTTATTTCTACCGGCTGCCATAGTTTTTAACGTTCTTATTTTTCGGTAAGTGTTCGGTATAAACTTTTGGGCGCCAAAGCCCGGATTAACAGACATTAGCAGAACCATATCAACATCTTCAATAATATCATCCAAAACGCTTACGGGTGTGTGCGGGTTAAGTGCAACCCCGGCAATACAACCCAGGCTTTTTATGGCCTGAATGGTACGATGTAAGTGGGTGCAAGCTTCGTAATGAACCGTTATGGTAGCGGCTCCCGCCTTTTTAAATTGCTCGAGATAGCGATCGGGATCTACTATCATCAAATGCACATCCAAAGGCTTACTTGCGTATTTAGCGATGGCGTCTAAAACCGGAAAGCCGAAGGAAATATTAGGAACAAATACGCCATCCATAATATCAATGTGAAACCAATCTGCTTCACTGGCATTTACCATTTCGATATCATGTTTCAAATTCGCAAAATCAGCAGCTAAAACAGATGGAGCTATAAGATGGTTCATGCTCCAAATATACTGGATTTAGCAATTGAAATATTCGATTTTATTATTTTGTGTATTGCGTTGTCGCCTTTAAATGAGTGTCGGCTATGCAAGTGCCTTCTTAATTAATTCTGTTCCTCTTTCAGAAAATGTTAACGTTAAGGCCGCATTACGTCCAGGCTCGGTCATTTTACTCCAGGTTTTTTGAAGTATTCTGATCACCTTAACATCGTCATGTTTAGTAATAAAATCATCATACTCGAACTGCAAAAACACTAGGCATAACGCATTCTCTATTGTTTGAACTTCTGAGTCGGTTTTTAATTGCTGCTTCAGTACAATGCGTTGTACCTGATCAATAATTACCTGACTATAGCCCGCCTCAGTGAGTAAAAGGGATGCTTTTTCCGCATGATATTTAGCCAAATTACTTCTCCAGTTTAAATATCCGGCTTTGCCTTGAGGATAAGATTCTCTGGGACTCTCCCATCGGCCTATATGCTGACATCTGGATGCCAGGAGTAAGGCTTCGCTGGCGGTTGGTTCGAGCGTTATTACCCATTGATATACTTTCAGCGCGAAGAAAAGCTCTTGTGGATAAGTTGCGCCCTGCCATGTATATTGTTTAGGGTCGTTGCTATTATAGTTGTCAAAAAGCTTTATAGCTTTTTCAAATTTGTTGGTATCCATGCCAGCGAATGTATAAATAAATGACCTTTTAGACGATATCCATACCAAACAAAAAGGCACAATTCACCCGGACTGAGCAAATTGCGCCTTAAATATAATTAGAAGCCTTTCGGCAGAAATACTATTATAGTTTCAATAAACTGTTAGTGCTTCCGAAACTATTTTGCACCTGCACATCAGCATCTTCTTCAGTCAGCCATTCGGTTTGGTTTACACGATATTTAAACTCGTGCTTAGAGTCTTTTGGAAAAGCTATTTCTGTACTGAATGAGCCGTCTTTCTTTTTCGCCAAAGGAATTGCGGTTTCCCAGTCATCATTCAAGCCAAGCAACTCTACTGTTTTTGCGCCTTCTGCCTGCACTGTAAACTTAACTTTGTATACACTTTTTGATTTAACGAACGTTTTTTGAAGCATTTTCTATAGGATTTAAAATTTAATACAAAAAAAAGTAAATATTATGAATGTTTCATAACAAAAATAAACATTTATTAAGACTTATGTAAAACAAACCTATCTTTAGTTTATTTACATAACTTTCAGTACCTGCGGTTCCTGTTTCACCATGTAAAAGCCCTTGACGTTTTCCTTACCTGCTATATTTAATTCTTTTCGCTCTTTGGATAATGGTTGTAGTGATTTATATTTTACATAAGCCATTTGAGCCTCGGATGGAATACGCAGGGGCATTGATGCACCTTTATGCCTGGAAACCGGCTTAACACTATGCTTATAAAATTCCCACTCCTTAACAGATTTCCAAAGTGTATAGTAATCAGCATGTTTAGTTGAAACCCCGGTTACCGGGAAATTATCATATTTTTTATTGCTGAAGTAATCTTGGTAAGGAAACTTTGCCGAATCAAGAATATCCTTTTCTATTTCACTGTAATTAATAATCAGTGTGGAATCAGGATATATTTTCTTGACTAATTTCTTGGTAGGATGCAGTTTTATATCTGCTATAAACTCCCGGTATTCTTTATTGGTTACCTCTTGACTTACATAGAATGCCGATAGGATAACATTTGCTGTTTCGCCTCCCGCAGTAGCGTTTTTCATATTAAAGCTTCCTGAAGAAACATAGGCCATCTGCTTAAACTCATTCCGAAATTGCTTTTGCATGGCTGGTTGCGAGAATACAGATATGCTTGAAAGTAAAAGCAGGCAGCTGAAAAATTGTGATTTCATTTGGTTTTTTTAACAAGTATATTATTTTTCTTGTGAATAAACTACGACGAAAAAAAATTATACCAATAAAAAAGCCCCTGTTCGGGGCTTAAATTTATGCTGTCGGTACAGAACCTTCAGGTTGTTTTTCCTCACGCGGAGGACGAGGAATAAGAGCCTTCCTTGATAATTTAAGTTTACCTTGTTTATCAACTTCAAGCAGCTTTACTCTCACTTCATCACCTACGTTGAAAATTCCGTCCATTGATTCGTAACGTTTCCAGTCAATTTCAGAAATATGAAGTAAACCGTCTTTACCCGGCATAATCTCAACAAACGCGCCGAAAGGCATAATCGATTTCACTTTACCTTCGTAAATCTCTCCCGGCTCAGGTTTAGCAACAATATTTTTAATGCGTTTTACTGCCGCATCAATCGCATCTTTACTTGGAGCAAAAATACTAATCACACCCTGATTGTCTTTTTCTTCGATAGTGATGGTAGCACCTGTTTCACGCTGCATTTCCTGGATAACTTTTCCACCTGGCCCGATAACCGCACCAATGAATTCTTTATCTATTCTAAGCATCTCTAAACGAGGAGCATGTGGTTTTAGTTCAGCACGAGGCTCAGCAATAGTTTTCTTCATCTCGTTTAAGATATGAAGGCGACCTTCTTTAGCCTGACTTAAAGCATCTCTTAATACTTCCCAGCGTAAACCATTTATTTTCAAGTCCATCTGACAAGCAACAATACCTGCTTCTGTACCGGTTACTTTAAAATCCATATCTCCTAAATGATCTTCATCACCTAAGATATCAGACAATACAGCATATTTTCCAGTCTTTTCGTCGGTTATTAAACCCATTGCGATACCAGATACCGGAGCTTTCAATTTCACACCAGCATCCATTAAAGCAAGAGTACCGGCACAAACTGTAGCCATAGACGAAGAACCATTTGATTCCAAAATATCAGATACAATACGTACTGTGTAAGGATTCTCTTCAACACTTGGCATTACTTTTTTCAAAGAACGCTGAGCTAAATTACCATGTCCAATTTCGCGACGGCCAGCTCCCCTATTTGGACGAACCTCGCCAGTTGAGAAACCAGGGAAATTATAATGTAAAATGAATTTCTGGTATCCGTTGTAAAACGCACCATCAATCATTTGCTCATCAAGCTTGGTACCTAATGTTACTGTGGTTAAAGCCTGAGTTTCTCCACGTGTAAATACCGCAGAACCATGAGCAGCAGGTAAATAACCAATTTCGCTCCAGATTGGGCGCACCGTACGTACATCACGACCGTCTAAACGAATTCCTTCGTCTAAAACAAGGTTACGGATAGCATCATACTGCACATCATGGAAATACTTCTTAGCTAATCCTTTAGTTATATCATCAATATCTTCACCTAAAGAAGCGATAAAGTTATTTTGAATTTCTTTAAAGCTATCAGAACGATCGCCTTTAGAAGAACCAGATTTAGCTATTGCATAAACCTGATCGTAAGTAGCAGCAAATACCTGATCCCTTAATTCCAGGTTTTTATGTTCGTGAGAATAAGTACGTTTCTCTGTTTTACCAGTTTCAACCATCAATTCTTTTTGAACTAAAACTTGTATTTTGATAGCTTTATGAGCGAACTCAATAGCCTCAATCATTTCTTCTTCCTGAATTTCAGAACACTCACCTTCAACCATCGTGATATCATGCTCAGAACCGGCAACGATAAATTCTAAAGTGGCACGCTCTAAATCGCTTAAATAAGGATTGATTACCAGCTTTCCGTCAATCTTGGCAACACGCACTTCAGAAATTGGCCCGTTAAACGGAATATCTGACACTGCAAGCGCCGCCGATGCGGCAAGTCCCGCAAGTGCATCAGGCATTATGTTTTTATCTGCTGATATAAGTGAAATCATCACTTGTGTGTCAGCATGGTAATCCTCAGGGAACATCGGGCGCAGCGCACGATCCACAAGGCGTGAAATTAAAATTTCGTAATCAGATAAACGTGCCTCGCGACGAAGAAATCCGCCCGGGATACGCCCTGCTGCGGCATATTTCTCCTGATAATCAACCGATAAAGGAAGGAAATCAACCCCTTCTTTTGCGTCTTTTGACGATACAACAGTGGCCAGTAACATGGTATCACCCATTTTTACTACTACAGAACCATCGGCTTGTTTGGCAAGCTTACCGGTTTCAATTTCGATTATACGGCCATCGCCTAAATCGAAAGACTTGGTAATTAAGTTATAACTCATTTGTTTTCATTAATGATGCGCTTTTCCTCTTTAATAACGCATCGGATATTTATTTAAAGATTTTTTTATTGGCGAAGTTAAAAAAAAAGCCACCCTTTATTGGATGGCTCTTGATTTTTTTAAAAAGAATTATTTTATGATATCTCTTAGCTCTAAAGCTTTGATAATAGCACGATACCTGTTAATGTCTTTCTTGTATAAATAAGCAAGTAAAGCACGGCGCTTACCAACTAATTTCTGAAGAGCTAACTGAGTAGAAAAATCTTTTCTGTTGCCTTTTAAATGCCCTGTTAAATGAGCAATACGTGCGGTAAACAATGCTACCTGACCTTCGGCCGAACCTGTATCGGTTGCGCCTTTACCATGTTTGGCAAAAATATTTGCCTTATACTCTGTACTTAAATACATTACCTGAATAATATTAAAGCGATTAAAAAAATTGTTAATTGGCTGCGAAGGTAATGAATGTTACTGATATTACAAACAGCTTAGTCACTCTATTACTCTAAAAAAAGGAAAATTAAAAACTACAACATTTAAAAAACAGAAAACAGGTCTAGTTTATGCCTCATAACGCTAGGTGTTGTTTTTTATAAAATCTTTAATAATTCTCATGGGCATACTGTCGATACTCAGACACTCCTCGAGATATTCTTTCATTTCCGGACTTTTAAAATCGCTTAAAGAAGGATGCACATTGCTCATAAATAAATAGTTTTCAAAATATCGGTGAGCAATGCTGCCGTCGAAAAGTTTAATAATATTCGTGATGTTATAGTTTCTACTTGCTTGTTTAAATTCTGCTATAACATTTTCCTCATTACCTTCTACATAGCGAAGTACATTACCTCCTAAAACAATTGCCATTCCGGATAAACCGTTGGAGTTTGATTGCTTGCGCTCTGCTTCTACGATAACGGAAACTTCTTCTTTACTTAAAATTTCTGTAACAGAGCTTACGAAAATCAGGGCAAAAAAGGGTCTACTATGAGCATTCATTCAGGTTCGGTTGATTTTGTAAGGGGGTTAGTACAACCGTAAGATAGATATTTTTGACAATCATTAAAAAGAAGTTTTTTCCAATCTGTTTCAAGAAGTGTAATAATTGCGATTAAGGTTTTTCATGACTGACAAAATATTTAACTTGCAGCAACGAAAATCTAGCCATTTATGAGTATCCGGAATTTGCTGATTATTCTATTAGCCGCTTTTCCCTTTTTTAACGTATCCGGTCAGGAAGACAGAGGTTATAAAGTATACCAGTTTCCGGCTAATATGATTCCAAAAATTGATGGAAAGACTGACGATTGGGACGCATTCCCAAAAGAATACATCGTAGGAACAGATCAAATATGGGATGATTCGGGCCGCTACCCAAAAACAGACCCAAATAATCTTGATGTAAAAGTGCGTGTGGCCTGGGTGAAAGGGTTAAATCGTCTCTACTTTTTGTATGAAGCTTATGATAATTACTGGGATTTTACTCATCCCGGACTACACAATGATATTTTTGAGATAGTGGTTGACGCTGATTTATCCGGCGGCCCCCTTATTGACGAACAGCATCCTAATCAGAACTTATACCGCTGGGATACATATTTCTCATACCACAGCGTGCATGCACAGAACTATCATATTTTTACACCCGCAGTTGGTAAAGACTGGGCATTGCTATGGGGCCCTCAAAAATGGTTAAAAGAACTCCCCTACTCAAATATTTCATATTCTTATAATTTTAAGCCGGGCGAACCCGGAAAGCTTACTGCGGAATTCTGGATCACACCTTTCGACTATGCAGGTGCTGAAGGGCCGGTGCGTGCGGTAGAGTCTGTTTTGACAGACAATAAGAAAATTGGCCTCACTTGGGCGATTATAGATTATGATGATGTAAATGATATTACCAATAAAGGCTTCTGGAATCTTTCAAAGCATCATAAAATGTATGGAAACTCTAGCTTAGGCACTATATTCACTCTTCTTCCCCTGGAAAACAAATATAAAAAGTCTTTTGAGGCGCAATGGTCGTTTATTGTAACCGATATGGCTAAACGACAGGTAACATTTAAAGACGAGAGTGTAGGACAAGTTTCCAGCTGGCATTGGGATTTCGGCGACCAGACCACATCTGCCGAACAAAACCCCGTACATCAATATAAAGAGGCAGGAAAATATATCGTCAGCCTGATTATTGAGGGCCCCGCAGGGAAATCACGCATGGCCAAAGTCTGGGACGTAGCAGTTAAGTAACAATCAAATCTAATGATGAGACCTATTTTAAAAAAACTTACTTTATTAAGCCTTGCCTTAATACTTTCTAATGCTAATGCGCAGGAGATTCCTCATCTCGAGAAACGTGGAAACACTACGCAGTTAATTGTTGATGGCAAACCCTTTCTTGTTTTAGGCGGCGAACTTCATAATTCCAGTTCATCAGATTTAAGTTATTTAAATCCGCTTTGGGCCCCATTAAAGCGAATGAATTTGAACACAGCATTAGTTGCCGTTTCCTGGGAACTGATAGAACCGCAGGAAGGAAAGTTCGACTTTTCGTTGGTAGACGGCATACTTAAAGGAGCGCGTGACAATAATATGCGTGTGGTGTTACTTTGGTTCGGAAGCTGGAAAAACGGATTATCGCATTACGCCCCAGTTTGGGTGAAAAAAGATTATAAACGCTTTCCGCGGATCTTGCTGGAGAATGGAAAACCTACCGAAACCATAACTTCGTTGAGTACTGAAGCGGCGAAGGCTGACGCAAAAGCATTTGCGGCATTAATGCGTCATGTAAAAACCGTAGATCAGCAGCGAAAAACTGTAATAATGGTGCAGGTTCAAAATGAAGTTGGAGTAATTGGCGGCACCAGAGACCATTCTGCATTGGCAAATAAAGAAATTGCAAAGCCGGTACCTTCCTATTTGCTCGAATCTATTGAACAGCATCGGCAAGAATTACAGCCTTCTTTTAAAAAGCTTTGGCATGCCAACGGGTCTAAAATATCAGGCACATGGGCCGAAGTATTCGGCCAGGGTGCGGCTGCGGATGAGGCGTTTATGTCGTGGAGCTACGCTAACTACATAAATACCGTGGCGGCCGCCGGGAAAGCAGAGTATAACTTACCCATGTTTGTAAACGCATGGATTGTTCAACCTGAAGATAAAAACCCGGGCGATTATCCGGGCGGCGGCCCTCAGGCACATGTGCATGACATCTGGCGGGCGGGTGCGCCAAGGATCGATATTTTTGCTCCCGATATTTATGTTCAGGATTTTAAAGGCAGTGCTGATTTATATCATCACCCATGGAACCCCTTATTTGTTCCCGAATCACGCGGCGGCGAGGCAGGTGCGGCAAATGCCTTTTATGTAATTGGCAGGCATAATGCTATAGGCTACTCTCCTTTCGGGATAGATGATGGCAGAGGTGCTACAGAGGATGTATCTAAAACTCCCCTGGCTAAAGCATATAAAATTTTATCGCAACTGAGCCCCGAAATTACAGCCGCGCAAGCTGCCGGAAGTATTTCGGCGGTAATACTGAACAGGACTGATTCTGTTGCACAGATTGAACTGGGCGGTTATAAGATTAAAGTAACGGCGAGAAAAAACTGGAACGGGGTCACCCAGGTGGATATGGGTTATGGTTTGATAATTAATTCCGGTCCCGATGCATTCACTGTGGCAGGTTCGAATGTCGACTTTACGTTTGTACCAACATCGCCCGGGCCTAAAATGGCGGGACTTACATCGGTAAGAGAAGGAATTTATGAAAATGGAGTTTGGAAACAAGGGAGGCTTTTGAACGGCGATAATATAATGGTGAGTTATAAACTCGCAGATGAAGCAGCGGCAAACCGAACCGGCACAGGTGCTAAATTAGGTGCGGAACCAGCCATTTTAAAGGTTAAACTATATCGCTTTGAATAGCTTTGAACAATGGAGAAACATAAAGAATACAGCAGGTTTATAACCGAATTAAAAGTCCGGCCAGACGACATAGACATGTTTAATCATGTACATAATAGCAAATACCTTGATTATGTATTGGCCGCCCGTTACGAACAGATGGAAACCTGCTATGGCATGTCTATGGAAGAGTTTATGGATATGGGATATGGCTGGGTGGTTAAAACCGCTCATGTGGAATTCAAACGCCCATTAACACTCGGAGAAGCATTTACGGTTACTACCTGGATAATGTCTATGGATGAAAAAAGCAGTAAGGTTAAATTTGAAATCCTAAGCTTAAAAACTGGAAAAGTATGCAGCGACGGCTGGTTCGATTATGTGTTGATTGATATTAAAACAGGTAGAGGTATGAAAATTACCGAAGAAATGATTGAGAAATACTCGATCTGAATTCGGTGCGGTTTTCAAATTAACTTGTTTGATACTTAAATCACTCACCGATATTACGTTATCGAAACCTCAATCAATTCAGTATAGAAATCCTTTATTGTCCTTCCTATCGCCCTCACCTGCTGGGGGATAATACTGTTTTCGGTTTGCCCCGGAACCGTATTCACTTCTATAAAAAAGAACTTACCGGTTTCCTCTTCGAGAATGTAATCAATTCTCACTACCCCTTTACAATTTAACTTTTGGTAGGCATCTACCACTATAGCTTCTACCCGGGTTTTTTCCTCTTCCGACATTCTTCCGGGTGTAATTTCCTCCGTTACACCGGATGTGTATTTCGCTTCAAAGTCAAAAAACTCCTTCGAGGTTACTATCTCTGTTGCGGGCAATACTTTAATACCGTCTTTTCCATTATACACGCCGATGGTAAATTCCCTTCCATTAACAAACTCCTCTACCAAAACCTGGGTGTCTTCGCTGAAAGCTTTTTCTAAGGCTTCCGGAAGTTCTCCGGGAGTTTTAACTTTACTCATTCCAATACTGCTTCCCCCGTTATTGGGCTTTACAAATAAGGGCAGCTTTAACTGAGAAAGTACTTCGGCCGAATTGGCAGGCAAATTGGAAAATAATTGCACAGATCGGGCAATATTCAATTTATTAATCCCGTTTACTATCGCTTTTGTATAACCCTTATTCATAGTAATGGCTGATGTTAAAGCGTCGCAGGTAGTGTAGGGAATTCCCAGCATATCAAAATATCCCTGCAGCTTTCCGTCTTCTCCGGGCGAACCATGCAAGCCAATAAAAATGCCGTTAAAACGGATTGCTTTATCATTAATAGTTAATGAAAAGTCGTTTTTATCAACTTCATGTTTAATTCCGTCGCTATCAGCGTAAAACCAGCTTTCCTGAGAAATAATAATTTTATATACTTCATACTTTTCTCTGTCGAGATTTGAATCTATTACTTCGGCACTTTTAAGTGATATTACCGATTCTCCTGTAAAGCCCCCTGTTACCAACGCAATTATTTTCTTCATCTCTATATATGTTAGGGTATGATTTTTGAATTGAACAATTGGCGAAACTAAAAATAAAATCAATGCCCTATATCAATATTTTCAATAAAAAAATTACCTTAGGGCTAAATATCTAAAACCTTAAAAGCACAATGAAAACCGTTCTAGTAATTGATGATATTGAGATATCGACTTTTATTGTCAGGAAGCTGATCAACCAGATTTCTCCGGAGACTACTGTACACGAATGCAACGATCCGGTTAAAGGTTTAGAAATGATATCAGATATTAATCCGGATTTCATTTTTCTTGACCTCAATATGCCTTTAATGGACGGATGGCAGTTTTTGAGCCAAATGCAGAAAAAGGATCTCGATCATAAAGTAATTATTCTCACCTCGTCAACCAGTTCGGATGATCATGGCGATTCTTTTAATTTCCCCAACGTATATACTTTTTTGGTAAAGCCCTTAAAACCTTCAGACATTACAACTTTACTTAGTACTATATCCTTATAGAAACAATACTCTTTTCATCAGCCGCTCCAAAAACGGTAATCCGAATGGTATCCTATGCTTAAAATCGAAAACATAGTAAAGCAATATGCCAATCACCGGGCACTCGACAATGTTAGCCTTGAGGTTGAAAAAGGATGTATATTCGGTTTGTTAGGGCCTAATGGTGCTGGTAAAACATCATTAATCAGAATAATCAATCAAATTACAGCTCCTGATGAGGGGGCGATATACATTAATGGAGAACGACTTAATCCATCTCATATAAATACTATCGGCTATTTACCGGAAGAGCGCGGCCTTTACAAGAAAATGGAAATAGGCGAACAAATGCTTTACCTGGCTCAGTTAAAAGGTTTAAGCCGCAAAGATGCCCTCGAGCGAAGCAATTACTGGTTTGAAAAAATGGAGATGCAAACCTGGTGGAAAAAAAAGGTGGAAGATTTGAGTAAAGGAATGCAGCAAAAAGTTCAGTTTGTTGCCACGGTGATTCACAATCCCGAATTAATTATACTAGATGAACCATTTTCCGGATTTGATCCCATTAATGCAGAAGTTATAAAAAATGAGATTCTTGAATTAAATAAACAAGGCGCAACTATTATATTTTCTACCCACAGAATGGAATCTGTTGAGCAGCTTTGCGACAGTATTGCACTGATTAACAAATCGCGAAAGGTGCTTGACGGACGGTTAAAGGATATAAAAAACTCGTACCGGAGTAATACCTATTGCATAGAATATAAGGGCGAAGAGCTAAATTTATCGGGGCAGCAACTGTTCGAAGTTATCCGTCAGGGTGATTTAGAAGAAACTAGTCAGATTACGATTAAACTTAAAGAAGGAATCAAAGTAAATGACGCCTTGCAATATCTTATCCCGATGGCGCAGATTGAGCAGCTTACAGAAGTAGTTCCAACTATTAACGATATTTTCATTCAACAGGTAAGGGGGATGGATTATGCGTAAAACGCTGCTCATTATTCAACGCGAATACCTTAGCCGGGTTAAAAAGAAAAGCTTTCTTTTAATGACGCTTTTAGTTCCTCTGTTGTTAATGGGGATGACGGCTTTGGTTGCCTACCTTACACATACTGGCGGAGATGCCATTACCGAGATAGCGGTTATTGATCGAAACGGTAATTTTATATCGCAGCTTAAAAACAGCAGAACCTTAGTTTTTTTACCAACATCCGAAAACTTTGAGGCGGCAAAATTAACCGCCAGAAAGAACGGCAGCTTTGTGTTGTATATCCCCGAGAATGTAGAAAAAGGTGCTAATGTACAGTTGGTTTCCGAAAAAAAGGCTCCCATGTTTGTTACTAATGAGATTGAGAATCAAATCAATAACATCCTTCGTTATAAGCTATTGCAAGACGCCGGTATTGATATCGAAACACTTGAAAGCATAAAGGCCAACGTTTCTATTGAATATAAAGAACTTACCGATGAGGGCGAAAAAGAAACAAACGCAACTGCCGCTTATGCCATTAGCTTTGCCGCAGCTATATTGATTTATTTATGCCTGTTTATTTACGGTGCGCAAGTAATGCGGGGTGTTATCGAAGAAAAAACAAGCAGAATTGTAGAGGTAATTATATCTTCGGTAAAGCCTTTTCAGTTAATGCTGGGTAAAATTATTGGAATCGGCCTGGTTGGCCTCACTCAATTTTTGCTTTGGATAGTTTTGTCTGCACTGGCGACAAAAGTTACCAGTACCGAAATTTTACCATATAGTGTTTTAGGTGCGCTTCAAACTATCCCGGTAGGCTATGTACTCGTTACCTTTCTGATTTATTTTCTTGGCGGATATTTGCTTTACAGTGCTTTATTCGCGGCTGTAGGCTCTGCTGTAGATAATGAAACGGAAACACAGCAATTTATGTTTCCTATTACACTGCCCCTGCTGTTCACCTACATTATGGCCTTCAGTTTTATCGTAAATAATCCGAATAGTACTTTATCGTTCTGGTTAAGCATGATTCCGTTCACCTCTCCTATCGCTATGATGGTAAGAGTACCATTTGGTGTACCCGACTGGCAGCTATATTTATCTGTTTCATTGCTTATCGCGGGATTTATTTGTACCACCTGGGTAGCGGCAAGAATTTACCGGGTGGGAATTTTAATGTACGGAAAGAAAACCAGTTACCGTGAGATAGTAAAGTGGTTTATGTACAAAGAATAATTCATTATGCCCAAACGTATTGCCGCGCTCGACCTTGGCACTAATACCTTTCATTTACTGATCGCTGACGTATCCGGCAATAACATCGAACAGATAGTACACTCCGAACAAAAGCATGTGAAATTAGGAGAAGGCGGGATCAATAAGGGAGCTATTACAGAATCCGCCTATCTACGCGGTTTAAAGGCATTATCAGATTTCCAACAGTCCATAAATTACTTTAGCGTTGAACAGATAAGGGCCGTAGGCACGGCTGCGCTTAGAACAGCTGAAAACGGCCAGGCGTTTATCGACGAAATAAAGGCAAGCACCGGCATACGAATTGAAATTATAGATGGTGCCACCGAAGCAGCGTTGATTTATAAGGGAGTTGCCCAAGCGGTAGATCTGGGCGGCAGCTCGCTAATTATGGATATCGGGGGCGGAAGCGTGGAATTTATTTTCGCGAACAGCGATGGCATTACATGGAAAAAGAGCTACCCTATCGGAGCTGCAAAACTGATGGAGATGTTTCACAATTCTGATCCGATTTCTGAGAACGATGTAAAAGCAATTCACCTTAACCTCGACGCAGTATTAGCCGATTTAAAGCTCCGATCTCAACAATATAAACCATCGGTTCTTATAGGTTCGGCGGGTGCTTTTGAAACATTCGCAACACTTTGTCAAATCCAGGGAAATCGTCAGAAGTTTAGCGTTGAAAGATCGTATAAGTTTAATATCGATGAACTGGAATCTGCTATGGCTTATATCCTCTCATCGATCCACTCCGAACGAGAAGAGAACAAAGCTATACTCCCTGTTCGTACAGACATGATTGTGGTGGCTACAGTTTTAACCCAATACATCCTTAAAGAACTAAAAATTGAATCGGTTGAGTTAAGTGCTTTTGCTTTGAAGGAGGGGCTTTTGCTTGATAACTCCAAATCCTGGTGAACGAAAAGTTGGAGTGGTTTTAAAAAGACGATGATTCCATTGAATCATTAGGAAAAAGCATATACTAAAAAAGAACTCTCCTATTTCCTCTTCATAACCAGTCTGAAAGTCGAGCATTAAGGCAGTAGCCATCAAGAACCCGGGAATTAAAAATAAAGGCGGAATAATTAAATAATGTGCTTTTAGCCATTCCACATGCTGATCACCCTTTTTCTCTCTCCAGGGCAGCAAAACTCCGTATATAAACATGGCCAATAAGGCTATGTGCTTGGTTTTAATACCAACTGTTCCCTGAAATGTATTATGTAAATTGATTTCTTTTTGATCACTGTGCCGCTGAAAAAACTCTGTGGTTTCTACATCAAAAACTCGTTGTCCCCAGCTTATTTCTTCAAAGCCCGCAAGAATACAGAACCCAGAAAAAACAATAAAAAACCAATGCAGATAGTTATGACGGTGCTTGATCCGGTTTGCGAGTATTGCGGATGAGAATCCTGTTAAAATCAAAAATAGAAATGTTAACCATTCTACAAAATGATCTTCACTGATAAATTCCCGGTATAATGGCTCATTAGTAAGATAAAATATCGCAAAGATGATAACCAGGATGGGAAACAAATATTTGCTTATGTTTTGTATACTTAAATTCACATATAGTTAACACTATAGCAATATTTAAGTTTTAGCAAAACGTTTAAATGACAAATTTTTGAAGCTCTTCGTACACCCTGTGAGTGGGCAATCCAACCACATTAGTGTAAGAACCATTAATTCTTTCTATTCCAAACAAGCCAACCCACTCCTGAATCCCATACGATCCGGCTTTGTCGAAAGGTTTAGAGGTTCGGATATAGTGCCTGATTTGTTTTTCATTCAGACTTTTAAAATACACTTCCGTGATTTCATGAAAGGAATGTAAACGATGATTTTGCAAAAAAGCCACACCGGTTATTACTTCATGTTTTTTTCCTGATAAGAGACTAAGCATTTCAAAAGCATGTTCCTCATCGTCAGGCTTGCCGAGAATAATATTATCTACACAAACAATCGTATCGGCTGTTAGTACCAGTTCATTTTCTTGCAACGACTCGTCAAATGCTTTCGCTTTTTTTTCGGCTACATACACCGCAATTTCCGGGGGGCCTAAGCCCTCTGGGTACGACTCATCAACTTCCTTTAAAACTATCCGAAAATCAAGGTTCATCAGTTTTAAAAGTTCCTGACGACGGGGAGATTTAGAGGCTAATATGATTGTCGGAAAATTTTCCATATTAAGGGTTAAACAGAAGGAATACTTTCTTCCGATGCAGTATGAGTAGCATCATACCAGTTATCCTGAACTTTTAAAACTTTCTCAATAATATCTCTCACACATCCTTCCCCGCCTTTTTTAGAAGATATGTAATTACTTATTTGTTTTACTTCATCAACAGCATCCGAGGGACAAGCAGAGGCGCCCGAAACTTTCATTACCGGAATATCCGGGATATCATCACCCATGTAGATTATATTTTCGGGCTGAAGCTGGTGCTGATCCAGAAATCGATTATATACTTCAAGCTTTTCGGTAATGCCTAAATGTACATCAGTAATACCCAAACCGTTTAATCTTAAAATAACACTATTAGATTTTCCTCCGGATATCACACAAATTAAATACCCTTTTTTTACGGCGAACTGCATGGCATACCCGTCGCGTACATTAAAGCGGCGAAGTTGTTCGCCAGATTCGGTTACATGAATCGTTGCGTCGGTAAGAACACCATCAATATCAAGTACAAAGGCTTTTATCTGTTTTAACTTACTAAGAAACATAGCTTAAATGTACAAATTTTATGATGTGCAAATGTGCAGATTAATTCGACGCCTTATAATGATGTGCAAATTTTTTGATGTGAAAATGTGTCAAAGTGCAGATTAATGATGTGCAGATTTGCAGATTAGTTTGGCGTTTTATTTTAATGTGCAGATTTTGATGTGTAAATGCGTTTTGATGTGCAAATTATTTGATGTGCAGATTAATTCGACGCTTTATAGTGATCCGCACATCTTAAAACACCATACAGGTATCTGCACATCTCACTGATTATCACGCCACTCATACACCCAGGCAGATTGGATCTGCTCTAAATGCCCTTCATTGCACTCCTCCCGGGTACCGGCGAAATTAGGGAGAGACAGTACCCATTCCATTAGCTCGGTAAAACGAATACGGTAGATTTTTGATTCTGTAAAATCGTCACCGAACTTCTCATAAAGGCCCATGGCAATATCTTCGTGGTCTTTCCAATGTATGGGTAATGCAAATTTATCCTGATTCATGTTTGATTAATGTCCTAAGAATTGGTTTTGATCTGGTAAAGTAACTTCGATATCACCATCAATAACTACGCACTGACAACCTAGACGCGAATTAATTCGCGGATTTACGGCACGGTCTATAAAATCTTCTTCTTTATCTGATATCTCCTGAAGGTTATCCATACCCCTGTTTACATATACCTGGCAGGTACTGCAGCCGCAAACACCACCGCAGTTATGTTGAAGCTCTATTCCGTTATCAAGGCATACATCCAGTACAGATTCACCTTCGGCGATAGGCAATTCAACTGATTCTAATGCCTGATCTTCAAAATTTATTTTGATTTTATACAGATTCATTGCGGCAAAATTAATAAAAATGAGCAGGCACCATGCTTTTTAATAGAAATTGATAATGCTTTGACTTATGCGTTCATATAATTCCTTTAAAGCGGGGTTCGTATCAAGAAATTGAAGATGTTTATCAAGGGTTTTTTGATCGCCTCGGACAGCCGGGCCGGTTTGAACAGAAGCCGGAGAATTTCCCTGAACTTTTACTGCTGTTTCGAGAATAAGCGGGTATATTAAATCGAATGACAATTCTTTGCTTTCCAGAATTCTCTCAGCAATACCATAAAGATGATTACTGAAATTACAGGCAAAAACCGCTGCCACATGGAGCGCTTTTCTCTGATCGGAGTTTAATTTAACCACCCGGGATGATATTGAGCCTCCTAGTTCGAGCAACAAACGTTCTACTTCCTGATCTTTTCCTTCAATTGCAATGGGCACTAATGAAAGATCAAGTTTTGTGCTTTTGGAAAATGTTTGGACGGGATAAAAAACGCCTGAAATTCCTGGAACCTCCAAACCTGTAGTACCGGAGGTATGAACCAGTATTTTTTCCGGAAACGGAAATTTTAGAGCTGTTTCCGTTATGCTGTCGTCAGGAACAGATAGTATATAAATATCCGGCTCCGCACTCAGATCAGAAATGTGATTAGTATACCCGCACTGTAAACTATTTGCCAGTACCGCAGCGTTTTTCGCAGTTCTACTCCACACTTGAACAATCTCGTGCCCGGCCTTTTTAAAAGCTTCCCCAAGGTGTGTAGCCACATTACCGCTTCCCAGGAGAGTTATCTTCATCGTGCGGGCCTTAACTCTTTTTGACGGCGAAAAATGGAAAGCAGCAGGCCTATCACCATAATAATGGTACCGCCCCAGAAAAGATTTATATAGGGAAACTTTATCGCTTTAAGCACTATCCACTTTTTAGGAGCAGCAGGTTTTTGATACACCATCAGCTCCAGTTTGTTCCTGTCGGGATAGATATTAGAAAAACGAAGTTTTAGTCCCGCTTCATCAATAGTTTTGGCAAAATCGAACTTATTTCCGTTTTTAATAAGGTATAATGGTTGAGCCGTATAGGTCTTTCCGCCGGTTATTATTTCCAGATCCATGCCCACAGCTATATCATTGGGTGATATCGGAATCTTTTCGATAGTGGCATTCCGGTTAACCGCTTTAATTACGATTACTCCGCTGGTATATTTTATAGTATCGCCCGGAGATACCTCTTTAGTTAAAGGCGTATCATATTCCTCATCCTCAGAGTGGCCTTCATGCGCTTCGTGCTTGTCTTCTTTAATTTGCGGAGCTGCGGTGGCATGAGTGTAAATATCGTAAGTAAGGTAATGCCTGGTATCCGGAGAAGCTACAAGTCCCATTTTAGGGTTTTGCTGGGCGTTAGGATAAAGGTTGAATTCTTCCTTTATTTTTCCGGTTTTCTTGTCAATGTCTTTATAATTAACCTTATAGTAAACATTTACTCCGTCTATAGAATCCCCTACATAGGTAATGGTATACTTGTCCATTGCCATTGGTTCACCTTGGTAGAGCATTAAATTTTCACGTGGTTTTTCAACTTTATCAAAGCCAGCAACAGCGATAAGCCCGGAAGTATTTACAGACACAACTTCATTTGTGGCGGCTGATACCAAAGCTCCGATTAGTAAAAAAGCAAATCCGATGTGTGCTACAGAAGATCCGGCAAGTTTCCATTTCCCTTTTAGAGCATCGAATAAGATGTCAAGATTACTGATTATGGAGAATATGCCGGCAAAGGTTAATACGATATACATTAGGTTAGTGTATACTTTCGCAATGTAAACGAAAGCCGCTGTCGCCAGTATCGCAACCAATACCGAAATTCTGATCTTCTTCCAAAATTTCTTTGTGTCGGTATTTTTGTATTTAAGAAATTGGGTAAAACCCGATATAATGGACACTACAACGGCAAAAGGTACCTGCCACTTATTATAATGCTGAATTTCATTTGGGGGTGGTGCTATCTTAGTTCCGAAGGCCGCGTTAAACACGGGTATGGAAGTTGTAGCAAGTACCTGCATACAGGAAAGCCCCAAAACCAGGGCACCGATAAATAACCAGAACTCTCTCGAATAGGTTTCTTCATCCTTCTCAGTTATCGGCATTTCTTTCCATCGTATCACCATTAAAACAATAGAAAGAATTAAAAATACGCCTATATATAAAAGCAAATGCCCAAACATACCCAAGTCGGTAAAGGAGTGAACCGAGGTTTCACCAAGAATGCCGCTTCGGGTTAAGAATGAGGCGTATAAAACCAAGATAAAGCTAATAATAGTTAAGAACGTGGCTGTAAAATAAGAATGCCCGGAGCTTTTATAGGCCAGGATAACGTGTACTGCGGCGATTAGCGTTAACCAGGGAATTATAGACGCATTTTCTACCGGATCCCAGGCCCAAAAACCACCAAAGTTTAAAGCCTCATAGGCCCAAAATGACCCCATAATAATTCCAGTCCCTAAAATCATTACGGCAAACAAGGCCCAGGGCAATGCGCTTAAAGGCCATTCTTTGTATCGCTTTTCCCATAATCCCGCTATAGCATAAGCAAAGGGAACTATCATCGAGGCGAAACCAAGGAATAAGGTAGGCGGATGTATTACCATCCAATAATTTTGCAATAAGGGATTTAGCCCGTTCCCGTCGGTAATTAAAGTGAGGTAATCGGCTCTCGAAAAGATGGGCCCTTCGCTTGCTTCGCGCAGAAGGATAAATGGCGAACTACCTATCCGGGCACCCAAAATTTCTACTCCTAAAAGCATCGATGCCAGAAAGGTTTGCGACAGCATAACCGTTGTCATTACCGAGTTCTCCCAGCTTTTAGCTTTCCAGATTAAAATATTAGATAAAACTGCCTGCCAAAACATCCAGAGCCAGAAACTCCCCTCCTGTCCTTCCCAGAAACTGGATATGATGTAATATACCGGTAAAGCCTTTGAAGAATGTGCGTAGGCGTAATTATACTCGAAATAATGATTGTAAATAATATAAAACAGGCACGATCCGATACCGGCCACCGATACTGTATTTAAGCCGGAAGCTATTCTGGCAATTCGTTTCCAGGAACCGTCGAGCGTATCTTTTACTGTAGCGAAATAATAAGATATTGTGGCTAAGAGTGCGGTACCAAACGATAAAACTATAAAGAACTGGCCCAATTGGCCGGGTAGCAGGTGTTCTCCCGCAAATTGTATATCCATTTATGATGATTAATTTAAGAAGCAGATTTTACTTCCTGAACTTCAACTTGATCTTTATTGTATTTTGACGGGCATTTCATTAGAATTTTCGAAGCCTGAAACTCGCCGTCAACCATTTTTCCGGTTAAAACAATTTGTTCAGAGCGCTCAAAATCCTGTGGTTTAGTTCCGTTAAATACCACTTTACAGGCCTTACCATTATTATCTTTCATGTAGAAAGCAAAGTAATTGGCATCTTTTTTAGGGTTATAAATAAGCTGTTGCCCTTTATCAAGCTTTCCAACCACATGCAGTTCGGAGGAAGTTTCCTGTGCATCGGAGAAAGTTCCATAAGTGCTTGAATCGGCATAAGTGCTGATAATAGTACCTATGGCAATAGCAATGATAATGATTCCGATAATAGAGCTCCTTTTCATGAATTTTCTAAAACTTAATTATCCAACGAAATTGGTACCGCAAAATTACAAAACGATAATCATTCCTGATAGTCCTATCAGGTAACAAGTTTATTAAGAATAATTCTAAATACCGGAGTTGATTATTACTTCGAAGCTTTATTGGCCGTTATGAAGGAAGAATTGAGGATTTCATTGAGCTTCGATTCTGTAAGAGGCTTAGAGAAAACTCCTTTAACACAATCAAATTTCAAAGCTTTCTCTTTAATCTCGGCATTAAATATAGAGGTAAGGATAATTACGTCGACGTTTTTTCAAGCCCCTGTGTAATTATTTCAAATAATTCGAGAAACCCCCAGCCCGTAACTAAAGGCATTTCAAGGTCGAGCAGTATTATATCAGGAAGGGTATTAAACGTATTATTTTTAAGTATGTAGCAAAAAGCGTCTGAGGCTTCGAAAAATGCTGTTTGTTTAACTAAAGGGTTTGATTTTTTGACAACCATCTCTACCAGCTTATGATGCACCGGATCGTCGTCTATAATTAATAGCTTGAAATGCATAAGGTTGTAATAATTTTAATTCATACAAAGCGATTTACTTAAAGTTTTAAGCTTCTTATCTCTGTAAATAGGATGTTACCAAGCTCGGGTAGCCATTAATTTCGGCTTTTAAAACAATCACACTATCAATATGTTAGTTTTTTATAAACAAAAAATAGAAAAATGGATAAGATTAGAAAGTTTGATTTGATGGAAAAGATTGTCCATGAATTGGAAGATTTGAAAAACAGCCAAACGGCGGTTATAAAAAAGTTGGGTAAAATTGAAGTAGATAATATTGATCTGGGAGATAAAAGACTGGATAAAGACTTGCCCGAGATGCACCAACTGGTATCAGATAACTTGGATACGATTAGCGGGATACTGGAATACTTCGCCGAACAAACCGAAAGCTATAATAATAAAAACAACATTTCGGCTTTAAAAGAGCAGGAAACTATTGATAAGTTATAATTGAGTGCCGATCGAGAGGCTTCTGAATTAACGTTTATGAACTAAATATGCTGTTCAAATTCAGCTTGCCCCTGCGGCAGAGAAACACTATTACTACATCAAGAGGCCGTCTCACAAGCAATTATGAGACGGTTTTTTTATGCTTTGATTTTGAAGATTCCACGTCGATGGCATTTTCGTTATTAGTGTTAGCTAATGTTATTCTGGTAAGTTTTATAGGCTGGCGGCAGAGCAAAAGATCAAAAAGGCTTATGC
>JACMJM010000002.1 GCA_014380615.1 Sphingobacteriaceae bacterium
GAGCGGATGTTTTTATGGATTACCTCTACGGATAAAGGCAGGCTGGTATTAGAATCTCCCGTGTTTTATGGTGTCTCACCAGCAGATTCCGCAGGTAACAGAACTTTCATTCCCCACACTGCCGGTTCTGCGCTGCGAATGACGAGTAGTATAAGAAAGCACGGGCCAAACCGATTGCCCGTAATGAAAGACAAACAAGGCAGGCTTTTCGAGGTAGAAAATATAGGTTCTGCAAAAAATGAAACATCAATGGTTAAAGATGCTACCGGTAAAACAGTACAAGTAGCTGATTTGAAAATTGCTTCGGGTACTATTCAGTTTATCGATAAGACTGGAAAAATCATTAATCGTCCTAAAGCCATTATTAAACATAGTAAAAACCGTGATAATATTGTACATCAATTCAGCGTAGGCAATAAAAGAATCTTCCTTGATGTGTCAGGAAACATTATAGAATCAGAAAGCGGGCAGGCAACTGGCGATGCATTGATGACTCAAAACGGATCGCTGGTATATTATTTAACAATGGCAAACGATGTTTATGCATGGTACCTTACCGGCGGCCTAACTAATGGAAATATTGATACAGCACAATTTCCTACAACAGCAGCACAGAGGAATAGCATTTGTGCGTACGCCCGCAAAAACGGAGTGGTTTTGCCAGATTCAAACGCACTGGCGATGGAAATAAAATCATCATGGGTAGAGGCGGCAACTCTCCCTAAAGAGAGCCTCAAAAATTACGTTACTGTACAGGCTGTTATTCCAACCTATACAAAATCAGATAGCATTTGGGTGCCTAATGGCGAAAAAACTGCTACCATGGCCCTGGTGGGTATGCATGTGGTAGGTAGTGTTGCCGGTCACCCGGAAATGATATGGTCTACCTTCGAGCACAAGAACAATGCTCCAAATGCCGCTTATGATTATCTTACAAAAGACAATAAGGTAAAAGTTGTACCTCAGGATGGTGGTAGTGGATGGCTCTTCAGTTCTAATGCGGCCGATACAGCAGCCAATATTTCACACATCACCAATATTTATAATCAAACTACATTTGCTACTTCCGACACCTTGTTCGCAAAACCCAACCAAACTATTAGTGCAAGCAATACACAACGGCTTTTCCCATTTGGTGTTGCTATGGGGCATGTGCCTAACCCCGAAGATAAATCTTCGGCAGCTTCAAACAGCGAGCTGATTTCGATAAATAATGCCATTCAACGTTTATTGGTTGGTAATGATGTGCGTAAAAACTACCTGCTTATTGGTGCTACCTGGACCAATGGCGGCGCAGCACCTAACTCCTTCTGCTATGATGTGAACCAATCGCCTGGCTCGGCTATTGGCACCAGTGTTCTTGCTAACAGCACTATGGAAACGTATTTTCAGGCAGATTCTAACACCTGTTTTACCTGTCATTCTGTTGGTCCTGGTGGAGCATCATTAAGCCCTACACAACTAAGCCATGTATTTTCAAATCTGCAACCACTTGCGGTTAAGCAGTTTAAAAGCATTATGCAAAAAAATAAAAAATAAAAATATTTAATAGAGTGAAAAAACAGGGGCGATGATTTGCCCCTGTTTTTTTCGTTTAGACAAAGTTTATAGCATTAATCTGAGGCAGGCATTATCAACTTTTTCTATTGATGCCTGTAAATGAACGATTTGCAATAATGAGATCCGGTCATGTTCGCCAGACTGGCATGGCAGAATAAGAATAGCGGGGGCTGACCTAATAGGTTTTTGGAAGGATTACACAACAAGTGTAGAGAATGTTGCTGCTTCTTGCATATCTTTAAAATGCTTATTGTTAGTCAAATTTTATAACTTCATGTTTAGTAAACAGTTATACTTAAAATGATCAAAAATAAAATCCTGCTTATTGATGATGATCACTTCAATAGTTTTGCATTGCTAACCTTTCTTCGTGCTAAGGGATTTGAATGTTTTTCGGCTACAGGAGCGCGTGAGGGTATCGAAATTCTCTTAAAGGAAAAAGAAATAGGTATTGTGCTAATGGATATGATTATGCCGGATATGGACGGGTACGAGGCAACCACCTTTATTAAAGAAAATGCCACGTTAATGCACATACCGGTAATTGCGGTTACAGCTCAGGCCATGGAGGGCGATAAAGAAAAATGTTTAATCGCAGGCGCCGAGGAATATGTTTCTAAACCAGTGGATATTGAAGAATTAATGAGATTATTAAATGAGTATATAGGTTAATCTGATTCGAGAGATTACAAATCCTCATTTATCTGCTTGGGATCAAGGGTAGCTTTCTTTCTGCGTTCGGAACACCAAACTTGCATATCACTCCACCGGTTCCACCCTCATCCCAACGTCTCTAACCTCTCTTAAAGGGTTATCCCGCATATTTTGTTCGAACTCGAAAACATAAGTTCCCGGCGACGGAAAACTATATCCCTCCCTGAACAATAACTGATAAGAATACAAATTGCCGGAGCTGCTTCCCAGCCATTCGCCATCAGGATAAGCCAGTTGAAACTCTTTTCGCTCGGTTTTCTTTCCGCCAGGACCAGTTTGATGGATCAAAACGAAAATATTGGAATACTTATAATCCGCCGTATGGCGCAGATTCATATACAGATTGTACCGTTTGTTACTATCATCAATTTTAACGGGGATAGAAACCTTTTTAATGTAGCTCCATCTCCGGCTGCTAATTTCTTTATTGAGATCTACTACGGCATTATCCGAGCATCCTGCGGCAATAGTTAGTACACAGAGAAAAGCAATCACCCTCAAAGAGTAAGAAAAAACACTATTCATTAGGTTTCGGCTTATTGTTATTAAACCTGCGTTTATTTCGATTCTTGTTTCTGTTCTGCTGGTTTGGCTGACCGGCTGACCCCTCTGGTTTTACAACAGCTTCGGGCCTTGCGGTATCGGCGGGCTTAGCTGCCGTTGCGCCAGATGTTTCTTGTTGTGGCCTGTTATTACCGCTCCGTTTTTTCTTCTTTTTGTTGTTGTTTCTTCGTTCATCAAGGCGGGTAATACTATCCTGCCCCACAACATTTTCATAATCTAAAACCTTCGGAACAGGCGCAGCTTGTAATTCTACCGCTTCGTCTCTCAAATCTTCGGGCTTTATTCCCTCACGGTTTAGTTTCTGAATCTCCTTTACGCGCCTAATTTCAACCGGGATCCAGTTCTCGTCTTTAGGATAGCTGAACCACATGAGGCGTTTAAAAATATCCGTCTTTTGAAGACGAGCGGTGCCCTTAACCGTCTCGAGCCTTTCTACTTCATCAGGAATATCTTTCAAGGCATCCATATAAGTATCCAGCTCGTAATTAAGGCAGCACTTTAGTTTACCGCATTGCCCCGCAAGTTTCAAGGTATTTAGAGAAAGGTTTTGATACCTTGCGGCAGAGGTAGATACCGTTTTAAAGTCTGTAAGCCAGGTAGAGCAGCATAATTCGCGGCCGCATGAGCCGATTCCGCCTAAACGACTGGCCTCCTGGCGCATGCCGATCTGACGCATTTCAATCCGGATCCGGAAAGTTTCCGCCATCTTTTTAATGAGTTCGCGAAAATCAACACGGCCCTCGGCGGTATAATAAAAAGTCGCCTTTGACTTATCGCCCTGATAGTCTACATCGCTTAATTTCATAGAGAGGCCCAGAGTGATTGCGAGAGTACGCGCCTTGTGCATGGTTTCCCATTCCAGATCTTTAGCTGCCTTCCACTTATCTACATCGGCAGGCGTTGCACGGCGAATGATTTTCTTGGTGATATCTTCCAGGCGCATATGCTTCTTTTTAATCTGCATACGCACCAATTCTCCCGTTAAGGAAATATGGCCGACATCATAACCCCCGGTGGCGGTTTCTGTAACTACGAGTTCGCCGTTTTCGAGGTAATGATTCTCATGGTTGATATAAAAATCCTTACGCGAACCTTTAAACTTTATCTCAACTATGTTAAAAGCTTTATAATTTGATGGCATGTCCATATTCGACAGCCAGTCGTAAACATCTAGTTTGCTGCAACCGTTTGTAAGGCAAGAGCCATTACTTTTGCAGCCAGCAGGCGTACATCCGCCCGTTGAACATGAACCACATCCCATTTAGTTATATATATGTTGAGTTCCGCTAGCGAGCGGAAGCGTATTAAACTTTAAAATTTTTATAAACTGCAAAGATACATCTAAAAATAAAATTTTAGGGTTTGCATTTCTTTCTATATGATAGTGCGCTTTTTCAAGCTCGTTGATTATTGCTTCGGCTTTGGCCAGGGTTAAGGTTTTGCTAAAGTTAACAACAAATTCCTTTTCATTACCAGGAAGATGCACAAGATGTTGCGCCCCTGATAAAACCATTATCGACTCGCGCAAAAGTTTAATCCCGTATTTGAAAAGATTCTTCTGATTTTCTCTTCCGAAACGGGACGCGGTTTCGACAAACTCAATCACTTGCATCCCTTTGTTAGCGAAACTCATTCGCAACCAGTCAGAAAATACTCCGAAGTTATTGTTCCCTTCTTCCTCACTCAGTGTTAGTGCGGTCTGTAAATTACCCTCACTTAAATAGGCTATTCTTGCCGCATGCTCTTCAATAAACCCTTTTTTATTAACCAGATAATCAGTAATATCCTTATCATACAAACGATGAACTTTTACAAGCTGCGTTCGCGAGAGAATTGTATTAAGAATCTGATCCTGATTTTGTGCTACCAATAAAAATAAGGTTTTATGCGGCGGCTCCTCAATTAATTTAAGCAGGGTATTTCCGG
This sequence comes from Sphingobacteriaceae bacterium, assembly GCA_014380615.1. Taxonomy (GTDB): domain Bacteria; phylum Bacteroidota; class Bacteroidia; order Sphingobacteriales; family Sphingobacteriaceae; genus Paradesertivirga. The sequence continues at coordinate 4,765 of JACMJM010000002.1, forward strand.
CTTTATCCAAATATTCGGGCAACCACATAATTAAAACCTTGTATTCGGCTTCAAATTGCTTCATACTTAGTTTTTTGATAATCTGATGGCACTCGGCGATGTTGATATTGGCTTGCTTATTTTCGGCATCGAGCTGGCTTCGCCATACATCGAGGCTTAGGTATGGATTCGCTAAAAATGCTTCTCGCCACTCTTCAATAAAATTTAAAGCGGTATCATCCTTATGTTTAGCGAAAAAAGGATAAGAAAAGTGAAGATCGGGATGTATCAGCTTTTTGTACTTTCTGCAGGATGAACATTCGCCGCAGCTGTCGGAAGGGGTACGGTTTTCGCAAGAGATAAATTGCGCATACGCAAGTGCCAACGCCAAGCCGCCAGATCCTTCGGGAGATAGAAACAACTGAGCATGGCTCACTCTGTTTTCCAGAACCGACTGAATTAGATGTTGTTTTACCTGCTGCTGGCCTACAATCTCCGAAAATTGCATAAGCTGCAAAATAGTAAATAGATTTGAGGAATTAGATAGGAGATGTTAGATTTGAGATGTGAGATTTTACGCTTAGTAGTATCTCAAATCTATTGTCTCAAATCTCAGATCTAAAAAAATGCCCCGAATAATGGCTTTTGATTATGGTACAAAACGAATTGGAGTTGCTGTAACCGATCCCCTGCAAATTATCGCTACCGGCCTTACAACCATTCACCCCAAAGACGCTGTCGAATTCATAAAAAAATATCTGCTCTCTGAAGAGGTTGAATGTTTTGTGGTTGGCGAACCAAAGCAAATGGATGGCAGTCCTTCACAATCTGCCCAGCATGTGAAAGGGTTTATTACAATTTTAAAAAAGAACTTTCCCGGAATAAAAGTAGAATCTGTTGACGAACGCTTTACTTCGAAAATGGCTTCGGCCACTATTGCCCAAAGCGGTTTTAAAAAATCCGACAGGCAAAATAAAGAAAGAATTGATACTATTTCGGCAACCATTATTCTTCAATCATATCTTGAGAGGCTAACTTATTTATAAATTGAAGGCCATCTAAGGGCTATTCTTCTCTCTGCAACTCATTCGAGATCGCCTTTAATTCATCCAGCTCTTTAAGATCATTTTTAAATTTTTCAGCATGCTGTTCCTCAAAAACACCGAGTTTATACGCTATGAATATCAGCGTGACTGAAACAGCTATTGCTATCAGGGTACCAACTATTGCTTCCGCCCATCCGGAGCGTAAAATTTGCCGGGGCAAAAAGGATAAAGGAAATAACACGGTAGAAGAAAATATAAGCAAATGAATAGTTCGGTCGAAAAATTTATTTGGTTTCTCACAAAGATTAATAATTGTTTCAAGCGACTTATGCAGGCTTTCGTGATTGATATCAATCTTCAGCATCTGAAGGTATACCCTGGCCATACCCAATATTAAGATAGCCAAACAGGTACAATATATAGCAACAGGTACATACTCAATTACTTGCTTATAGTCAAACGGATTTCCAACCAGAATAGCTATACCAATGAACAGCCAGAATCCCATCTGCGTAAATCCCCAAAAATAGGTCCGCTTAACCTTAGATAACCTGGAGAGAGAGCGTTCACTTATCATACTGGTAATTATTTTGTTGCTTAAATCTTGTGTCGATTTCAACTTTACATCGTATTGCTGCCAAGCGGCTTTAAGCTCATCTAATTTCATAATCATTGGTTTTTAGGAGTTTTTCAAGTTTCACTTTAATCCTGTTAAGTTTTACACCTACGTTTGTTTTTGTAATCCCCATAATTTCCGAGATCTCATCATAGCTTTTTTCTTCCAGATAAAGCATAATTACCGCCTTTTCAACTTTACTAAGGCGGGCTATCGCTGTGTTTAGCAATTGTACATTCTCTTTTTGAAGCAGGGCATCGCTAAAGTCGGGAATCTCGTAATCGGCATCTAAAAGAGTTCGACGATCTGGTTTTTTACTCTCCTTTCTAAAGTTAGTTATAGCGGTATTTAGGGCTACTCTGTACATCCATGTCGAAGCGCGGGAATTTTTCCGGAATGCCGGGAACGACTTCCACAGTTGCAATACAATTTCCTGGAAGAGATCCTTTTTATCTTCCTCTTCATGACAATACAAGTTTGAAACCTTGTAGAGAATGCCCCGGTGGTTATTTATCATCTCGATAAATTCATTTTCCATCTGCATATATTTTGAAGAGTTAGTCGCAAGAATAATTAGAAACTTACAATCTAGTATTTAAAAAGCAAAAATGCCGAAATCCGCAATTAGCCTGATAATCTTTACTTTATAAAAGAATGCTTGCTTAAAAACCAAAATTCCTATATTTGCGACCGATGGAACTGCTTACCGAGGGACTGCAGACCTATCTCGAGCAGCATTGTGAACCGGAACCGGAACTGCTGAGATACATAAACCGTGAAACGCATCTAAAGGTACCTATGCCGAGAATGCTTTCAGGGCATTATCAGGGCCGTGTCTTAAGTTTTCTGAGCAAAATCATTTCTCCCTCACGTATCCTTGAAATTGGAACCTACACTGGCTATGCAACGCTTTGTTTAGCCGAGGGATTGAGAGAGGATGGTATTATTCACACCATCGATATTAACGAAGAGCTTGAAGAGCGGGTGAAACCTTTTTTTGACAGCTCTCGTTACAGCAAGCAGATAAATTACCATATCGGCGATGCGATGAACGTCATCCCGGGATTGGAAGAAATTTTTGATATTGTATTTATAGACGCAGATAAGAAAAATAATAGCACCTATTATGATATCGTTTTTGAGAAGGTTAGAAAGGGCGGCCTGATCATCGTTGATAATGTACTGTGGAGTGGTAAAATAACTTCAGGTGCGATTGATAAAGACACGGAAAATATCCGTCGTTTTAATGAGAAAGTAAGTAAAGACCACCGTACCGAGAAGTTGATTCTCCCGGTGCGTGATGGTGTATTCATAATCCGTAAACTGTAAAACTATGATTAATAAACGTCTAATCATTTGCTTAGCGGTATTATGCTTCAGCATAACCGTATCAGCACAGTCGGCAGCAAAAAAATATGTTGAACTATACAAAGAAGCTGCCATACGTACAATGAATGAATATGGAATACCGGCAAGTATTGTTCTTGGAGTAGCCATACACGAATCGGCCAGCGGTAACAGTAAAATAGCCCGCCACCTTAATAATCATTTCGGAATGAAAGGCAAAGGCGGGCCCAAGCCAATTAAATCGGCTTATAAAGGTTATGAGGCTGTGGATGATTCGTACGCGGACTTCGCGGGCTTACTAAAAAAACGATTTTCCGGTTTGTTTACCCGTTATCCGGTAAACGATTATAAAAGCTGGGTTTATGGGATACAAAGAGGCGGATATGCCGCCAGCGGAACATGGGGCAGCCAGGTAATGGCTATTATTAAAACCTACAAGTTGTATGAGTACGATTTGCCGGGCGGGCAGGCACAACTTGCGGAACAAAAACTATCTCAAAATGAGAACATTAGCGGTAACCAACCTGTGGTTTATTCCGTAAAGAAAGGCGACACTCTGCAACTTATAGCAAAACGATTTAAAACATCTGTAGAAGCAATTAAACAAAAGAACGGGTTAAAAACATCGATGCTTTCCATAGGACAGCAGTTGTATTTTTAAAGATTAGATGAGGATTTATATTTTAATAGCTTGTGCAGCGCTCTCAATGTCCTGTACAACCACAAAAGCGGTAATTGTAAAAAAAGAAACTAAAAAACCAGCGAACGCACCGGTTAAAGTTTTTAAAACAAACACCATTTCAAAAAACAAAACCTCGATAGAGTATATCGAGCAGTTTAAATCGATAGCTATCGAAGAAATGTTAAAAAGCGGAATTCCTGCCAGCATAACTTTAGCACAGGGCCTGCTTGAATCTGCCAGCGGAAACAGCACACTGGCAACAGAAGCTAATAATCATTTTGGTATTAAATGCAATACCAACTGGACGGGTCCCACTATTCTTAAAGACGACGATGCCGCTGGCGAATGTTTCAGGGTGTATGAAAACGCCGAGCAATCTTATCGCGACCATACCGAATTTTTGAAACGAGCCCGCTATGTTTCACTTTTTCAGTTAGACAGAAACGACTATAAAGGCTGGGCCCATGGCCTGAAGAAAGCCGGTTACGCCACCAATCCTAAATATGCCGACCTTTTAATAGAATTGATAGAACGTTACACCCTCGACCAGTACGACCGGGCCGAAAAAAACGTACTGGCTCAAACCACCCGCGAAGAGAAAGTGATAACTGAAATTATAAAAGAAGAGCCTAAAAAGCCAGTTGTCGAAGCCGAAAAAGCTCCCCTTGCCATGAAAATATACGAAGTAAAGCAAGGTGATACACTTTATTCCATCAGCCGCCGTTTTGGTTTAACTGTTGACGATATAAAGATTTTGAACTCGTTACAAAACCCCGAATTAAAACTCGGCCAGCTTTTACTTGTTTCGAAATAAGTTAATAATTGTTAAACCGGCAGATTATTCTGCAAAGAAAATTTAGTTTTAAGGCTTGAAACAGATCTTCGTCTATTTTTTACTTCTTTGCGGCGCACAACAACTTTTTTCTCAGGAAAGACAGGTTCAGGGAATTGTATTCGACGCAAATAGTAAACAGCGCCTTTCCAGGGTATATATTTACAATACCAGCACGCACAAAGGTTTTTACAATAATACTAAAGGTGAGTTTAGCACAAACGTATCCGAAGGTGATGTTTTAGTGGCAGCCCTCACGGGATATTTCGTTGATACAATAACGGTTAAATCGCAGGCCGCTGTAATCTTTTATCTAAAGCCAAACAGTATTTTATTAAGGGAAGTAATTATTCGCGATTCTACCCTTAACCCCCAAAATAGGCTTAACAGAAACAGGGAGGAGTATAAAGATGCCTATCGTAAAGGCGACACCAAAGACATACTGCAGATAGGCGGAGGAAATGGAACAGGTGGTGCCGGATTAGGCATCGACGCACTTTGGAGCCTTCTTAGCCGCGAAGGCAAAAATGCCCGGTACTTACAGAAAATCATTGAACAGGATTATAAAGAGCATATTATAAACTACCGGTATACCTCCCGACTGGTGAGCCAGGTAACAGGATTAAAAACTGATCCGCTTCGCGATTTTATGGAGCAGTACCGGCCCTCGTATAATTTTATTGTCGAGGCTAATGATTACGCGTTAATTAGTTTTATAAATTCTTCTTTCCAACGCTACAAAAAGCATCCCGAAGCTAACCGGCTTCCTCCCCTTGTACCGGCATCAGGCCAATGAGATTCCCTGTAATTCATATCTCATTCTTACCCATTGCCGGGATAGCACTCTTCCCCTTTATACTGGTAAAAAAAGTTGAATATAAAGGGCATGAAACTTTTATTAATCACGAAAAAATACATCTTGCGCAACAACTCGAGCTGCTTTTACTAGGCTTTTATATTCTTTACCTCCTGCATTACTTCTATAATTTACTCAAGTACCTAAACCACGATAAGGCGTATATGAACATTATTTTTGAGAAGGAAGCGTATACAATGGAGCGAGAGCCGGAATATCTCCACAAAAGAAAGTTTTGTGAATGGCTGCGTTTCTTATAAAGTATCCCTTATTTCCATAATACCTGATTTTTAAGTTCCTTTGCGTAGATGTTTCGAGTAGCGCTTTTATGTATTCTTAGTTGCTTATCTTTTCAAGCCATTGCTCAAAAGGTTGAAAGTGATACTGTGGCTACCGATCATTTAAAACTGTTTCCGAAAAAGAACATCCTCCCGGTACGACGGCCATCTTTACAGTTACAGCCTGTACAAATCCCCGATTCGGATCTTAAATTAAAAATTAATTACTGGAGAAATTGGGCCTCGCTTGGCATTAACATGAATCAGGCGGCTTTTAGCGATAATTGGCGAGGTGGTGGTGTAAACTCAATTGCGTTAGGCACTCAAACCAATCTAAAAGCCGATTATACCAAAGAGGATAAAAATTTTGTAACCGAAGTTATTTTGCAATACGGCAAACTAAAGAACAAGGGCCAGCTGCAGCGCAAAACCAACGACAGAATTTTTTGGGATAACAAGGTATCGGTGAAACTTTCAAAACACTGGTCGTTTTTTGGTTCTTTGAATTTCGAATCGCAGTTCGACAGGGGATACTCCTATAAGAAAGATAAATCAGGTGAAGAAATACAAACCCTGATATCGCGGTTTATGGCTCCCGGCTATTTAACCGAATCGGTTGGTATTGAGTTTAAAACGGCTAAATCATTCTGGCTTAGGATAGGAACAGGTACCGCACGCCAAACTTTTGTTTTGGATAAGGACCTCCATCTTAACAATCCGAAAAACTTCGGGGTTACACCGGGACAAACTTTCAGAAACGAGCTTGCTTTTCAGCTGGTAACAAATTTTGAAAAGGAAATTGCTACAAACATGCAGCTCAAAAGCCGTTACAGCATGTTCGCCAATTACGAAAAGCTCAAAAACATTGATCAGCGGCTGGATGTTACGCTTTTGGCCCGGGTAAATAAGCTGTTTAATGTTACTGTAGCCGGTATCGCTGTTTATGATGACGATGCAAGTACGCGCATACAATCGAGCCAGACATTCTCCCTGGGAATAATGTATAAACTGCCTAAATAAAGATTCCTACGTTCCGGGTTTATTTAAATCTTTTCTTCAGATCCAGATAATCGATATAATAAAGCATCTTCACCGAAAGTGTATTGTTTTGCGGCGAAGAGATAATAGAAGCAAAATTCCTGTCGTAGGTTTTTCGCAGATCATTCCCCGAAACTTCGGCAGCATCTTTATATGAAATCGCGAGTTCGCTGCCCGGCGCAAATTGCCAGGTATAAATCATATCAATATTGAACGTGTTATAATTTTGGTTCTTGTTTTTTGTATACGACGGAAAATCAATCAAGGTGCCATCGTTGTTTAAAGAATAATATTGCCTGTTCTCTCTTTCAGACCAGTAATGCCTGGCTCGAAACGAAATCCCCATACGGGGAGAAAAAGTGTAGGTAGTATTTAGAATTGCCGAAACTATTTGACGGTCGTATCTGGAAAAAATCACTTGCTGCTGGTTTGTTGCCTCATCTTTATAATTTTCAACCCATCCCACATAATCAAAACGTGGCTCGGTACTCATTTCGGTACTTACGGCTAATTTGTCGTTTATGCGGTAGGTCTGCCAGGTTCCCCAACCCCAGCCCCAGCCGTTTAGCAAAGATTTTTTTTGCACACCCGCAAAACCACCCACTTGAAATTTTTTCGATCTATTGGTATCGAAATTAGCGTTTATGCCGTGGTTTGACGGTTCCTGATAAAGCCTGCCCGCGCTTCGGGCTTCGTAAAAGTTATTTGATTTCGACTGTAGATCTGAATTTATATTCAAGGTCCAGAAGTTTTTAAACCTTACCCAGATCCCGGGATAGATCGCAAAAGACTGATACGCCCTTTTACTAAGCCGTTCTGAGTAATTAAACTCTACCCAGCTTTCAAATTTATTGAACCATTTACCGGGCTTGTAAATGTTATAAATCAAATTCAGCTCGTGATCGAGAAAGTTATTATTGGTAAAAAATCCAAGATCACTGGTGTTAAAATGTTTGTCGCTTAGCTGCTGCTCATAGGCCCAAAGAAAATTTCCGCTTTGTTTTCCTACTTCTATTTCATAGTTTAATCCTGTTTGAGCGGCATTTGTTCCATTTGCCGTCCGGTGGCTTACCTTAGTTTCGGCTTCGATAAAATATCTGTTCCTTTTATCATTTAAACGCATTAGAAATGCTGATACATTGGCATCGTACGAAGAGCCATTGCGTAACACATTCGTATTTAAAAAGGTAACTGATGAGTTATTTTTTAGCGATTGATCTAATACTAAGATACTATAGTTTGTAAGCGGCTGACTTTCTTCTGTTCTGGCAGCACCGGTAACAGTATCTGCAATGGAGGCAAACATACGGTTGGTAACCGCGTTAAACACACCAATTCCTAATCCTTTAGAGCTGCGACCCGAAACCTTTGTAGCATTAATTAGCTTACTTCCGTTTGGCTTTTTCAATACTTTTTCATTAACCCCCAAGCCCCCTTTAATAAAACCGAATGATGGCTCGATGCCCACTCTCCGCGAATAAAATAAGTCGCCTTTGTTAAACATTTCAGTTCCCTCGGTAAAAAACTGACGCTGCTCGTTAAAACGGACGTCGAACGGAGACAGGTTTAGTACCCGGTTGTCTGATTGAACCTGGCCAAAATCAGGCACCAGCGTCATATCCAACGTAAAGGCATCACTAATTCCGTATTTAATATCCATACCTCCGTTTAGCTTAGAATTAAAGTTGCTTATATCCTGTTGGGTGTAGGGATAATAACTGGAATTACTTGATATATAAGGAGATAATGAAAGTCTAAGCGGGGCCTTTATCTTTTCAATATTTGTTAATTCACCCTCCTGATTAATAAAACCGCTCAACTTGGGGTCGATACTATTCCAATAAGCCTCCTGATTAAAAATCTGTCGTCGTCTTATAAAGTTAATACCCCAGGTTTGCACATCCTTACTCGAAAACCGCAAGGCCGAATAAGGTATTTTCATTTCTGCCGACCAGCCTTTATCATCAATTTTCACCTCGCTAAACCACACCGCATTCCAATTGCTGTCTTCGTTTCCGGTTTGCGAATATTTAGCGTCGTACTGCGAGCCTGCGGCGGTAACATAAAATCCGTTACCATTTATTCTGTCAAGATAAGTATCAAACACCACACCGATAAAGTCGGCATTACCAATCTGATCGCGGGGTACAACCTGCCGGGCGATGCTATCCCGGCTAACTTCATTCATACGGGCATAAACATACACTGCGGCATCATCATATAAAACCCGCACCTCGGTAGTTCGTCCTTCCTTTTCCTTTATGCCCGGGGTAGGACGAAATTCAATGAATCCAGTTCCGCTTTCCGCAGATTTCCAGGCCTCATCGTCAAGGTTTCCATCGATTTTTATTACCTGATCTGTACGTACCGCCTTTAACTTCTTAACAGTTTGGGCATTCGTACTTCCGAAAAGAAGTACTACCGAAAAAAAACAAATTGATTTAAGTTTTAGATTCATTTAAAGCAGAGACGCTTAATAATTAAAGAAGTAACATTTAAGCGCAATATGCGACAAATAAATTAGTTAGCAGGTTAAAAATCGTTAAATTTGCCGGCTGTTTAAAGCAGAGAAAAATCATGTTTGAAAACTTACAGGATAAACTTGACAGAGCATTTAAGGTTCTAAAAGGGCAAGGTACCATCACCGAAATTAACGTGGCCGAGACCATGAAGGAGATAAGAAAAGCTCTTTTGGATGCCGACGTAAATTATAAAACCGCAAAAGCATTTACCGATGACGTAAGGCAAAAAGCACTTGGCCAAAATGTGTTAACCGCCGTTTCGCCGGGCCAGCTTCTTACAAAAATAATGAACGATGAGCTTGCCGAATTAATGGGAGGCTCGGTTACAGAACTAGAAACAACAGCTAATCCAACTATCATATTAATTGCCGGATTAAACGGTGCCGGTAAAACCACTTTCAGTGGCAAACTTGCTAACTTCTTAAAAACCAAGAAAGGCAAGAAACCTCTGTTGGTTGCAGGCGACGTTTATCGCCCGGCTGCGATAGACCAGTTACAGGTTTTAGGCGGCCAGATAGATGTGCCCGTGTATGTAAATCTGGAATCAAAAGATCCGGTTGGTATTGCTATGGAAGGTATTGCCGAGGCAAAACGGACAGGCAGTAATGTTGTAATTATAGATACGGCGGGACGCCTGGCTATTGATGAGGCGATGATGAATGAAATCGCCGCGGTAAAAGCGAGTACCAACCCGCACGAAATTTTGTTTGTAGTCGATTCGATGACTGGCCAGGATGCTGTAAACACTGCTAAAGCATTTAACGACAGGCTCGATTTTTCGGGCGTAGTGTTAACCAAACTCGATGGTGATACCCGGGGCGGTGCGGCCCTGTCTATCAAATCGGTTGTTAATAAGCCCATTAAATTTATAGGTACCGGCGAAAAGATGGATGCGCTGGATGTGTTCTACCCGGAACGGATGGCATCCAGAATTTTGGGAATGGGTGATGTGGTGTCGCTTGTTGAGAGAGCCCAGCAACAGTTTGATGAAAAAGAAGCCGCCGAACTCCAGAAAAAAATCAGGAAAAATAAATTCGACTTTAATGATTTCCTTGGCCAGATTCAGCAGATCAAAAAGATGGGAAACATGAAGGATCTGGTTGGAATGATTCCCGGTGTTGGCAAAGCGGTAAAAGATATGGATATTGACGATAATGCTTTCAAACCCATTGAAGCAATTATTCGCTCTATGACACCTTTCGAACGCGAAAACCCCGACTCCATTAATCAAAGCCGCAGAGCAAGAATAGCCAAAGGATCTGGAAATGAGTTAACCGAAGTAAACAAACTTATCAAACAGTTTGATGATATGCGGAAGGTGATGAAGCAGTTTAGTAATCCGGCGCAGATGGCAAAGATGATGAAGGGAATGCCTAAGATGCCTTTTGGTAAGAAGTAAAAGGAAATCGGGGTTCAAAGGTCAAGATGACGAAAGATAGACCTATTTTAGTCTCTCACTAACATTCAATTCTGGCCCTAATAGGGAAGAATTTTGGAATATTTCGCATGAATTTTCTAATGTAATTATTCGGAGGTTAAGGGAGTGTAACCCACCAGAAAGGACGAAGATATTTAATCAAATAAAAATCCCTAAAAACTAACTTCGAAAGTTAATATTAGGGATTTTTAATGTTTTAAAGTTTTTTAAAGGTCATTTCACCCGAGTATTTAAAAGTCACACCTCCTTCTGTTTCTATCTCCTCATAGGTAAAAACAAGCTGGCTGGAAGTTAATGTCTTAATAGTAAAATTCTCGTCTTGGTCTTCGTTACTATCGTTTAAAACAAGCTTTTTGCCATCATTTTGGATCGAATAAGTTCCTGAGTCCTCTAAATCTCCATCTTCAGTAACTCTATAGGTGTTATCACTTTTAAATTCGTACACATAATCATCATTGTCGAAATCGGTATCAGAACCAGTCTGGGGAGCCTGTGAACCCACTGTGCTAGACCATGTTTCTTTTGTTAGAGCCCATTTACCTACAAGGTTAGCCTTAGCATCATCATCGCCGTCATCCTTTTTACATCCTGTAAATCCTACAGCTACCACTAGCAGCGTTAGTACCAAAAATTTGATTTTTTGCATTTGTTTGTTATTAATAGTTAATTGATTGATAATACGGTTGAAAGGCACGATCAGATTTGCTAAACTTAAGGTCTCGAGTAATTGTGTAAGATGCAATAAGTAAATGTTTAATCATGCTTGATGTTTAACGCAAAGGAAAGACAATGAATTTTCTCCATCAATACCCAGAACTAGGTATTTAGTAGTTACGGAATAAGGTCGAACGCATGTGCATATTTCAATAACTCATAAAGAGAACCTACTTTCAATTTGCGTTTAATGTTTCGGCGATGGGTATCTACCGTGGTTGCCGAGATAAATAATTCCTCACCTATCTGGGTAGAGTTTTTGCCTAAAACAAGCAGCTTTAAAACATCTGATTCCCTTTTCCCCAGTTTAGCATAATCTTTATAATGCTTAACCAGGAAGTTTTTTTCATCCAGCAAGCGACTGGCTTTGGCCGACATGTGATGCATAGCATCAATTGGTAAGGCGATGGTAATAGTAAGTAGAGGTTTAGCATCCTCGTTCTTTGCCAGAATTTTGGTACCACTCATGTGCCACTGCCAATCAGGGTTATTTTTGAATCGAACCTGCTGAAAGTAAGTACATATGTTATCATCGTTATTGGTTTGTAATAACTCCATTATCTTCGGCACGTAGTCTTTGGCATCCTCCTGATTAAAATGCCGGGCATAATAATCATCGGAAGTAATTTTTGTTATTTCTTCAAGGGTAACGCCCAGCTGCTGGAGGCCTCTCTCAGACATCCATACTACAGACCAATCTCTTAAATCGTGTATAATAACAACGGCGGGGAGATGTTTGGAAACTGCGGCAATGCTATTTATTAAATCTGTATGTTCTTTCTTTAAGGTATCAGTGCTAACTGTCATTTGTATCTCTACAATTTCTTGTAAGGTAAAACTATTACCAGTCATTTATTATAAAAATACAAAAGCAGGTATTAACCCGCTTTTGTATTAATTACGATATCCGTAATATTACTATTGAGTTTGTGCTCAACAAAATACCGATTTACAGCATCTCTTAAATCAGGCATAAGCAACGCCTTTTCACTGCTGAGCACACTGTAGGAGGGCCGCTTCGCGGGATAATTAAAATCAGCAAGCGGCATGTGAGTGATAAGATTCACATCATAGCCTCCCGATTTAGCAACCTGCATGGCAAGGTTAGACCAGGTAACTTCACCATTATTAGCCAGATGCCAAATACCCGATTCATCATCCAACAACAGATCAAGACTGGTATTTACCAAATCCGGAACGTAAGTTGGCGATACAAAAGCATCATTAGCAGCTTTTACAAACTGCTGATTCTTCAATGATGAAAGTACATGGGTTACAAAATTATACTTGTCCCAGGGGCCGAAGAATGCACTTGTTCTAATAATCAGGGCAGATGGATCGCGCTCGAGCACATATTGTTCTGCCCGGGCCTTACTTTTTCCGTAGATATTTAAGGGTGATACCGGATCACTCTCGAAATAAGATTTAGTTTTTAGTCCGTCGAATACCAGATCAGACGAAAAGGTTAAAAGTTTGAAATTGTACTTTGCTGATAAATTAGCAAGGTTGGCCGGGCCCTGCGTATTGGCAACATAACAATTACTGCAATCGGTTTCGGCATCATCTACTCTAACATAGCCTGCCGCATTTATAATGGCCCATGGCCTTTTGGCAAGAATAACCCGTTCTATTTGCAAAGGCTCAGACAAATTCAAGTCATTTCGGTCCATCAGCTCATAACAGATACCTCTAAGTTCACATAGCTTAGCGAATGCCTGGCCCAATGTGCCGGTTTTACCAAGAATTAACAGTGGCTGTGATGACTTTAATTCGCTGCTGATTTTGCGGATATTATTCCTGAAATACAATACTCTGATGTCCTTTTTCCACCATCCCTTACCTTCGAGTACCGGATGCTTAAATTCCTCACCTTTAGTAAATGATTTTATTAACTTAGTGAGTGCGGTAGGGCGCGGCTCGTTACCCCTTAAGTCGAAAACGCCGGGTTCATACTTTCCTTTTCGCCGGGTAAGTAATTTATTCCAGCCATAAGAACCCAGAACAGCCCAGGCGGAAATAGCTTTAATATCTACCCCTTCAGATTTGAGCCTGTTACTTATATCCCAGATTTCATTTACCCAACGCAATTGTTCATCCCTGGTACAACCGAGATGCACTTCGGTAACCGCAAGAGGTATTCTAAAATACTCCCAGGCTTCTTTTAATAATTTATAAGCACCGGTTTCTTCGTTCAAGTCTACTCTTACAGCTTCAACATCGGCATAACGATGTCGATTATTTCCACCTCGCGTTTTAGGGGGATATTTTTTTATATCCTCGTCAATAAATCTTTCGGACGTTAAATAATGATTAAAACCCAATATATCTGGCGAACATGGATTATTGAGAAAAAACTGTAACTGATCTGGGCGCACACCACATTTTACGGTGATATACCGCCACAGAGGATGTTCTTTGTTAACTCGTCCCATCAACAGGTCGATACTTAACCAGCGGCGCCTGTTTTCGAAGTTTGCCTGATATTTTAACAAGGGTGTGCTGTAGGTTTTTCCCAAATCCTCAGTTTGTATCAGTTTGGCATTAGGATTAACCGTTCTTATTGCCTGCATTGCCAAAACAGTGGCTTTGGTTTCATTAATGAGCAAGCGGATAAAGGATTGATCCGACCTTGTATGAGGATACCAAAAGCCGTACAGACCACAAAAGCGGGCGGTAGTTAATGGCTCATTTACCGGAGTATAATATTCGATCCAGGGAAATTTTTGAGCCACCTTCAATGCATAGTCAGCAAGGCCTGAAGCAAAGCTATCGGTTTCGATGGACGCATAGGCCGGGCCGCTTCCATGATGAACCAAACCTGCAATCGGATCAATTCCTAATTCCCTCAATCGGTTTAAAGAATGTTCGGTAGCGCTCCAGTTAATCTCGGTATCAGGCAAGGGCTGATGTTTTTCCCACAGTACCGGATACCTGAGTTTTTTTATTCCCAAATCTGAAAAACGATCCAGATCTGAGCTTCGGTTATAATGATCAGCGTACTTGAGTTGATCAAAATAAGAGTCTTTTACGCGGTTAATCGTGCACTCGATTCCAGCCCAGACTTCTACATCTGATTTCATCCCCATAAATTCAATTTTTAAGCACTCAGCGGTACCGAAACTTTTCTGCCCATTGCTTTACGGATCAAATCCATCATGCCTGATGCTGTTTGATCCCATGAACGCTTAGCGAGAAAAGTATCTACATTTTCCAGCCATTCTTTTTGAGGAGCGGTTAATGCCTTTTCGGCAGCAGCCACAAATTCCTCCGCGTTATTAACAATGCTTACCAGATTCTTTTTTCCATAGGGAGTTACTACATCCCGAATAGGAGTTGATACCACCGGAATGCCCGCAGAGAGATATTCGGGAGTTTTTGTAGGGCTGATAAAACGTGTAGACTCGTTAAGCAGGAATGGAATCATAGCGATATCCCAGCCTGATAAATATTCGGGTAACTCATCGTATGATTTACCGCCGAGATAATGGATATTGTTATTTTTTGGAAGTACCGCAGGGTCGATTTTTACTACCGGGCCAATTAATACAAATTGCCAATCGGGACGCAAGGTTGCCGCATCGCCAATCAGCTCGTAATCAAAGCGCTCATCTATTACTCCGTAAAACCCAAATTTAGGTCCAACGATACCTTTCTGATCAGCGGGCTGTTCCAGGCTTTTACGTGCCTTGCCGAAATGAGCTTTATCTATACTGCTTGGGAATGGATGAATATTTTGATGCTGATGTTTTTTTGCTTCGTATAACGACTGCCCGCCGGTAAATACCACATCGGCACGGGTTAACAATTCTTTTTCAAGATGTATTAATTCGGAAGGTGCGAATTTAAAGGCCGACAGTTCATCCATGCAATCATAAATAGTTATATCGGGGTTATAATCGCCGGAAAACTCTAAAGCCATAGGTGTATAGTACCAGAATATAAAATCAGACAGTGATTTATTTGCCAGAAACGACTTAAGTATTTCTTTCTGAATTTTAAGGCTTTGCTTTTTATCTATATCCTGAGGCAGGTGAGGAACTAATACCCATAATTTATCAGAACGTTTGCTTACAGACAGATAACTTTCTTCATTTTCGGTCACATCGTGAATAGGTTCTTCAAGAAAATATACATTAAATTCTTTCGAGAAACGAGTTAGTAGATGTTGAGGGCGCTGGAAAACAAAATCCCATCTTAAATGGGAGAATACTAGTAGATTTTCAGGTACACGTTTCATTGATTCATTGTTTTTGTACCAGATTTAACACGAATCAAAAAAAAACGTTTGCTGTTTTACCCTAATATTGAAAAATAAATTAGGTTTTAAAAATATTTAACTCAAAGTAAACCAATCTAATGCCTGCCTTATTGCTTATTTATAAAAAAACATTAAAATGATTGTGCCGTAACGATATTCGACGGAAGGCTTTCATTCTTTAACCGATCTATAGCAGTAACCACGTATTGGTACGATGAGCCTTTTTGAGTGTGGGTATCGTTGTATGAACGTAAAGTTTTATCGTAGCTAATCTTTAGGATTTTGCTGGCGTCGCTAAGGTTTATTTGCTCGTCGGCATTGAAACGATAAATAACATATCCATAAGCAGTTTCGCCATCCCGGGCCTTCATCGGTTCTTTCCAGTTTAACTGAATGTTGTTAAACGGCTTTATAAAAACGCTTAGATCTAAAGGAGAATGAGGAGGAATATCATCTTTCCAAAGCATCTGGGGCGGCAATGCCGGATAGCGGTAAAAGTTGTTACGCAAAGAATCCTGGAAACCGGCCAGATTTTTCGTTAAAGATTTGGAGCTGAAATAAACACTTCCCTGCACCCTTGGATTGCTTCTCAAGGCTCTTACCTGGTTGGGCAACTCGCTCCTGTTTCTAAATCCCTGTACATTTTCCATCGAGCGGTAAACTGCCTGCCCTATATAAAGGTGCCGCCCGTAACTGTTATTACCCCACCAGTCGAGTAGGTTTTCAAAAGCAGCCAGGCGGTGCTGAAAAGGCCAGTAAATTTGAGGATTTATATAGTCGATCCAACCATTTCGCAGCCATTTCCGGGTATCGGCATACATCTCCAGATAAGACGATCCGCCGTTGGTTACAGAGCCTTCAGGATCCTGGCTTATGTTTTTCCAGATTCCGAAAGGGCTTATCCCGAACTTTACATGCTTTTTAGCTATCCTGATACTATCACTTAATGTATGGATAAGGGTATCAACATTACTGATACGCCATTCTTTAATGTTTTTATAATCCCTGCCGTACAAAATATACGATTCTGTATCTGGAATAGCTCTTCCACCTTCCTGACCCGGATAAAAATAGTCGTCGAAATGAACCCCGTCGATATCGTAGTTTTTTACAACATCTAATATAACCTGAACAATGTATGCTCTAACTTCGGGTAAGCCCGGATTAAATAGCTTCTTTCCCGCGTAATTAAAGAACCATTCGGGCTTTTGTCTTGATATATGATTGGGATGCACTTTATCAGAAAGGCTGAATGCCGCACGATAAGGATTAAACCAGGCATGTAATTCTAAACCTCTTTTATGTGCTTCATTAATCGCAAATTCCAGAGGATCATAAAAGGGATAGGGAGCGTTTCCCTGCTCGCCGGTTAACCATTTGCTCCATACCTCGCGCCCCTTAGAGTAAAACGCATCGGCACTTGGCCTAACCTGAAACATCACCGCGTTTAAGCCCGACCGCTGATGCGCATCCAGAATATCCAACAACTCTTGTCGCTGCGTATCCGAACTAAGTCCGCCTTTTGAGGGCCAGTCGATATTAGCTACCGTTGCCACCCAAACTCCTCTAAACTCTCTCTTTTGCGAAATTTCCGGCGATTCTATTCGACGAAACGGAGGCTCTGATGTAGTATTCACAAATGATGTGACCGATACAAAAAAAACAAACAATATCGCTGTAAAAATGCTTTTAGACATAAAATTTAAGTGTGCAAAGATATACTTAAACAACAACTTGATGCGAGTTTTATTATTCCTGAATTAACTTAAATAGGCTTAGATTGCTGTAAAATCAGCCACAGGCTGTTTATAAAATATTATATTTGCCGGCAAAGGTTAGTATGTTTTTGTAATGACAATGCAATAATCGCTTTATTTGAAAGTTATACAAGCATAAAAATTATTTGTAAGCCCACATTAATTTTAACGAAACATGGAGAATACTTATCCCGAAAAAGCCCCTAAAAAAGATTCAAATAAAATTTATTTTTTGATTGTAGTGATAGCCGCATTACTGGGAACCAACGTTTACATGGCCTACCGGGATCAAAAGAAAGATGCCCTGGTAGTTACCATTACCGACGAGAAATCGAAAATGGAAGTGGAGATTGATAAAATTGAGGCAGAACTCGACAAAGCTACCAATTCTAACATTCAACTTACTGCCAGCATGCAGGAAGAGCAGGATCTGGCCCGCCAGAAAATATCCGAATTAAGAGAACAACTGCAAAAGGGGCAGCTAACGCAGGGGCAGCTCGCAAAAGCAAAACAAGACGTTAAGGAATTGAAGTTTCTGGTGGGCCAGTATACCGCAGATATAGAAACATTAAAGAAAGAAAATAAAGCCCTGGCTATAGAACGCGACAGTTTAAAAACTACCGTGGGCAACGTATCGGCCCGTGCCACAGAACTAGAGCAAAAAAACACCGAACTAAGCTCAAAAGTGCAAGTTGCTTCAGCACTTAAAGTCGCGAATATCGGGGTAACGCCTCTTAGAATCAGAAATAGCGGAAAAGAAACCGATGTAACCAAAGCCAGTACCGCAAAAAAACTTCGGGTTAGTTTTACTGCTGCCGAAAACGCTATAGCAGAAAAAGGAATGCATGATATTTACATGCGCATTGTTGACCCGAGCGGTAACCTGATAGTTGCTGATAACAGCAGCCTTTTTTTATCTGAGGGCGAAGAACTTCAATACACTTATAAAACCGCTATTGAATTTGCTAACGACGGTAAGGTGTATAATATTGATTGGACCAACCCTAACAAATTCCAAAAAGGAACTTATACTGTTGTGTTATACGCAGACGGTTATACAATGGGAAAAAGTACTTTAACGTTAAAGTAGTATCGGTTAAGTTGCTAAAGGAAGTACGATATAAAATGTAGTACCGGCATTAGGCTCAGTTTTAAAACTTATTGTTCCGTACATATTCTCGATGGCTTGCTTAACGAATGCGAGCCCTAAGCCGGTACCCGAACTTTTTGTGGTAAAGTTATGATTGAAAATACTCGACTGCAGGTTATCGGGAATTCCCTTTCCATTATCTTTAAGCTCGATTAAAACGTTTTTACCCTTGGTTTCGAGCTTAATTTGAATAATTCCCTTTCTGTAATCGGGAATAGCTTCAATGGCATTTTTTACAAGATTGTTAAAGATTCGTAGTAAATGATCCTTGCCCCCCCTTACAATTACATCCTGAGTAGTATTTACGTAATAAACTATCTCCAGATCTTCGGTTTGATCATAAACATCTATAGTTTTTTCAATCAGTTTAGCCAGGTCAACGTTTTCGAAAGGCGTGTCGGGCATTTTCGCGAAGTTCGAAAATTCGGAGGCTATTAGGCTCAAACTGTCTATTTGCTCCACAAATGATTTACTGAACTTTTCGAACTTCTTTTCAAAATTAGGATCCTTTTCGCGCCATGATTTATCGAGCAATTGAACACCTAGCTTTAAAGGAGTTAAAGGATTTTTAATTTCGTGGGCTACCTGCTTGGCCATTTCACGCCATGCACTTTCCCGCTCGGATTTGGCAAGCTTTTGGGCACTTTCTTCAAGTGCCGCAATCATTTTATTATATTCATGAATTAAGGCACCAATTTCGTCATTACTTTTCCATTGAATGGGCTCATGCCTGCTTCCGATGGCAATCTGGCTCAAATTCTGCGCTACAATGGTGAGGGGATGAGTGATTTGATTTGCCAGAAAAACACCAAATAAGGCGATAATCAATAATACAAGCGCATAGACATTTATCAAAGCATTTAAAAATGACCCGATTCTCTTTTCATACTCCGGCTCGTTCGAAAAATGCGGCAGGCTTAAGTAGGCAATCGTTTCGTTATTATTATTTCTAATTGGCTTATATGCCGCAATGTATCTCATACCACCAATTTTCTCGTGGTTAAGATATTCCGAGCGCAGGTATTTATCGAGATACACGAAAGCCATGGCATTCATTCGCGGCTCAATCAAATGCTGTTCGTATATTTTACGTTGGGTAGAAAACAATAGCCTTCCCTTTAAATCGTAGAGGTTTAGGTCGGTAGCATTAATATTCGCGAACGAATTAAGAAGAACCTCATCTGTTGTAAGCTGGTTATTGCTATAAGCCTCATTGTTTTCCAAAGCTTCATCTATCCGGCTGGCATGGATCAGCAGATCATCTGCCTGCTGCATTCTAAACTGATTGCCGATACTGAAATAAGTAATCGCTCCCACCACCAGCAAAGTAAAGATGATGGCAATAACCATAGAGGCCTGGATCCGGGTTTTATAAAGTATCCGGTTCCGCGAGAGCAGGTAATCCCAGCTGTAATTATTAAGCCTGAATTTGTCATCATGAAAAATGATCCATAACTGGTGTATAATTACTACAATCACCGAAAAAGTTATCAATACAAGAAAAAGGAAAGAAACCGAGGCAAGTTTCATCACCCAGGTTGTTATAGGCTTGCTAACCACAATGATTTTGTTTTTATTGGGCTGATATACTACATGGTTATAGCCATAGCTTTCAACAAAAACAAACTGATTCTCTTTAGGGATAAAATCTTTGTTTACCAGGTTATAATTATAGATTCCTTTTTGGCTTATAAGTTTGCCATTTCTGTAGAAGGCAAAAGAATAATCATTTAACTCGGGGTTGGGGTTTACTTTTTCCTCCGAAAGTATCTCGGGAAATGCTGCCGGATCTTCGAAAGTTTTAGCTTTTAGCTGAACTACCAACGTACCGAGATCCAGTTCATTTTCGCGAATAGGCAGAATAGCGAAATAGTTTTGAAAGCCGAATGTATTACTTACTCTATAGAAATTTTCAGAAACCTTAATTGATCCTTTAAACACTAAATCCTTATAAGATTTTAAAGTAGTACTATCGTTGAAAAATGATTTTTCGTCGGTGCTGTAGGGCAAAACGGTAATTTCATATTTAGACAGGTATCCGTCGAAATACAACTCGCGCAGTTTTTGCTTAAGGGCTCCCCTATCAGGCGATTGAGCCTTGAAAAACTGTATTAAAAACTCGTCCCTTACTATTTTTTGTTCCAATGAAAAAAACAAAAAAGCGGCGTTCGGATCATCAGCCGATTGGAGTTTTTGAGCAATAAGCTTTCTATCTTCCCGCTCTTTTATAAACTGGAAAGTGGATAACTTAATCGAGGCTATTATTGAAAAAAGCAACAGGCTAAAGAGAAAAATAGCCAGCCTATAGCTGTGATTTTTGTAATAAAAAGCCCATCCCCTCAAACAAACAACAATCGCAAAAAGAAGAATGAAAATGCTAACTCCGCTAAAGGCTGCGGTTAATAAAAACAATACTACCGTTGCGGTAAGGAACACCCTGAAACGCAACCGATTGCTTAAAGGCAATTGCTCGCCGATAACTAAAGCTACCTCAATTAACAGGTAAATATTTAGAATGGCCACGCACATTAATAATATGCCCAACCAGCTGTATGAACTAAGGTAAAGGATATTTGTTACATTAAAATTTATATCAGATTTTGTAATGAGCTGAAAGAAAATTTCATTTTGCTGATAGGCTGTAAGGAATATTATTGCCCCCAGTAGTACAAAAACGGCTATCGAAACAGCTTTTGATATGGGCTTATCAGCAATTCCGATTTCGTGCCTGTAACTATGGATAAAGGCAATAAACCAGCTTACCATAATTGCGTTAAGCAGAAAGTCGCCCAGTGATGGTAAAAAATATCCCGCACTGAAGTGCCTTGTATCGAAGAGTGGCAGATTAAAATAGCTATCAATCCAGGGATACTCCAGGGTTATGATTCTCAACCCTAAAAAATAGAGGAAGAATATCAGAATAGACCATTTTACAAAGCCTCTGTTTGCTATGGAGATACAAACGTAATTGATAAAGACAGTGCCCAGAAATACGGCAAAAATCCACATCCATAACTCCAGCTTAGAATAAAAGGAGTTAGTTATAGCCGATTTTAGTTTTACAGAAAGTAAATATTTCCCGTCGCTGTTGCGGATATTATAAGTTTCGCCATCATTTATACCAGCAATATCAAGGTTATTGTCTTTAATAAGGTCGCGGGCGAACTCATTGCGCAAGTGTTTATTTTGATAGCTATAATTGGCCTTTAAGGGAATTATGGCAATAGCGGAAAAATTTCCGGAGGTTCTTTTAATGGCCTCATAATATCCGTTTTGAGTACTTAAAAAATTACTTCCTTCTTTTAATCCGCCATCGGTAACCGGAGCTATTTGAACTGCGCCCCAAAAACTCAGCTTGTGACTATAGTAGGTATGAATAAAAATATTTCTTTCATCCCGAAACTCGGAGATAAGCTGGGTTGCCTGATGCGGGTTATTACGAATATTCCTAAGAGAATCAAACGCAGGCCCCTTTAAATAGGCTTTTATAAACTTTTCCTTTTTATGAAGATTGCTTTCTATTGTTTTGGCATCAAGCTCTAAAATCTCTCCCTTATTAAAGGTGAAATTTATGGTTATAGCTGTTACAGCGAAACTTACCGTAAGCATGAAAAGCAAAAGCCTTATTTTGAAGGTAGTACTCACAAATAAAAAGCATTTAAGAAAATTTAAATGGATGGTAACCCAACCATTCTACTGTTTGCAACAGCTTAACTAATGGCCGCACTTTTAGTTTCAACTGTTCGCTCAACTTTTTTCACTAATCCCTGCAAAACATTACCCGGGCCCACTTCAGTAAACGAGGTTGCCCCATCTTCGAGCATCTTCTTTACTGTTTGTGTCCAGCGAACTGCTCCTGTTAATTGCGCGCTTAAATTATGTTTTATGCTGGCAGGATCGGTGTAGGGTTTTGCGTCAATATTTTGATATACAGGGCAAACAGGCGCTTTTATTTCCGCCTCATCTATCGCCGATTGTAGTTCGGCACGGGCAGCTTCCATTAGCGGCGAATGAAAGGCACCACCAACATTTAATTTCAATGCGCGCTTTGCTCCTCTTTCCGTTAACAACACGCATGCTTTATCTACACCCTCAATGCTTCCTGATATAACCAGTTGGCCGGGGCAATTGTAATTCGCCGGAACCACAATCTCACTTACCATCTGACAAACCTCTTCAACCGTATAGTCATCAAGTCCGAGAATCGCAGCCATTGTCGAGGGCTGAATTTCGCAGGCTTTCTGCATCGCGTTAGCGCGTGCCGCTACTAATTTTAACCCGTCTTCGAAAGATAAAGCACCCGCAGATACCAGTGCTGAGAATTCACCGAGGGAATGCCCGGCAACCATATCGGGTTTAAACTCTTTGCCAAGTGAATCGGCAAGAATAACCGAATGAAGGAAAATAGCGGGCTGAGTAACATTCGTTTGTTTTAAATCTTCCTCTGTTCCGTTAAACATTACATCGGTAATTCTAAAACCCAGAATGTCATTTGCTTTTTCGAATAGTTCTTTTGCGCGGTCAGAGCTTTCATAAAGATCTTTACCCATGCCTAGAAATTGTGCTCCTTGTCCTGGAAAAATGTATGCGTTCATAATATTATATTAGGGAGGCTCGAAGTTCCTCTACTTAGTGTCTTTGAGTATTTGTGGTAAACCATTCGCTTTATTATTGGCCACAAAGTCACAAAGGCACGAAGGTTTTACGCTCCTGCGTAGTGTCTTTGAGGCTTCGTGGCAAAAACCATGCGCCTTATCTATCGGCCACTAAGGCACGAAGGTTTACGCCCCTGCTTAGTGTCTTTGAGCCTTCGTGGCAAAAAAACCATGCGCCTTATATTGGCCACTAGGACACAAAGGCCCTAAGTTTTCTTCTTAGTGCCTTCGTGGCAAAAACCATTGCCCCAGCCTAATCCAAACTAGCCGTTATCAACCGCAAAAACTCCGCCCTTGTTTTTTCATTTTGAAAGGCACCGGTAAAGGCAGAAGTGGTAGTAACTGAATTTTGCTTTTGGATACCGCGCATAGACATGCAAAGATGTTTACATTCTATTACCACCGCAACCCCCATAGGCTGTAGTGTAGATTGCAGACAATCTCTGATTTCGTTTGTTAAACGTTCCTGAACCTGCAGACGCCTTGAATACGCATCAACAACACGCGGGATTTTGCTTAAGCCCACAATATGCCCGTTAGGAATATAGGCTACATGCGCCTTACCGAAGAACGGGAGCATATGATGTTCGCACATCGAGTATACTTCTATATCTTTTACAACAACCATTTGGCTGTATTCCTCCTTAAACATTGCGCTGCGCAAAATTTCTTCAGGCTTTAAATCATATCCGTGAGTTAAAAACTGTAAAGCCTTCGCTACACGCTCAGGGGTTTTTACAAGTCCTTCGCGGGATGGATCTTCACCTAAATCCGACAAAACATGCCCGTAATGGTCGGCAATCCGATCAATCTTTTCCTGATTATAACGGTCTATTTTCGAATACCCGTCTAGTTCGTTTCCTTTAGGAGTCTGGTGTATTTGGTCTTCTTCCATTTTTAAGAATTACTCGCCAAAATATTCAACAAAATTATTCTCCGTTTCGCAAAGTTTTATTTTATGCAACTGTGCGCCCAGTGCTTCAACGTGTGGTTTTAACTGATTAAAAATTTCTATGGCAAGTACTTCCGTAGATGCCATCTTACCTTTCATAAAATCCACATCCAGATTTACGTTCTTATGGTCGAGCTTATCTGTAACATAAGTTAAGATGATCTGTTTAAGAACCTTAAGATCTATAACAAATCCGGTTTGGAGGTTTATATTCCCTTTTACTGTTACATATAGTTCATAGTTGTGTCCATGCCAGTTAGGGTTCGAACATTTTCCGAAAACTTCCAGGTTTTCTTCACTGCTCCAATCCTCTCTAAATAACTTATGCGCAGCATTAAAACGTTCTCTGCGAGTAATATATATCATTTTTTACGGTTAAGACAGCAAATATACTTAAACTGTACCCAAGCATGGCAATTCAAATATCTGCATTTTGTAAATTGCGGCCCAAAGGTTGTCAAAGTTTTATCGCATTGGCCTGTTACAAATTTATCGTATCAAAAAATTTCAATGAAAATTCTTCTGGTATCAGCAACGCAATCAGAAATTGAGCCCGTATTATCACATTTCAATTTCCTTAATAGCGGAGAAGTAAACGGGCATACCATAACCGTACTTGTAACCGGGGTCGGAATGACCGCTACTGCTTATGCCTTGGGGAAATTACTTGCGTCAGAACATTTCGATCTGGCACTAAACGCAGGAATAGCGGGGGCTTTCGACAAATCCATAAAAATTGCTGAAGTGCTTAACGTTTCTCAGGATTGTTTTGCGGAACTTGGAGCAGAAGACGGCCAGAATTTTCTTACTGTTGATAGTCTTGGTTTAGGAAAATCGAGTATTAAACCTACGATTCCTTTTTTACACCCCTTGGTTTCCCAGCTCAAGCAGGTAAGGTCAATAACGGTAAATAAAGTTCACGGAAATGATGAAAGTATTGATGTAACAGCTTCCCGGCTTAACCCGCAAACGGAAAGCATGGAGGGGGCCGCTTTCTTTTATGCCTGCAACGAAGCAAAGCTATCTTGTTTGCAGTTAAGAGCTATCTCCAACTACGTCGAGCGACGAAATCGCGCTAGCTGGGAAATTCCCCTTGCAATAAAGAATTTAAACAATACTCTTATCCAACTAATAAGCCAGCTGCCATGAAACTTACTTTAGGATTTTCTCCCTGCCCTAACGATACGTTTATTTTTGATGCCCTGATTCATCAAAAGATCGACACAGAAGGCCTCCAATTTGAGATTTTTTTTGATGATGTGGAAACACTTAATCAGAAAGCTTTCCGCACCGAGTTAGACGTAACCAAGCTTAGTTTTCATGCTTTTGCCTATGTGGCCAACAACTATGCCTTGCTCGATGCCGGAAGCGCCCTGGGTTTTGGTGTGGGGCCGCTTTTAATTGCAAAAAGCGCAGCTTTGGATCTTGAAAATCAGCCCAAAAACCTTCGGGTAGGCATCCCTGGAAAATTCACCACGGCCAACTTCCTGTTAAGCCTTGCCTATCCAAATCTCAGTAATAAAATAGAGATGCGTTTCTCGGAGATCGAGGATAGCCTGATAAAAGAGGAGATAGATTTGGGTTTAATTATTCACGAAAATCGCTTTACGTATCAGCAAAAAGGACTGCATAGAATAATTGATCTGGGAGAATATTGGGAGAAGGAAACCGAATCTGCCATCCCTCTGGGAGGAATAGTGATTAAACGCGATCTCCCCGAAGAGGTAAAGCTAAAGGTAAACAGAGTACTACAGCGAAGCGTAGAATTCGCGTTTGCTAATCCAAAATCGGGCATTCAGTTTATCCGATCGCATGCCCAATCGATGGACGAAAAGGTAATGTATCAGCACATAGAACTTTACGTCAACAAATATTCCATAGATTTGGGGCAGGAAGGACGCAGGGCCATAGAACTGCTTTTTGAAAAAGCTCGTGGCCTGAATGTAATTCCTGAAATTAAGGAAGACTTATTTTTAAATCATTCGCCCTTTAAGGGTTTATTCAAATTATGATAATTATTACAGGTGCCGCCGGTTTTATAGCAAGTTGTTTAGTTCAAAAACTTAATAGTGAAGGATATTACGACTTGGTTCTGGTTGATGATTTCTCGGATCCCGAACAGAATAAAAACTTTGAAGATAAACGGTTTTCGAATAAGATTGAGCGTGATGAATTCTCGCAGTGGCTTCGCGAAAATCATCTTCATGTGCAATTCGTTTTCCATCTGGGAGCCAGAACCGATACCACCGAGTTTGATTATGCGCTACTGAACCGACTGAATCTGGATTATACCAAAGAAATCTGGAACATTTGCGTGGAGTTTGGCCTGCCATTGGTTTATGCCTCATCGGCAGCTACCTATGGTTTGGGCGAGGAGGGTTATGAAGATGACGAATCAAAACTTGAACAATTAAAACCTCTTAACCCTTACGGGGATTCGAAAAACGACTTCGACATATGGGCCTTAAAGCAAGAACGGAAGCCGTATTATTGGGCGGGTTTAAAGTTTTTTAATGTTTACGGCCCTAACGAATACCATAAAGGGCGCATGGCCTCTGTAATATTTCATACCTATAACCAGATTCAGAAATCGGGTGGGATGAAGCTGTTTCAATCGCATAACCCGGATTTTAAAGACGGGGAGCAAATGCGTGATTTTGTTTACGTAAAAGATGTTGTGGAGGTGATGTACTTCCTGATGCACCACCGAAAAGACTCCGGAATTTATAACCTCGGCTCCGGAAAAGCCCGCACATTTCTTGATTTGGCAAAAAACACATTTAAAGCTTTAGGAAAAGAGCCAAATATTACTTTCATCCCCACACCCGAAGATATTAGAGATAAGTATCAGTACTTTACCGAAGCTAAAATGGATAAATTGACAGCTATCGGGTATCACAAACCTTTTTCTACACTAGAGGAAGGGGTTGAGGATTATGTAAAGAATTATTTGAGTAAGGGGGAATATTATTAGGCGAAGTTGTAATTATGTCGTTTGCAAGTGAAGCAGTGGGCTTTCCCCGCCAAAACTTTGTAATTTTTGGCATTAGCCCAATCACAAACAGATTCCCATTAATGACCAGTACTATAAATAAGTCTGAAAATAAAAAGCGACTTCCCTGAAAATAGGTTTTCGCAGCCAATTAAAACTTTAAACCCAAAAAAAACCCGGCTTCTTTTGATAGCCGGGCTTCATTTTTATTTATACAAGGGATGCTCTTCCATCATCTCATGAATCTTCTTGCGAACTTTCTTAATAACCAACTCATCTTCGGGATTTGAAAGTACAGAGTCGATATAATCCACAATCTTCTCCATATGCTTTTCCTTCAAACCGCGGGTGGTGATAGCGGCGGTTCCGACCCTGATACCTGAAGTAACAAACGGCGATTTGTCATCAAAAGGCACCATATTTTTATTCACTGTAATATCCGCATTCCCAAGAGCGGCTTCAGCAGCTTTACCGGTAATGTTTTTATTTCTCAGGTCGATCAGCATCAAGTGATTGTCTGTTCCGCCGGAAATTAGCTGATAATCACGGGCAACCAAAGCATCAGCCATAGCTGCGGCATTCTTCTTCACTTGCAGAATGTACTTCATATAATCATCGCTCAACGCTTCACCAAAGGCGATAGCTTTGGCTGCGATAATATGCTCTAACGGCCCGCCCTGCGTGCCTGGGAAAACCGCCATATCCAATACAGACGACATCATTCTGATCTCACCCTTCGGAGTTTTTAAGCCGAATGGATTTTCAAAATCCTTACCAAGCATAATCATACCGCCACGTGGCCCCCGAAGCGTTTTATGAGTGGTAGTTGTAACAATATGGCAATGCGGAAGCGGGTCGTCTAATAAACCTCTGGCTATTAAACCTGCCGGGTGCGAAATGTCAGCCAAAACCAATGCTCCGATTTGATCGGCCACCTGGCGGATAAATTTATAATCCCACTCTCTCGAATAAGCCGAGGCACCACAGATAATTAATTTTGGTTTCTCAGTTAACGCAACCTCTTCAAGTTTTTTGTAATCTATACGGCCGGTTTCTTTTTCTACACCGTAGAAAAACGGCTTGTATAATTTACCCGAAGCGTTTACCGGAGAACCGTGAGTAAGGTGTCCGCCATGGGCCAGGTCAAAGCCTAAAATTTTATCACCAGCCTTTAAAACACCAAGAAATACAGCCGCATTTGCCTGCGCGCCAGAGTGGGGCTGAACGTTAGCCCATTCTGCGTTAAACAGTTCTTTAGCTCTTTCAATCGCAATGGTTTCGATCTCATCAACAACTTCGCAACCTCCATAATACCGCTTCCCTGGCAAGCCTTCAGCATACTTATTAGTAAGTGCGGAGCCAGCGGCTTCCATTACCTGTTTACTAACAAAATTTTCTGACGCTATCAGCTCAAGGCCGTTTTCCTGACGAGCCTGTTCTTCTTCGATAAGTTTAAAGATGAGTTTATCTTTTTTCATTCTTACGTATTGTTGTTTATGATGACGACGCGGTTTTACCCGCGACTGAAAAATTATTAAATCCTAATCCTATTTGTATGGAAATAAGTTGCTGTTGCAGCATTTCCAGAATGGCTAAAAAATTGTATACAAAATGAACTTTGTTATCCGAGTTCTTCATCAACTTAGAAAAATCCATTTTTTGATTAAGTTCAATCAATTCCCCTATAACTTTCTTCTGCTGTTCGATAGTATAAGGATATTGAATAACGGTGTGTTTAACATCCTGTTGTTTACTTTCGTAACGAGACATTGATTTCTCGTAAATCATCAATAGCCTGTATAACCCTACCGAACCAAGTTCCTCGCCCGATTCGGCCGAATTTTCGGCTATTCTTTGAAGATCTGTTGAGATATTTCCTCTTTTCTCCTGCTTAAAACGCTCTTCTTCCAAATGTCTGAAGGTTTCGGAAATAAGCTTAAATCTTTTGTATTCGATCAGCTTTTGAACAAGGTCTTTCTTTAAATCAATTTCATTTCCCTCTTCATCCAAATCCGGCATCGGCAAAAGCATTTTCGCCTTAATGCGCATTAATGTTGCGGCTATAAAGATAAACTCGCTGGCAAGTTCAATATTTAAGGCGTTCATCTGGTGGATGTAATCCAGAAAATCGTCTGTTATTTTCGCTATCTGAATATCGCGGATATCAAGCTCATCGCGCTCTATAAAAAACAAAAGTAAATCAAACGGCCCCGCAAATTGAGGCAGCCTTATTTCGAAAGTATCCTGCTGTATCACAATCGCCTCAAAAATAAAGATTTAATTTGGTATGGAAATAGTAAAGAAACGAAGAGAGCTATATTTTTTAAATAATATTGAGTTACTTTGTGGTTCAATTTTTTGAAGCCAACGTAAATGGAAGTTAAGGCGGGAGAACTACTGGAGCAGATAAATTATCCCTCTGATCTTAAAAAATTTTCAGAAAACGATCTTGAGCGCATCTGCCAGGAGTTACGTCAGTATATTATCGATGTGGTTTCTGTTAACGGCGGGCATTTTGCCGCCAGTTTAGGTGTGGTTGAGTTAACTGTCGCACTTCACTATATCCTTAATACTCCGTACGACCAATTAGTTTGGGATGTGGGCCACCAGGCTTACGGACATAAAATATTAACCGGCCGCCGCTCAGTTTTTCATACAAACAGAATCCATAACGGAATAAGTGGATTCCCTAAACGTTCGGAAAGCGAATACGATACATTTGGTGTAGGGCACTCCTCTACCTCTATTTCTGCCGCTTTAGGCATGGCGGTAGCCTCACAATACAAAGGTGAAAACGACCGCCAGCATGTTGCCGTAATTGGCGATGGTTCTATGACAGCCGGAATGGCTTTTGAAGCCTTAAACCATGCGGGAATAGAAAACACCAATATCCTGGTAATTTTGAACGATAACTGCATGTCTATCGATCCGAATGTTGGAGCCCTAAAAGAATACCTTACAGATATTACGATATCTAAACCATACAATAAATTCAGAGACGATATCTCGCACGTACTCGGCAAACTTTCTGAACTGGGGCCCAACGCCCATCATATGGTTAAGATGATAGAGAAAAGCATTAAAGGTACTTTGCTAAAGCGAAGCAACTTCTTCGAAGCTTTAAAATTCAGGTACTTCGGCCCAATCGACGGGCACGACGTGAAGCACCTTGCCAAAGTCATAAAAGAGTTGCGGGGCATTCCCGGACCTAAGTTATTGCATTGTGTAACGGTGAAAGGCAAAGGATTTTCACTGGCCGAAAAAGATCAGACCAAATGGCACGCCCCCGGCCTTTTTGATAAGATAACCGGCGAAATAAAGAGATCGGTATCCGATAAACCTCAGGCCCCGAAATATCAGGATGTTTTCGGACATACCCTTGTGGAGCTAGCGGAAGCTAACCCGAATATAATGGGAGTAACGCCGGCTATGCCCAGCGGAAGTTCCATGAATATTATGATGAAGGCTATGCCGAACCGGGCGTTTGATGTGGGTATAGCAGAACAACATGCGGTAACTTTTTCTGCCGGCCTTGCAACACAGGGAATGGTGCCTTTCTGTAACATTTATTCGAGCTTTATGCAGCGGGCCTACGATCAGGTAATCCATGATGTTGCCATCCAAAAGCTTAATGTAGTGTTCTGTTTAGACCGGGCCGGTTTGGCCGGAGCTGACGGAGCCACACATCACGGTGCTTACGACCTTGCCTTTATGCGCTGCATCCCGAATATGGTGGTATCGGCCCCTATGAACGAAGAAGAGCTTAGAAACCTGATGTTTACCGCTCAGCAGGAAAACATGGGACCGTTTTCTATTCGTTATCCCCGTGGAACCGGTGTGATGCCCGATTGGCGAAGGCCCTTAAAAGCTATCCCGGTAGGAAAAGGCAGAAAAATTTGTGATGGTGAAGAAGTCGCGATTCTTACCATCGGAACTATCGGAAATGAAGCCGTTAAAGCTTGCCTGGAATTAAACGCTCAGGGAATTCATCCTGCCCACTATGATATAAGATTCATTAAACCTCTTGATGAAGCACTGCTTCATGAGGTTTTCACTTCATATAGCAAAGTTATTACGGTTGAAGACGGCTGTTTGCAGGGCGGGTTAGGAACCGCGGTTCTCGAATTTATGGCCGACAATCAATATCAGGCAACTGTGGTTCGCCTTGGTATTCCGGATGAGGTTATTGAACATGGCGAACAGCCAGAACTTTGGGCCGAATGTGGTTACGACGCCGGAGCGATTATTAAAGCTGTGGAAAAAATGGCCGTTATAAGAACCACCAAGAGTTTGGCGAGCTAACTTATTTCTTAAGATTAGCGTCGGAGAAATCTACCCCGCATTTACCGCAGCCGGAGCTGCACCCTTTATCAGACTTCAGATTTCTGAAAATAAGCCTGCCTATATAGAAAAGGGCTATTAGAAAGATCAGGGCTACTAGTATTTCCTGTACCTGCATATCGCAAAGTTAAAATAATGTTATTCCCTGATTGTCATTAAATTTCAAGCTTTGTAAAAGCTCAAAATTCCGATTTAAAAACTTACCTTTGCAAAAAATTTTGAGAGGCATTTTTCATGCAGAAGATTAGAAACATTGCAATTATTGCACACGTTGACCACGGTAAAACTACACTGGTTGACAAAATTTTACACAGTTGCTCTATTTTTCGTGACAACCAGGAAACGGGCGATTTAATTCTTGATAATAATGATCTGGAACGTGAGCGTGGGATTACCATCGTTTCTAAAAACGTTTCTGTTCAATATAAAGACGTAAAAATCAACATCATTGATACCCCGGGCCACGCCGATTTTGGCGGTGAAGTAGAGCGTGTATTAAAAATGGCTGACGGCGTTTTATTGCTTTGCGATGCTTTTGAAGGTGCCATGCCTCAAACACGTTTCGTAACGCAAAAAGCTTTGGCTCTTGGCTTAAAGCCGATTGTTGTTGTTAATAAAGTAGATAAAGAAAACTGTCGCCCTGAAGAGGTTTATGAGCAAATTTTCGAATTGTTCTTCAACCTCGACGCAACAGAAGATCAGCTGGATTTCCCGGTAATTTACGGTTCGTCTAAACAAGGATGGATGAATACCGACTGGAAAAATCCTACTGAAGATATTTTCCCCTTAATGGATGCGATATTAGCGACCATCCCTCCTGCTCCGATTTCTGAAGGAACTCTGCAGATGCAGATCACTTCGTTAGATTATTCATCTTTCGTGGGCCGTATCGCCATCGGAAGAGTGGCGCGAGGCACTATCAAAGAAAACCAGCCTGTATCGCTAGTAAAGCGTGATGGCAAAATCCAGAAATCGCGGATTAAAGAACTTTATACTTTCGAAGGATTGGGTAAAGTACGCGTTCAGGAAGTGAGTTCCGGCGATATCTGCGCCGTTGTTGGTATTGAAGGTTTTGATATTGGTGATACCATTGCTGATTTCGAAAAACCAGAACAACTGGAAGTTATTCATATCGACGAACCTACAATGAATATGTTGTTCACGATTAATAACTCGCCATTTTTTGGTAAAGAAGGTAAATTCGTTACATCTCAACGCTTACGTGAGCGTTTGTACAAAGAGATGGAGAAAAATCTTGCGCTTAAAGTGTTAGAAACCGAATCGCCTGATTCATATTTGGTATACGGACGAGGAATTCTCCATTTATCCGTATTGATAGAAACTATGCGTCGCGAAGGCTATGAATTGCAGGTTGGCCAGCCCCAGGTTATCATCAAAGAAATAGATGGTGTGAAATGCGAACCAATAGAAACTTTAATCGTTGACGTTCCCGCAGAAGTTTCCGGTAAAGTAATCGAATTGGTAACACAACGTAAAGGCGAATTGCTTATCATGGAGCCTAAAGGTGATTTACAGCATCTTGAGTTCGATATTCCCGCTCGTGGTATCATCGGTTTACGTAATAACGTACTTACCGCAACAGCTGGTGAAGCTATTATGGCACACCGTTTTAAAGCATACGAACCCTGGAAAGGAACAATCCCCGGCCGTTTAAGCGGAGTTTTGGTTTCTATGGAGAAAGGTTCGACTACCGCGTATTCTATCGACAAACTTCAAGATCGTGGACGTTTCTTTGTTGATCCGGGTGTAGATGTTTATGAAGGGCAGATTGTCGGTGAACATATCCGTGACAACGATTTAGTGGTTAACATTGTTAAAGGTAAGGCACTAACCAACATGCGTGCTTCCGGAACCGATGATAATACACGTATCGCTCCTGCGATTAAATTCTCGCTCGAAGAGGCGATGGAATACATCCAGTCTGATGAGTATATAGAGATCACGCCTTTAAGTATGCGTTTACGTAAGATTTATCTTAACGAAGGCGAAAGAAAGAACAACGCGAAGAAGTTTGCGTAGATAATTTTAGTATTCTAATACAAAGGGGGTAAAGATTGATTTCTTACCCCCTTTGTATTTTCTGATTTCATGAATCGATTCCAGCTTTACCTGCCTTGCCTTTAGAACAATGCTTTCATTTTTTGCAGGTATCCGTCAATCGTATGAGTAATATCGTCTGAAAGCTTGAGGGAGTAAACACAGCCTCCGTAAAAAGCCGTGATAAAACCGCTACGAACCACGATGTCGACCACGAAATTATCAAATTTCGGAATCAGCCAAAGTGAAAGAAAGTAAATCAATATCCCAACTAACAGAGCAATTGGGCTTTTTATAGTGAAGGGTTGCAATTTAAATGCAAAAAGTAAAAAAAGGTATCTGAAGATATTAATAGCAGCTATAGTAATAAACATAGCGATTGCCGAACCAGTGATGCCAAATATCGGTATTAGCCAAATATTGGTAAGAATAGTGAGTCCTGCGAGAGAAAGTGTAAAGATTCCATCGTACTTATAGAACTTAGATGAGGCAAGTATCGCGGTATTTATTCCGGTAGAAGCATCAACTAAATGGGCCAGACAGATAAATAATATGACGTATTTTCCCGATTCGTAATTAGCCGGAAGGATCTGGAAAATGTTGTTAATATTCGCCCAGACCAATATTACGAGTAAGAGTGTAGTGATAATCTGTACAATGCAACTTTTGGCGTAGACGTCTCTAATAGTTTTAAGATCATTTTCTTTCCAGGCTTCGGCCACTACCGCAAATGCGATGCTATACAATGATCTCGACGGCAGTGATACGATGATAGCAAACTGAAATGCGATGCTATAAATACCAGTAGCGTCTAGCCCGAACTGTTTATGAATAATGTATTTGTCAATACTTTCAATAATGAGCGGCGAGGAGCCTACGAATAATCCCCATGCGCTGATATTGATAAGCTTACTGCGCATGCCTCCATCCAAAAATTTGAAATCGGGTTTGAAGAAAAAATGACCGTCTGCAATCAACCTCCTTAACATCAACAAGGTGGGAAGTACGTTCGCTACCAGCCAGAGAATCATAAACAGTTCAAAGGAAATTAGTTGAAAATAAAACAACAGTACCGGAACTAAAATAAAGATACGCTTGGTAAATTCTCTCAAGATCCTTCCAGAACTCGTGTTGTACAACATCATGGCATAGCGCTCAAACACATTGAAGAAAGTAGTAAAAACGATTAAGGGCAACAGATACCAGTAATATTGGCCAAAAAGGCTGGATTCTCCCGATTTTGAGCTAATAATCTGATCCTTAAATGCCCAGGCGAGGATGATCATGAGTAAAGTTCCGGCCAGAGCCACAATGCAGAACAAAAAAAGATAACCGTGATGGCCTTTCTCTTGGTTGCGAAAGTAGGGGAAGTATCGTGCAGTTCCTGGAAATCCGAGAGATGCAAATTGTCCGAACAAGCCGGAAAACGAGATGAGAAGTTGTGTCAATCCTACCTGTTCGGTGGTAAGAGCATGAGGCTGAAGCAGAACAATAGTAATGAAACCGATTAGGATACCAGCATATGAATAGATAGTACCTTTAATCGTTTGTTGCTTAATTACGCCCATGCGTGGTGCTGCTATTTTATTAGTTCAAGAAAAGCTATTTTTGGCTCAATGAAGCCAAAAATAGAAAATAAAATCTGTGCTGTTACCGTAACCTACGGAAATCGCTGGAAATACCTCGAGCAGGTACTAAGGCGTTTGCTAAGCTTCAGGCAAACAGGAAATGTGGTGGTAGTAAATAACGGCAGCGAATACGATGTTGAAGAAGCTTTGAAACTGCTTGGCGACAGTAGAATTTTATTAGTGAATCATGCCGAAAATGAAGGTTCGGCCGGGGGATATTATTCGGGAATCGCTGCTGCTTATGAGCAGACAACCAATGAATTTATCTGGCTGCTGGATGATGATAACTTGCCGGATGAAGATGCCGCAGAAGAACTTTTTAAAGCCTGGGACAGCCTAAAGGCCCAACCTCTCAGCACCGCTTTGTATTGTCAGCGGGTAGACAGGACACTGGACCGAGAATTTATCCAGGGAAAAGATCCTTTTAAAAATTTCTTAATTCCTAACGGGATTTTGGGGGTATCTTACCTGGCCGGGATAGAGCGTAGATGGGAAAAGCATTTTAGCAGGAAGAGAGAAAATCCTCTCCCGAAAGACTACATTAAAGTTCCGTATGTGCCTTATGGGGGGGTTTTTGCCCATCGGGAGATGATTGGTTTAATCGGTTATCCCGACAGGCAGTTTTACTTATATGTTGACGATGAAGAATACACTTATCGGATCACCCAGCGTGGCGGAACGATATGGATGGTGTCGACCGCTAAAATAAAAGACATAGATCTAGCCGACGGACGTGTTGCTTACCAGCCTAAAAAAGGCAACTCACCTTTATTAGATTTATGGAGCTTCCGCATGTATTACCGAGTGCGTAACAGTATTTATTTTCATAATAAAATTTCAACCACCAATCCAATTGCCTTTGCCGCCAACAAAAGTTTGTTTATAGCGAAGCTCTGGTGGACGAGCGTTAAAAGCGGTAAGGGGAACGAATTTAGGAAGGTAAAAGAAGCTATTCAAGATGGCATTGAAGGCAGGCTGGGAAAAGCAGACAGCAATAAATTTTAGTAATTTAAACCATAATGATGGTTAAAAAATATTTTCGGTAATGGCTTTAAGCATCTGCGTTGTTACGGTAACCTATGGCAAAAGGTGGGCATTTTTAGAGAAGGTGCTGAAACGGGTACTCAGCTTTAATCAGGTTTCAGCAGTTGTGGTGGTAGATAACGCCTCGGATTACAGTGTAGCTGAATCATCAAAATCCTTTAATGACCAGCGGATCAAAATCCTTACTGAAACTGAAAATACAGGATCAGCCGGGGGCTATTCTGATGGGATTACACTTGCCTTAAATCAACCCGACGCAGATTTAATCTGGTTACTCGATGATGACAACCTGCCTGCTGAAGATGCGATTAATAAGTTACTCTCCGCTTGGGAAAAGATTGAGGGTAATGCCGACGATAAAGCCTTATTTTGTTTTCGCGGCGACCGTATCACGCACTCCCGGATTGCAAAAGGCCAGGACCCTGGTGCTTATTATCTCATCCCCGACAATTTTATGGGATTTCATTTATTTAGAATCCTGAGCAACAAGATTCGCAAGGCGGGAAGTAAAAAAATAGATGACAAGCCCATGCTTCCTTTTGCCCAAATGCCCTATGTTCCTTACGGAGGGTTTCTGATGCACCGGGAGATGGCAAAAAAAATTGGTTTGCCTAATTCAGAGCTTTTTGTTTATGCCGACGACTCTGAATACACCTATCGTGTTACGCAATCTGGAGGTAAAATCTGGCTGGTGTCGGCAGCAGAAATAACGGATATTGATCCTTCGCAGGGGAGTAATTATAAGAGGAGTGCTTTACGTTCTCCTTTGCTGGATCTTTGGAATTTTCGAACCTTTTATCAAGTTCGTAACCGGATTTATTTCTACAGCAGGGTAAGTGTTAAAAATCCATGGCTTTACAAACTAAATCAGTTTTTTTTTATGGCGCAGCTTTATCTAATCGCTATTCTAACGGGCAAAACAAAAGAATACAAAGGATTATCAATTGCTGTAAACCATGGGCACCAGGGTTTGTTGGGTAAAGTGGAATCTGTTCCGGGAATGCAATGCTTTAATAAATTATTTTACCTAAGCCGCAAATCAAGAATGAAAACCTTTGCTCCCATCGCCCTTTTTGTATACAACCGTCCGGAACACACCCGCAGGACTTTAAAATTTTTACAACAAAACTTGCTTGCAGATGAATCAAGGCTGTTTATCTTCTCCGACGGACCAAAAGCAGGCGACGAAAAGCTTGTGACAGAAGTACGTGACTTAGTTAAAAATATAGATGGCTTTAAAACAGTCGAGCTAATTGAACGGGAAAAGAATTTAGGGCTGGCAAGTTCTATTATAGATGGAGTAACCAAGCTGTGTGAGGAATACGGAAAAGTAATCGTTTTTGAAGATGATTTGATTTCATCGCCTTATACTTTGCAATATTTTAATGATGCACTGCAACGTTATGAATCAGAAGAAAAAGCAATGCATATAGGTGCTTACATGTACCCTATAAATGATTCTGGCTTACCAGAAACCTTTTTTTTAAGATCTACAAGCAGCTGGGGCTGGGCAACATGGAACAGGGCATGGAAAAGCTTCGAACCCGACATTGAACGTTTGATGAATCAGTTCGATTCGAGAAAAAAATATGAATTTGAAATGGAGGGCGCAATGAATTATTGGAAACATATGCGTCATTTCAAAGCCGGTAAGAATAATTCCTGGGCCATTCGCTGGTATGCATCCGTATTTCTAAAAGGAGGATTAAGTCTTTACCCATCAAAATCTTTGATAGATAATATCGGTCACGACGGTACGGGTGTGCATTCGGGGGTTAATGATATTTACAAGGTAACGGTTAACAGGAGCCCGATAACTCAGTTTTCTGAAGACATTATTGAGAACCGACGCGCATTTAATGTAGTGAAAAGCTTTTTGAGTAACCGTAAAGGAAGCCTCATTAAACGGGGGCTCCGGTATATTAATCAATTACTTTCTGCTTTAAAAAGATAACTATTTCTTCCTGTAAACCGCCGTTACAGAATGCCCATAAGGTGTCATACGTTTATCAATTAAGCCTTTGGCCAGAAGCGGACTTAACAATTTCGCTACTCCATGAATAGCTTTTAACGAAAATGATGTATCGATTATTTTCTTGTCTGATTTAAAACCAGTCATCTTTTTTAATGCTTCGGCAATCAACAGGAAACTGTACCATTTTTTATGGGCATTATCTAATTCCTCATGATGAATAGTAACCAATTCCATATTAAATAAACCCGCCAGGTTTTCTAAAGCTTTGTCGGACCACCAGCTCATATGATGAGGCGGCAGATTTAATGTATTGTTTAACTGCACCGATACCAACGAATCATAACTCGGAACCGAAACTACGAGTTTTCCGCCGGGCTTTACAGCTGCAAGGCTTGCGCTGATAAAGTCTTTACTGTTGCCGATATGCTCCAAAACCTGGAAAGAGGTAACTACATCGTATTTGCCAGCATTCTCTAAGGAATGCTCTTCGATAGATTGCTTAATTACATTTAAACCAACAGCTTTTGCTTTTTTAATCGCTTCATCATTAAACTCCAATCCTGTAAACTCTGCTTTTGAAGATAACTGGGATCCGAATTGCCCTCTTCCGCATCCTACATCTAAAACCTTATCTCCAACATTTATGAGAGATTCTGTATATATATATTCACTTTTTCCTTCAAGGTAATACCAGTCATGCTGTTGAAGCACTTCATAAAACTCAGCTTCTCCTGTAGCCTGCGGAAAGAAGAATCGCAGGTCGGTATCTTTACAACGGTATAAGCCGATGGTGGTGTAAGGCTTAAGTTCTTTGAGTTCGGAAAAGCCCAGTTTTTTATATAGGCGGCTTAAGTCTGAAGTTTTAATTTCTTCAATTAGTTCTGTATTATCTTTTCCTGTTAAAGGACTTAGTACAACCGCCATGACTGTAATTTAAATTTTGCCAAAAGTATCTAAAAAAAGTCAAACGCATGGGGCTGAAGCTCTCCCAATTTTCCCCTATGGATAGGATTAATTCGCATCAATCTTATTTGTATTTTTACCCGATTTGAAAGTTGTACACCTTAATACTTATGATGGAAACGGCGGTGCCGGAAGGGCCTGTCTTCGGCTCAGCAAGGCCTTGTTAAAACAGGGCATTCAATCGGAAGTATGGGCCAATTATAAGTTCGGGAAGAGCCGACAAATTAAAAGTTTTTCACAATCCCCTTTCAACAAGGGCCTATCTGCGTTCGGAATACTTCTGGAACGTTTTGTATCATCCGCCGCTGCGAAAAAATTTAAAATTCCTTTTTCTATTCCGCTTTGGGGACGTGATCTTTCCAGGCATCCCGCCTTGCTAACTGCAGATATTATCCATATCCACTGGGTAAATCATGCGTTTTTGCGTCCGCGAGATTTAGCACAACTGAAGTTGCTTAACAAGCCAATTGTGTGGACTTTTCACGACAGCAACGCCTTCACCGGTGGCTGCCATGTTCGATATAGTTGTAATCACTTTGAGGATGAATGCGGAAATTGTCCGCTCTTGAAAAACTCTAATCCAAACGATTTATCACACCGAATTTGGAACGATAAAAACCATGCGTACCAACAGCTTAATTTCTCAATTGTAGCACCAAGTACCTGGATGGAAGCTTCTATCAGGCGCAGTAAACTTCTTGGTCGGGCGGAAATAAACACCATCCCCAATACCCTCGAAACAGAAGTCTTTCAACCTTTTTCAAAACAGGCTTCAAAAGAGCATCTGGGTTTAAGCAGCGATAAATTTGTGATGCTAAGCGGCTTTATGCCTTCACGCAATGATCTGCACAAAGGAACTCCTTATCTTATAGAAGCTCTCGAAATTCTGGTTTCGAAAAATTTGATAGATAAAGACAGAACAGAACTTATCGTTTTTGGAAACAGGGACGAAAAAAACGTTCCTGAATTTCCTGTAAAGGTCACTTTTCTCGGCACCATTTCAAATGATGAAAAACTAGCCATATGTTATAGCGCGGCAGACGTATTTTTAACTCCCTCTCTGGAAGATAATCTCCCCAATACGGTAATGGAGAGCCTTGCCTGCGGAACACCTGTGGTTGCCTTTACAACCGGAGGAATCCCAGATATGGTAGAACACTTGCGAAACGGTTACCTGGCTAATTATAAATCCTCAGAAGACTTCGCGAATGGGATAGCATGGGTTTACAATCATGCCGATAGAAATACCCTTAACGAAGCCGGAAGAAAGACTGTGGAACAGAAATTTTCTGAAAGTATTGTAGCCGATAATCATCTCCGGCTTTATAAGCGGCTTATTAAACCCGCAGAAAGCAAATCGGAATCGAGGCCGGCCCTTTCGGTTATTACCGTGGTTTACAATAATGTTAAAGACATAGAGCGCACCGTTTTATCGGTTGTAAACCAAACTTATGATAACATTGAATATATTGTTATTGATGGCGGTTCCGAAGACGGAACTGTAGATATTCTGAAAAAGCACCAACACCGCATCAGCAAGCTGGTTTCTGAACCTGATAAGGGGATTTATGACGCCATGAATAAAGGCTTGGCTCTGGCCACCGGAGACTATGTTTTGTTTATGAATTCGGGTGATGAAATTTATGCATTGGACACGGTTGATCATGTTTTTGCTTCTTCAGGCGATGCCGATATTTACTATGGAGAAACCGAGATGGTTGATGAGAACCTGAACAGCCTCGGACAACGAAGGCACAAGGCGCCAGTAAAGTTATCCCCGGATAGCTTTAAATATGGCATGAGTGTTAGTCATCAGGCAATTTACATCCGCAGGTCACTGGCGTTGCCTTATAACACAAGTTATAAATTGAGCGCGGATATCGATTGGATTCTAAATGCGTTAAAACGAGCCCGAAAAATAGAAAACACTCAGCGGTATGTTGCGAAATACCTTGTAGGGGGTATGTCGAAGAAAAAACATAAAGAAAGCCTGATGGAGAGGTTCCATATTTTCTCTAAACATTTCGGCCTCATACCAAATATTTTTAACCATGCTGTAATCGCGACGAAACTTTTTATCTATTATATTCGTAATGGCAGAACTAATGATTAAAATTGCTCAGGAAATCACTTATACCTAAACCTATATGCTACCAAATTTAACTAAATCAACAATTTGCTTATTTTATTCAATACTCATTTTATTATCAGTCGGCTGCGAAAAGAAAGAAGAACCCGGGGATGACCCAGAAGAATCCACTAACAAAGGTTTAATTGCGTACTGGAAGTTTGATGGTAACGGAAAAGACAGCTCGGCTAATAAAAACGATGCCACTCTTAAAAACCTTACTCCCACTCCCGATAGATTTGGAAAACCCGATAAAGCTTTCTATTTCAACGGAATTGATAGCTATGCCTCTGTGCAGGATAATAAAGATTTAAGGTTGAGTAAAACCGATTTCACCTTAAACGCATGGGTGCGTATGGATTCATATAATGCTTCTTTTGGATCAAACATTTTAAGCAAGCATATTGCCGGAATGAACAATGGATGGGGATGGAGTGTTTGTGGTTATGCCAGTCCGGTAACCGGCCCTGGATTTTATGGCCCCGGAGGTGGAAGCATTAACGCAGTGGGAAAAAAAGTTGTAAGTCTTAACGACTGGCATATGCTTACCACCGTTTATGAACTATCTACCAAAAAATTAAGCATTTATTTAGACGGAGAATTGGATACTACAGCATCCAACATTGCGGCACCAAATAAAGAAATCACGGCCATGTTATTTATCGGAAAGGATGAACCGACCAATAAATACTATTTTAAAGGTGCCCTTGATGACAT
The DNA here is from genome assembly GCA_014380615.1 of Sphingobacteriaceae bacterium. Taxonomy (GTDB): domain Bacteria; phylum Bacteroidota; class Bacteroidia; order Sphingobacteriales; family Sphingobacteriaceae; genus Paradesertivirga. Next base: position 46,731 of record JACMJM010000002.1, read on the forward strand.
TAGTATTCATGGCAATGCCCTCAATGCGCAGCAAATTAAAACTCTTTATTTGAGCAACAAATCGGATAATAAACTAATAGCTTACTGGCCGATGGATGGCGACGGAAAAGATATTTCTGGCAACGGAAACCATGCCACACTGTTTAATTTAACTCATACCAGAGACAGGTCATGTAATATCGGCGGAGCATTATTTTTTAATGGTGTAGACGGTTATGCAACGGTTGCTGACAAAATCTCTCTTAGATTAAATAATACTGATTTTACCCTCAACACCTGGATTAAAATGCAGACATACAACACATCGTATGGCTCTGTTATATTAAGTAAGCGCATAGCCGGCATTAATAGCGGCTGGAGTTGGGGCGTTGCTGGTTACTTTAGCAATTTCTCCGGAGTTTATTCAACCACTTTTGGACCAGGGGGAGGTAATGTAAACGCATTAGGAACAACAACAATACCTCTAAATAGCTGGCATATGATTACCAGCGTTTATAATGTAGTAAATAAATCGCTCGCCATTTATGTCGACGGAGAACTTGACAATATTTCCTACGGCCTTATGACTCCTAATGAGGCAATTACTAGTGCTCTTTACATTGGAAAGGATGAAGCGACTGGTATCTACTATATGCACGGAGCATTAGATGATATCAGGATTTATGGTAAAGCCCTAAGCGTAGATGAGGTTAAGAGTTTTTATACAAGCACCAAGGGTGGCTGTGAGATGTAATTAGAATTTCAATCAAAAAATTAAACGCATAGTCCAAAAAACCTATGCGTTTAATTAATATTTTTTAGCTTCCAGCGATAGTACTGCTGGCCTTCTTTTTCTTATACTCCAAAAATATCGCAAACACCAGCCCCGCTATTAGTATAATCGAAGAGATCAACGAAATAGTTTCACCGGTATAATATGACTGGGGTTCGAACTTAAATTCGAATTTGTGATTTCCGCCTGGCAGTTGTGCGGCCCTTAATACATAATTCGCCCGGAAGTAAGGAATCTTCTCGCCATCAACATAGGCATTCCAGCCTTTATCATACCATATTTCCGAAAACACGGCAATCACATCATTAGCGGCAGAATACTCATAAGTAAGATGGTCGGGATGGTATTTTACAAGTTTAATATCCGAATTCCCAGGAATTTTTACCTTTTTATCATCAATAAGCGGCTTAAATTCCTCGTTTATAATCGCCTCCTTTTTCGGATCGAAGCTGTTAAGCCCGTTCATCTCCTGCTCATTATCCTTGGCCCAGCGTATGGAAGGTACAAACCATGCGGCACCTGCTGTGGTAGCCCTGTTCTGAATCTGCTCCGACTGCCCGTCTTCACTTTTAGTGATAACATACTTGGCGTTTAGCATATCCAGAACATCCTCATTAATAGAGTTGCTAAATTGCTTATCGAGCAATTCCTGATAGCGTTTCAGCTTGGCGGCATGGTAGCCTCCCAAACTATGGTGAAAGTACGAAGCGTCGACACTCAGGAAAGGATTTGTACTAAGATCGAATACACGGTAGCCTAAACTAGGATCCCTGTTTATAAGCGCATCTACTTGGCGCGGTTGAAAAGGCTGTTCAATTTGAGTTTTTTCAGTAAAATTCTCATTGTTCAAATATCGGCGGTCTACGGGCCACATATCTATAAGTATGGCTCCTGCAAAAAGCATAAAAACTACCTGCTGAGAAAGTTTCTTTTGTACCAGTGCCCACAATAAACCGGCACCAATCAGCACAAAAATAAGTGATCTGAAAGCGTCAGAACGGGCCAGGCTGATCCTGTCTTTAATTAAAGCGTTAGCAATTTCGGTGGCCAGCCCCTGGTCTCCGGTGCGCTGACTAAGCATTTGAATAAATTCGTTATGTGCCGACGTTTTAAAATCGAGGAAGAGAGTGGGAAGAATTATTACAATAAGTATTAAACCTCCGGTAATGTAAAGTGATGTCAGAACTTTTTTCAATAACACTTTTGAATCGTGTTCCCCCGAGGCGATTTCTTTGACAGCAAGAATCGCCAGTATGGGCACAAGTAAGCTTGTTACCGCAAGAATAGATTCTACGGCTCTGAACTTATTGTACAGAGGGAAATAATCGAAGAAAATGTCGGAGAACACGGGAAAATGTCTTCCAAAGGATAAAAGAAGGGTTAAAATTACGGCTGAAAGGATCCACCATTTAATGCGGTTCTTAACAATGAATAAACCCACTACAAACAAGAAACAAATGATCGCTCCGAAATAAAACGGCCCCGAAGTGAACCGCTTCTCACCCCAATAAGAAGGCATTTCTTTGGCCGCACCAATAGCCTGATCGGGCGCAATACCTTTGTCAATCAGCAACTTTGCAACATTGGATTTCTCATCAAGCTCTCCCTGCGATGCGCCGCCGTAAGCGTTAGGGATCAAAAAAGTAATATTCTCTAATATGCCCTGACTCCAATCATAGGCGTATTCCTTATCCAGGCCATCCGAAGGCTTACTGGAATCTTCGCTTTTTAAGTTCGATTTCCCTCTTATAGTTTCTTGTCCGTACTCATAAGTTGTCCATAACGAGCCTGCGTTTACCCCAACCGATATAATTACTGCAGCCACTAAATATCCAAGCGATTTAATAAGCGGGGCATAGTGTTTTGCTTTCGCGGCATGATAAATTTCTATCCCTATTAAAATCAATAACGCCAGAAACAGGTAATAGGTCATTTGAATGTGGTTCGACCTAATCTCCAGTGCCAGAAAGAACGCTGTAACTGCGGCTCCTAATAAATGTTTTCCGCGCAAGGCTAGAATTATACCCGCAAGAATAGGAGCGAAAAAGGCGATAGCCAGGGCTTTATTGCTGTGGCCCGCTTCAAGAATCTGAAAGTTATAAGAAGAAAACGCGAACGCGATTGCTCCCGCTGCGGCGAGCCATGGATGGATCCGTAAAACGCAGAATAAGAGATAAGCTCCAAGCAGATAGAGAAGAACCGTATCTACCGGAGTTGGAAATATTTTTTTGAAGAAGGAAATAACATGACTGGTAACGTTGCTCGGGTATTCTGCCCAGATTTGGTAAGCAGGCATTCCGCTGAACATGGAATTGGTCCAAAGAGGAGCTTTACCATCCTTAGCCCTAAAATCCATTATCTCTTTTTGGCCGCCCTGAGCCTGCCGTACATCATTTTGGTACAATGATTTCCCTTGTATTACCGGACTGAAATAGACAAAGCATAAAGCGATAAAAATTCCGATGATGGCAAGGTGTACGCCATTATTTTTGAACCAATTATTCATTTTTCAGTGTTTTGAAGAAACCAAAAGTAGGAAAAAGAAGGTGATTAATGATGTGCAAATTTGCTGATGTGCAGGCCTCTAAAATTGCTTCGATGACGTATTTGATTTAACTCTTCAATACCTTGTTGCTTTATGTTCCAAGATCACCATTAAGGGGCTATTATTTTAACTCTTCAAAATCTATGAAATCACCGGCCTTATCTGCCGCCCGGGCTTCTTTATCTTTTGGCGGAACATAGTCTACACTTATTTTACCGGCAGGACGGCGAGGAGCCTCTTGCTGCCGATACTGGTTATTTACCTGATCCTGAACTTTGCTTACCATTTTTCTAAACAATACGGGCAACAATAAGCGGGCAATCATTCTGATAAGCCAGATAACCAGGATAGAGATTATTAAAAATTTAAGTAGTGGCATTCTTTATAAAAATCGATACAAATATGACTATAAAATAAATTAAATGTTTCAAACCTTGTTTCAAGCTTACACTTAAATGATATATGGCTCAGGGGTAAAGGCAAAACAGATAGAGTTATGGTTCCTATGCAAACTCAAAATTTCAATTATCCGATTTTCGAAAAAGATGACGACTATACGTACCATACAAAAAAATTTATTTTAAATTAGACAGAAGGTTTATACTCTTGCGGCGGATATTGCCGAAAAATTGTTCGCCGGGATAACCTATTTTAATTACATCTATTAAATCCTATTATGAAACAAACAGTGGGCCTGGCCTTTGTAGTATTTATATTTTTCACATTAACGTCAGCGGGCCAATCCGCCGAATTTTCAGGTTCAAGTATTAAAACGGGATTGGCTTTAGGCGGTTTTAGTGGAAAAGTTGAAGAAGGCGTTGGTTTTATGATGTCTCTGGGTTATCAAAAATCTTATAGAGAGGGCCGGTTACGCCTTAATCCTGATATCATAGCCGGTAGTTTCAGGCCGGTTGGCCTTCATCAAAGGGATCAATATTACCGGCTAACATCTCTTGGTTTAAATGTATCTTCTGATGTTATCAAGGGCAGGAGCATATCTCTTTTTATTGGCACAGGTGTATCTTTAAATTATTTGAGAGGGATTTTGGGTGCCGGAGGCCCCGACGATAAGTCGTATTACGGTGGCCGCCAGCCATCGGATTACTTATACAAATTATATTATGCCGGCAATCTGGCTTTAGGTTTTAGATTTGACCAGAAAGAGCGTCGGGTGGCCTATCAATTCCTACCCTTTACCGGATATTTCGGCAATAAAAATTTCAATCTTGGTTTCGCCAGATTCGACGTAGATATTAAACTTAATAGCAAAAGCCAGGGCACTTCATCTTCTTCTCAAAAAAAATAATACTGCCCAAACCACACAAAGGCTATGCGCATACTTAGCAGCAAATGAAAATATTTAATTAACCTAAACCATGAATCGATTCGCCTGTATAATCCTTCTTTTTTTGTCTTTCAGTGCATACTCTCAAATCAGCACACAATACAAATCAAAATATTTTGACCAAACGTCTTTTTTCGGCGATACCCTCCCGCAAAGAGTAATGACGGCAATCAGGCAATTTGAACAGGCGGAGGCAAATCGACTGGAAAAGTTTATTAAAGAAAATCAGCCTTCTGATGCAAAGGTCAAAGAACTGATGACAAACCAGCAATATCTCGCCGCATATAATTTTTATAGGTTCCTGGGAGGAAATAAGTTCAAGATTCGGGCGGCTTACAAGCGCAATTTTAAAGAATGGCAACGCATTCAGGACAGTTTATTTTCGGTGGTAAAACTCGATAATGAGGAGGCTTTTTCTTCCCCTGTTTACAAAGACTTAATCGCCACATTTCTGCTTAGAGAGAAAGAACGTTTATGGGAGGAAAGCGGTTCAAACCCCCGGGAATTTTTTAAACGCTGGTACAACGCCAGTGTAGAAGAAGGGGCAGCCTTATTTCAGGCAGATATGTCTAACATTCTGAAAGAAAAAATCATCACTCACTATTTCAGCGGTAAAACCGCAGAATACATGTACTCTTTGTTATTTAAAGACATTGTAGAAGATAGTGATCCGACAAATGCGCTCGTTATTTTTCAACGCTTTAAACAAAAATACCCACAGAGCCCTTACCTCGCCACCATTACGCCTCAAATGGCAAAAATTGAAGCTAATCTGCAACGCTCGTTAAGTTCTAAAATGGTTTTCTTTACGGATAACGGCACTAAACTGAACACCTTTAAAGAGATGCTTGACCAAGTAAAAGGTAAAACAGTTTTGGTAGATATGTGGGGAACATGGTGCGGGCCCTGCCGTGAGGAAATCGAGAAAAACGGCCCTGCCCTGAAGAAACACTTTGCGGGAAAAGGCCTAGATTACCTATACGTTGCCTGTTACGATTCCAAAAACGAAAAAAAATGGAAAGATCTCATTGCTTATTTCAATCTCGAAGGAATGCACCTGCTGGCTAACCAGGCCCTGAACGATGACATTATGAAAAGTGTAAAAAGCTCCGGATATCCTACTTACTTTATTATTAAAAAGGATGGCTCGTTTGAGAAATCTAAAGCAGGATATCCCATGAAACGGGATGTATTGATAAAGCAGTTGGAAGAGGCACTGGCACAATAACGCCCGACGATAAGAATTCGGCGGGTAGAAGGTTTGGAAAAGATGCTGCTGCTCTGTGACCTTCATTTCTCCCGATTTGAGAAACCTTTCAACCGAATATAGTACTTACCAAAGCGGGGAAAGGGTTGAGGTAAACCAGGAGAGAAAGATCATCACATCCGGCTTTGAAAAACTAAAGAAATCGGGATTCACTCCCGGCCTGTTCAATCACAATCTAAACCCGAAACGTTTTAAAACAGCATTATGGTTTGCTTGTTATATTATATTTAATCTTTAAACGCCTTCCTGTATACTAATAACTTTATTCAACAAATTAATGGAAAGCATTATCTACGACCTGTACCTCCGCTTAAACGGAGAAGATTTAAACGCAAACCTTCAAGATCACCATCTTAAGAATTTCATTCTGGTATCACATGATGATGACGGCTCTGTTCTTCACGGATTCGTAAAACAAGTAACACCCGAAGATTACCATGTATTTGTGCGTGAAAAAGATGTTATTGTAGGATATAAGAAATTAAGTAAAGGTGTTATAAAATGCACTTTTGGCAGCAATGAAACCGAGTTATGGGTAGAACAGATTGCCAAAAAACTAGCCAATAGAATAGCTTAAGCCTTATCAGGAAATAGTTTTAGTCCACCTTAGGTAGCACTGAAATTTTATTCTGCAACTTAAGACAGATACTGAGGCATACAACTAAATTATTCTTACATTGGTTCTCTAAACCAAGCCCCTATCAATGTCATATTCAGGTGTTAATGCATTTCCTAAAGGGATTTTGATGATAGGTAGATTTATGGTGCTTTCAATATTAGGTATTTTATTCCGATACTATGATATCAAGCAACAAGGGTTAAAAATCCCTCAAAACCATTTGTATAATTCCGCACTCAATATCATGTACATCATCTGCGGACTTCTGCTTCTTTCGAAGAAGAAAAATTTAATACATGCAGCGCTTGTTATTATCGCCGCATTTCTTTTGAATGGAATAGTTAAGGCAATTACTAACCCAATAAACGGATCCGGAGCGGCGGCTGTGTTTGTATTTTCACTGTCCCTGCATACCTTTTTTTTCGTCTACATCTGGCTAAAGTCTAAGCGTTATTTCGCTGAGATAAACTAGAATTGATTCATCAATCAGTTGTTCCAATCAGTGCTATTTAACCAGCATTGAATCGGTAAAAACAGGATGTCCAAAACATCCATTTACAGAATTATATGCAATTGTAGCACGTATACCGATAATGCAAACCGATCTCCGGTTTACCTAAAAAGGAGCCAGAACTTAGAAACACAAAACTTTTTCGGGTATTCTCAATTCTTTATTAACACCGCACTAGCGGATAACATTAATTATATGCAAAAAATACCCTCACTGGAAATATTGCTCAATACACCGCAAAAGAAACTAGCTTTCTTTCAGAATCTTATCATTATAGCCGCTGCAGACAAAGTACTTGATGAGGATGAAAGCAAACTGTTGCTTACAATCGGAGATAGGTTAGCTCTTGAGCCGGATGACGTAATGCCCATGGTTGATAACCTTGCCGTATTAAGCTTCATCATCCCTGAGGATGGCTTGCAAAAAACATTGGAACTGCAAACACTGGTACAAATGATGATGCAGGACGGACAAGTTCATGACCGGGAATACGCGCTGTGCCTTGAATACGCCCATAGAATTGGTTACGGCAAAGATATTCTGAATGATATGGTTAGGAAATTCACGATTGATGATTCCGGGATATAAAATCATGCTACTCGGACTAATTTTTAAGCTCCTTGGGGATGAGACCTAAAACCCCTACATTTGAAAATGTCCGAATTTCGATTAGACAGAACCGCATTTAAAGCTCAAACAGCAGAACAAGCTTCGGCCTCTCATGCGCAATATTATAAAACACTTACCTGGCAGGAAAGGCTCAGAATTGCGAATTACCTGAATAGTATAGCTTATAATTATCCCGAAGAGAATCCGCCCCGATTAGACAAAACCAGGTTTAGTGTAAGAGCCAGAGGAAATGGGTAATATTTTCAATCAAGATTTCAGGGATTTTATCAGGTCACTTAACGCGAACAAGGTAAGGTACATACTAATTGGCGGGTTTTCGGTTATTCGAGAACTACAGGAGATATGGATATTTGGGTGGAGGGAACGCCTGATAATTATGTTTTACTAAAAAAAGCTTTTGCAGAATTTGGGATGCCGGTGTTTGATATGACCGAAGACAACTTCTTAAACCATAAAAACTGGGATGTATTTACTTTTGGTATGCCTCCTTCCGCCATCGACGTAATGATTAATGTGAAGGGATTGAACTTTCCAGAATGCTATGAAAAAGCGATTTTTTTCCTTGAAGAAGATCTAAAAATAAGAACAATCCATATCAGCGATTTGATTACTGCTAAAAAATCTTCCGCAAGGCCCAAAGATCTGGATGATTTAGAAAATTTATCCTAATATCCCCATAAAACCTCCGCAATTTTTCAAACTTTAAGGTTATATTTGCCCCCGAATTTATTTTAACACAAAATGAGAGAAATACAGTTCAGAGAAGCACTTCGTGAAGCATTAAATGAAGAAATGCGTAAAGACGAGAAGATATTTTTGATGGGTGAAGAAGTTGCTGATTATAATGGTGCCTATAAAGTGAGTCAGGGTATGCTCGATGAATTTGGTCCGAAACGTGTTATTGATACGCCCATTGCAGAGCTTGGTTTTGCTGGTATCGGTGCTGGAGCAGCAATGAACGGTTTAAAGCCTATTATTGAATTCATGACTTTTAACTTCTCTCTTGTAGCTATCGACCAGGTAATTAACGGTGCTGCCAAAATTCTTTCCATGAGCGGCGGCCAGTTCGGTTGCCCTATCGTTTTCCGCGGCCCGACAGGTAATGCCGGCCAACTTGGAGCACAGCACTCGCAAAACTTCGAGAACTGGTATGCGAATACACCGGGATTAAAAGTGGTAGTTCCATCAACACCTTACGAGGCTAAGGGATTATTAAAATCATCAATCCTTGATCCCGATCCGGTTATCTTCATGGAATCGGAAGTAATGTACGGCGATAAGGGAGATGTTCCTGCTGAAGAATATTATATTGAGATTGGTAAAGCCCATGTTTTAAAAGAAGGAACGGATGTTACCATCGTAACTTTCGGTAAAATGCTTTCGAGAGTGGTTAATCCTGCGGTAGAAGAGTTAACTAAAGAGGGAATTAACGCAGAGGTGATCGATTTACGCACGGTTCGTCCGATTGATTATGATACCATTATCAACTCTGTTAAGAAAACTAATCGTTTAGTGATTGTTGAAGAAGCATGGCCTCTGGGTTCTATCGCTACCGAAATCACATTTAAAGTACAAAAAGATGCGTTTGATTACCTTGATGCTCCGGTATTGAGAGTAGTTTGTGCAGACGTTCCGCTTCCATATGCTCCAACGCTGATCAAGGAAGCTTTGCCTAGCGCAGAGAAAGTGATCAAAGCGGTAAAGAGTGTGATGTATCAGGAGAAATAATTATAACACAATTAGGTGGAAGGGTCAATCTTACTGTAGATTGACCCTTTTTTATTGGGGTTTCATAACCTACACATTTGTCATCCTGAGCAGAGTCGAAGGACCTTACAATCTCAATCTCATACAAAATTCTCGTACTCTTCGACTCCGCTCAGAGGGACAACATTGTCATAAGATCACAGTAGAAACCTTTATCGCACAAAAAAAGCCAACCTGTTAAGATTGACTTTGTATCTATCTGATCAAAATTGACTTTCTAAGTCTCCAGGCTAATTTGTCGCTTAATACTCTCTTCAAGCGAAATAAACGTTTCCGTTCGCTGAATCCCTTCAACCGCCTGGATACTATCATTCAAAACTTCTCGTAAATGATTAGTATCACGGCAAATAATTTTGGCGAACATACTATAAGCACCGGTACAATAATGAAGCTCAACAATTTCTTTTACTTTTTTTAACTGCTCAACGGCATCTTTATAAATTGAGCCCTTTTCGAGAAAGATTCCTAAGAAGGCACAAACATCGTATCCGATTTTCTGAGCGTCTATTAAAAGATTAGAGCCTTTAATAATTCCAAGGTCCTGCATTTTCTTCATCCTTACGTGTATGGTGCCACCAGAAACAATCAAACGCTTGGCAATTTCTGTGTAAGGAATAGTCGCATCCTCCATTAACAGTGCCAGAATCTGCATGTCGAGATTATCAATTTCTAAATTTGGGCTTCTTTTTTCCATTGAAATTTTGAAAGATATTAATTATGCATCTAAGTAAATAAAAAGTTAACAAAAATTAAAATATATTGTTGGAATATTTGCAATAAAGCTGCATTTTATTTTAAATTTGTTCTAATCAGGCCAAAATATCTGCTAAAATACTGTAGGGTGGTGAAACAGGCAGACACACCTCCTTGTCTCGGTGGCGGAGAATCTGGAAACCCAGTAATGGTTAACCACTCCTTGAAGGTTCGATTCCTTCCCCTACAGCTCTTTCGTTTAATTTAGGTTAATAATTGGTTAATTTTTTAAAGCTCCTGTCTATATCAGGGGCTTACTTTTGGGATATGTTCTTGTTCCAGAAATGCTTTTAATTCTGCGGCTTCAATATTCTTTGCTACAATAATGCCCTCCTTGTTAATTAGAAAATTTGTTGGTAAGGAATAAGCATGGTACAGATCCTGAATATTATTCCGGTTCCCTTCATCAATTAAAGTATTCCAAATGATGCGGTCTTCTTTTATTGCTTTAAGCCATAGATCAACGGACTTGTCTACTGATATAGAAATTATATCAAAACTGTTCTTATCGTATATATTGTAAATGGGCTGCAGTAGTTTGTTTTTCGCCCGGCAGGGACCACACCAAGAGGCCCAGAAATCAATAAGGATGATTTTATTTTTTGCGATTTTTGAGATCGGTATACGTTCTCCCTGCTGATTGGGAAGCTTTATGTCGATATATCGGGAATTTACTTTGTTGAAATTGCTACCTTCAAGATACTTGTTTATGGCTGTAAGGTATTCGGATACCGGTAGCACTCTGGCATATTTATTTCTTAACCTGATTAAGGTTTGAATATCAATATATGGATCAACCGACTCATACTTCCTTAAAAGCGACCAAATGAGATACGCCCCGGAAGGAGTTATATGTGTTTCCGCATAATCCAATTTCCATCTGTTTACTTTATCCCAATTAACTTTATTGATACTGTCTACCAGCACCCGGTTGTTGATTTTCTTTCGGATACTATCCATAAAAGCAGCATGATTTTCCGTTTTCCTGTCGCTGATCCGATTCACCTCGTCAAACTCGGTTTGATTTATACCCCCCTGAACACCAGATTTACGTATTGATTTGACATTGAGTATAATTTTAATGGTTAGTCCATCTTCCAGCATAAAGCTGAAGGCTTCCCACGAACCGTCTGAGCGATCTTCTGCGGTAGAAAGGTTAAATACTTTACAACCTTTTAGCTCTTTTTTATAAACGAATGAATTATTCTGGTAATGAATAGTATCAATGTCGCCTGATGCTGCAAAGGGCTTACTGAGAATTAGCATGCCACTTGAGGGACCGATTACTATACCCTCAATACCTGCAATACCTGCGATTGAATTTTCACAGAACAAGAAAATAAAGAAGAAAAGCGAGGGTAACTTCATGAGCCGCAAGTTAATGAGGCAATCTTACGAATTTGTTCTTATTTCTTAAATATAGATAAATCTAATTAAGCTTCTTTATCTACTTTCCTTAACCACCAATGCTGTTTTCACCAAAATATCTTTCAACTCCTCCAGTTTAATGGGTTTTGAAATGTATTCGTTCATTCCAGCCTGCAGGCACTGCTGGCGGTCTTCGGGAAGGGCGTTGGCTGTCATCGCTACAATTTGCGGCTGGTATGCCGATGTTGAACGAATAACACGTGTTGCTTCAAGTCCGTCCATTTCCGGCATCAATACATCCATAAAAATCAGGTCGTAATTGGTGATTTTTAGCATATCAACAGCTTCTTTACCATTATTAGCCAAATGGGGGCTATAGCCTAACTTGTTTAGAACCCTCATGGCGAGTTTTTGATTTATCAGATTATCTTCGGCTAAAAGGATGTTTAAGGGCGAAGTAAGCGCAAAGTCATCAGAAAGTATAGCCGCCTTTTTTTCTTCGGGAATTGCCGTACCGGAATTGTCTTTGAGTTGAACCTGAACCAGATTAAAAAGCTGACTTTGTTTAATCGGTTTTGTAATTACGGCGTTAAACAGTTCCGGGTATTTAGACCGGCTTTCGTCGCCCACCGAACTTAGCAAAATGATAGGAATGTGCGGATACTTCTCTTTAATGCTTCTTGAAAGTCCTATCCCGTCCATTTCGGGCATTTGCATATCGGTAATAATGAGATGAAAATCCGTGCTTTCCGAAAGTAATCGCAAAGCTTCTTTACCCGAAGATGCCGTGGTTGGGATTAATTTCCATAGTTCGAGCTGGGTGCGCAGAATGGTTAAATTAGTTTGATTATCGTCAATTACCAAAATGCGCTTTCCTTCGTTAGAAACAGTGCTGAAGTATGCGTATTGCTTATTGGAGATATTAACCCCTTTCTTGGTGTCAATACTAAAAAAGAACGATGCTCCTTGCCCTTCGGTGCTTTCCACGCCAATCTCTCCGCCCATCAATTTTATCAGGCGTTCGCTTATCGCGAGCCCTAACCCGGTACCGCCGTATTTGCGGGTAGTGGAAGAATCAACCTGAGAAAATGCTTTAAATAGTCGCGAGCGTTTATCTTCCGGAATACCGATTCCGGTATCATTCACACTAAATCTTAGCCGTAAATTTTCGCCTGCTATACTCTCCAGGTCTACTTTGAGATAAACCTCTCCCTTATGGGTAAATTTAAGCGCGTTGCTCACCAAATTAATCAATATCTGGCGTAGCCTAAGCGCGTCGCCTACAATAAGAGCCGGAATGTTGTAATCTACCTGATAAACCAGGTCGAGCCCCTGTTCGGCGGCTTTGCTTGCGAAAAGGTCCATTACACCTTCAATACATTCGCGGAGATCAAAATCATGCTGTTCGATCTCCATATTGCCCGATTCTATTTTCGAGAAATCGAGAATATCATTAATAACCCCCAGTAAGGCATCGCCGCTGTTTACAATCGTTTTGACATATTCCTCCTGCTCGTTATTGAGCGGTGTTTCCGCCAGTAAAGACGCCATCCCGATTACACCGTTCATCGGCGTTCTGATCTCGTGGCTCATCGTAGCCAGAAAAATACTTTTAGCCTGTGTAGCTTTCTCGGCTTCTTTACGGGCTTTCTCGGCTTCATTGCGGGCTAAACGTTCGTGATCTTTTTGTTCGCTAAGTTCTTCATTAAGAATTTGCAGATTGTCGGATTGTGACTGAAGTTCTTTAGATTGTGATTGAAGTTCTTCCGACTGTACCTGCAACTCCTCATTCATGGCTTGCAACTGGTTCGATTGTTCAACAACTTCTTTGGTACGCTCGGCAACCTGTTTCTCGAGAGCCGTTTTTTGTACTTCGATCAAACTCATGCGGTAACGGTAGAAAGCATAGATAAGTCCGAAAAAAACGATAACGACCAGTGCTTTAAACCACCATGTAAGCCAGTATGGCGGAGTAATTACTATTTGAAGGGTAGCTTCCTTTTCACTCCAGTATCCGTCATTATTTGCCGCTTTAATTTTGAAAGTGTACTCACCCGGGTCGAGGTTAGTGTAATAGGCCTTACGGTCTTTGGTATAGGTCCAATCTTTATCAAGCCCTTCTAATTTAAATGCGTATCGGTTGCTTTCGGGCAGTGTAAAGCTTAATGCCGAGAACTCGATATTAAAGGCACTTTGCTTGTATGACAAAACGATTTTCTTGGTATGCGAAATATGCTCTTGCAGTGGAGAATCTCCGCCAATACTTACAGATTTATTGAAGAGTTGGAAATCAGTTATGGAAACGAGCGGAAGGTTTTTGTTTTCGGGGATATCTAAGGGGTTGATTACATTGAACCCGTTATTGCCGCCAAAATATATTTCTCCGGTACTCGACGCAACACCTGCTCCTAAATTAAATTCCTGACTTTGTAAGCCGTTAAAAGCTGAGAAATTCTTAAATGTTTTTTTTATCGGATTGAATCTGGAAATTCCGTTGTTGGTACTTAGCCACAAGTCGCCATTAGCGTCTTCGGCAATCGAATTTACAATGTTATTAGGCAGTCCATCGGCTTCGCCATAATTTATAAATTTCTTTGTTTTCGGATTCCATAGCGATAGCCCCCCACCCATGGTGCCTACCCAGATATTTCCTTTTCGGTCGCCGTAAATATCAAAAATTATGTCGCTGCTTATATTGCTGTTGTCTTTTTTTAGTGCTTTGAATTTCCCGGTTCGGGGGTTGTAAATATTTATTCCGCCCGAAAATGTTCCTACCCAGATGTTGCCCGTTTTATCTTCATATAATGATCTTATATAATTATTGTTCAGGCTATCAGGCTTATTGGTATAGCTGGAGCAGAATTTTCGCATAACATTTGTTCGGGGGTCCAAAACATTAACTCCGCCGCCGTTTGTTCCCATCCATATATTTCCTTTTCTGTCTTCCAGTAAAGCATAGATCGAATTATTTGCTATACCCCCCGGCTGGTCGCCAATTTTGTAATGCTTAAACCTTTTCGTTGCCACATCAAAGCAACTAATGCCATCAGCATAATAACCAATCCATAACCTATTATCAAGTTTACTTTTTAAAATACTCAATACGGTACTTCCCCCTTTACTATTGAGTTCTTTAGTCTCATCCGGGAAACGGGTAAATTTATTGGCCACCCGATCGAAAAGGTTTAAACCCCCGCCTTCGGTTCCAACCCATACCGATCCGTCTCTATTATCAGCCAGTGAAGTTATTGCATCTTTGCTGAGTGTATTTACATCGAAGAGGTTGCTTTTATACAGGTCGAAAAACGGAAGATTTTTATCATACTTATTAAGGCCGGTACCATAAGTTCCAACCCAAAGTATTCCGTTCTCATCATTGTAAATCGAACTAACCGTGTTGGCCGCCAGAGTAGATTTGATAAGCGGATCAGGAAAATAAGAAGTAAACGTTTCAGTCCGCTGATCGAACACGCTTACGCCATTTTGAGTTCCGATCCATACTTTCCCCGACTTTTCAAAACTCATTCCGGTGATGTAATTATTAGAAATGCTTTTCGGATTATTCGGATTGTTTACGAAATGCCTGCACCGCCCACTCTTAATATCAAAAATAGTTAGCCCGCTTCCGGTGGTTCCGAGGTATAGCTCGCCGTTTATACCTTCTCCAAGTGATTTAATGGCATCGGGGCGTATCGAATACGGATTTTTATCGTCGTGCAAAAATTGTTTAAACTTCTTTGTTTTCCGATTTAAAAGGTTGAGCCCCTTACTTGTTCCCACCCACAGGTTTTGTTTACTATCTTCAAAAATAGCATACACATCCGGATTGCTTAAAGATGAGGAGTCGCCCGCCCGGCTTTCATACCGGGTAAAGGTAAATGTCTTCCTGTCAAGCAGGTTTAAATTATAGTGTGTCCCTACCCATAAATTGCCTTGTTTATCTTCGTAAATTGTAGTAATCGACTGGCTGCTTAACGAATTCATTTGCCCCGGAACCTCAACGAAATTGGTAAACGAGTCTGTTTTGCGGTTGTATAAGCTTAAAGCACCAAGTGTTCCAACCCAGATATTGCCCTGTTTGTCTTCGTAAACCGACTGAATGTAATTTCTTCGAATGCTTTTCGGATTACCCGGGTCATTTCGGTAGACGGTCATTTTGCTGCCGTCGTATTTATTTAACCCGTCCTGTGTACCAAACCACATAAAACCGTAGCGGTCTTTTATAATGGAGGTTACTGTACTTTGCGATAAGCCATGCGTGTTAGTTACATGTGTAAATTTAAGAGAAGTGTTTTGTGCTTTGCTTTCACCAATACTTAACAGCGTAATGAAATAAGTGCTAAGAAATAAAGAGAAAAGAGTTTTATAAAACGACACGCAGTATGACGATGGTTTTTCGACATTCATATTTTATGACCTTATTGAAAATGATATACGTGTGCCCCTTTATAAGGTTCTATCGATTATGTTACAATAAATGTTTGAACATGGTATTTTATCAAAAGTGCCGGATCTATCTCATTTTATTTCAGTTAATACGCCCCAGCACTCAAAGCAAGGGGTTTGTGAAGTCGCCGAGATTCACTAAATTAGGGGGGTTAAATTTGAATTGAGTTTAGATAAATTGATTTTTATTTATCTGCCTTGCGGATACAGCACTCTTAATGGAAAGATATTTCAATAAAAAAATAAAAACAGTGCGGTTAAAGCTGGGATATAGCCAGTTCGATTTTGCCAAGCTTTTGCAGATGAGCCAGATTGAACTGCATAAAATAGAAACCGGCCAGATTACGCCAAGAATTGAAATACTGAGTAAGTTTGCGGAAGTTGCCTTTTACGACATTATATCACCCTTCAGAAAGAAAGGGAGGTTGAAGGAAGAGGAAGATGATGAGCCGAAGCCTTTGCTATCCATTATTCCGAATGATGATGAGGAGGAGGCGAGATAAAAGGCGGGTGGCCGGCATTACCAATCGGCCCAATCCAGCCCTGCATACGCGCCAAATGTGGGAAGTATCAACAGTCTAATATAACCTGAAGATGAATCAAATCTGATATATAAGAGTCAGGGTTGCCAACAATAATTAAAAGCAGGAAAAATTGGATACAAAATGCTTCTTAATTCCATTCTGTATCCAATAAAACTTTCCCAAATATCTATCTAGCTTTTGTCCACAAGTCTTTCTGAAAAGCCAGCACATGTGTAATATTTCCGGCAGCGTTCTTCGTAAACTTTAGAGGAAAAGGCCTTTGCTTGCTAAAAAAATCAACTTCTGATTCCGCAAAAAAAGTAATTTCATTTCCTGACCAATTTTCTTTCAGTATTAAATTACCTCCGCGAGCCGTTATGATAATAGTTTCTATTTTGCCTGGTTTAAATTCAAAGGTGTATTCGCCTTCGTAAGTTTGAAGTTGTTTGGCAGTCAATTGAATTTCCTTGCGCGGCGCATAGTTATTATTCTTGGTCCAGGTTCTTCCCATAAAGTCGGTTCCGCTCGTAATACTTCCGTTGATATCTTTTTCGAATTTGATAGTTACACTATTGTCCCCGGATTTCAGAAAGAATCTCGATTCTGACTCAGGGCTATATGTGCTTTCAGTGCCATTCCAAAGAGTTTGAACTATCAAGTCGTTTTTACTCGCCACCATTTTTGCTACCATCTCTTTGTTGCTGTTTAATTGATAATAGCCTTCAAAGGTCTTCATCTGATCGGATGTTAGCTTAACGGCGGCCTTCAGTTGTGGCTTATATTCATTATCCTTATTCCATAAATCTCTATTGTATGCAAGGACTTGCGTAATGGCACCTTCGTTGTTTTTAGTAAATTTGAGCGGAAAATTTTCTGCCTTATTGAAAAATTCCAGTTCGGACTTCTGCTCAAAAATAAATTCCTTTCCACTCCATTGTTCGATCAAAACCAAATTATTGCTTTTGGTAATTATCTTAATATGTGAATCTATTCCTCGTTTAAACTGAAACTTGTAATATCCTTCATAGGCCTTAAACTCAGCAACTGTAATTCGTAAAACAGCAGATTCGTTTTTCTCTTTTAAAGGATTGACAACATTTTTGGTCGTTACCTTAATATCGGAATCTTTTACTGGTTTTGATTGTGGCTTTTTTCCATCAGTCTTAAAATCATCATTCCTGATGATCAATACATGAGATTCGTTTTTGGCATTTGCGGTATTGACTACAAGGTACATCAATACAATTAGGGGAAGTACAAATGCATACTTATACATGTTGTACAACGAGCTTTTTTTTGTGTTCATCATTTTAATACGTAGTTTAATTTTAGAAGAAGTAAATAAATTTGTTAATGGTACAGCGGCCTGATTCAAACAGGTATGAAGAATATTGAGCTGGTAGCTTTTCGTATCTACACCTGTGTTTAAAACTTCGTGATCTGCAATGTACTCGAGATTAAGCTTGACATGTTGTTTCAATAATTGCACTAAAGGGTTAACCCAAAAAACCAGGTAAAATACCTCTGCCAATAAAATATCCAACGTGTGCCATTGACGGATGTGGATTTTTTCATGTTGCACAATTTGATTCGTCTGGCTTTCATCATACTTAGCATCATTAATCACCAAGAAATTAAAAAATGAAAAGGGTGTTAAATCTGCTTTGCTATTACAAAAAATAATTTCTCCCTCCCTTCGCTTTTCACTATGCCGCAAAATTTTAAAAAGACGGGCAAGCTGCGTTAGAAACCTTAAAAAAAGCACAGTACTAATTATTAAATAGATGAAAAAAACGATAGATGTAAGAGATACTTGCTTTGTGGGAATAGTACTGGATGTATTGGCTTGTAAATCTTTATCGTTTTGGATTGCTTTTATCCCAATAGTAGGAACTCCGATTTTATTATCAAATCCGATAAATTCATTATAATCTGTCCGATTTAAAGCCGCGGTGCCCATTCCAAAATGTTCGATCGAAGGGCCCACTGGCAGTAGCATTGATAAAAATATAATGCCTAAAAGAATCGCACGGTTTAGGAGAAAAAACTTTTCGCCTTTTAAGAATAGCCAGAATACCAGAAACAGCACCGACAGTACAAGATTGGCCTTAAGGAAATAAATGATGAAGGCTTCCATATTTTTTATTTATTTTTTTTCTTTTCTATCATGTCCATAATTTCCTTTAAATCAGAGGCTGAAATCTCTTCTTCTTCTGCAAAAAAGGCGACCGCATTTTTGATTGAATTGCCAAATAGGCTATTAAGAACTGGCTTGACAAATTTTCTTGTATACTCCGCTTTTGAAATAGCTGCCCAGTACCTATAAGTAGTTCCAAAATCTTCAAACATAAGATACCCCTTTCCAGCCATTCGACGTAAGGTAGTTGCTACGGTATTAATGTGAGGTTTTGGGTCAGGCATTGCTTCTCTGACCTCTTTAGCAAAAGCTTTTTCCATTTGCCAAATGATTTGCATCAATAGTTCTTCCTTTTCGCTTAGTCGTTTCATAATTAACTGATCATAAATAAGGAGTGTACTCGTAGCATCAACTATAGATTTACTTATCCTTATTACGTACGAAGCAAATGTAAAACTATTTTTGTAATTACAAAACTACAATTGTAGTTTTGTAATAGCATTTTATTTACGTTTCCGAAATTTTTTGTTGAGCTTGCGATTGAAGGCTAATAGACTTAGCTGCGAAGATTACATTTTATAAGGCAGCAACATAGTTGGGGATCCTTCATCAATTCATGGCGAATGTGCAGACGGTATTTTAGTTTTTTTAATTAGATTAGCTAGAAAATGAAAGTTATTAAAATAGGTAAATATGTATTGTTGTTTTTACTTCCTCTAATTGGTTGTACTAAAGGATCGTTTAAAAATGAAGACATCCGAACGAAACTAAAGAACGATAGTATTTTTGATAAATTTATGGAATGTCACACCAGGTTAGAGATTGGCATGTTGCAAAATAGATGGAATCTGGATAAGCGAAATTCAGCCACTTTTCTTCCTAAGCTGAAACGTGCAGGAAATAACGTAGATTCTATTATATACGCATTTGAAAGTGAGGGAGTAACGCATGTAAAGGAGTATTTAATGTTAACCCAAATTAAACTGCATAGTTATTCGACTCTAAAAAAGGACTACCCTTCGGTTTTTAATCTTCCGGCAGATCAGCTTTTTGAATTACTGTATTCACTTAGTCCTAAATATAAGAACCAAATTGATGAAGCTCAAGTTGATTAAAGTGAACTCAATCAAGGGAAAATAAACCTATTCCTATTTGCGCCATATAAACCTTATTATTCCACTTCTACCCCGCCCAACTATCCCTATCCAAACTCCTGTAATGAATCGCCTCAGCCAGATGCTCAATCTTAATATCATCACTGGCATCCAGATCGGCGATGGTTCTCGATACTTTTAAAATCCGGTCATACGCCCGGGCCGACAGCCCAAGTTTCTCCATCGCTTTTTTAAGTAAAATTTGGCCCGCATCGTTGATCTTACAAATTTCTCTTACTGTTCTGGGGCTCATTTGGGCATTAGAGTAAACTTCATTGTTTTCTTTAAATCGCTCTGTCTGAATTTCTCTAGCCTTAATAACCCGTGCACGGATCAATTCACTTGCCTCTGCTTTGCGGTCGGAAGAAAGTTCGTTAAAATCAACCGGTGTTACCTCTACGTGTAAATCGATACGGTCTAAAAGCGGTCCCGAAACTTTACTTAAATACCGCTGAACAACGCCAGGACCACACAGGCATTCTTTTTCGGGATGGTTATAAAAACCGCAAGGGCAGGGATTCATAGACGCAACGAGCATAAAACTAGCCGGATAATCCACACTAAACTTTGCTCTGGAGATCGTTACACGACGTTCTTCCAGCGGCTGGCGCATTACTTCGAGAACGCTACGTTTAAACTCCGGCAATTCATCCAGAAATAAAACTCCGTTGTGTGCCAGAGATATTTCACCCGGTTGCGGATGCGCGCCGCCGCCCACTAAAGCAACATCGCTAATAGTATGATGCGGCGAACGAAACGGACGGATAGTCATTAGCGAATCTGAGGCCGCCAGTTTACCCGCCACCGAATGGATCTTGGTGGTTTCGAGCGCTTCGTGAAGATTTAAAGGAGGCAGAACCGTTGGAAGCCTTTTGGCCAGCATGGTTTTACCCGCTCCCGGAGGCCCGATCAGGATAACATTATGTCCTCCTGCGGCAGCGATTTCGAGCGCGCGTTTTATATTTTCCTGCCCCTTTACATCCGAGAAATCGCTCTCGTAATTGTTGATGTTATAAAAAAACTCATCACGCGCATCAACTACGGTAGCTTTCAGAGATGTGGTGCCATTAAAGAATTCAACCACTTCTTTAAGATTGCTTACACCATACACGCTAAGATCTTTAACTATTGCCGCTTCCCTCGCATTTGCAGCCGGAATAATTAATCCCTCAAAGCCGTCTTTTTTAGCCTGGATGGATATGGGCAAGGCCCCTTTTACAGACTGTATATCACCATCGAGCGAAAGCTCACCCAAAACCAGGTATTTGTCGAGTAAATTTGTTTCAATCTGTCCCGATTCGGCCAGGATTCCGATGGCAATCGCTAAATCGTAAGAAGAGCCTTCTTTACGGATATCGGCCGGAGCCAGGTTTACCACAATTTTTTGTCGCGGCATACGAAAGCCCGAGTTCGTTATGGCACTTTCTACACGCAGCATGCTTTCGCGAACGGCATTATCCGGCAGGCCAACAATATAGTATTTTATACCAGTACTGATATTTACTTCGATAGTAATGGTGGTGGCTTCTACTCCGTAAACGGAACTTCCAAAGGTTTTGACAGGCATAAGCAGGCAGAAATGAAAACCGAATATACAATTAAAATAAAAATGGCAAGAAGTGTCAGATACTATCGGTTCGGATAAAGCCCTCTTCTGTATTTTGCAACCAGCTTATAAACAGGCCGGGCAATCCAAATAAAGGGTGCCAGCCGCAGTACCGAAGCCACAAAACTACTCGGATGTTGTGTTTTTCGCCAGATTTCCATCATGGCATCAGCACCTTTTAAAACCTGCCCTTTGGCACTAATCACATGGATCTCTTTTTCTAACGCCGAAGCCGATAGCTGCGGGTAGTTTTTTAGATATTCCGAATCCTGGTAAGGCACCAGTTCGAACTGGTTTTTATGATCAATTTTACTGAGCCAGCCGGTTACGCCAACACACATGGGGCAAGCATGATCGTAGAATACAATCGTTTTTTCCATTTGATTATACGCAAAGATAATCTCTTGTTTGCCGCTTTTGTTAGTACTTTTGAAAACTATGATTCAAGTCAGATCCTTTGTTTGTAACCCTTACCAGGAAAATACTTACCTGCTATACGATGAAACAAAAGAATGTGTAATTATCGACCCGGGCATGTACACCGGGGCCGAGCAGAACGAGGTTTTAAACTTCATCAAATCAGAAGGTTTAAAACCTGTTTTACTACTCAATACCCATTGCCATATCGATCATGTTTTGGGAAATAAATTTATCAGCGATACTTTCGGGTTACTGCCTCAATTTCATAAAGGAGAGTTGCCTGTTTTAACCGCTGTTCCGGCATACGCTCCTCAAATGGGGATGCAATATGAGGTTTCTCCGCTTCCCGAAACCTTTCTGGACGAAAGTGGCAGCATCACTTTCGGAAACAGCACCCTTGAATTAATATTTGCCCCGGGCCATTCTCCCGCTCATTTATGTTTTTATAGCAAAGCTGATAATTTTTTAATAGGCGGCGATGTTCTTTTTTACGGGTCAATAGGCAGGACTGACCTGCCGGGTGGAAACTTCGATACCCTGATGAAGAGTATTAAAGAAAAAATACTGGTTCTCCCGGATGATTGCACAGTTTACCCCGGCCACGGTGGCGAAACCGTAATAGGATTTGAAAAAGCAAATAACTATTATATAAGGTAATTTGAATACATCTTTCTACATAGCAAAACGCTACCTGTTTTCAAAGAAATCGCTTAACGCGATCAACTTTATATCGGGGATTTCTATGCTTGGGGTATTTGTGGGAAGCGCGGCGCTGGTTATCATCCTATCGGTTTTTAACGGCTTTGAAAATGTTGTTCTATCGATGTACAACAATTTTACGCCCGAGATAAGAATCGAGCCCGCCACCGGAAAAACTTTCGATCCTGGTACTGAGGTTTTTAAAAAACTTAAAGCGGATAAGAGAATTGAAAATTATACGGAAGTTTTGCAAGAAAAGGCATTGCTTAGGTATGGCGACTCGCAGTTTATAGGCTTGGTAAAGGGCGTAAGTTCTGATTTTTTTAAACGGAAACGCTTAGATAGCACCCTGGTAGAAGGCGACTTTAAGCTAAAACAGGACGACAGCACTTTTTATGCGGCTGTAGGCTCATCGGTTAAATTGTATCTCACGGTTAATATTAACGACGACTTTACTGATCTTCAGATTTTCTCTCCCCGAAAAAATGCCGGGATCTCTATAAATCCCGCACAGGAGTTTGTAGCCAGGTCGATTCATCCGGTAGGGGTATTTCAAATTCAGCAGGTTTTTGACGAGTCGGTGCTGGTGCCGATAGAATTTACACGTGCATTGCTGGAAGAGGAAAAAGCTATTTCTACTATCGAGATCTATTCAAAAGCTGGCGAAGATCTGGATGATCTTCAGCAGGATTTTGAGAAACAACTGGGTAAAGAGTTTCTGGTTAAAAATCGCATTCAGCAAGATCAGCAATTATACAAAACCCTGAATATCGAACGCTGGGCGATATTTTTCATTCTCACTTTCGTGATGATTATTGCGATTTTTAATATTGTGGGCACACTTACCATGCTGGTAATTGACAAAAAGAAAGACATCGCCATTTTAAGCAGCATTGGTGCGGGCACTGGCCTTATCCGCCAGATTTTCTTTATTGAAGGAATGATGATTGCTCTTACAGGTTGCCTGGCAGGAATGTTTGCCGGGTTTATTTTTTGTGTCGTCCAACAGAAATTCGGACTAATCACTATGGGTCAGGATTCGTTTATCACCGACGCGTATCCGGTAGCGATGAAGCTTGCCGACTTTGTACTGGTATTTTTAACGGTTACCCTGATTTCCATTATCGCTTCGGGAATATCATCGCGCCTTAGCGTGAATAAGATTTATGATTTGAAGGAGGATTTGTAATGGATACCGCGATGCAACGTCCTTGAAAAAGAAAAAGTCATCGGATGACCTGGTATGCTTAGTCGTCCGATGACTTCTGGTGGAAAGAGTCTTAAAATTAAGAAAAAGCCGGTCGCCTTGCGGCGTCCAGCTCTTTCTATCTAAATTAACGCTCTCGAATACTTATACCCCATACCCGCTGAGAAGGTTACCATATTTTAAAAGTTTTTTACAATATCTCGTAACTACCTAAATCAGAGGGAAATAATCTTGCTTTACCGTTCAAATCCTTGCTTAACCATAAGCCGAAGTATGTATCAGCAGTTAAATCCTCGCCTTTATTACCCGCAGGGCTAAGTGGGGACAACGAAAAGTTGTCTTTTTCCGCAGCTTTAAACATAGGGTTCAGGTTAAGAATATTACCCAGGCCTTCGAGCGCAGTATCTCGCGATTTGATTAGATTTTTCCGAACTATCTGGCTGAAGGGAAGAGTGCCACTTTTTTGAATAAGCAGCTCATCTGCTAAATTCCCCCAGATAATATTATTTATTAGGGTAAGGTCCATCGATTTACTTACACCCGAACCCGAAAAGTCGCTGAAAAATAATGAAGGCGTAGTTCTGGGAAATCGCGAACCTGCGTTAACAAAAGTGTTTTGCTTTAAATTATATCTCCCACCGTTTGCCGCATAAATAAGGTGCCTGCCGCAATTGGCTATTAGATTATTGAATCCAGCCAGTTCGGTATTATCCAGATAAAGTCCGGCCAATTCCATATTCTTTATAATGCTATTTGTTAGCAGTAATTTGGGGCCGGAATTCAGAGAAAGAGAATCTACGCGCACTCCTGTAACGGCGTTCTTGATGTAAGCGTAATTTATGTGGTTATCTCTACTGGTAGAAAGAAAATGTAATCCTCCCCACTGCCCGGGCTCGTCCTGATAAATTTTTTCGAGCCTGTCGCTGCTAAAACTTATAGAATCGTTCAATGTTCCGTTTACTTTTAATGTTCCGGCTATTTTCAATTGCGCATTCTTGTGGAAATAGATTCTGCTCCCCTTTTGTATTGTCAGGGTTTGGTTTGTGTTTACTTTAACCGAATTGTATATTACGTAAGGCAAAGAATTGTTCCAAACGGTATTCGCGTCAATAACCAGGTCTTTTAAGAACACCGCATTTTGCCCATAGGCTGTAAGAACCACTTTTTGATAATTGCCGTTCGTGGTAAATTCAATAGAATCGTTAACTATAAAAGGTAGCTGATCTGAATTAGGATTTATCGTTACTTTAACGAATATATTTAACGAGTCTTTTCCTGCCAGTTCTATATCGGGCACAAAATTACCTGCCACGCCGTTAATGTTAATCTGATAATTTGACGCCGCTCCGCCAGCAAGTTTAATTTGCGATATCTTAACCCCATACTTACCCCGGTTATACACTTTAATTCGTCGGGTGGTTGAGCCTACGGATGTAAATACGGTATCAAAAAAGATGCTGTCTGAAGAAAATTCCAGCATTGCGGAAGAATCGGTAGTGATTTTATCTTTTTCGCAAGCCCAAAGGCAAAGTGCCGAAAGAAGGAAAATGGCCAGTTTGGTTTTCATCAATTTGTAAACGCTATTGTAGCAATGCTAATTTTGAGGCCGTTAATCTTTAGCAACTCGTTTGCGCAAGCCTCCAGAGTAGCTCCCGTGGTAATCACATCGTCCACTAATAAAACATGTTTGTTTTCTAAACCCGTACTGTTTTTTACAACAAACACATTCTTCATATTCTCATAACGAACAAAACGAGATTTTCGGGTTTGTGTATCAGTAAAAATATTCCGGTAAAGATCCGTATTAACGGGAATATCCAGGCTCTGCGCTAAGCCCTTCGCAAAAAACTCACTTTGATTATAGCCTCTTTTTTTCTGTTTGGCAGGATGTAATGGTACGGGGATAATCGCTGCCAGATTTTCAATCGGGCGAGTACCTTTAAGTTTCAGGCCGTACATTTCACCCAGTTTAAAAGCTACTTCGGGTTTATTATTGTATTTAAGCTGGTGCATTAAATTTTGCACCCTCGAGCCTTTATAAAAGTACACGAAAGCATAAGCATGGTTAAACGGAATTCTACCCCAAAGTTGCCTGGCCGCAGCGTTATCGTGGTCGTGGTGAAAATCTGTATAGGGCAGGTGGTACACGCAATCTGTGCAGATAACCTCTTCATTCTTAAAAAGATTTTTTCCGCAACCGGCACAAAGCCGGGGGAAAAACAATGAAAAGAAATCTTCCGCGTATCTGAATACCGTATTCATTTTACAATAATAGAAAAAGGGAAAGCTGCGGCAAACTATTTTTCCTTAACGGCAAGCTGCCCGCAAGCTGCGTCTATATCTTTTCCCCGGCTTCGGCGAAGATTTGTAATGATCCCCTGCTTTTTAAGATAGTTTGCGAAAGCTTCGGTTTTATCTTCTCCGGCGTTTACGAATGACGCGAATGAGATGGGGTTGTACTCGATGATATTTACTTTGCAGGGTAAGTGCTTGCAAAATTTAGCAAGTTCAACTGCGTCTTCTATTTCATCATTAAAGTCGTTAAAAATAATGTATTCGTATGTTACCGGGTTTTTTGTTTTTAAGTAATAATATTTAAGAGCCTCGGCCAGGGCTTTTAATGAGTTTTGCTCGTTTATCGGCATTATCTCATTTCTTTTTTTATCATTTGCGGCATGTAAAGAAAGAGCAAGGTTAAACTTTACATTATCGTCGCCCAACTTCTTAATCATTTTAGCGATTCCGGCTGTAGAAACAGTAATTCGCTTCGCCGACATGTTAAGACCGTTTTCCGAAGTAAGGTATTCTATAGATTTCATTACGTTGGCGTAATTCAAAAGAGGCTCACCCATGCCCATATACACTATATTGCTAAGCGGAATGCCATAATTTTCTTTTGCCTGCTTGTCTATCAATACCACCTGGTCGTATATCTCACCCGGATCGAGATTGCGTTTTCGATCCATATATCCGGTAGCGCAAAACTTGCAGGTTAAACTGCAGCCCACCTGAGAACTCACACAGGCGGTCATTCTATCGGTTGTAGGGATTAATACGCCTTCAATAATATTAGAATCGTATAACTTGAAAGTGTTTTTTATCGTCTTATCCGAACTAAACTGACTCTGATCAATTTTAATTGAATTGATAATAAAGTTTGACGCTAATTTTTCTCTGAGCGATTTAGAGAGATTACTCATCTCGTCAAAGCTTAAAGCAGATTTTACCCACAACCACTCGCTTATTTGCTTCGCCCTAAACGCAGGTTCTCCGTTATCCGATAAGAATTTTTTTATTTCGGCAGGTGAAAAGTTCCTGATATCACGTTTTACAAATCCCTGATTCACAATTGCAAATTTAATTCTTATTACTAAATAATTTGTTTTTTAAATGTTAAAACAAAATTTCACTATTATTGTTATTGTAACAGCAATCCATTGCTGTAATTTATTTTTTACGGGCAACAAGGGGTAAAACCCTCTATATGGTAAACTATTATAATGCAGATTTTATTCTCACGGCTACGTCTGAACCATTAAAAAACGGCACTGTTGCTGTTGGTGAGGGTGGCACCATTATGGGCGTTTATCATGATGAGAGCCCCGAACTTGAGGGTGTAAACATAACGAAGCTCGACGGAATTATTGTGCCCGGTTTCATAAACTCTCATTGTCATTTAGAATTATCTCACCTTCACAATAAAATCCCTCAAAAAGAAGGCCTTCTTTCATTTATTAAGAAAGTAATCAATTTTAGAAAGACTGCCCGGAGTACTCAAGCCACTATGCAAAAAGCCGATCAGCAGATGTGGGAAAACGGCATTGTAGCTGTGGCTGATATCGCCAATACCCTTGACTCTAAAAAGGTAAAAGAAGCGAGTCCTATCTATTACTACACTTTTGTGGAGCTAATTTCTTTTGAGCCCGAAAAAGCGAAAGACGCTTTTAGAAGCGGGGCAGAATTACTGGAACAATTTTCGCCGCTGCATGCCTCAATAGCACCGCATGCGCCATATTCAGCGTCGAAAGAACTATTTCGATATATCGGGAAGTTTTGCGGCGAAACAGGGAGCCCGGTAACCATCCACAATCAGGAAAGCGAAGATGAAAATAAATTATATCGCTACAAAAGCGGCGAATTTTTAAATTTCTATAAAGAGCTGGGCATTAACATCGACTTTTTTAAACCTCAGGCACGTAATTCAATTCAAAGTATTATTCCCCTTATCCCAATACAGCAGAGGACAATGCTGGTTCATAATACGTATACCAGTTTAAAGGATATATATTTTATTTTACGGTCGGGCAGGTTGGTAACCTGGTGTTTTTGCCCCAACGCCAATTTGCATATCGAAAACCGCTTGCCAAAGGTAGAGATGTTTCAATACCACGATTTTAACATTACTTTGGGGACAGATAGTTTAGCTTCAAATGATAAACTGTGTATCTTATCCGAGCTTAAAACCCTGCATCAAAACTTTCCTAACTTATCCTTACAGGAAACAATAAACTGGGCTACCATAAACGGGGCTAAATTTTTAGGAATCGACACCGTATTCGGAAGCATCGAGAAGGGTAAAAAACCCGGCCTTAACCTCATCTCCAACGTCAAAGGCCTTAAGCTTTCTCCGGAATCGAAGATTAAAAAACTTGTCTGATCATTATTGTTAAATTTATTAGAGCTGTTAAATTATAAATTACTTTTGCGGGTAATATATGAGGCATTTAAACATCACAATAAGCGGCAAGGTACAAGGTGTTGCTTTTCGATTTTCTACAAAAGCCGTGGCAGATCAATTAAGGGTAAAGGGCTGGGTCAAAAACCTTTCCGACGGCAGGGTTTGCATTGAGGCCGAAGGAGATGATTTTGCGCTCGATTCTTTTCTCGAATGGTGCAATGAAGGGCCACTTCAGGCAACTGTTCAAAAAGTAGAAGTTGTTGAAGACGAAGTAAAAAACTATCGTAATTTTGAGATACTAAGAAAGTAGTCAGATTAAACTCCCGGTACTTGTCAGCAATAAAGAAATTAGCTTCTCAAACAGCTGTATATGGTCTTAGCTCCATATTCGGACGCTTCTTAAACTACCTTCTGGTGGGTTTCCACACCAGAGTACTTACCGATGTAGCAGATTTTGGCGTAGTGGGAGAAATATATGCCTACGTTACCTTTCTCAATATAATTTATTTGTATGGTTTAGAAACCTCCTATTTTAGATTTTCTTCGAAAGATAAACTGGGCGCTCATACTTATTATTCTTCCTCCTTTACTTCTGTACTGCTAACTTCGGCTATTTTCTCAGGGTTGTTTATCATCTTTTCTGGTCAAATAAATGATCTGCTTATAACCGATCCTTCCGCCGCAGCTTATTATCATCAGGATTATATAATCTGGTTTGCGCTTATTCTGGCGTTTGATGCGATAACCGCTATCCCGTTTGCCCGGTTAAGACAGGAGAATCGGCCGCTTGCATTTGCTTCCATTAAAATCTTTAACATCCTGGTAAATGTATTTCTAAATATCTTTTGGCTTTGGTTTTGCCCATGGTGGTTAGAATCAAATCCCGATAGTGTAATAAACTACGTCTACAGTCCGGAAAACAAGGTGGCATATATATTTCTGGCTAATTTAATAGCCAGCGGAGCTACTATCTTACTGTTATATAAACAAATAAAAGACATTAGGCTGCAAATTAAATGGGAAATATTTAAGCCTATGTTAACGTATGGATTTCCTCTCCTTTTCGCCGGTTTAGCGGGGATGATGAACGAAACCTTCGGGCGGACAATGTTAAAATACCTCCTTCCCGGCTCAGCCGAAGAGAATCTCGCCCAGTTAGGGATTTATAACGCCGCATACAAACTCTCTATTTTTATGACTCTGGCGGTTCAGGCTTTCAGGATGGCGGCCGAACCATTCTTTTTCTCAATGCACAAAGAGCAGGACAGCAAGAAAATATATGCCGAAGTAATGGAGTATTTTGTGATAGTTTGCGCCATTATATTTCTCGCCGTTTCGTTAAATCTCAATATAGCAGGCTTATACCTGGGAGAGCAGTATAGAAGCGGACTTTTTGTCGTTCCGACACTGCTACTGGCAAATCTTTTTCTTGGGGTATATTATAACCTTTCTATCTGGTACAAGCTCACGGATAAAACTATGTATAGTATTTATTTCACCGTATTCGGAGCCATAATTACTGTTTCCTTAAATCTTCTCTGGATTCCCGTTTTTGGGTATGAAGGATCTTCGTGGGCTACTTTGCTTTGTTATTTTATAATCGCGGTAAGCTGCTATTTTATTGGGCAGAGATATTTCAAGGTTCCGTACAGGATAAAGCGCATATCCCTATATCTCACCTATATGTTGGTGATTTATGGTTTAGGGTACTATATAGATGCGAAATTGTTACAAGAAATGCCGGTTGTTTCTGCGGTAATAAATAACACTTTATTAATTATATTTATTTTAACGGCCTGGTTGGTAGAAAAGAAAAATCTGAAACTCGAATGAATACTGTAAGAATTATCAATAAGTCAACAAATCCGCTCCCGACTTACGAAACAGAATCATCTGCGGGAATGGATCTTCGTGCTTCAATTTCCGAGGATCTGGTTATTAAACCTTTCCAACGCACCCTCATTCCTACTGGTTTATTTATTGAACTTGAAAAAGGTTTCGAGGCCCAGATACGACCAAGGAGCGGTTTAGCGTTAAAGCATGGAATTACGGTGTTAAATTCTCCGGGTACTATTGATGCGGACTACCGCGGCGAGGTTAAAATATTATTGATAAATCTATCGGATACTGAATTTGCTATTAAAAACGGCGATAGAATTGCGCAAATGATAGTTTCGAAACACGAGCAAATTACCTGGCAGGATGCCGACACCCTGACTGAAACCAGCAGAGGCACCGGAGGATACGGACATACAGGAGTTTAAAATGGTTAGAGCATTTCTTTTTCTTTTAATTTTGGGATGCGGCACAAGTTTCGCCCAGAAGAAAAATGCTCCGGTATTTGTGGTTGGCCGCATTGTTAGTGCCGATGACAGCCTTAAAATTAAGCAGTATTTTTACGAAGGCTTAAAAGAAAAAACCAAACAAAACTTCGCCGAATCCGGCAAATATTTTCAGCAGATAATAGAAATTGATCCGTCAAACCATGCGGCTTTATATGAACTGGCCGGTTTACTGCATTCGCAAAATCAGGAAAAAGATGCGGAGAAATACGCTCGCGATGCTGTAACAGTTAGTGCCGATAATAAATGGTATTGGCTGCTGCTGGCCGATATTTACAAAAAAACAAGGAACATTGATCAGTTGGTTCTCGTTTTTAACGAGCTGATCAGGATTAATCCGATGGATGAGGATTATTATTTCGATAAAGCGAATGCCCTTTTCATCCAAAATAAAAACACTGAGGCAGAGAAAGTTTACGACGATATAGAAAAACGTTTCGGCAGTTCTGAAGAATTGGTTACAGCCAGGCAAAGAGTTTATCAAAAGCAGGGCAACCCCGAAAAAGCTACAACTGAGCTGGAAAGCCTGATTAGCAAGAACCCGGCTGACATGCGGAATTACTTAAATCTTAGTGAAGTTTACTTAAAGGCCGGAAACATCAACAAAACACTCGAGATTCTAAATAAAGCAAAAAAAATTAATCCCGGAGATTCTTACGTCCGCTTAGCTTTAGCGGATGCCTACAAATCCCAGGGAAAAAATACCGAAGCTTTTTCCGAGCTGAGAAAAGCCTTTTCTGATCCGCTGCTTAATATTGATGCCAAGGTTCAGATAATGCTGTCTTTTTTACCGGAGTTTAAAGATCCCAACATCCGGAAGGAAACTGTGGCCTTAGGTGAAATCGCTACTCAAACTCATCCGGCGGAACCGAAGTCGTTTTCTGTTTACGGAGATGTGCTTTACCAGGACAGGCAGCTGGATAACGCTAAAAAGGCTTATAAAAAAGCCCTCGAACTTAACAATCAGGTTTATCAGATCTGGGAACAGGTTTTGAATATTGAAGTGTCGCAGAAAGATTACAAAGGTGCGATAACCGACGGCGAAGAAGCACTATCGCTGTTTCCGAACCAGGCGGATTTGTATTTCTACACCGCTATAGCTTATGCGCAAACCCAAAAACATGAAAAAGCTATAAGCTATTTAAAGAATGCGGCCAGCCTTGAAGTAGATGATAAGGTTTTACTATCTCAAATATATTCGAGCCTGGGCGACTCATACAATAACTTAAAAAAGTTCAAAGAGTCCGACCAGTCGTACGAAAAAGCATTGCAGTTAAACCCCGATAATGCCTATGTATTAAATAACTATGCGTATTATCTCTCATTAAGAAATGAAAATCTCGAAAAAGCGGCTTCTATGTCGAAGCGTTCTAATGAGCTAGAGGCAGGAAATCCGTCGTTTGAAGACACCTATGCCTGGGTGCTTTTTAAACAAAAGAAGTATAAAGATGCCCGGGTTTGGATAGAAAAAGCTATTAAATCCAATAAAGACAATGCTACTCAATTAGAACATTACGGCGATATTTTGTTTAATCTGGGAGAGAAGGAAATGGCACTCGAGCAATGGAAATCTGCGAAAGCCAAAGGCGAAAAATCGGACGTACTTGAAAAGAAAATTTATGAAAAGAAATATATGGAATAAAGGCACATTGTTACTGGTTTTATTAGCGGTCTTTGGGTGCAGGGCACGTAAACCAATAACACCGGTGGTGGTATCAACACCTCAAACGGTACAGGCGGCAGTAATAAATAAGTCGACGATAGTGAAGGATTTGAGCGATAAGCAACTCACTTTTAATACCTTATCACTAAAAGCTAAGGCCGATTTGAGTATTAACAATAATACACATGACGTGAGTATGAACATCCGGATGCAAAAAGGTAAGGCCATTTGGATATCCGTTACCGCCATAGCCGGGCTGGAAGTAGCACGCGCTTACATTACACCAGATAGTATTAAAATTTTGAACAGGCTTGAAAGCACCTATATCCGCAAGCCCTTCAGCTATGTTTATCAATTCGCTAACAAGGCTGTAGACTTCAATACCCTGCAAAATCTATTTATAGGCAATGCGGTTACGGGCACGCTAACAACATCGGCTTCCATAAATTCCAACGGCGGGCAAACACATCTTAAAGGCGATTTATCGGGTTTAGATTATTTACTGATTTTTAATACGGCTCATAATCTTATCCAAAATAACCTGAACGATAAGTCGGCCTCGCAAACCCTGATAGTAAATTACGGCGAACATAAAACGGTGGGGAGCCAAGAATTTCCGGCTGCGGTTTCAATAAAATCAACTGCGTCTAATAAGAGCATCAGCATCGATTTAAGATATAATCAGGTGAGTATAAACGATCCGGTGGAGTTTCCTTTCAGCGTACCTAAAAGATTTACAGTAAAAGATTAATTTAGATAGATTTGCATCGATGAGCTTTAAAAAGATATTCATTTTACTGGTATTCTTTTGTTTGGCGGGATCTTCCTTTGGGCAGAGCAGTGCCGAATTAAGGCGTAGAAAGGAAGCTTTGACACGCGAGATCGAGGAATTGAAAAGATCGCAAAATAAAGTATCAAAAAATAAACGCCTCTCGCTTAAGCAAATAAATGTTTTAAATACCCAAATCCGTTTGCGGGAAGAAAAAATCAGAACCATAAACTCTGAAGTACGACTTCTAAATAACCAGATTGCCGAGAGTACAAACACCGTACGCTCGTTACAGGCGCAGCTCGATAAGCTCAAAAAAGCCTACGCCGGCATGGTGTTGTTCGCTTTCAGAAACCAGAATTCTTACGGAAAGCTGATGTTTGTATTTGCATCAGAAAACTTTAACCAGGCTTATAAACGATTAAAATACCTGCAGCAGTTTGGAGATTATCGAAAAAAGCAGGCCCGCTATATTCAGGAAACCCAGAAGGAGCTTGGGATGAAAATTGTGGAGTTGGATCAAAACAAAAAGCAAAAAAGCAATCTCCTTCACAGCCAGGAGAATGAAAAGGTTACGCTGGGCAAAGAAAAGAGAAACCAGGCGGTAGAGCTTGGGAAGCTAACAAAACAAGAAAAGCAGTTAAGGCAGGAAGTATCCCGAAAACAAAAAGAGGTAGCTCAATTAAACAGGTCGATTAGTGCGGCTATCAACAGAGAAATTGCCGAGGCCAGGCGCCGTGCCGAAGCCGAGGCGAAGGCAGAGGCCGCCAGAACCGGAACAACGGTTAAAACAGTGGCAAGCGGCTCGAAAGTACTGGCAGCCACACCAGAAGCGGCTAAACTCTCCGCAGACTTTCTGGGCAACAGAGGCAGCCTTCCATGGCCGGTTGCCCAGGGCCAGATTGTTGACAGGTTTGGCACGAAGAAAATCGGTAACGTAACTGTGGATAATAATGGTATCGACATTCAAACCTCTGAGGGAGCAGGCGTAAGGGCTATTTTTTCGGGTACAGTGAAAGCGGTTCGGCTGTTACCGGGCAGCAGTAATTATATGATTCTGATTCAGCACGGAGAATATTTTTCGGTTTATGCGAATATTAGAACCGCAAATGTTTCTACCGGAGAAAAGGTGTCGGTAAAACAAAATATCGGATCGGTTATAACCGATCCTGTTGACGGAACTACTCAATTGCATCTCGAAGTTTGGAAAGGTGTAAATCCCACCAACCCGGAAACCTGGCTGGCAAACTAAACCGAAAGAAAATACGTATATATCAGTATATTTGTAAACTTAATTGGTAGATGATGTTGAGTACGATATTTTTATTTCTTAATATGGGCACCCCGGAAATAATGCTGATAATGTTTGTTGCCCTTTTGCTGTTCGGGGGTAAAAAACTGCCGGAACTGGCGAGAGGATTGGGAAAGGGAATCCGTGAATTTAAAGATGCCTCCGACGGTGTAAAGAGAGAAATCCATCGTAACATAAATTCCGTAAGTGATGACATTAACGTTGATGTAACTGAAACAGCCGCATCAGCTCCGGAACCACAAACAGATCAGACACAGTCAAAATTATAATCATGGTTTTAAATAGTATTTTTTTAGTTGGCTTGGGAGCCTGGGAGATTGTTGCCATCATAGCGGTAGTCTTATTATTATTTGGCGGAAAGAAAATCCCCGAATTGATGCGTGGGCTGGGCCGGGGCGTAAAAGAATTTAAAGAAGGTAAAGACGGCGAGCCTTTAGCAAATAAAGACGCCGAAAGACGCGACGCCTGATTTTTCTCACTAAAGATTTTTTAACCTCATTCGTAATGAATGGGGTTTTTGCATTTTAAACACGAATGAATGAAGCATTTGTGCTATCATTTCACAGAAATACGTATTTTCACGGCATGCACCAGTACACGTCTCTAAGCTCTTTACAACAAGAGATAAAAGAAGGTAAATTAAAATTAGTTGATGTTGTTGAAGGCTATCTGCAACGTATAGATGAAAAAAAGCATTTGAATGCTTTTCTTGAAGTTTATGGCGATGAGGCCCGAATCAAAGCCGCTGAGATTGAGAAAAAAATTCTTGCCGGAACTGCCGGAAAGCTTGGCGGAATGGTGCTGGGTATAAAAGATCTGATTTGCTTTAAAGATCACAAGGTTTCTGCCGGATCTAAAATCCTCGAAAACTATAACTCCATTTTTTCTTCAACCGTTGTTGAACGAATTCTTGCCGAAGACGCTATCATAATTGGCCGTCAGAATTGTGATGAATTCGCTATGGGTGGTTCTAATGAAAACTCATACTTCGGCCCGGTAAAAAATGACGCGGATAATACGAAGGTGCCGGGCGGTTCCTCCGGAGGATCTGCCGTGGCGGTACAGGCGGGATTATGTATGGCATCATTAGGGACAGATACAGGCGGCTCGGTACGCCAGCCCGCTGCTTTTTGTGGCGTAATAGGACTTAAACCCACCTACGGAAGAGTTTCGAGACACGGAATTATCGCTTACGCCTCATCATTCGATCAGGTTGGGCCGCTTACCAATTCTGTAGAAGACGCGGCTTTACTGCTGGAAGTTATCGCCGGACATGATGAACACGATAGCACCTGTTCTACCTTACCTGTACCATCGTATTCCAAACAATTAAATTCTTCCGGAAAGAAACGCATTGCTTACCTGCCCGAAACCTTGCATAGTGAAGGCCTTGATCCTGAAATAAGAGCCATAACCGAGAGTACAATTAAACGTTTGATAGAAGAAGGCCATGAGGTTGAACCCATTTCCTTCCCTTATCTTGATTACGTGGTGCCCACATACTATATATTAACCATGGCCGAATCTTCGTCGAACCTGGCGCGATTTGATGGCGTACATTACGGTTATCGCAGCCCGAATGCCGTAGATCTGGAAAGCACGTATAAAAAATCCCGTTCAGAAGGTTTCGGCGATGAAGTAAAGCGCAGAATTCTTTTAGGAACCTTTGTTTTAAGCGCGGGGCATTACGATGCTTTTTATGGCAAGGCTCAAAAGGTTCGCAGGCTTATCAGAGAAAAAACAGATGAGATACTTGAGAATCATGATTTTATTCTCTTGCCTACAACCCCGGGCCCGGCGTTTGGCATAGGGGAAAAAACCGACGATCCGGTGGTGATGTACTTAGCCGATATTTTTACCGTTCAAGCTTCTTTAGCTGGTATTCCGGCAATCTCTTTACCTGTAGGAACCAGTAAAGGAAATTTACCGCTTGGAATTCAGCTTATCGGAAAACGATTCGGAGAGGCAGAGTTACTCGCCTTCTCTAAAGATGTTTTGAACGTAACAAAAAAAGAAGTAGTTTAGTAAAAGGTAAAGTGTTTTAACGGCATTTGCCAGCTAGTAAAAATTGATGAAAAGAGCATTAACCTATACTTTGGTTTTGTTCAGCGGAGTAGGATTATTGGGATTTTCGCTGGAAACCAAAGCATCAGAGATTAAAAGAATTACCCTTAACAGCCCGACAAAAGTCGACCCTGCCTACCGCCTGACCCTCGAGAATTTACAAAAAACAGTACCCCTTACTTATAACGAATCGGTACAAAAGCATATAAACGCTTATGCTTCGCAAAAACATCGGTTTTCAAAAATATTGGGCCTTTCTAAATACTATTTTCCTATTTACGAGCGTGTTTTTAAGGAAAAAGGCTTACCCGATGAGCTGAAGTATTTGTCGGTGGTAGAATCGTCTTTAAATCCTCACGCTACTTCTTGGGTTGGCGCAACCGGCCTCTGGCAGTTTTTAGAACCGGTTGGCAA
Source organism: Sphingobacteriaceae bacterium (assembly GCA_014380615.1). Taxonomy (GTDB): domain Bacteria; phylum Bacteroidota; class Bacteroidia; order Sphingobacteriales; family Sphingobacteriaceae; genus Paradesertivirga. The sequence goes on from JACMJM010000002.1 coordinate 83,743, forward strand.
GATTTATGGCTTAACTATAAATGATACGCTTGATGAACGTAAAGATCCGCTATTGGCATCCGCCGCCGCGGCAGATTATCTGTTAAAATCTTACGCCATGTATAACGACTGGCTTTTGGCTATAGCCTCATATAACTGCGGCCATAACAATATCCGCTGGGCCCGTGAAAATGCCGGAGGCGGTAATCTGGATTACTGGGCCATTCGGAAATATTTGCCCGTAGAAACCCAAAACTATGTTCCGGCGTTTATCGCGACGGTTTACATCATGAACAATCATAAAAAGCATGGTATATATCCCTCGGAAGCTGGTTTCAATATTTTCACCAATTCACTAACGGTGAATAGAAAAGTGTCTTTATGGAGCGTTGCCAAAGCTACAAACGTAAATATAGACGTGCTTACGTTACTAAACGCTTCTTATAAAAATCAAATCATCAGCGGAACACCCGGTAAGCCGAAAAGGCTTATAATACCCGAAATTAAACCTTATATCTACACGGCCCTAAAAGATGAACTCTTAAAATCTGAACCGGTAGAAGGAGATTTGAAACTGGTTTATATAATACCAGAAAATGAACTTCCGGTAAAAACCACTAAATATGTAGCCCGCGATGTATCTATTGTATACCGTGTACAGGAGGGTGATACGTTAAGTTCGATTGCCGAAAAGTTTAATAGTACCGAAGAAGAAATAAAAGTTTCTAATAAACTAAAGCATTACTCGGTTAAACCGGGAATGGTGTTAAAGATTATTCAGGGCTGAAGCCAAGGGAGAGGGGCATAACCTAATTTTTAATGTCACAGAACCTCTGAAATTTCTCCTCAGCCAGAAACATTCCATTAATTGCCGCAATTACCTCCAAAAGAATTGTAATTTTACCCCTCGCTCACCAACCGGAGTTTTTAATGAGTAAAATAAACAGGAAGCAGGATGCGCTTGACTATCATTCACAGGGGCGCCCGGGGAAAATTGAAGTTGTACCTACCAAACCTACCAATTCACAGCGAGATCTTACTTTAGCGTATTCGCCCGGCGTAGCCGAGCCATGTTTGCGCATTGCTGAAAATGTAGATGATGTTTATAAATACACGGCTAAGGGCAACCTTGTTGCGGTTATAAGTAATGGTTCGGCGGTTTTAGGGCTTGGAGATATTGGCCCCGAAGCCGGTAAGCCTGTAATGGAAGGCAAGGGTTTGCTTTTTAAGATTTTCGCCGACATTGATGTTTTTGACCTCGAACTCAATACCAAGGATGTTGACGAATTTGTACGGATAGTAAAAGCATTAGAACCCACTTTCGGTGGTATAAATCTGGAAGATATTAAAGCTCCAGAGTGTTTTGAAATAGAACGGCGCTTAAAAGCGGAAATGAATATTCCGGTAATGCACGACGATCAGCACGGCACAGCGATTATATCAGCGGCGGCACTTTTAAACGCCTGCGAAATCCAAAAAAAGAAACTCGATAAAGTTAAGATTGTAATAAACGGCGCCGGAGCCGCAGCAATTTCCTGTTCCCGATTATATGTTAGCCTTGGCGCAAAAAAAGAGAACATGGTAATGGTTGACAGAAGCGGAGTGATCCGATTTGACCGGGCCAACCTTGATCTGATAAAAGCCGAGTTTGCGACCAATAGAAACATCAGCACGCTGGCCGAAGCCATGAAAGATTCGGATGTTTTCATCGGATTGTCAACCTCCGATGTATTGAGTCCCGAAATGCTTAAAACCATGGCGCGCAACCCTATAGTTTTCGCCATGGCAAACCCCAACCCCGAGATAGCCTATGACATTGCGGTTGCTACGCGGAAAGACGTAATAATGGCAACCGGGCGGTCGGATTTTCCCAACCAGGTGAATAATGTTTTGGGCTTCCCATATATTTTCAGGGGAGCCATGGACGTAAGGGCAACCGGAATTAACGAGGAAATGAAAATCGCGGCGGTAAAAGCAATTGCCGACCTGGCTAAAAAGACCGTTCCTGAAGCCGTAAACCTGGCTTATAATAAGAAAAATATAAAATTCGGAAAGGATTACATTATTCCCAAGCCGATGGACCCCAGGCTTATCACCTCTGTATCACTGGCCGTGGCGAGGGCCGCAATAGACTCAGGCATCGCACGAAAAACAATAACCAACTGGGATAATTATGCGGAAGAACTAAATCATCGGCTCGGAACAGAAGACGCACTTCTCCGTGGGATCAGCAGCAAGGCCAAGTCAGATCCTAAGTGTATCGTTTTTGCCGAAGCCGACCATTATAAAATTTTAAAATCTGCGCAGATAGTGCGTGATGAAGGGATTGCACGTCCGATTTTGCTGGGTAATAAAGAGCGGATAGATCATATAGTTAAAGAAACAGGGCTTGACTTAGATGGAATGCAGATTATTGATCCTTCGAAAGAAACAGCGAAAATTGAACAGTATGCCCAGTATCTTTATAAAAAAAGACAACGGAAAGGCGTTAACCTTTACCAGGCCAGAAAAATGCTTCTCGACCGGAATTATTACGGTGCTTGTATGGTAGAGTTTGGAGAGGCGGACGCTTTAATTTCTGGTTTAACGAAAGATTACGGTGCTACAGTTAAGCCGGCACTACAGGTTATCGGCACAGAAGAGGGAGTAAACCGTGTGGCCGGGATGTACATGATGCTCACTAAAAAGGGCCCCGTGTTTTTTGGCGATACCACCATTAATAAAAATCCGTCTGTCGAAGAATTAGTCGATATAACCATCTTACTTGATAAATCTGTCAGGAAATTCAACATCATTCCGCGAATAGCAGTATTATCTTATTCGAACTTTGGTTCGAATGAAGATGAAATCCCTGATAAAACCCGTAAAGCGGTGAGTATCCTGCATGAAAAATATCCTGAAATTACGGTAGACGGAGAAATGCAGGCAAATTTCGCGATTAATAACTCGCTCTTGAAAGATAACTTTCCTTTTAGTACACTTGCAGATGCGCCGGCAAATACACTCGTCTTCCCCAACCTGGAGTCGGGAAACATTGCCTATAAACTATTACAGGAACTAGGTGAAGCTGAGGCTGTAGGGCCAATTTTACTGGGATTAAATAAGCCGGTACATGTGCTGCAGATGGGAAGTTCGGTGCGTGAAATTGTAAACATGGTTACCATCGCGGTAGTAGACGCACAATCAAAGCAGGAAGTGAGTGAGGTAAAAAAACGCCGGGGATTATTTAGAAGAAGAGAAAAAAACTAAATGTACGCTTACATAGACGGTAAATTAACCTTTAAATGCCCCACATTTGTTGTGATTGAGGCTAATGGTGTCGGGTATCAGATCAATATTTCACTTAGTACTTATTCGAAGTTGGATACTACCGAGCGATGTAAGCTTTATACCTGGTTACATGTAAAGGAAGACGCGCATACTTTATATGGTTTTGCGGATGAAAGTGAGAAGAGGTTATTTCTCCACCTTATTTCCGTCGCGGGTATCGGGCCCAATACAGGGAGAATGATTTTATCGTCTGTTACTCCCGATGAGATACAAATAGCTATTGTTAAAGGAGACGTTTCTCAAATGCAGCGAATTAAAGGTATCGGCCCCAAATCGGCGCAACGTTTAATTCTGGAACTGCAGGATAAATTAAAAAAAGAGGGAATAGAAACGTTTTCGGCCGAGCCGCAGTATAAAACCGTGAAAGATGAGGCATTATCTGCTCTTGTGATGTTGGGATTCGCGAAAAACCTGGCCGAAAAAACATTAGACAACGCAATAAAAATCTCGACTGATAGTTTATCTGTTGAACAGTTGATAAAGATTGCCCTTAAAACTTTATAATTACAATAAATTTACGCTCTGGCTTTGAAAAGTTTACCTGGCTTTACCTTATTAAGGATCTGCTGCTGTTTAACCATCATTTTTTCAGGAGAGCTTTTTGCTCAAAATAAGTCTGCGGCCGACAGTCTTAAAATTAAATACCCCTTTAGCGATTCACGCAACCTTAATTTACGGCCTAAATCATCCATATCTCTTCCTAACCCTTCAAATATTCAGCGAAGCGTAGACTTCGACCCGATAACAAAAAGGTATATCATCCAAGACAAAATCGGAGATAAGTTGTTTCGCGCTCCACAGTATTTAACAATAGATGAGTATCAGAAGTATGAAAACGATCTGGTAAAGCGAAATTATTGGAAGCAACTGTCAGACGCTCCGATATCTAAATCGCGCGAGCCTGGATTTATCCCCGCGGTAACCATTAATAATAAATCGTTTGAAAGAATTTTTGGTGGTTCTATAATCGATATACGGCCACAAGGTACTGCCGAGTTAACCCTTGCGGGCAGAATCAACAAAAACGAGAATCCTCTTTTTAACGAACGGCAAAGGAAACAAGGTAATTTTGATTTCGACCAGCGCATTCAGATGAATGTGGTGGGAAATATCGGCGATAAATTGCGGATTACTACCAATTATAATACCGAGGCATCATTCGACTTTGAGAATCAAATGAAGCTTGATTATACAGGCAGGCCCGATGAAATTATTCAAAAAATTGAAGCGGGAAATGTTAGCCTTCCTCTAAACTCAACGCTGATTACCGGCAGCCAGGCTCTCTTCGGGTTGAAAACCCAGCTGCAGTTTGGCAGGTTAAATGTTACCAGCATTTTTTCACAACAAAAATCGCAGCCTCGCGAAATCACCATCAGTAACGGTTCTCAGCAAAATACATTTAGAATAACGGGCGATAATTACGAGGCTAACAAACACTATTTCCTGGCCCATTATTTCAGAAATAATTACAACGAGGCCCTAAAAAATATTCCCCTTATCACCTCCAATATTACCATAACCAAGGCCGAAGTTTGGGTAACCAACCGCAGTAACAGTACGGTTGATTCGCGCGATGTTTTAGCGTTCATAGATCTTGGAGAATATGAGCAGGAGAATTTATATAACAAAACCTATTTTCAGGGCGGCGGTTCGCGTTTGCCGGCTGGCTTTAGCGGCGACCCAGGGTTTCCACAACAGTCAAATTCTTTACTTCAAAGCATTCCCTCAGCCGCACGTTTAACAAATGATAACTCAATAAATACCTATTTCGCTACCGGAACAGATAATTATTCGAAACTTACCTACGCCAGAAAACTAACCGACCGCGAATATACACTTCACCCCCGCCTTGGCTATATTTCCTTAAATTCTGCCTTAAATGCCGATGAGGTTTTAGCCGTTGCCTTTAGATATAATGTAAACGGGGTTGAATATCAGGTAGGTGAATTTGCTACCGATGTGTCGGTAGACCCTAATACACCCACTGTACTTTTTGTAAAACTTTTAAAAAATGAAGTATTAAAGCCCAAACTTCCTACCTGGGATTTGATGATGAAGAATATTTATTCTTTGGGAGCGTATCAGGTTAGCAGAAACAATTTCAACCTGCAAATTTCAAGGCTTGATGAGGATACGGGTATCGAAAATCCGGTAATAACCCAGGGGCCGCTAAAAGGAAGACTTTGGATTCAGGCAACCCGCCTCGATACTTTAAATCAGGTTGGCGACGCCAAACCTGACGGTGCTTTTGATTTTATCGACGGATTGACAATTGATCCTTTAAACGGCCGGATTACCTTTCCTTTAGTAGAACCCTTTGGCAGGGATCTTCGCGGAAAGCTTAATTCTGACCCCGCGCTTATTAATAAATATGTTTACCAGCCCCTGTACGACTCTACCCGGGTAATCGCCCAGCAATTATTTCCGAAGCTGAACCGATATATTTTAAAAGGCACCTATCAATCGGAAGTGAGCTCGGAGTTTCAGCTTAACGCCATAAACGTTCCGCCTGGTTCTGTTCAGGTGAGTGCGGGTACGCTTCCTCTTGTAGAAGGCGCGGATTATACAGTGGACTATAATGCTGGTCGCGTTCGGATCTTAAATCAGGCATTGTTAAACTCCGGGCAGCAGCTGAAAATTAAAATGGAAAATAATGAGTTGTTCGGATTGCAGCAGCGTTCATTATTCGGCTCGCGATTTGATTACCGGGTAAATCACAAATTAAATCTGGGAGGAACTATCATGAACCTCACGGAAAGGCCCCTTACACCTAAGATAAATATCGGCGAGGAAGCGATCTCAAATACCATCTGGGGAATGGATGCGAATTACAGTTCGGATTCGAGGTGGATTACAAAACTGGTAGATAAACTCCCTTTTCTAAGTACAAAAGAGGCCTCATCGATTACGTTTAGCGGAGAATTCGCCAAAATGGTTCCGGGCCATCCTAAAGCACTTAATTTTGCGGGAAGCAGCAATGGCGCAAGTTACCTGGATGATTTTGAAGGAAGCCGATCAATTATTGATATTAAAAGCCCCATAGGTTGGCAGCTTTCCGGTACTCCCCAAATGTTCCTTGAGTCTAAGGAAGTTAATAAGCTGGAATATGGTTTTAACCGGGCCCGACTCGCCTTTTATAACATCGATCCGATCTTTTTTAACCGAAACAATTCGTTAACCCCCGACAATATAAAAAACAATAAGACTGAACAGTCTAATCACTATGTTAGAGAGGTAATAGAGCAGGAAGTTTTTCCGTTCAAACAATCGTCAACGGGCCAGCCACTTACCCTTCCCACATTCGATCTGGCTTTTTACCCGACACTTCGCGGCCCTTATAATTATACTACTAACGGCGTAAATGCCGACGGTACCTTAAATAACCCGCGAAACCGCTGGGGCGGGATATTCCGTAGGATAGAAAGCACAGATTTTGAGGCCCTTAATATTGAGTTCATTGAAATGTGGGTAATGGATCCGTTCATTAACAAACCCAATTCAACTGGTGGCGATTTGTATTTTAATCTGGGAAGTATCTCCGAGGATATCCTGAAAGACGGCAGAAAATCCTTAGAAAACGGCCTGCCCGGAGATGGAGACATTAGCCGCACCGACTCTACCGCCTGGGGGCGAATTCCTAAATTGCAACCCGTAGTTCAGGCTTTTGATAACGATCCATCGGCACGTACATTCCAGGACGTAGGCCTTGACGGATTGAATAACTCTAGCGAACGTCAGTTTTTCTCAACTTTCTTAAATCTGCTAAATCCGCAGGCAGCAGCTCAATTACAAGGCGATCCATCATCCGACGATTTTATGTACTATAGAGGAGGCGATCTGGATAATGCGAATGCCGGAATCTTAAAACGCTATGAAAAATATAACGGGCCGGACGGGAACTCGAAAACTAATCAGCAATCGCAGGCGGCATTAGGTATTGACAATTCGGCATCAACATCACTACCTGATGGAGAAGATGTTAACCGCGATAATAATTCTTCACTTGCGGATGAGTATTTTCAGTACAAAGTTTCTATTAAGCCGGGTGATCTGACTGTTGGTCAGAACTATGTTACCGATAAGGTAACATCGAATGTAAAATTGCCTAACGGCTTAACTCAACCAGTATCCTGGTATCAGCTTAAAATACCACTTTCAGATTTCACAGATAAAGTAGGTAATATCGAAGATTTTAAATCTATCCGTTTTGTAAGAATGTTTATGACAGGCTTTGCCGATACCACTATTTTGCGGATGGCAAAACTACAGCTGGTTCGTGGAGAATGGCGGAGATACAATGCTCTAAACAAACCGGGTAGCGTTATCGTCGACCCGACTTTAAATACCAGCAGTCCCGACGAATCGACTATTGATGTAAGTACGGTAAACATCGAAGAGAATGGAAGGCGTACTCCAATTCCTTATGTTGTACCTCCGGGTATAGACAGGGAGAGAGATTTTAGCAATTTCAGAGGAGATACCAGGCAAAATGAACAATCCCTTTCTTTGAATATTAAAAAGCTTAGGGATGGTTACGGTAGAGCGGCTTTCCGTACTACCTACAACGATTTTAGATCGTATCGAAAACTGGAGATGTTTGTTCACGCAGAAGGTGCCGACCTTCGCGATAACGATGTAAGTGCCTTTATTCGTATCGGTACAGATAATCAGGACAACTATTATGAATATGAAATTCCGCTTAAAGTAACCGTTCCGGGTTCAAGAGACGCAAACGCCATCTGGCCCGATGTGAATACCATAAGTCTGGAACTTAAACGATTACAGGCAGCAAAAGCGCAGAGAAATGCCGCTCTTTCCAGCGGCCAGATTACGAGAACCGCAGACCCATTTTATGTTAAAGACGGGAACAGTACCATCACCGTAGTTGGCCAGCCCGACCTTAGTAAGGTTAGGGTGTATATGGTAGGTGTGAAAAATCCGTTAAATGATAATATGGAGAAATCGGCCGAAGTATGGTTTAATGAACTTCGCCTTACCGATTTTGATGAACGGGGCGGATGGGCCGCCACTGCCAGGATGAACACCAAGCTTGCTGACTTTGGCGATATCACCGTTTCGGGAAGTACCAGCACAATTGGTTTCGGATCTATTGATAAAAAGGTGAGTGAGCGGAACCGTTCTGAAGATATGTTTTTTGATGTATCCTCAAGTTTAGAGCTTGGTAAATTTTTCCCTTCACGTTCTGGTATCAAAGTTCCTTTGTTTATCAACTTTTCGAGCCAGTTAAGTGTGCCTCAATTCGATCCCGGTTCGCAAGACATCGAATTGAAGGAAGCCATGGATAAGCTATCGAAAAGCCAGCGCAGGGAATTGCATCAACGCGTTGACGATTTCACTCGCAGGCGAGGTATCAACTTCACTAACGTGAGAAAAATTAAAACCAACCCCGACAGTAAATCAAGAATCTGGGATGTGGAAAATTTAAGTGTGAACTACGCTTACACAGAATATAACCACCGTGATTTTATAACCGAATCGGCACTTCAAAAAACCTACCGTGCGGGGTTGGCCTACAACTATTCTGGCGAATCAAAAAATTATACCCCGTTTTCAAAGTTTATCAAGTCGAACAAGCTGGCATTACTTAAAGATTTTAATTTCTCGCTGCTGCCTTCAGCATTAAATTTCAGAGTAGATGTAGACAGGCTTTACTCTGAAAATACGCTGCGAAACAATGAAGGCGCAGACAATCCGTTGCCTATAACCACCAACTTCAATAAAAATTTCCAGATGTCTCGTTTATACGGAATGAGTTGGGATCTGACGAAATCTTTGAAAATTGATTTCAATGCCACTAACTACTCTGTTATAGACGAACCTGAAGGACGCATCGAAGGCGCAAAGCGCGATAGTGTATGGGATAATTTTAAGAAACTGGGAAGAAATACAGATTATAATCATACACTAAATCTAAATTATACCGTTCCGATTAGTAAGATTCCGGGCTTTGGATGGACAAATCTTGTTGCCCGTTACGGTACTAATTTCAATTGGCGTACAGAGCCTTTATCAACCCTGAATAACAAGGATATCAATCTCGGAAACACCATCCAGAACGCACGCACGCTACAGATTAATCCTACCTTAAACTTCGCCACTTTGTACAACAAATTCGGTTTTGTACGCAAAGCGAACGATCCGAAAAACAAGAGCGCATCACGTTATCTGGTAGGCATTTTAACAAGTGTAAAAAATGTAACAGGTGCTTATACCAGAACAGAAGGAACATTTTTGCCGGGGTACCTGCCCGGAACTAAAGCACTGGGATATGATTTTGACGCGAATGCTCCAGGCTGGGATTTTCTTTTTGGAAGTCAACGGGATATTACGGGAAGGGCAGCCGCTAATGGTTGGTTAAGTCGCGACGACCGAATGAACCAGCCTTATACCAACAATAAAAAGGAAGACCTTAATTTGCGCGGTACAGTAGAGCCCTTTACCGATTTACGGATCGAATTAAACGCATCGAAAAGCCAAAGCTTTAATTACTCCACCAATTTTAAATTTAACTCAACAAGCCAGGAATTTGAATATCAAAGCCCGATAACCACCGGAGATTTCAGTATATCAAACGTTTTGCTTCGTACCGCATTTTCAAAGGACGATAAGGATAATAATTCGAAATTATTCAGACAATTCGAGGCTAACCGTCAAACTATTTCCAGAAGGCTCGGGGCTCTTAATCCCAATTCTGGCGGTACAAATGGCGGCTATGCCGATGGTTATAATAAAAGCTCGCAGGATGTTATTATAGCATCCTTTATGGCGGCTTATAGCGGTAAAGATGCCGGAAAGGTTAACTTAGGCGGCTTTCAAAAAATCCCGATTCCAAACTGGAGGATCACTTATAACGGTTTAACTAAATACGATTTCTTTAATAAGATATTCGCATCGTTTGATGTTAACCATACCTATCGTTCTACCTACAATATTAATAGCTTTAACTCACTTGCCCGTTATCAGGAAGCAAACGGATATTCGAGCCTGAAAGACGTTAACGGAAATTTCTTACCGGCTTATCAGTTTTCGCAGGTTACTTTAGCCGAGCAGTTTCTTCCACTACTGGGTATCGATTTCAGGCTTAAAAACAGCATGACGGCCAATTTCGAATATCGTAAATCAAGGCTATTGAGCTTAAGTCTGGCGAATAGCCAGTTGGCGCAGCAACGTGATAACGCTATTGTTTTCGGCTTTGGCTACCGCACCACAAACTTCCGTTTCCCGCTGGGATTGTTTAGCGGTAAGAAGTTAAATAACGATCTGAATTTCAAAATGGATTTTGCGTTAAACGACAGGAAAACGGTTATTTATCGTGCAGATGTGGAAGATCCGGAGGTTTCTTCGGGAGCAAAGAATATTACCTTACGGCCATCAATTGATTATGTATTAAATCAACGTTTTAACCTAAGGTTGTTTTACGATAATAATATTACCAAACCCTATACCTCCCAAACCTTTAATACATCGTTCAGTAATTTCGGGATGAGCTTAAGGTTTACGTTACAATAGCAACCGCAAACCTTGTTTATGCCAGCGTATAGTTCTATTTTTGGCCCAAATTAAAATTTATGAATTTCCCCGCAGAATTAAAATACACAAAAGATCACGAGTGGATCAGAATTGAAGGCAATGAAGCAATTGTTGGTATAACGGAATTTGCACAGCGCGAGCTTGGCGACATTGTATATATCGATATAAACACTGTCGGTCAGGAAGTTGCCGAAAATGAAGTTTTTGGAACGGTTGAAGCCGTTAAAACAGTTTCAGATCTGTTTATGCCTGTCGGCGGAATCATACTCGAAATTAACAGTCAGTTGGAATCTGCGCCAGAACTGGTAAATCAGGACCCTTACGGGGATGGCTGGATGGTTAAAATTTCTGTAAACTCTATTGCCGAGGCAGGCAATTTATTATCTGCCGATCAATACAAAGAATTGATAGGAGTTTAATGATCAATACTTTAAAGCACCAGTACTTGGCCGTTATCTGGGCGATTCTGGTGCTTATACTTTGTGATATGCCCCTTGAAAATGTGGCGAATGAAGTTCCTGTTTTCGAGGGAATGGATAAGTTGGTTCATACAGGGTTTTTCTTCGTATTAACAGTACTCCTGTTTTATGGTAAAATAAGGCAACAACGCAGCTACACTTTTCGTATATTAACTATTGTTAAAATTCTTCTTATCACAGCATCTTTGGGTGCGGGTATAGAGATTTTGCAATGGAAAGTTTTTACTTACCGCTCGGCAGATATCTGGGACTTTTTTACTGATATGGTAGGCGTAGGAATGGGAATTTTCGGGTATATATTTTTACATAGAACAGGTCATGAAAAATTTCTTTAAGGTGTTGGTTTTGGCGGGGATGGTGTTAGTTTCTTCCTGTAAATTATTTAAAAAGGATTGCAACTGTCCGAAATTCATAAAACAAAATACTCCTGAGCTGCCCAGGCGTTAATCGGCCCCACTTTAATATTACTAAGCTTATTTGGATTTATTAAAAATAAGGTCTATTTTTGTTTGAGATAGAGTTAAACATGAAACTTTCACAACTATTGCCCGGCCAAACCGGTGTTATAAAAGAGTTTACCGACCTTGAAATGTCTGTAAAACTTATGGAAATGGGTTGTCTTCCGGGTGAACCTATTGTTGTTGAACGTTTAGCTCCTCTTGGCGATCCAATGGCTATAACCGTTTCTGGTTACCAGCTAAGCCTCCGTAAGCGGGAAGCTTCTACGATTATACTGCAATAAAACAATCAGTGAAGGGTGAGCTAAGAATTGCGCTGGTTGGAAATCCCAACACTGGAAAATCTACATTATTTAATCTTTTAACGGGCCTGCATCAAAAAGTAGGAAATTTTGCCGGCGTTACGGTTGATAAAAAGACCGGATCGTGCAAATTACCTGATGGCCGGAACGCAGAAATAATCGACCTCCCGGGCACTTACAGTCTTTATCCCAAAAGCAAAGACGAAACTATAGTTTTCGAAGTTTTAGCCGACAAAAACAACTCTTCACATCCCGATATTGTTGTTGTGGTTGCCGATGCTTCTAATTTAAAACGCAATCTCCTGTTATACACACAGGTAGCCGATCTTAAAATTCCCGTTATCATCGCGCTGAATATGATCGACCTCTCTAAAAAGGCGGGAACAGAAATTAATATTGATGAACTCGCTTTAAGGCTTGGGGTTCAAATCGTACCGATTTGCGCCAGGCAGGGTGAAAATATTCAAAGACTCAAAGAAGCTATCGCATTTACTTCAACGGTGCCTCTTCAGGCAGATACCATAGAAGTTGAGGCCCTTGCTCCGGCCTTGATAAACAAAATTAAAGAAGAACTGCAGGTTGATCTTCCTTACACGGCATTGCAGCTTGCACACCAGCACGAAAGCCTTCAGTTTTTAACACCCGCACAAAGCGACAGAATTGAAGAACTGGAGCAAGAGTTTTCTTTTCATTCGCAAAAAGCTCAGGCGGCCGAAACTATCGCCAGGTATAATTTCATCAACGACGTGCTGTTCGATACAGTGAAATTTAGGCCAGGAGCGGCTCAGGAAGAAACCTTTAGTAATAAAATTGATAAAGTGCTTACCCACAAGGTATGGGGCTTTATTATCTTTTTCGCTATTCTGTTTTTAATATTCCAATCCATTTTTGCGTGGTCAGAATACCCTATGACGCTGATTGAGAACTTATTTGTGTGGTTAACCGATACCGCACATTCGGTTTTGCCGCAGGGAGTACTCACCGATCTATTTGTAGACGGAATATTGGCGGGGCTAAGTGGGGTTCTGGTTTTCATCCCCCAAATCGCAATCCTTTTCGCGTTTATTTCGATACTCGAAGATACCGGTTACATGGCTCGGGTTACTTTCATGATGGACAAGATTATGCGTAAAGTGGGACTTAACGGAAAATCTGTAGTCCCCCTAATTGGTGGATTCGCCTGCGCCGTGCCTTCTATTATGAGTACTCGTAACATCGAGAACTGGAAAGACCGGATCATCACTATTATGGTTACCCCTTTGGTAAGCTGTTCGGCCCGGCTTCCCATCTATACAGTTTTAATTTCTCTTGTGGTGCCTTCCGAAAGGGTTGCGGGGTTTATAAATATGCAAGCCATAGCCCTTATGGGGATGTATGTGTTGAGTATTGTAGCGGCAATAGTGGTGGCATGGGTAATGAAGTTTCTGATAAAATCGCGTGAGCGTGGCTATTTCATAATGGAATTACCGGTTTACAGGATGCCGCGCTGGGATAACGTGTTTTACACGATGTATGAAAAAGTTAAGGCATTTGTTTTTGAAGCCGGAAAAGTTATCATCGCGATTTCGATAATCCTTTGGGTGCTGGCCTCTTACGGGCCGTCTTCGCAGCGAAAGGCATTAGAATTAAAATATCAGTCGAAAGACTTTGTCTCCAACTATTCTCCCGAAGAGCTGGAGAGCATGAAAGCAGCAGAAAAGCTGGAAACTTCTTATGCGGGAGTGATCGGAAAATCAATAGAACCAGCTATTAAGCCTTTAGGTTTCGATTGGAAAATCGGAATCGCATTAATAACCTCTTTTGCTGCCCGCGAAGTTTTTGTAGGCACTATGGCAACTATTTACAGTGTGAGTGATGATACAAAAACCGAATCTGTAAGAGAAAAAATGCAACAGGCAAAAAATCCCGAAACCGGGCAACCCGTATTTACCTTTGCGGTAGCCTTTTCGCTGATGATATTTTATGCCTTCGCCATGCAGTGCATGAGTACTCTCGCCATTGTTTACCGCGAAACAAAAAGCTGGAAATGGCCTACCATACAGCTGGCATATATGACCGTTCTTGCATATATTGCAAGTTTAATAGTTTATAACTCATTAAAATAACATCCCTTGGATAAGGAGAAAATTCTCGCTAAGTATGTTCCTGCGGAAGCAGCTCCTATCGTTGCGCGTTGGATAGATTATTTTAAATGTGATTTTAAAGTTTCCAGAGGGCGAAATACAAAATTTGGCGATTACCGACCTCCCTATAACGGCGAAAACCATCGCATTTCGGTAAATTATAACCTTAATCAGTATGCTTTTTTAGTTACTACGGTACATGAGTTTGCTCATCTTCAAACTTGGAATGAATATAAGGGGAAAGCGAAACCACATGGTTTAGAATGGAAATTGAATTTCAAAAAAATGATGCGTCCTTTTTTTGAAAAAGAGGTATTTCCAACAGATCTGAAAATTGCGATAAACTCGTATCTGGAAAATCCCGCGGCCTCGAGCTGCAGTGATCTTAGTCTTTTCAGAGCCTTAAAAAAATACGATCCGGCCTCTCAGGGGGTTGCTGTAGAAGCTTTGGAAATGAAAACGATATTTACTCTCAAAGACGGCAGAGTTTTTAGAAAGGATGAAAAGGTAAGGAAACGCTTTAAATGCCTGGAGTTAAGTACAAAAAGGGTGTATCTTTTTAGTCCGCTGGCAGAAGTATTTCCTGTTAAAGAGGATTAGTGATTCTTTCCTGTGCTTCCAAAGCACTAATCCACACTCCGCTCTTCCCACTGCTTGCTGAAAGATTTGTTGCTTACACTGGGCATTTCTCGATGAGAACCCCAGCTTTTTTTGAAAAAGGTTTTCAGAAAAAAGTTTTTCCATTTACCGCCCACAAAGTCCATAAAGCTTCTCTTTAGCATGCTCTTTTTCCAGCCCATCCATCCCAGTTTCTCTACCCGCGAGTTATAGCCTTCCTTAACTGCGTCCCTTCTGTTTAAAAGGAGCATCTTGTGGATATCAATTTTTACAGGACAAACTTCAGAACATTTGCCGCATAAACTCGAAGCATAGCTTAAATGCTTAAAGTCTTCCATTCCCCGCAAATGAGGCGTGATAATGGAGCCAATCGGACCACTGTAAGTAGTTTCATAGGTGTGTCCGCCTACATTTTTGTATATCGGGCAAGCATTTAAACAGGCACCGCACCTGATACAATACAAGCCTTGGCGCTGCTCTTTTTGCGCAAGTAAGTTAGTTCTCCCATTGTCGAGTAGTACTACATACATCTCTTCGGGGCCATCGCTTTCACCATCCTGACGAGGGCCGGTTAAAATACTATTGTAAACAGTAAGGTTTTGGCCCGTTCCGTGTGTGGCGAGTAAGGGCCAGAACAGATCCAAATCATTAATTGAAGGAATGATTTTTTCAATACCTACAATGGCGATATGAATTTTGGGGAAAGTAGTTGATAAACGTGCGTTTCCTTCATTTTCTGTCAAAGCCACGCTCCCTGTATCAGCAATTAAAAAATTACCTCCTGTAATTCCTACATCAGCCGAGGTGTATTTTTCGCGCAGCAGTTCCCGCGCTTTTTGTGTTAAAATATCTGGTGTGGCATCTATCGGGGTACCAAATTTCTCATGAAAAAGTTTAGCAATGTCCTCCTTGCTGAGGTGCATAGCGGGAGTTACGATATGATAGGGCTTTTGACCCAGTAATTGAACTATATATTCGCCCAAATCACTTTCGAGCGATTCGATGTTGTTCTTCTCCAGAAATTCATTTAAATGAATTTCTTCAGTAGTCATCGACTTGGCTTTTATAACCGTTTTAGCGTTTGCTTTTTTTATGATATTCAGGATTTCCCTGTTCGCTTCCTCTGCGTCGTTTGCCCAGATTACTTTGCCGCCGCGCTTTTGGAAATTAGCTTCAAACTCGGGCAAAAGCTTGTCCAGGTTTTCCATTACTTTCCATTTTATGACATGTGCTTTGCGTTTAGAATTTTCGAGATTGGCTAATCTGGATAAACCACGGCTAACCGCTGTATCATAACGGCCTATATTGAAATTAATAATGCGGCGGTGATCCAGATTAAATGCTTTATTTTCAGAAACTTCCAGAAAATCTTCAGCAAATTTTGTCATAGTGCGAAGGTATTGATTTTATAATTTAAGAACCCCTATATGTGTAAAAAATGCCAAATTAATGCTAATTAACACACAAATAATTAGGTTAAAACTTCAACTCAATTTACCGGATAATATTACCTGGCTTAAAAGTTTAGTGATAGCCGACAAAAATAGCTATCAGCACCTTCGTCTATAGTTAGAATATATTTCCCGTCATACAACAGATCAAGGCGGCGTTTTACATTGCTTAAACCTATTCCACTGCTTTCATCTTTATTAAGCAGGCTCTTTTTATTCCATATATCGAACAGCAAATGTTGTTTTTGAATGTCTATATTGATTTTTATTGGCTCCGCAGGGTCAGAGGCCACACCATGCTTAAACGCATTTTCTACGAAGGAGATCAATATTAAGGGTGCGATGCTTTGTTCGCCATATTGGCCGGTTATCCCAAGCTCGATATAAGCCTGGCCCTTAAACCTAAGCTTTTGAAGCTCGATGTAATTTTCGAGATACCTGATCTCTCTGGAGAGCTTTACCCGGGGCTCATTACTTTCCTGAAGCATGTAGCGCATTATTTCCGAAAGTTTCATGATTGCTTCCGGGGCCTTGTCGGATTTTTGGTAAGCAAGTGAGTAAATATTATTCAGGGAATTAAAAAGAAAATGCGGATTGATTTGCGAACGCAGAAAGGCCAGTTCGGCAATTAACTTTTCGCTTTCAAGATTCTTTCTTACTTTTTCATTCAGGAACCAGTCTACCGCAAACTTAAATGCGGTACTAAGAAAAATGAAGAACAATCCGGTGAAGATTGCACCCAGGTAGTACTCACTAAAGGGTATCGGCTCGCCTTTGCGTAAAAGAATTACTTCTTCAAAAAGATAAGCAAATCCATACTTCAATAGGCCCGAGAGCAGTATTAATAAGATTATGCACAGTGTACACAGCCAGTATCTGCGCTTGCTTAAATATTTTGGAAGAATGTATAGGTAGTTGAGATAGAATATGGTGATATTGAATACCCCGAAATAGACGAAAATGATAATGGCTTCATGATAATCTCCGTCTCGGCTTCCTAAAAAAACAAAGAAAATTAATATGGCCAGCCATATTATGGTGTGTAAAAATATTTTTTGGGTGATGTTCAAGCCCTAAAAATAACTTATGAGATTCAATTTCCAGAAGCTAAATAGACCAACCCATAGTATTTCTCTTCCAAACTGTTCTTTTTTGCATTTTGGAAGAGAAAAGGTTGCTACTTATATAGTCTTAAAAATAATTCGGCTTCAGGCTGATCGGAACGAAAAGTATGTACTACTAAAGGCTTTGGCATGGCCTTAATACTATCCGCGATTTTTTTCATCCTCTCTTCCGAAATGTTATCACCGGTATTAAATACTTTAAAATTGATTTTATAAGCCATCAGCCATCCCAGTTCTTCATTAATTCCTTCTTGTACACCGGGCTCATTTAAGTTTTTAAGCGCCACCACTTGTTTGTACCCGGCAGCGATGATATAACTCAGGTATTCTTCCTTGGTTGGCATGGGAGTAAAAAATGCTTTATCCTCCAGTTTAAAAACCTCACCCCGTTCGAATGTTTGTATTGAGTCTAACGAACGCGCGAAAGTTTGGAGTTCATTAATAGGTTTTTTGCTTTCCTGCAAAATAATTTGTTTAGCTACGTTTACCCTGTCTTTACCTAAATAGCAATGAACATAATATTTACCCTTCGCGTTTTTAACCAGATCACGAAGCATTTTAATTGATTCCTCGTTATCAGAGATCCATGGCAATAAAGGGATATTGATAAGTTTAATTCCGGCTTTGGCTGTATTTTCCCTTTCTTCGGATAACAGTTTTGGTTCGAAGGGCACTATTGCGGGATGCAAAAGGCTTATTACGGTGGTGTAGCCCTCATCTTTAAGCTCTTCTAATTTTTCTTCGGTGGGATAAGGGCCGATTGTGAAACCTTCGGAAAGGCGATCCTGCTCCTTGCTGTTTACATATTTGGGGTTGAGTAACAACGACAGAGAAAAAGCCGCCGCAAGTAAGGGAATTGCTATAAGCGAGCCCTTTTTTACTTTGCTTGACCCTGATAAAATATATTTTGAAGAAAATAAAGCTATAGTGAAAGATAGTATCACCAGCAAAGACATAAACCCGAATACCACCAAATTTTCCTGCTGGCCCGACCACTGATGTTCGCGGCCGTAATCTACTGTTTTGCGAACAGGCCCTAATAAAATAAAGGTGCCAAGTGCAAAGCCCCAGAATAACCACAGGGCCAAAATTGTAACGGTTTTTTTCATTACCAAGAGTATTAATTCGTTATTAGATAGCCCCTTATACTTGCAGAGAGTAAAGAGGTTACGAAAGATCGGAATTGTGGGTTACAATAACTCACAATTCCGCGAATAATTGGAGTTTTTTTTCAAAGACCAGCGATAATTCCATTCTCTGCATTTTAAGAAAAGCCCTGCGTCATTTTAGCTACTCGCTCTTCTAATGATTCTGTTGTTAGTTTCTCCCGCAAACGATCTACCATTATAGGAAATGCAAATGGTGTTGGCTTTTCGCTTTGCCTGATAATTATTTTCAAAGACTTTATTCGCTTAAGTGCTTCCCGCAAACGGAACTCTTCTAATTGAAACTGAAGCGCTTCGTTATAGGCCTGTCTAACTAACACATTATCCGGCTCATATTCATTAAATACATCAAACAGTAAAGAGGTGGAAGCCTGAAGGTGCCTGTTTTTCATAGTTTTTCCCGGGAAACCGGTAAATATCAGGCCTGCGATATGCGCGATATCACGAAATTTTCTTCGAGCCATCTCATTCGCGTTAAGACTGTGCTGAATATCGTCTAACAAATTATCAAGGGTAAAAAGATCATTTTTCAAGGCTTCTTCCAGCTGTATTTCCTCATCACAAAGAAGCTCAAAGCCATAATCATTCATGGCAATAGAAAACGTGGCTTTCTTAATTTTTGAAATTCTAAAGGCGAATAGAGAAGCCATCCCTTCGTGCACAAGCCTCCCTTCAAACGGGTAAAAGAAAAGATGATAACCGTCTTTCGAATTAAACTTTTCTATCAAAAACTCATCTTTTCTGGGCAAATGAGACATTTGCGCCTGCATATCAAACAAGGGCCGCAGGGTTTTTATCTCAATATCCTCTTCCTGATGATTCGCTACCTCATCCAGCTTTTTACGAAACATGGCCGATAGCTGAGATGATAAAGGCACTCTTCCACCCATCCAGCTAGGAATGCGCCCGTTTGATTTTATTGATTTTTTAACAAAGGCAGTCATGTCCTTTACTTTAACCAACTCCAAACTCCTTCCGGCAAACCAAAAGCTGTCGCCGATTTTAAGCCGGGCTATAAAATCTTCTTCTATAGAGCCCAAGTATCCACCGGTTAAAAACTTAATACGCATACTCACGTCTCCCACAATTGTTCCCATGGTTAAACGATGCCGCATCGCGACTCTTCGGCTATTTACTTTATACAAACCATCTTCAATTTCTACTTTTAAATATTCATCGTAAGCAGAAAGTGTTTTACCGCCTTTTGTAATAAAATCAAGTATTTGTTGAAAGTCTTTTTCACCTAAATCTGCGAAAGCATAAGTGGTTTTGATCTCTTTGTAAATCTCGTTCGGACGAAATCCGTTGGAAACCGCTAGTGTTACCAGATATTGGGTAAGTACATCCATGGCAAGCAGGATCGGATCGCGGCTTTCGAATATTTCTTCAACAATAGCCTGTTTAATAGCAGCACCTTCTAATAACTCAAGCGAATGTGTAGGTACAAACCAGGCCCGTGAAGTAGCACCCGGATGGTGCCCGCTTCTTCCGGCGCGTTGCATAAACCGAGCAACACCTTTAGGGCTTCCTATTTGGATAACGCTGTCTACCGGCCGAAAATCTACGCCAAGATCCAAACTGGATGTACAAACTACAACCTTTAGCATCTCTGCATGCAGCGCGTTTTCAACCCAGGCCCGAAGTTCATTATCAAGAGACCCGTGGTGCATTGCCATTATTCCGGCATATTCCGGATAACGTTCCAGAATAGCCTGGTACCATATTTCGGTTTGTGAGCGTGTATTGGTAAAGATGAGGGTGGTTTTACTTTGGGCTACAATCTCCATTACCCGGGGCAATAGTTTTATACCTAAGTGGCCGGCCCATGAAAATTCTTCGATGTTTTCGGGAATAATCGAATTGATAACTATTTCCTTATTTATACTGGCCCTAATCAGTTTAACCTGATTATCGTTCATGTCTGTTCCGAGGAGCACTTCAGCCGCCTGATCAAGATTTCCGATAGTAGCGCTGATCCCCCATATCTTAAGGCGGGTATTTTCTGCTTGCCCGCTTGCCGCTAAGAATTTAAGTTTCGACAGGCCCAACTCTAACTGCACCCCTCTCTTGGTTCCAAGTAACTCGTGCCACTCATCGGCAACTACCACCTGTAGGTTTTCAAAAATCTTTGGGTAATCTTTCTGCGCCAGCATAATATGAAGACTTTCCGGAGTGGTAAGCAGTACCTCTGGCAAACGTTTTTTAATCGCCTCTTTTTCTTTCGCTGATGTATCACCTGTTCGGGCGGCAACGGTCCATGGCAATTGTAAATCGTCCACTACAGACTGCATGGCTTTACGAATATCGTTGGTAAGCGCACGTAATGGCGTAATCCACAACATCAGTAAACCATTATTCTTTCTTTGCTGATAAGTGTCGGGGTATTTATTAATGTAATCGGCTACAAAGGGAAGAAACAAAGCAAAAGTTTTACCGCTGCCGGTAGGTGCGTTTAGCAGCCCGGAATAGCCAGAAATAAAAGCCTTTTCCATCTCTTTTTGAAAGGGGAACTGTTCCCACTGCTTTTGCCTGTACCATTTTGAGATTACTTCTTCGCCCTTCATTAAAGAAGCAGAATTAGTTAATCACCGTACCTTCATAAATACCCTTAACGAGGATGTTTATACCAAGAGTAGGAATGATCAAAATCTCGGTTGTTTGTTTTAATTCCTCCAGTTCCCAATGGCTATTTTGATTTAAGCGGAAGGATTCGATATTTACAGTCTCCGAATCTATCAGTATGTATTCTTTGAGAGTAGGAATATCTCTATAGAGCTTAAACTTTGCGCCTCGGTCATAATTACGCGTAGAAGGAGATAAAATTTCGATTAGGATGGTTGGCTCGGTCGCAGTAAATTTTGCGTCTTGTATATCGGAATCTAACTTGCGGCAAATTATAGAGATGTCGGGATATGTGTATAAGCTATTTTGAGGAATGTGAATTCTGAGATCACTTCCATAAGGCTTGCAGGGCTTGCCTTTTAACTTTGTTCCGATATCAACGAATAAATTGCTGAATATTTCATTATGATTTTTTTCAGCCCCTGCCATAGCAAATATTTCGCCCTGGAAAAATTCATGCTTTTGTGGCGAGTCTTTTTCGAACTCTAAATATTCATCCGGTGTAAGCAATTGCTTACCATAAGCAACAACAGGTTCTCTGACATCAAAATCCATACTGCAATGTACTAATTTAATTAGTATTAATTACGCATTTTTTTCATTTCGAAAGCAACAATTTAAGAACTTCCAAGGTGTCGGCCTCTTCTATTTTTTTATCCTGTCGCCATCTAAGAATCCCACCTCCTTCCTTTTCAGAATTTACGATCACTTCTCCCTAATCATTCACCAAATCAACAGGTAATTCATTTTCTTCGGTTGCTTCATCGCCTCCATAATACGTATGGGCTTCGTGGGCATTATAACCACTTCGGGAAAGATATCTTGCGAAGGATGTGGTGCAACCATGTGTAAGGCTTACACATTCAGTTGCGTCAATAGCTTTAATCAGTCCATCCCAGTCAGCGTGGTCAGATAATACGAAACCACGATCGGCCGCCATGCGCCGTTTGGCCCCGCGAAGAGTCATCCAACCCGAACAATAACCAAATGCATAAGGCTGAAACTTCCTGATCCATGGTGAATAACCTGCGATAACTGTTGTTTTACCCTCTTCGGCGTTAGCCTCCACCAGTTATTAATATCTTTATGAACCAGTGCCGGATCATTCCATTTGTAAACAGGCATTCCGAAAGTACATTCTGAAATGAAAGTATGGCATTTTAAGGGTTCAAAAGGTGTAGAAATTCCGTCGTTTTCTAGTTTATAACCCCCAGCCACACTTCTTCATTGTATTCAACCCGGATTTGTGCCGATTCGATTATGTGGCCTGCGGGATGAAAAGAAATGTTCACTCCGTTTTTTTGGATTCGCTCGCCATATTCTATTGTTTGAAGCTGAACGTCGACACCGATAATAAACCTTTGAACCAGCGGTATGGTTTGAAAAAGAAAAACCCGGCATTTTGTGCCAGGTTTTTCTTCGATTTAATCATATTGATTAATATCTCATACTATATTTTCCGGTTTCTTTAAGCTGGATAAAATCGGCCATTACTTTCAGGCTCTCATCTTGTATAAAATCGTTGTCTTGCTTTGGTGCCACTTCGCCTTTTTTCAAAGCTGGCAGGCCTTGTAAAGCACGGCGCTGATTTGTTCGGGCAAGATTAACAGCTTCCTGCTCGTCTCTCTCTTTTTTTAGCTGCGCTTCATTAAGCGTTACCGAGTTTTCGGCCTCGCGTTTTTTAAATTGTTGGATATCTTCCAGCAAATATTTGTACTCTGTAGATGTCTTCATACGTTGCTGGTGTTGTTTTGCCAATTGCGATTTAACTGAAGCAAGGTTGGCAACCGGACTAAAGGGTGCCGGTTTGATCATATCAAAAGGTAAAGCAGCAGGTTCAGAGCTTTCGCCATATTTTTCCGCAGGGTAAATCATCGGGAACTCAATATCAGGAATAACTCCTTTATGCTGAGTGCTGCTTCCGTTGATGCGATAAAATTTCGCGATTGTAAGATTAATCTGTCCAAATTTCGGGGTACCTGTATCTGAAGAATTACCGCCGATGGTTACTTTGGTACCATCTTTTGTGTTAGAATTTGATGCCGACGCACTCTTTGCTTTGAGAATTATTTCATCCAGAGTACTTACAAACTTCGACATGTCGATTGCCTGCTGAACAGTTCCTTTACCATACGTTTGGGTCCCCATGATAACTCCGCGCCCATAATCCTGAATAGCGGCCGCAAAAATTTCGGATGCGGAGGCACTAAACCGATCAATCATTACACCCATTGGGCCAGTCCAGGCAATAGCCTCATCATCATCTTGGTTGACTTCTGTTCTTCGTAAATCTTTTACCTGAACAACAGGTCCGGTTTTAATAAACAGACCGGTTAATTCAATTGCCTCAATTAAAGATCCGCCACCGTTGGTACGAAGATCAATAACAATACCGTCAACATTTTGCTGCTTTAAGGTATCAATGATTCTTCTTACATCGCGTGTAGTGCTTTTATAATCCGGGTCGCCGGATTGATAGGCTCTGAAATCAAGATAAAATCCCGGAACATCAATAACACCAATTTTATAGGTTTTTCCCTCAGACACTACTGTTTTGATTGTCTTCTTAGCAGATTGCTCTTCCAGAATTACCTTATCACGTACAATAGAAATCACTTTTGGTTGCGATGAAAGCTCCTGGCCGGCAGGGATTATTTTCAATCTTACTGTAGTGCCTTTAGGCCCCTTAATTTTTTGGACGGTATTATCGAGTCTCCATCCGATAACATCAATAAATTCGTCGTTGCCTTGCGCTACCGCGATAATTCTATCGCCAGCGTTTAAAGTTTTCGCTTTAAATGCCGGACCGCCGGGCACTACCGACGCTACTTTTACCACTTCATTTTCGAGTTGTAAGGTGGCCCCGATTCCAGTAAAACTGCGGGCCATTTCTTCGTTAAACTCCTGAGCTTTTGTGGGAACAAGGTAGTTTGTATGCGGATCTACCGATTGTGTAAAGGCGTCCATCATGATCTGAAAAGCATCCTGACCATTTGTTTTTTGAGCTTGCGATAATAAGTTTTGGTATCTTTTCTTTAAAACATCTCTGTTTTTAGCTGCGGCGGTGTCTGCTGTGCTTTTCGCTGCCTCTGCTCCGTTTCTTCTTGGATCCTCTCCCTTAATCTTTATAGGCTGAATTCCTGACGTCGATCCGCCGCTGGCGATTCTCAAATTCAACAAATCATATTTTATCCTTTTGGACCAAAGTTGATTAGCTTCTTCAATTGAATTTAACCAAGGTAGTTTTTCACGATTGTAGACATATTCCTCTGATTTACTGAAGTCGTACGCCTTGCTAATCTGAGCAATTGAATAAGTTATGCGATCCTGATAGCGTTTTTGGAAGGTATTAAATATCAGGAAAAATGAACTTAAATCGCCTTCGCGTAACTGATTGTCAAGACTCTTGCGGAACTTTTCAAAGCTCTTCACATCTGAGGAAAGAAAATAATTACGAGACGGATCCAGGCTATTGATGTATTTATCAAAGATTACGCTTGATAGGGAATCGTTAATTTTTATACGTTTATAGTGCAGCATTTCAATTGCCTTAACCAACTCTTTAGCCACAATTTGCTGCTGCGGTTCCGGAGAAAGGTTATTAGAGCCCTCCACATTGGTATTGGTTGGTAAATTTGCTTTGCATGCGAAGGCTGCCACAATAAACAAAGCCAAAAATATTTTCTTCAGCATTTCCTTGAACGATTTAAAATCCATTTGTATCAACTCTCTCGAAAAATTATACCAGAGTCTGTAATTAAATAAAAAAGAGACAGTTTTGTTACTGCCTCTTCTGTTAACAAGTATAATCCAAAAATAGTATTTATAAAACAGTATTAATTACCACTTATAAATAATATTGCTTTTAGACGACAGCGCACTACAACTTGTTGGTTTTTATCCAACTTTCTCTAAACCGGCTATATTTATCAAGTGCGGCACCCGCCGCCGGATAATCTCCTAACTGGCTATACATATCGCCCAGATCGGCATTAATTTCAACCAGTTTAACCAGATAATTATTTCTCAGCGCAAGCTGTTCGGCTTGTTTGTAATCCTTCAAAGCATCGGCATGTTCGCCCAACGCATTTTTTACTTTCCCCAGACCTGTTAAGCTGGTTATCATCGCCTGATTATCCGCCAGTTTTGCAGCCATAATCTGCGACTGGATAAAAAACCATTTTGCCTCCGAGTAACGCTTTTGGTAGAAATATAATTCGGCCAGGTTTTGGAAGCAACTCATTCGTCCCCATTTGTTGCCTGTTCGGCGAAATAAGGGAAAAGCTTTTCGCAGGATAAGATTCTCGCTCTCCTTAAACTTTTTTTGCTGAAACTTAATCCAGGCGATATCGAGGTATGCCTGAGCCGCAGCCGCGGTTTTATTTTGACTCAAACTGGCCGTTATAAATTGTCCGGCATATTTTATAGCCTGGTCATACTGCTGATCCGTTTTGTAAATAGCCATTAAATTCTGGGAGATCTTCGCTATACCCGGATTATCTTTTAGAATCTCCCTAAGGCGCAACGCCTCATTGAAGTTGTCAATCGCCTTTTCACGCTGGCCATAGCGTCCATAATATACGCCGTAGGTGGTATACACAAGTGCCTGACTTTTCAAATCACGAACTCGTATATATTCTGTCAACGCTTCTTCCAGTGTGCCGATTAAATTGGCGTCGGGCTCTACCGCGGTTTCGGTTTTTAGTAAAATGGTGTTAAGGATTATAATATTTTGGCGATTTTTGAAATCGACCTGTTCAGTAACTTTCTTTTTTAGTCTTTCGGAAACTAAAAGTCTGTTTAGCAGGGCAGAATCAACCGGAGGTGGTAAAACTAAAACTGGCGGCCCTATTAAACCGTTCTTTCTAACACTTAATGTATCAGCGAAAGCTGGTTGAAAAATAAAGGCCAGTAATACAATACAAAAAAAATTCTTCATCATACACGTATCCTTACAGGCAGCCGCAAAGATAAGATTTGAAAGTCCGTTGGTTCTTCTTATTTTATCCGTTTTAAAACTAATAATATCACAACCAGAATTAAAATCGCTGCCGCTATGAGTTTTATTATTTGAAAACTATCTGCTTTAGATGACGCCGTCGCTGATTTGCTTTCCTTTTTTGATTCACTTAATTTCACACTGGCCGTTCTGGCCGATTCGGCTTGCGCATTAGAATATTTATTTAAAGAGTCGGTTAATTCGGCCGAAAGGCCTGCCGCATTCTCTGCCCCCAACTCGTTACCCATCCTATCATACAAAAAAGCATAGGCATCTTTTACGTTGGCTTGCAAAAATAAATTATTGCGTCTGTCGGCTAATGTTTGAGCTTCTTTAAAGTCGCGTTTTGCCAGATTATAATCACCTATAGTGGTTTTAACTCGCCCAAGATTTATTAAGGATGTAATAATTCCTTCTATATCATTTAAAGACCGTGCCTGAGTGTTGGCTTGTATAAAAAACCATTTAGCTTCCGAATATCGTTTTTGACTGAAATATATTTTACCCAATACATCAAAACAACCCACCCGGCCGGCGGC
Source organism: Sphingobacteriaceae bacterium (assembly GCA_014380615.1). GTDB lineage: Bacteria > Bacteroidota > Bacteroidia > Sphingobacteriales > Sphingobacteriaceae > Paradesertivirga. Next base: position 110,484 of record JACMJM010000002.1, read on the forward strand.
GTATCCGGTAGACCGGAAAAAAGGCAGGGCACTGTTTAAAATCAAACTTTCGCCGGTTTTGTACTGTTTCCGCCTGCGATGTATTTCGGCTTGCTTAACGTACGAAAGAGCCAGGCCTGTTTTATTTTCAAGAGATTCGTATTGTTTTACGGCATACGAAACATCGTTGGTAGCCTTAGTTAATTCATTTTGTATTAAGGCGATATCCGCAAGGTGAAGGCTAATATTTGCCGCGTCACTATTATTTTGAGCAGTTTCATGAAGCTTATGGGCAGCCTGGTAGTACTTAACGGCATCTTTCCAGAGGGCGTTTTTTTCATAAAACCTGGCCATTTGAACCATCACTTCCGCTTTGGAAACGTTATTGCCGCTTGCGGTATATATTTTTTCGGCAGTAAGAAGTTCCGAAAATGCCTGCTTGCTGTTCCCGGTTTTAAACAGCGAGGAGGCCATTTCCACACGTACATCGGCCACCCAATTTTCATCCTGGGCAAGTGTTCTTAATGAAAGAGCTTTTTTTAACAGCTCGAGTGAGGTTGTTGGGTTTTTTGTTCGCTTAGCTTGCCGCTGATAAAATAACGCGTCTTTTGGCTCGACGGTTATGATATATTTTATCGTATCTGCTACAGGTTCTTGAGCGTTTACGCATTTAAAAGTAAGAAGGAAAAAAAGAAATAAAAAAACCCTGGTCATCAAGTAAAAGTAACCGGCTCTTTGTCGTAATATGCCCAAACCATATATGGATGAGAGTCCGTGTGATAAATTTCTGCATTTGAAGATATACAAATTACTCCGGCAAAACCATCAAAATCCTTCAATTCATTCATAGATTTATCGCAAGCTTCTTTTAAAGTAAAGCCGTCGATCATTCTGGTTGCGATTTTGGCGGCCAGGGCTCCGCTCACAATGTCTTCTCCCACGCCGGTACAAGATACTCCTACAAAATCATTTGCGTAGTTGCCCGCAACGGTTGCAGAATCGCTTACCCGGCCCGGAATTTCAAATCCTTTACCGCCTGTAGATGTGGCTGCCGCCAAGTTTCCATCCTTATCTATCGCAACGCAACCCACGGTTCCCTTTCGAAGAGATTCGGTTAACTTCTTCAAATATTGTTGCTTACGCTCATCTGTCTGGGAATCAAAGTAATGAAAGTCGTGTTCTCGTGCGAAATTTCCGGCTTCATTACCACTCAATACCTTGTCTTCAAAGTCCATTAGTTTTTGGGCTACAAAGATCGGGTTCTTAACATCTTCTATATTGATTACTCCCGAAAACTTTTTAGATACTCCATCCATTAACGATGCGCTTAAACGAATTTTTCCGTCGCTTTGAATTTGTGATCCTAATCCTGCGTTAAATAATGAGCAATCTTCGAGCAGCGATACTCCGTAAGCAACCGTTTCTAACGCGTTATGGCTCTGTAAGTAACTATGCGCTTTTGTTACGATCTCCTTCAACGCATCTTGCTTAGCAACTTTTACCTCTTCACTGTCAAACGACTCACTAAAAAAACCCCCATGAATTATCACTTTTGCTTCCATTTAATCTTTTCTTTTCGTCCCCGAATAAATATCTTCCTCTACTTTAATCGATTTGTTTATGATAAGCTCGTGCTTATGAAGATCGTATTTGTCGAAAATAGACATTACATGCACCCTTAAATTATCAATAGAAACAGGGGCTCCGATTTCAACATCATAAATATTTGTTTCGCTGATATATCTACCATCCACCAGTATAGTTAAACCTGATCCAATGGCCTCGAGGCAAAAACCTTCGGTTATTAATAATCCGGCATCTTCTCCTAAGCCTATTCCCAACATTCCCGGATTACTGGCAACCGCATACAAGAGTCGTCCGATTCTGCCCCGTTGTACAAAATGCGTGTCAATTATCACATCATCAATAAAGCCAAGCCCACCGGTAATTTGTACTTCACCTTTTATCAACGCTTCGCTGCTGCTACCCCGGTATATCATATTCGACGAAGCGGCCGCAGCACCGGCCGAAGTACCCGCTATAACAAAGTTGCCCTCTATGTATCTTGTTTTGAGTATGCGTAAAAGTTCTGTACCGCCGAAAATCGCGCTTAACCTTAGTTGATCGCCGCCCGAAAACATAATAACATCCGCCTTTTTAACACGTTCAAGCGCATCAGCAGAATTGGCTTCTTCCCGGGCTCGAATATCTAAAACATGTACGTTGTTAACCTGAAGCTGGTTAAAAGATTTAATATACTCCGCACCAACGAGGTCAGGTATCTTCGAAGCAGTAGTAATCACCTCAACCACAGAATCAGCTCCTTTACCCGATTCTGTTATGATTCGCCTCAAAATACCCTTCTCAAAAAATTTAACATAATGCGGATGACTTATATTCTCGTTGTAACTTAACGAGCTTCCCAGATCTACCGCGCCTCCAATAATTATCAGCTTTCCTTTTGGGATCATATTTTAAAAATAACACTTCTAATATATCAAAAATGAACCCAATAAGTTTTTACACATCAGGTAAAACCGTTTATAAATTCCTGTGGTTATGCTCTTTTAATGATAAAGCAAAACACTCAATAATGAAACCATCAGATACACCGCATAATTAATAAAAAGATAACCTGCGTTTGATCGCTTCGTTACAAGTAAGCTTAAATTTTACCCTGATGAAACCTGCACGAGCTTAGCCCCGGCAAATGAGTAAGATAGCTGGCGGGTTACTATTAAAAAACACTTATTATTCAAAATGAAAATCCTAAACATTCAAGCACTTAGAGGGCCCAACATTTGGTCGATAAGACGCCGCAAACTGATTCAAATGCGCCTTGATTTAGAAGATTTGGAATATAAACCTACTAATGAAATTCCCGGCTTTCGCGAACGGCTCGAAAAGCTGCTTCCCAGCTTATATACACATCACTGCTCGCCCGGATACGATGGCGGTTTTTTTGAACGTGTAGATGAAGGCACCTGGATGGGCCATGTGGTAGAGCATATCGCCCTCGAAATCCAGACCCTCGCCGGAATGGATACTGGCTTCGGTCGAACACGGAGTACAAAAATCAAGGGTATCTATAATGTAGTTTTTGCTTTTGTAGAAGAAAGCGTAGGTATTTACGCAGCCAAAAAAGCAGTAGAAATTGCGGAGGCCCTAATAACCGCTGAGGAGTATCATCTTGAAGGTGATATTATCGAGATGCGAAAAATGCGGGATCGGGAGCGTTTCGGGCCAAGTACCGGAGCCATTGTAGATGAGGCAGTAGCACGCGACATTCCTTTCATCCGATTAAATTCCGCGTCTCTGGTTCAGCTAGGCTACGGTAAGAACCAAATCCGGTTCAGGGCTACGCTAACTGATAAAACTAGCAGCATAGCTGTAGATATAGCCGGAAATAAAGATGATACAAAACGGTTATTAAAAGAACAGGCGATTCCGGTAGCAGAAGGAGCGGCGATTAGCAGAGAGGAAGATTTGAAACGCGTGATAGATAACATCGGCTTCCCCCTGGTTTTTAAACCGCTAAACGGCAACCATGGGAAAGGAGCCAGCATAAATGTAAAAACAGAACTTGACGCAGTTGAAGCGTTTCGTTATGCGCAAAAGTATTCTAAAAAAGTAATCGTAGAACGCTTTGTGGCTGGTAATGATTTTAGAGTTTTAGTGATAAACAATAAAATGGTAGCCGCGGCCAAGCGGGTTCCCGCTCATATAACAGGCGACGGTGAAAAGTCAATTCAGGAACTTATAACTATCGAAAATCAGGATCCCAGAAGAGGTTACGGGCATGAAAATGTATTAACGCTGATAACAGTAGACCGAGACACCCTCGACTTGCTTAAAAAATATAATTACACACTCAACAGCATTCCTCCCCGCAATGAAATTGTCTATTTAAAATCAACTGCCAACTTGAGTACCGGGGGCACTTCTATTGATGTAACCGATATTGTTCATCCTCACAATATTTTCGTTTGCGAACGCATAGCAAAAGTGATAGGCCTGGATATTTGCGGAATAGATATTATGGCCGACAACCTTTCGCAACCACTCGAAGAAATTGGTGGCGTGGTATTGGAAGTGAACGCCGCTCCCGGTTTCCGCATGCACCTGGCACCTAGTGAAGGGCAGCCAAGAAATGTAGCTGCACCGGTACTCGAAATGATGTATCCTCCGGGAAAATCTTCGCGCATTCCCATCATCGCGATAACCGGCACCAACGGAAAAACTACAACAACAAGGCTGATTGCTCATATTATCAAAAATAACGGCTACAGGGTGGGCTTCACTACGTCAGACGGGATCTACATTCAAAACACCCTGATGACCAAAGGCGATACCACCGGACCAGTAAGTGCCGAGTTTGTTTTAAAAGACCCCACTGTAGAATTTGCCGTGCTGGAAACCGCAAGAGGAGGAATTTTGCGGGCCGGTTTAGCCTTTAGCCAATGCGACATTGCCGTGCTAACTAACATTCAGGAAGATCATCTCGGAATATCGGATATCCATAATCTCGATGACTTAACGCGCGTAAAACAAGTGGTGATCGAATCGGTAAAAAACGACGGATGGGCAGTATTAAACGCGGATAATGATTATTGCGTGCGAGTTGGTAAAGAGACGACCCACTGCAACGTTGCTTACTTTAGTATGAGCGAAAACAATCCGGTGGTAGATGAACACTGTAAAGCCGGAGGCGTAGCGGCCTTTTGCGATAACGGCTATTTTATCATAAAAAAAGGCGACTGGAAGATTAAACTGGCTAAAACTACTCATGTTCCCATCACATTTAATGGCACGGTAAGTTTTATGATTCAAAATGCGCTTGCCGCGAGTTTAGCCGCATTTCTCTGGGGATTTAAAACAGAAGACATCCGTACCTCGCTTGAAACCTTTTCGCCCTCGCCCGCCCATACCCCAGGCAGGATGAACCTATTCGAATTCAAAGACTATAAAATACTGGTTGATTATGCGCATAATCCCGACGGGCTTAAAGGGATACAAGGATTTTTGAATAGCGTAAACGCATCATTTTATACAGGCATTATTTCGGGCACCGGAGACAGACGCGATGATGACATCCGCGAGATGGGGCGCCAGGCCGCAAAAATGTTTGACGAAGTAGTAATTTGTCAGGAAAAGTATTTGAGGGGAAGAACCCGCGAGCAGATTATAAACTTGCTGGTTGAAGGCCTCACCGAGGTTAAGCCGGATATCATTTATAGAATTATGGAAAACAGCAAACAGGCCTGGGAGTATGTAATCGGGAAAATAATGCCCGGAGAATTGCTTACCATTACCAGTAACTCAATCCTGGATGCTTATCAAAGGGTTAAACATCATCAGGATACAGAGCTTCCTGAAAAAATTTAAAAAAAAATTAATACTTAGAAAACAAATCGAAATACAGGGCGTTATCTATATAAACCAAGTAAAATTGGTTTAATTGTGATAAGGTTTAGGTTGAAGCGTCCCGGCTAGTTTGGGACGCTTTATTTTTATAGATTATTTTTTCCTCTTACAATAACATTAACGAAAAATCCTGCCGTTAATAGTCCTAAAAGTGCCCCTAATAACATCCAAGCGATAGAACCGGTAACAACCCAGGCGGTTGCTACGCCGCAAATTACCGCCAATAAAAAATATATTCCGTAATCCTGATTATCTTTTTCCTGTGCTCCCATTTTATCTTTTTTTCCAAAAGTAAGAAATGTTGCGAAAAAGCATGAAAAAGCACACATAAAAAAAACCGCCGTATGTTTCAGTATACGGCGGCATCCCTAAAAATACAATTAAAAAATCCGTTTCCTTTAAAGCCCATCACAAGCATACGCCTGGATTAATAATTGGGAATTTTATAATGCTTTAGAACGGTTAACCTTGCCCCTAAGGTACAAAATTTGTTTAAACATTTAAAAAATAACTTTCCCTGTAGCTGTAATCAGCGAAGCTATTCTAACCGCGTCAAAAATACGTTCTTCAGTAGTTCCCATCTTAATTAATGAGTCTTCGTGTGCGTTTACACACATCTCACAGCCGTTTACCGCAGACACCGCCAGGCTCAGTAATTCGAAAAACTCTTTTCCGGTTATGGGCTTAACCATTATCTGCATGCGGATACGTGCCGGTATTTGTCCGTATTTCTCTTTTTGGGTAAAATGCCTGAACCTATAGAAAACATTATTCGAAGCAAGCAACGAGGCACATGCGGCAGCTTCCGCAATATCCTCTGCGGTGGCACCATTCGCTTCCGCAAAAGTTGTATAGAAATCTGTAAGAATTTTATTACCATTATTTATGGCTATAGAAACACCTATCAACCCAATCTCCTTTGAGGATAAATGCTCTGAACTTAGGGTGCTGTTAAAATTTACTTTTAAATCTCGAACGTATCTTGATTCACCCTTTTCCAACAAATCTAATCCTACAGTGCGATAATCGCCCGCAACATTAATGCTCTCCAGCAACTCTTTAATTACTTCTGTAGTTTCACTCATAATTTTAAAATGTGGGTATAAAACAAATCCCCGTTTCCGGGGATCGATTCGAATGATTTATGATTATCCTTAAAGGGTCTCCTGACCTTTTTCCCAGTTACAAGGGCAAAGTTCATCAGTTTGCAAACCATCAAGAACTCTTAGTACTTCTTTTACATTACGGCCAACGCTCAAATCGTTCACACAAACCCAGCGTACAATACCAGTTGGGTCTACGATAAAGGTAGCGCGATATGCGATTTTTTCAACCGGCTCTAAAATTCCAAGATCTTCGGCTAAAGACTTAGAAGTATCGGCAAGCATCGGAAACTTAAGATCGCGTAAATCATCATGATCTCTTCTCCAGGCAGCGTGAACAAATTCAGAATCGGTAGAAGCACCGATTAAACGTGCGTCTCTGTCACGGAATTCACCGTTAGCTTTATTAAACTCCGCGATTTCTGTAGGGCATACAAAAGTGAAGTCTTTAGGCCACCAAAACATCACCGTCCAAACATTATCGTCATTTATTAAATAGTCCGAAGTTAGTGTTTCAAACTCTTTTCCTTTTTCGATGCTTACACAAGCTTTTTTCTCAAACGATGGGAATTTCTGACCTATAGTTATCATAGTTTTTCTTTTTTTATTTCTCTGCAAAGATACTTACATAAAGAGTCTGCGACAATTAAAACGGGCCTTTAACCCATTCTTTTTATCAATGACGATATAGACAAAAGCTATACTAATATTTTTTCGATAGATTATTTATTATAGCTTTCTCGTTCAAGCCGAGTATTGGGTTAATGTCGGTTTGTATAAAATGAAGTTTAAACGCTTTAATAGCCGCCGTGGTATCTTTTACATCATAACCAATAATTTTAAGTCCCTGAAGGTGGTTAAAGGCAGGAGGCACGGTATCCAACACCGAATCGTACCAGTTTCCAAAACCACTTTCCGCCAGGCGTTTCCAGGGAAACTTCGAGCTTGGATCCTGCTTCCGCGAAGGCGCTATATCCGAATGCCCGATAAAATTAGGAGCGGGAATATTGTAAGACTTTTTCAGGTTCTGCAGCAGGGTTAATAAGCTGCCTAGCTGGCTTTCCGGGAACTCCTCCGTACCGTTATTATCCAGTTCTATACCAAGCGATACCGAATTAATGTCGGTTACCGATCCCCATTTTGCCACTCCGCCATGCCAGGCTCGCAAATAATCATTTAACATGTGATGAACGGTGCCGTCTTTACAAATAACATAGTGTGCGCTAACCTCCGTTTTAGGCATGGTAAAAGTTTTCAATGTTTGTTCGCAGGAGTTTTGCGCCGTATGATGTATAATAACATAATTGGGTTTTCGCAAATTAAAATTTGTAGTACCAGCCTTAAAATCCGCGGGATTGTTTGGTGAAACACCGGGCAGTTCCATAAGTGATCTTGCGAGTTCTTTCGCCTGCTTTTTATATATTTTGTTGGTAGCACTGTAAGGGCCAGTGGCCGTACAAGCGTAAAACACCAAAGAAAAAAGAGAAGCGATAACCAGTAGTTTATTCATAATCAGTCGCAAGATAAAATGAATTTAATATCTTGGAAAACGAAAATAGCGTTGTGCGGTTTTCTATCAGGTAAATATAATTATGATAACTCTTGAAAATGAAATAATTAAGGCTTCTATACACTCAATGGGGGCCGAGCTTCACAGCTTATATCGCAAAGATTCGGGGCTGGAATATATGTGGAATGGCAATCCGGATTTTTGGCCGCGGCATTCGCCCGTTTTATTTCCAATTGTAGGCGGTTTGCTGCACGACTCATTTTTATACAAAGGCGAAGCATATACATTAGCGAAGCATGGCTTTGCCCGTGATATGGAATTTCAATTAGAAAGCTCGTCGCAAGAGAGTGTTTCTTTTATCCTGACAGACGATCAGGAAACCTTAAAATCCTACCCTTTTCATTTCCTGTTGAGGATAAGCTATAAACTTGAATCAGATAAAATAATTGTTACCTATGAAGTAGAAAATACGTCTGATGATACCATGTATTTTTCGATTGGTACACATCCGGCATTTAATGTCCCGGTAACTAAAGGAACGGTTTATACAGATTATTATCTGGAGTTTTCTGAAACAGAGACTTCGGTTAGGCATAATCTTGATGGCAATATCCTGACCGGTACCATGCCTTATCTGGAAAATACAAACAAGCTTCCGCTTAAAGAAGATCTGTTTTATAATGACGCGGTTATTTTCAAGGATCTCAAATCAGACACTATCTCAATTAAGACTGAAAAGAATCCTCACGGAATCCGCTTTAATTTTGCGGGATTTCCATCTATGGGAATTTGGGCCGCTAAAGATGCTCCCTTCGTTTGTATAGAACCTTGGTGCGGCCTTCCGGATTCTGCGGGGCACAATCAAAAAATCGAAGAAAAAGAAGGGATTATTTCTCTCCCGGCTGCTAATAAGTGGAGCAATAGCTGGAGCGTAGAATGCTTTTAATTATTTGGCTCTAACGATTCTGGAACTTAAATCTAAGTTTTGAGCCTTAATCTCAGCTAAAACCAATTGAGCCATTAACCTTGCGCCAAGTTCATTAAAATGAGTATCATCTAGTTTTCCTTTGGGATAATTAGGATGATCGCCAGGCTTAAGATGGTTAAATAAAAGCGCGGATCGCTCGGGGCCCAGTTCCTGCAAAAGTTTTTGGCTTTTGGAATCCATGTCGATAAGTGGTGTGTTGGTTTCCTTCGCAACATCGCGTACTAGTTGAGCATACACGTCGTGTGTGCCAACTATCTTTCCGCTCTCGTCGAATTTTCTTCGGGCCACAGAGGTTAGCAGCACCGGCTTAGCCTGCTTTGAACGCGATTCGGTAACATATCGTTTTAAAAAGCTTTTAAACTGCTCGGGGGTTGTAGCACTCGCTTTGGTTGGAACTTCGTCGTTATGTCCAAATTGTATAATAACATAATCGCCCGGTTTTAGTGCGTTAACTACCGGCACCCATCGGTTCTCTTCAATAAAAGTTCTGCTGCTTCTGCCGTTTTGAGCCCGGTTATCAACCACAACCGTAGAATCAAAAAAATACGCGAAGGGCATCCCCCAGCCAGTTTCCGGGTAGGCACTCCGGCTTTTAATCGCCATAGTTGAATCACCTATTAAAAAAACGTTGACAGGTTCGTCTGTTATCAGTGATAAAGAGAAAAGCGTGATAAAGCTAAATGCAAGTAAATTTTTTTCCATGCTATTTAAACGATGCCCATGAACAATGATTTTGCACCTCGCAAATTATATCTTTAAGAATCAGGAATCAACATAATGAATAAAATTCTATTCTCAGTATTTGCAGCAATTTATATCTGCAAAGAATAAAAAAAAGGGCCAGACATTGCGCCTGGCCCTACATCTACCTATGAAAAACGTCCTTTTGGGAAGGACATGTTTGTTTACGATAAAGGTTCTATAAGAGTTACAACATTTATTAGAAATTTTATAAGTAACTGGCAGTCTTGGCAATAAAATTTTAGGGCTTCATATTCCATCCTTAATGCGGCACACCCGCTTTTTTAAATTTGAAGGATTAATGTAATTTTGTCGCTAACTCAACGCTTCGGTTTGGCATTCTTTACAAACAACAAAGTCCGCTTACATTACTATACATACGGCAACGGCCCCGAGGCTATGCTGGCTTTTCATGGTTTCGGAATGAAGGGTACTCAATTTTCAGTTCTTGAAAATGCCTTTTCCGAACGCTACACCATCTACAGTTTTGATTTGTTTTTTCACGGGCAGACCGAGTTGATTGACGACTCGCTCGGTGTGATACGCAAGGGCGTGTCTTCATCAGAATTCGGAGGCTACATGGCCGAATTTATCCAAAAAATGGACTTCCAAAAGGTTTCCTTATTATCATATAGTATGGGAGCATTAATGGCTCTTTCGGTAATAGAAAGTATACCCGTGCTGGTAGACAATGCTTTCTTTATTGCGCCAGACGGGATACGGCCTAATAAGCTCCTTCAATTCGGGTCCGGAAATAAGATTATGAACCGGATATTTTACAAACTTGTTTACAGTCCCAAAACGGTTCAGTTTATATTAAACAGCCTTTTTAAATACGGATATATAGATGATTCGCTGCACCGGATTCTGCAAGGCGAATTCGGAACCGTAGCTACACGGCTCACCTGTTACCAGGCCATAACCTATCATGCTAATCTTCGCTTTAAACCAAATAAACTTGCGGCGATTATTAACAAGAATCAGATAAACACTTACTTTTATTTCGGAGAAACAGATCGGTTATTTCCACCATCAATTGGCCATGAATTCTCTGCTATGCTTGAGAATACATCCTTATATATCCTTAACACCGGACACGAATTGGTTAACAAAAACTTAGGCGAATTTATTACTCAACAATTTAGCGTCAATCACGCATGATTCGAGATAAGCCGATAAAACAACTAAGATGGTTTTTCACCAATATCGTGGAAAAGACGGTTCTCCGTCGCTTTTCGAAAATCAGCTTTCTCGATCACCCGGCTATAGATCGCGACCGGGCCTGCCTGGTATTGATGAATCATTACAGCTTTAATGATGGTGCCATTTTACACCGGCTAAACCGGAAGTTACTAAAAAAGCAGTTCAGGGTGATGGTGGTAGAAGATCAGCTAAAAGCATTTATTCCATTGCGCTATGTTGGCTGCTTTTCCGTTAAAAAAGCCTCCCGAGAGGTGATTGATTCGCTAACCTATGCGGCTGATCTGTTAAAAGATCCTGGTAATATGCTCGGGATTTACCCACAAGGCGAAGTATATTCCCAGCATCTTGAACGCATCCATTTTGAGAACGGATTATCTGTTATCCTCAAGAAAACCGCCGAGCATTCTTATCAGGTAATTTTGGGCGTTACTTTGCTCGATTTCCTTGATAACTTTAAACCCCATGCCAGAGTATACCTGCGCGAATATACCGGCGAACGCGATCTGGCAAAAATGGAAATAGCTTATAACGAATTTTACAGAGCGTGTAAGGATAAACAAAGGGGGTTGCATAACCCGCCAGCAAGGGTATTGAGGGAGGGGTAAGCAGAAAACACTAAACGTAACTCCTATATCCATGATGGAATCTTAGGTCTCTACTAAAAGCAGAAACTAAGGGAAAAATGATGTTATATCAGTGTTTGAAAAAGATGAAGATATTGAAGATGATGAAGAAACCTGTGAAGAAGACGAGCTGATAATCGAGGAGGAATCGGACGGGCGGGAACTGTATCTGCTTTTTGGTGATGAACTTGATCCGTTTTTCACGACTGCAGCGCGACTTATAGTGCTTCTTAATTATGATTTAGAGAGATTAGAATCGGCATTATCAATTAATCCGCTTCGGTTCAAATTCATTAAGCTATGCTTATTAGAATCGGGGCTCATTGACGAGTTAGGTAATCCGTTAGTCGAATATGAGAAACTGGAAGAAATTTTCCGAAGCCAGAATTTGACATAAATTGAAACTAATTAAAAAATTTATACCCCCCCACTAAAACGAATATTGATCAATTTTTAAAGTTCCCCTCCCTCGTCTCCGACATTATATAGATCTGGTAATTGATTTGATAAGGCAGATGTAATTTTAAGCTTCAACTCTTCGGAAAAATCATATTCATAAATAATTGATGTAATAATCTCCCTCAATAAGTCCGAATCAATGAAATTTGCCGCAACATAAACCGCTATATTTTCCATCTCTCTGACAAACCTATCAATGCAATAATCCAACCCGTTCAACGATAGAAAATAACTTGAAAGAACAATTGAAGAACGCTTGTTTCCATCAATAAAACAATGATTCTTGTTAATTGAAAAGCACAGAAAAGAAACTTTATCTTCTATCAATGGGTAATATTCATCGTTGCGGACATGTGTTACTACACTCTCCAAAAGACCTAAGTCTTTGTATCCATGCTTACCCCCACTTTGTTCAATTATAAAGTCATGTTCTTTAATTGCATGAGAGAGATCAAAATAAAAGAGTTCCACTTATTTATTTTTAAGCCTAATAAAAACATCAATATTTTCACTCAGGCGCTCCTCTAAAGACTTACTTTTTTCACCTAGGAACTTGTCAAAATCTTCCTGACTTACCTCTGATATGTATTCTTTTAGCTGTTCATGAAGTGCATCTCTAAATGCCATATCCCTGCTTGCCATCAAGCTACGAGCTTTCTCCTTAAGAGGTTGAAAAGCCATTTCAGTCATTTCTTCAAACTCTTTGAAGAGCACATTCGCCTCAGAAAGTCTTAAAAGCTCCCCTTTTTCTTCATAAGCCTTTCGCAAATAATCGGAGAACCCGTTCTCATAAGCAGAAACCAGGTCTAAAACCTCGGAATACATCGTTGCCCTCACACTCTCCTTAGTATTTAACTTGAGAATTTGTCTATATTCCTTTGATTTCTCCTTGAATATACTCATGTATATTCTATCTGTTAACTGACCGTATTTAAATTGATTTTGGTCAATGTATTTATCTAGGGCATTTGTAAATTCTTGTCGATAATTGAACTCTCTTAAAGCTGAAGGCACATAATCTTGCTCTCTTTGGTTTACGTATTTAGTCGTGCCGCCCAATCGTTGATTAAGGGTGTCCAGTACTAGATCTAAAATTGAGGCGCGCAACTGTCGCGCGCGCTCAGAGCCTTGGAGTAACATTGCGACGTTTAGGAAACCCTTAAAGGTGAATACATTAAGTGCAGTTGCGCGCGCTCCAACTAGTTCCCCATCTCCCTCATCTTCCAACTGAGGGACATCAATGTCCTTCAGTTGGGACAAAGCCTCTTTGAATAGTCGCAATCTATTTCCTGCAAAAACCTCATGGCCATGCTGATCTAGCTCCGACCTGTGATTCTCCAATAACCTATTAATGGTTCTAACATCAACTTCAAAGTATTGCGCAACTTGTATTTTGGTGTATCGGAACTTCCCCTCGAACTTGATCCCTTGAAAGCCTAAATAATTGTACGCCTCCTGAACAGCTAGGTTATTATTAAGGATATTCTTTCTATCCAGCTCGGAATTCGTTAAGTCTTTAACCATCACACAAATTTAGTTTTATAAATATAGCTATTGTTCAAGATTATTTTTTCAACTCTCACAAACCAACAACCATTCCGACAACAAGAAAATAAAAAAGCCTCTCATGCGAAATGAGAGGCCACTTTAGTGGTCCCGGCGGGAATCGAACCCACATCTAAAGTTTAGGAAACTTCTATTCTATCCGTTGAACTACGGGACCAATTGATGTGCAGATTAAAAGATGTGCAAATGTGCGGATTATTTACAATTACAGCAATCTGTAATTAAACTATCTAACAACCGAACCGTTTGAAATATTTTCGGGCGGCGCTACAAAACTAAGTTTTCCGTCACAATTTTCAGCCATTAAAATCATTCCTTGCGAAAGTATTCCTTTTATCTCTCTCGGCTCCAAATTTACAAGGATGCTAACTTGTTTGCCAATTATCGCTTCGGGTTCAAAATATTCAGCTATTCCCGAAACCACAATTCGCTGATCGATACCGGTATCGATTTTAAGCTTCAGAAGTTTCTTGGTTTTCGCTACATTCTCAGCCTCTAAAATTGTTCCCACCCTAATATCCATCGATGCGAAAGCATCGAAGCTGATGTTTTCTTTTGCTGGCGCAACCTCGACAACGGCGATGTTTTCTTCTGCTTTTCGGCTGAGCTTTTCAAGTTGCTTTTCAATCACCTCGTCCTCTACCTTCTCAAATAAAAGCTGTGCCTGATTCAACTGGTGGCCATCCTTAAAAACAATTTCTTCATCATAAAACACCACCTCTTTATCTAAATTCAGCATGGAAAAAATCTTTTTAGAGGCCCCCGGAAGTAATGACTGAAGTAAGGTGCCCAGATGGGCGATAATATGAAGGCTGTTTTGTAATACCAAACGAGTTTTCTCAGGTTCAGTTTTGAAGATCTTCCAGGGCTCGTTTTCTGTTAAATACCTGTTTCCTAAACGTGCCAGATCGATAACAGAAGAAAGCGCTTGACGAAATTTATATCCTTCGATACTTTGTTCCACTTCATCGTAAATAACACCTATCTGACTTTTCAAATCCTTGTCATTAAGTTGTGTGTTCCCTTCTATCTTACCCTCGTAATACTTGTGCATTAAAATCATTACCCGGTTTATAAAATTTCCGAGGATAGCAACCAACTCATTATTAACACGCGCCTGATAGTCTTTCCACGTAAATTCACTGTCGGAAGTTTCGGGCAAAATAGAGGTTAATACATACCGCAATTCATCCTGCTTGCCAGGAAACTCTTCCAGATACTCGTGCAGCCAAACCGCATGGTTCCTCGAAGTAGAAAGCTTGTCGCCCTCCAGATTTAAAAATTCGTTGGCCGGCACATTTTGCGGAAGGATGTATTCGCCGTGCGCATGCAGAATTGAAGGGAAGGTGATACAATGAAATACAATATTATCCTTTCCGATAAAGTGTACCAAACACGATTCATCATTTTCATCCGCCTGTTTTTTCCAGTACAGCTCCCAATCTTTCCCATTTTCCTGCGCCCATTGCTTGGTTGCCGAAATATAACCTATGGGCGCATCGAGCCATACATACAATTTTTTGCCTTTTGCTTCCTCAAGCGGTACATCAATTCCCCAATCCAAATCGCGTGTCATAGAGCGTGGCTGTAAACCTGCCTTTAACCAGGAGCTGCATTGGCCGTAAACGTTGCTTTTCCACTTGTTCTTCTTTCCCTCAATAAGCCATTCTTCCAGCCATGGCTGGTATTTATCCAACGGCAAATACCAATGCTTGGTAACCCTCAAAACTGGTGCTTTTCCGCTAAGCGTAGATTTTGGATTGATCAGATCCATGGGGTTTAAAGATGTTCCGCATTTCTCGCACTGATCGCCGTAAGCACCTTCATTATTACAGTTGGGGCATGTGCCGATTATATATCTGTCGGCAAGAAACTGATCGTATTCCTCATCGTAATACTGCTCCGATTCTTTTTCTAAGAACTCCCCTTTATTGTAAAGATTTAAAAAGAACTTCTGAGAAAGCTCGTGATGAATTTGTGAAGATGTGCGGTGATAAATATCGAACGCAATTCCAAACTCTTCGAAACTTTTCTTAATCTGGGTATGATATTTATCTATAATTTCTTTGGGTGTGATCCCTTCTTTCTTCGCCTTAATAGTAATAGCGGCTCCGTGTTCGTCCGAACCGCAGATATAAACAATATCCTTTCGCTTAAGCCGCATGTGCCTTACAAAGATATCGGCAGGGATGTAGGCGCCTGCTAAATGCCCGATGTGTAAGGGGCCGTTTGCGTAAGGCAGTGCGGAAGTAACTGTAAAGCGTTTATATTTATCTAAGTCAGACATCAATTTTAATCTATCGGGCACAAAGATAGGGGAAAATTTATGTGCAAATATGTTTAATATGAACATGTTCAAATGCTAACTTGCGTTATCAAACAGCATTAAATTATGTATCAACCGCTCGGAGCTATTGCTCCGCCTTCTCTTAAAAAAGGCGATAAAATCGCGATAACTTGTCCGGCTAAAAAACTACCGGGAACTATAGAGAGCGCGATTAGATTATTAGAGGCTTGGGGGCTCGAAGTTGTTTTGGGAGAAACCGTAACCGCCGTTCACCACCAATATGCCGGAACTGACGAAACCAGGAGAAACGATCTGCAAAACTTTTTAGATGACGAATCTATAAAAGCGATTGTTGCTGCCAGAGGCGGTTATGGTACGATCAGGATTATAGACACCCTTAATTTCAAAGCATTTAAGAAGAATCCCAAATGGATTGTAGGGTTTAGCGACATCACCATATTACATAGTCACATTCAGGAGACTTGCGGCATACAAACTATTCACGGCCAAATGCCTTTAAATGTACCCGACGGAACAAAGCCATCCCTTGAGTCATTAAGAAAAGCCTTGTTTGGAGAAACCTTATCTTATACATTCGACACCCATTCTAAAAACAAATTTGGCGAGGCGAAGGCTCAATTAATAGGCGGGAATCTTACCTTACTGGTGATGATGAATAATTCAATATCCGAAATGGATTTTAATGATAAGATTCTTT
The DNA here is from genome assembly GCA_014380615.1 of Sphingobacteriaceae bacterium. GTDB lineage: Bacteria > Bacteroidota > Bacteroidia > Sphingobacteriales > Sphingobacteriaceae > Paradesertivirga. Next base: position 127,085 of record JACMJM010000002.1, read on the forward strand.
TCATTGAAGATGTTGGTGAATTCCTTTATTCTATTGATAGAATGATGTGGAACTTAAAGCGGGGAGGGAAGCTGGCGAGACTTAAAGGATTGATAGTGGGCGGATTTACCGAAATTAAAGACAACGATATTCCTTTCGGAAGCACTGTTGAAGACATCATTCTGGAGCATACCAGTGAGTATGATTATCCGGTTTGCTTTGATTTCCCTGCCGGACATATAGCCGACAATCATGCGCTGGTTTTAGGAAAAGTTGTAACTTTAAGCGTAGACTCAGAGAATGTGCGGTTAGATTTCAATTGATGCCCTTTTAAACCTCTCTGCGTAAGTTAATGATACGCAACTTATTCGTCATACTTTTAACTCTAAGTGTTTTTGATTTACCTGCGCAGGAAGCATCGTCTTTTGCTGATTTGAAAAACGCGAAACACATCACGATTAATAAGGCCTATACTTTTCCTGCTTCGCCTAAAGGATTCGGCTCCTTGCAGGAGTTTCCGAAAAACACTAAACGCTCCGGATTTTATTTTGAAGAAGAACGTAATTCTATGTGGCTTACCATTGATGCGCCATTTAACGGTATATTAACTTTCGAGATAAAACCTCATAGCCTCAAGGATGATTATGATTGGATGCTTTTTGAAAATAGCCCCGACCTGAAAGAGCGGTTACAAAAAGGAACGGTGAAATTACTCCGCTCGAACAATAGCCGAAACGATTATAAACTGAAAGGAAACACGGGCCTGAAATTGGGATATACTAATTTCTTTGAGGCCCCGGGACTGGGAAAAAGCTATTCGAGTACATTATCTGTTAGAAAAGGCCAAAAACTTGCATTGGTGATTGATAACATCTACGAAGCGGGCAGCGGCTTCGATTTTCTCGCCGAGATGAGGCCGGTTATATTGCAGGAAAGACTTGTTAGCGGAGTGGTTACCGATAAGGACCAAAAGCAATTTCTCCTCGCAAAAATAGTATGTGAAGACGACTCGACAGGCGTCCGTTTATTCGAAACTACAGCTTTAAAAGATGGCACTTATAGCATCCCCGTTCCGGGCGACAGGCCCGTAAATATTACCGCATTGCACCCGGGCTATATTTTTCAAACCTTCGATTTAAAAAATGACGTCAATAATCTCAGACAGGATTTTAATTTAACTCCTATCTCTTCGACTGAAAAACTCATTCTCTTTAATATTCACTTTACGCCGGATAAGGATGTGATTATGTATAACTCTGAGCCGGAATTGGAACGGCTCGTATCCCTCTTAAAACAAGAATCGAATTGGAATATCAGGGTCATCGGCCATACTAATAATAATCCCTTTGCGGATGCCAGGTATTTACAAAAATTATCGTTTAACAGGGCGATAGCTGTGAAGGAGTATTTGGTGAGGAAGGGGGTGGAGGAGAAGAGAATTTCGTGTATAGGGGTGGGGGGCAAGAGTCCAATAATTGGTCTAAAAAACTCAGATAATATTTGGAAGAATTTAAGGGTAGAGGTTTTGATAGGGAGATAAATCTTTCACTCAGGGCTCATTTCTCATAAAATTTAATGAGACCACCATAAATATGAAATTATGAAAATCCAATCTGTTTTATTTCTAGGGATACTGTCATTGTCCTATAACCTAACACGTGGGCAAGGTATACCACAGCGTCAATTAGCCCCTAATCCTCAGCAACAAACTCCCATAAGTACGGTAGGTTTTCCCAATGGAGCTTTATTAAACTCGGATGGTCACCGGATCTTTCTTGGCAAAAACAAATTAGATGCGTCCAAGTCTGCCTTTTTGTATACCGAATGGCTTCCCGGCACTGTAAAACTTGAAAATCAGACCCAGTATACGGATTTGAAAATCCTCTACGACCAATTGAATGATAGATTGCTCTTTTGCACTGAAGAAACCCAGCCCCAGGAATTTTTGGAAAAGGTCCAAGAGTTTTCGCTACCCATGATCAAAGAACTCGGTATCCCAAAAAGAATATTTAGAAATGGATACCCAGCTTACAATAATTTCACGGCGTCCTCCTACTATGAGGTCTTAGTTGATAGGAAAACAAAATTGCTTAAGAAGACGGTAAAGTCCATAGTTGAAGAAGCACCTCCTGGGTCTATCATCAGAAGTAAGCATATTAAGGAAGTAAGCACCCAGTACTTTCTCGTTACAAATAATAAATTGATAAGAATTAAAAAAGACAAGAACTTTGTTTTATCTTCCTTAAAAGATAGTACGTCTCAAATAGAAAATTACGTGAATAATAACCATCCCGATTTAAAAAAAGAAGATGATATTATTAAATTGATCATATACTACAATACATTATAGTACATTAAGCAAACGATGGAACATATGGCGTAATTGATCGACATGAACATAGAAAAAGCCCCGCCCATAAATATGAGACAGGGCTTTTCCTATTACAACCTATCTACTTTCGTACCAGGGTTTCTCTAATAACACGAAATCCACCGCCACCAGTATACCGGTAATTTAGATGGAATGTCTTAGTTGCCGGGTCATAGTAGCTTCTTTCACCGGGTATGGGAATAAATGGCTGAGTTGGGCTCAAAGCGCCAGTAAACGTAACGTCGTTGGTGGTGGGATTGACTACCAATCCTACTGGAGCACCGATATCGCCGGCAACAGTTACAACACTATACTGTCCAGTTGTACTTACTTCTTTATCTTCATGTATGTCACGTGGTCCTAAAACAGGATGGGTAAATACCCCAGTTGCTTCGTATTCTCCATCATATTCATTTTTGGCACCAACAGAATATATCACGCTTCCGAAGTTACTGCTGATCGTTCCAAGGCTGGCAGTGGATATACGAATCGGTAATCCGTACCTAAAAGCAAAATCGAACTGATTAGGCTTAACAGTAACAGTAACCTTTGCAGTATTCTCACCTTTCTTAATGGTAGCGGTTGTAGAGCTTAATGTGTAAAGGTTTGGCGTAATGAGGTCAAACAACTCGCCCGCAACCTCTTCCTCAGCATCGGCAGGATCATGTCCTTCTGCTATCAGCTCCGCACGCTTGTCCGCAATAATCTTGTTATTGTATTTCGTAATCATTGTTGGATCGACCACTAGTGTAACTGTGATATCCTGCGGGGCAACAACCTCAGTTCCAGCATACTTCACCTCGATATTGAAGCTCCCGGTAGGGTTCACCGGAAATGACTGACCCGTAACTCCATAAATATAAGCTGCAGTAGCAGCCACATCCGGCGCACCCGCCAACTCAACCATATTCTTCGCAACGCTGGTATCTGCTGTATACGATTCATCCTTTAAGCATGAACTTAAGCCCAGGTATAACAGGGCAAGAGGAATTATTTTATGTATTTTTTTCATATCACTTTCTTTCTAAAGATTATTTATCCCAAAACACTTTTGAGGTTTGAGTATTTACGCTTCCTTGAGCTGCTACATTAGCAGAATTGTAGTTATATTCTTCCTGAGGATAGGATAATCTTACAGGGATAACACGACCGTTTCTGCTTTCCGATTCAGAGAGAGGAAGATCGGCCGGAACACCTAACCTTCTGTAATCCACCCAGGCCTCAAAGTTATTACTGCCGACAAGAGACAAATATTTTTGCATTACAATGAATCTAAGCTTGTCAGTATTATTTGCATGATCGTAATTTGCGACAGCATTGTCCTGTGCCATGTAGGTGTCGGCCGTTGCCACAGGGTTTGGTACGCCTAACCAAGTAAAGGACTCCCTCACCGCAACTTGCCAAGCCGTCCTAGGATCACCCGCTAACCAGCCGCGTTGTTTGGCTTCTGCCTGTAAGAACAAACTTTCTACTGATGTAAACACCCATTGATCCTGGGTTGCGCTTTTTGCAAGTCCCGGACCGGCAACATCAGAAGAATTTCCTGCTTTAGGTTGATTAGGATCCGTATCTACGAACCCAAAATCGTATCCGAAATAGGTATTTCCAGATAACGGGTTGGCCGCTGCGCTAAAGTAATATTGGTACCTAATATCATTACTGTTTTTCAACTTGTTTAGAACGTAATTATTTGCCCGGTTAAAGTCATCTGCAGTTGAACCGGAAAAATTCTTTTTGTACTCGTTATAAAAAGGATTTAGCTGATATTCTGATCCGTTATATCCGGGATTCACTGCTGCAGTTTCACTTGCCATTAAAAACCCACTGCCATCAGCTGTAATTTTCGATAATTCTGCAGCAGGCGTTCCTCCTAATATTTCTGACTGGCGAATTAACAATTTTAGTCGTTGCGTATTGACCAACTTGCGCCACATTAATTTTTGGTGGTCGAAAGATTCATCTTTGTCAATATTCTCATCTACTCGTTTAAGACTAAACATAATATCAGACTCATAAATGTTGGTATTTTTCAAAAACTCCGAATTTTTGAACAGTAATTGTGCCTGATCTAACTGCAATAACAAATCATTATAAATGTCCTGACCTTTATCGTACTTCGGCTGTATGAAACCTTCTTCGAATTTAAATGCCTCGGAATATGGTACATTATTATATTGATCAACCAGGTACATGTACCCAATAGACTTTATGACTTTTGCTATACCAACATAAAACGTTTGGCCGGTAGCACTAGCCCTTTTCTCCATCGCGTCGGCATCTTTTAGAATATTGTACCAAGACACTGTTGGATCGTAAACCGTCGTATTTCCATTAACCCATTCATTTGATTCGTACGTAGTATTTAAATCATAATTTTCTAAAGGGTTGCTCACCCCGAACGAACCAGACCTCGCCCAATAACCTGTCCAATGGGCTGCGTAATCGTACGACGTCGCCATCTTTTTTGCGGTTTGATGAAGTATAATTGGAAGAATAAGATCCGGTGTCATCGACTCTTCAATCGGCGAGTTAGGATTCGTGTTAATATCAAAGAAATCTTTTTTACACCCCGAAGAAACGATCAGCAGGAATGCTAAAAAACTATATATGACTTTTTTCATGTCTTTTAGTATTAAAATTAAATTAAAATCTAACTACCAGATTAGCTCCATACATTCGAACAGGCGGGTTGGACTGGGAGTTTACAATTCCAAAAGTATTTGGATAATCCTCTCTTGTGCTGTTAAAGTCTGGATCTGTAAATTCATTAGTTTTAGGCACCCAAACAAATAGGTTCCGACCCGTTAATGCTAATGTGGCTCCCTTAACAATATTTTGCTTCGATAAAAATTTAGCTGGAATATCATAAGACAGTGCTAACTCTCTTAAACGCCATGCAGCTGCGCTAGTGATAAAATTTGAAGCAACATTTTGGAACACCCCTGTATAGAAGTCGTTTATATTACTTACAGTCACATCTGTATTAGCTATATACTTACCCGGGTTCGCAGGGTCTTCATATGACGAATTAGGCATCACGAAGCGTTGACGATTATTTCTTGCGGTAGCAGCAGAAGTACCTGTCCATGCCATATCTCCTCCCATTGCGAAGAATGACACATCATGTCCTCCCTTGTATTCTGCAAGAGCCGACAAATTGAACCCCTTCCAATTAACGGAAGGATTAAGACCAACAATCCAAAGTGGCAGAGTTCTTCCAAACTCCTTTGTATTTGGATCTTCACTAGGATAGCCCGAGAATCGGTCGACAATTATTCTCCCTTGATCATCTCTTAAGTAATCAGTGGCCTTGATAACAAAAGCTGGCCTACCCACAATGGCGGCGTTACCTGATTTCAAATATCCACCGATACTAAGCTCGTCTAATCCCGGATAAATACCTGTAATTTCGCTGTCATTATAAGTAGCATTGGCCCTGAACTGAAAATTTCCGCCTCTGAATTTAAGTAAAGGGGTTAATCGCATATCGAGTTCCACACCCTTATTTACAAACGCCGCTGCATTAAGGTTGGCGAAATTATAACCAGTAGCATCAGAGACTCTAACACTGATTATCTGATTCGTATTGTCTTGATGGAAGTATGTTGCTTCTAAATTTACTCTTCCATTCAAAAAAGATGTTTCTGCGCCTAATTCTATACTTTCGATAAATTCTGGTTTTAGGTCAGAGTCAAAAGTGGTATTTCCGGCAGAGAAGCCCGCTAAGGGACCATATGGAAAACCGGTATAAAATTTACCATCTGTATTTGGCTGAGTAAATACTGCGGCTAATTGATACGGATCAATGTCCGCATTTCCGGTTTTATTCCAGGCAGCCCTTAATTTTAGGTAGCTAAGAATATTATTTCCTTTCAATGATTCGATCGCATCCGTAGCCACAAAAGAGGCACTTACACCTGGATAGAAGAAAGAATTATTGCCAATCGCAAGAACGGAAGTCCAGTCATTTCGGCCAGTAAACTCAAGATTAGCCCACCCTTTATAACTCACACTTGTGCTTCCATAAACCGAAAACAATCTTGTTTTGGTTTCTGGTGCGGAACCGCTGAGATTTCCGGTCCTGTTGGCTACGTTAAAAACTTCTGGCACCACTAAATTCGAGGCACCTACTCGTGAGTCACGTGACTGAGTTTGCCGTACATAAGTACCAAGAATGGCTGTGGTTCGGAAATCGTCATTTATATTTTTATTAATCTGTGCAAAAAGGTCAGACGATAATCTGGTTAGATTGTAAGATCTTTCGCTCGCCGCTCCCGGAACAGTATTGAAATCACGGTCGTCCCCAAATTGATTAATTACCTCGCCTCTAGAAAAGAATCGCTCTGCAATCGTACGCGCTGTAAAGGCTGGCCGATAAGTAAAATTAAGCCAGTCAGTTGCTTTTAATTCTAATTGAACGTTTGCAAGAATATCCTGCCGTTTTCCTTCGTTTCTCCAATTATCAATCGCGAAATATGGATTTAGTCCGTATCTATTGAAGTAATTATTATATGTGGAAAATGGATCGGTGTTAAAATTCTTGTAATTAGATAAAGGGATGTGAGCCGGTGTATTGAAAATCTGACTCATTAAACCATCGTTTCCCCCAGATCCCTGAGCAGTAAAAAAGTCAGACATTCCGTCATCATTAAATAAGCTATAATTATTTTGAATATAGTTCAAGCCCAGGTTAGCTTTTAACTTTCCGTATTCACGCCCCGCATTTAGTCTTATACCTGTTCTTCTATTTTCATCATCTGGAACAACGCCTTTGATATTTGCGTCCTGGAAACTCAGGTAAAAATTATTCGCAGACAATGACAAATCGTTCTGTATAGTCGCGCCAGTATTAAAGAAATCCCTGCGTTGATCTGTAGGGCTATATTTAACCTTCTGAACGCTTCCGTCAGGCAATGTCTCTCCAATCTCTCTTTCTGTACCATCGTAAGCAGGCCCCCATGACCAATTTTCATAAGGGATATATTCATTAAATCCTCCCGAGCCAAATTGAGTTTGCATTTTAGGAAAAAATGAAATGTTGGAAAGCTGTGTCGAATTACTAAAAGTTATTACCGGCTTATCAGTCCCTTTTTTAGTTGTAACTACAATAACCCCATTTCTTGCATCCGGTCCGTATATCCCCGCAGACGACGAACCTTTCAACACCGAAACATTAGCAATGTCGTTAGGGTTTAAGGCAGTCAAATAGCTTAATTGAGTTGGGACTCCATCTAAGACCAGCAGAGGGTCATTATTACCTGTGAGTGAACGAAGCCCTCGCATAGTAATTACCACATCTTCTGTTACACCACTACTTATGGTAGTCACATTTAGTCCCGATACCTTACCTTGCAGTCCATTAACTACATTTACTGCGTTAGCCGTTGTAAGTGCTTCATTACTAATAGTTGCCGTTGCATAGCCTATTTCCTTCTTTTGTCGTTCTATACCCAAAGCAGTCACAACTACCTCACTCAATTGTGTAGCATCTGTTCCTAAGGCCAAATTAATTACACTCCGTGTTCCCACATTCACTTCCTGCGTTGCGAACCCGATAAACGAAAAAACCAAAACCGCATTATTAGGAACCGATATCGAATACTGGCCGTTAGCACCGGTTTGGGTTCCGGCTGTAGTTCCTTTTACTCTAATACTTACGCCAGGAAGCGGCCCGCCGTCGTCCTTAGCTGTTACTGTACCTGTAACGGTACGCTCTTGCGCAAGGGCACACGTAACCCATAAAAGCGCCATAGATAAACTTAATAAAAGTTTTCGCATACTCTTTTTTTTAAATTAATGATTGTTAAAACACCCTGTGTAATAAAATAAAAAAACACCGCAACGCCACTATTTTCAAACAGGGAATTGAAAACCAAGGCAATATTGCGAAATTATAAATTGAGATAGGTAAAGATTAAACCTGCAATTACGTGGCTCCTCCAACACCTTGGCCGAAGTGACACAATATAGCAAGCCTCGAAACTTGTAAAAGTTTTAGCATACTTCCTTTTTAAATTAATGATTACACAATATAAGGATAATATTTAATCTCATCAAAATTTTAAAAAAAAACTTTCCCCATGTTTTTAAGAAAATCCGCCTTGTGTTTAAATTATTACAATTTATATCACCTAAAGTTAAAAATTTAATAAAAAAGTAAAAAACAATACAAGATACTGGGTATTACATAGTACTATATATATCTTTGTAGTATGATTGTTGAAAATACACAAACGCAAATGAGGAAGGGAATACTCGAGTATTGTATTCTATCTATCATATCGCGACAAGAAATTTATGCTTCGGATATAATTAACGAACTTAAAAAAGCACGGCTGCTGGTAGTAGAAGGCACGCTATATCCTTTACTAACACGCCTGAAAAACAATGGCCTCCTTAGTTATAACTGGGTTGAATCTACCTCTGGCCCGCCCCGAAAATACTATGTACTAACCGATGCGGGATCGCAGGTACTTGAGCATTTAGACAAAACCTGGTCCGAATTAGTGTTTGCGGTAAATACATCTATTCAGGGAAGACAAATAAAACCTTAACCTATACAATCATGAATAAAACTATAATCATAAATATTAACGGCATTGTTTTTCATATCGAAGAAGATGCTTATGAAGTTTTGAAAAGTTACATGACAGAAGTGAAGCGCCACTTCGCCTACAGCAACGATAGCGACGAAATTGTAACTGACATTGAAAATCGTTTGGCCGAAATGTTTAATGAAAAACTGGCCGAACAAAATAAACAGGTAATTATTCTGGCGGATGTGGAAGAGGTTACCGCACAAATGGGAAAGGCGAGCGACTTCGATTTAAATGAGGAAGACGATACCTTTGACGCGCGTAAAATTAAATCGCCCCGAACTCTATACAAAGACAGTGATGACCGTATGATTGGCGGTGTATGCGCCGGCTTAGGGCACTATTTTGATATTGAAGTAAAATGGGTGCGGCTGATTACGTTATTGTTAACACTCTTTTCGGGAATCGGACTGATTCCATACCTGGTGCTATGGATCGTGCTTCCGACCGCAAGAAGCCGGCAGGAAAGAATGGCGATGAAAGGAGAGGCCATTAACCTTCAAAATTTTAAAAAAACATTCGACGAGGAAACCGAAACCACAAAAACGTATAACGACACTACCTATAATCCTCCCTATCAACGTATAAATTCTAATGACCCGATAAGGGAAATAGTTGCCTTTATTGGAAAAGCAGTGAAGGTGTTTCTGAAAATAATTGTCGGGATAATAATCGTTTTAGACGGGTTTGTATTACTTGCGCTAATTGTTGGTTTAGTGTTCGGGCTTGGATTTATAAACCATACTGGCTTTCAGGAATTTCCGTTCAACGCTGTAAGTCACGCCTACCGGGCCCCGATTATCTTTAGTATTTTCCTCATCACGATTATTCCTTTGCTTGCGCTGATCTTTTTTGCCTTGCGTGTATTGCTTAACAGAAAAGTTTTATCCAGATACGGAGCCTTTGCCATGCTAATGCTATGGATAACCGGCATTGCCATGGGAGTATATTATGGTTCGAGCATAGCCGCCGACTTTAGAGAGGAAGCCAAATTTGAACAGATCTCCGACCTGAACCCTTATCCGGTATTAACCTTAAAATTAGACCACAAATTATTTTTTACAAGCGAAGACAGCCTGAAATACAATATCGATTCGGGAAAGATAAGAGGGCATGTAATCTATGGCGATAACAATCTCTCTGGCGAGATGAAACGTTATAAAATATTTATAGAAAAAAGCGATAATGATAAACTTACCTTAATAAAAGAATTGAGTGGCCGTGGCCGAAACTTTGAAAGAGCCCTTGAAGCCGCCCAGCGCATTAGTTATCAGGTTATTCAACAAGACTCTGTAATTAACTTCCACAAATATTGGTCGCTATCCGGAAACGGAATCTATAGAGGCCAGGAGCTTAAATTGCATCTCAAAGTTCCGGTTAATACCCGATTGCTGATAGAAGGCGATATGAACGACCGGATCTATTCGCACAATAGCTGGCAGTGCCGTGAAGACAGAGAAGATTATGAGCGACCAGCAGTTTGGGTTATGACAGAGGAGGGTTTGAAATGTGCGGATGAAGAACTTGAGAGAAAACGGAATGAGTAAATTAAAGGGAGGCTGTCTGGCGGGATAAACTGATTGGGGCTTGTGCCTTCGAGCCGATTAAGACATGCTGATTCTTAGTCAGTATTTCCGGGATCTCAGCTATCGTCGAGGACAACCCGAACTACGTTTTCGAACTGCTCCAATTCACGGCTTGTGTTTAGATATCAACCTGTCGATTTTCATGCGCTTTGTTATTTCGACCTTAAAGAGAAGGCTAAGCTACATCAAGAGATCTCTCCTTGGTCGAGATGACAACAGGTGGGTTCATTTGAATAGCTCTATCCTACAACTTCCGATTTAAATATCCTCTATCTAATATACCTACCTAATTACTTTGAAAACTTACCGGAAGAACAAAATAAGTTCGTACAGGCTGGTCTTTTACCAAACCAGCTTTCCACTTAGGAGAGTTTCTGAGTAAACGCACCGCTTCCTCATCGCAGCCGCTGCCAATGCCCTGCTTTACTTTAATATCGCTTAGCAAACCATCCTTTTCTACAATAAAAGAGAGATAAACTTTCCCCTGAACGTTATTCTGTTTAGCAACAACCGGATATTTTAGTGTCGTAGTTAGATACTTAGTTAGCTCCCTTTGTCCGCCCGGAAATTCAGGAACCACATCAACTAAACTGAAGTCGTAAACCTTATCTGTACCCTGTACTGCGGAGGGTTCGGTTAAGGGCTGTTGCTGCTCATTTTGAATGGCCGAATCGGGTTGAAGCCTTTGTACTTCTACATTCTTAATTTCGGCTTCACGTAATGAAACTATTTTCCCGGTTTCATCAATTATCAATTCGTATTTAACAAGGGCAGAGTAAGTTTCATTTTGAGCGGTTTTGAAAAAACTCTCCTTTGCCCAATAACTGGCGGTTATTCTGGAGTCAACTCGCTCGAAATCTAAAGTAGACACAATCCAATTCCTCTTGAAATTGTGCAACCCTTCGAGTTTCCGCCAATAAATTTCTTTTACACGTTTGTGTGTGAGATTATGGTAATTATAAAACGTTTCGGTAATATCTGCAAAGTAACTTGGTGGGTCGAAATAACCTCTGCGCTGGTCGTAATAAAACGCTTCGATAAATTTTATCAGCGTGGTTTGCACCTGCTCGTCGCTCATCGATTCATTTTCATTCAGGATCGAGGTTTTATCAGGGGGAGCCAGCCTCAAATCTGCTTCTTTTTTGAACAGGTTAGACGGGTCGTCAACAAAAAGCGTTAAATATCCCATAACGAGAATAATAACACCTAAAATAATGCCCATATACAGCAAAGAACGATCTTTATAAACCGGTTCGGCGTCGTTTAGCTCATCTTCCGTATTCGCAGGTGTATCCTTCATCCTCTAACCTCAAATGATTATCCAATATAAATATAAATAAACCAGGGGTGCGGCAAATAAAAAGCTGTCGAACCGATCTAACAAACCCCCATGGCCCGGCAGCAGGGAACCGCTGTCTTTAATTTCTATACTTCGCTTCAACATTGATTCGAATAAATCGCCGAAAGTTCCGGCTATTACAACAATCAGAGATATAACACACCATTGGAATACTGAAATATCATTAAACTGAGTGCTAATAGTATAAGCCGCCACCAGACTTGTAAATAGTCCCCCAAAAAATCCTTCCCATGATTTTTTGGGCGAATGCCTCTCGAATAGTTTATGCTTTCCAAAATTAATACCAAATATATACGCCCCCGTATCGCTCGCCCAAAGCATCAGCATAAATGCTAAAGGGAAATGAAAATTAAATGTTTTTTGAATAAACGCCGATGCCGTAAAAAAGCAAAAAGGTATTACGATAAACAAAATACCGAAATAGGTAAACGCAAGATTTATGAATGGATGTTCTTTTTTGCGAAATAATTCTACAATACAAATTGATATTGCGGCAGGTACCGATAGAAAAATAAAGTTGAGATAATCGTTGAATAGAAAATTTAAAACAAGGGGTGTAATAATTGTTCCGGCCAGCAAAACACCGAGCGAACGGTGTGGCTTAATCGTGTCGTTTTTTACCAGCTTGTAAAATTCAACTAAACACAACAGGCTTAGCACAATAAAAAAAATCGCGAAAGCATTTGCGCCAAGCAGTAAAGACGCTAACATCACCAAAACAAAAAAGAAGCCTGTTATTGCCCTTACTTTCATAAATCGTTTTGCGCTATTAATTCTATGGCTTGTAGAGAAAACAGTGGCTGTACATAAACCTCAATCTCGCCGATATTATAAGGATATCCCTGTTTATTTAGAATTACAGCCTCTATGTTATTGTCAACCAGAAATTGACGAACCATTTCGGACTTGAAAAAATCTTTAGAGGTATAAATCTTAACCCAACTATCGTTCATCTGGTACAATTTTATGTTTTGAGGTCATTTCTATAAAAATATAAAAAAGTAAAGCCGTAAAAATAACACTTAGAATTACTAAATACCACTGTTGAGAAACTGGTTTAAGAATATTATCTAAGGACTGGCCTTGTTTCTGCAATATATAAGCGGCAATTAAGGCCGATGCGTTATTAAGAAAATGCGCAAATACCGGAACCCATATATTTTTGCTGAAAAAGAAAAGGTATCCAAAAAGAGCTCCTAAAAGCATTCTGGGAATGAATCCGTAAAACTGCAAATGGATGGCACTAAATAAGATCGCCGCAATCCATATTCCGTAATGATGACTATTTGACCAGTTTGTAAAGATTTTTTGCAAACAGCCCCGAAAAAGCAACTCCTCGCCAAGGGCCGGAATAATGGCTACAACCAAAAGATTTATAATCAATCCTCCCAATGAGTCCATTTTAAGAATTTGCTTCGTTAAAATTTCGGCCTGAATTTCTTTGTATTTCATCCAATTCTCAACAGAAGCGGCGAAAGCGGGAAATTTCATTTGTTGATTAAGCTGAATACTCCATTCTAAGAAAGGTGTAGCGGCTAACATTATAACGATTATCAACAGTAAAATTAGGCCTGGTGATTTAAAATCGAGATACTCTAAAGGTTCCCTGCTCCGTAAACGGGCATAAATAAAAGGCGGAATAACAAAGGTACCAACGGAGTAAAAAGCACTAAATAATCTCAGCATTGCGGAATTGGCTGTTCCATTTTGTATTGCTTGTATAATATTAGCCTTGTAGATAAGAAATCCCATTAACTCGGCAATTGCGGTAAAAACAACCATGCTCCCAAATGCTATCGCAAGTAGCAATATCAGGGCCGTAAAAGGATGACGTTGTTCTGACTGCCTTTGAAGCATGTTAATTCTAATAATACTACTTTTGTAAATTCGTTTTACAAGCGCACAAAGATATAGTATTAGCAAAGCCGATGGCGGTAAAAATTGGAAATATTGATTTAGGCGAGTTCCCGCTGTTACTGGCGCCCATGGAAGATGTAAGCGATCCGCCCTTCCGTTTTGTGTGTAAGCAAAACGGCGTGGATATGATGTATACCGAATTCATTTCTTCGGAAGGCCTGATTCGCGACGCCGCAAAAAGTGTACAAAAGCTTGACATATTTGAATACGAACGCCCAATCGGCATCCAAATCTTTGGGAGTAATATCGAAAGTATGCGCGAAGCTACCGAAATAGCCACCAAAGCATCTCCCGATCTGGTGGATATAAACTATGGCTGCCCTGTTAAAAACGTGGCCTGCCGCGGTGCCGGTGCCAGCCTCTTACAGGATATCGACAAAATGGTTAAAATGACCAAAGCCGTTGTTGAATCTACTCATTTACCTGTTACCGTTAAAACGCGCCTGGGCTGGGATGATAATACCAAAAATGTGTATGAAGTTGCCGAACGTCTTCAGGATGTGGGTATCAAAGCACTTACCATTCACGGGCGAACTCGTGCCCAAATGTATAAAGGCGAGGCAGACTGGAGTTTAATCAGAGAAATTAAACAAAACCCAAGAATCCAGATCCCGATTTTTGGAAACGGCGATGTCGATTCTATCGAAAAAGCAGCCAACTGGCGTCTTGAATATGAGATCGATGGCATAATGATTGGACGGGCTGCAATAGGGTATCCCTGGATTTTCAGAGAAATTAAGCACTTTTTTAAAACCGGCGAGTATCTTGCTGGGCCAACACTGTCTGAAAGGATAGAAGTATGCCGAACTCACCTTCACAAATCTATTGAATGGAAAGGCGAAAAAACCGGTATTTTCGAAATGAGAAGGCACTACTCAAATTATTTTAAAGGCATTCCGAATTTTAAGGATTATAGAATGTTGCTTGTTAAACTAGAGAGTCTGAATGCTATTAATGAAGTACTTGAAGACATCCGGACAAAGTTCGATGAGGTCTTGGCTTGATTTTTGGATTTAAGAATTATATCATTAACTTAAACCAAATTCTGTTATGATTACACATATTACCGAAGGCGTTAAAATATCAGTAGAAACTATCTTCCAACCCGAATATTCTAATCCGGCGAACGATCATTACATGTTTGCTTATAAAATAAATATCGAAAACCTTACCGACTATAGTGTCCAGTTAATGCGCCGCCATTGGTTCATTTTTGACTCGAATGGTACTCATCGCGAAGTGGAGGGTGACGGAGTAGTTGGACAACAACCGGTGATAGATCCGGGAAGTTCACACGAGTATGTTTCGGGCTGTAATCTAAAAACAGATATCGGAAGCATGAAAGGGAGTTATGAAATGCGCCGCCTGGTAGACAACGAAGAATTTGAAGTTAAAATTCCGGAGTTCAATATGGTGGCTCCGTATAAATTGAATTAATACTATCGAATGCTTAGTAACAAAAAAAGCTCCCTGCATACAGGAAGCTTTTTTTGTTTAACGCTCTTTTTAATCGTCGCTTCTTCCTATTCCAAATACAGTTAAAGCCAAATAAATCAACTGAATTACTGAACCCAATGCGGCAACTACATAAGTCATAGCAGCCCACCATAAGGCGGCTTTTGACTGTGTAAGCTCGATACTAGTATGCATGATGCTTTTGTTATTTTGCAACCAGGCTAGAGCTCGATTACTCGCATCAAACTCTACAGGCAATGTTATTACACTAAATACAGTGACAACCATCATGGCACAAAGAGCAATCCATAACATGGGTTCGCCCATAGCAGAAAAAGACATGAACACTAAAAACATAAAAACATATTGTAATAAGTTCGAAGCTATATTTACAACTGGGACCATCGCTGACCGCAATTGAAGCCAAGAATAAGCCTTAGCATGTTGCACCGCATGACCACACTCATGTGCAGCAACAGCGGCAGCGGCTATACTTCTGCCACTATAAACTTCTGGGCTTAAGTTAACCGTTCGGTCTGCAGGATTATAATGGTCAGTAAGGGACCCTTCTGAAGATAAAATCTTTACATCATGAATCCCATGATCGTGCAACATTTTTTCCGCTATATCTCTTCCTGACATACCCGAGGAAAGAGGAGTTTCAGAATAACCTCTGAATTTAGATTTAAACCTTGATTGCACCAGAAAACTTACTATTGCAATCCCAATAAAAATTATTATTCCCATTTTTTAATGTGATTTTTAGTGAAGATAATCAAAAAGCGTTCCGCCCTCATATAATAACTTAAATTTTACGTTTTACATATCCCAGCAACAATTTATTAGCAGAGTACTGACATTTTGCTAGTTATTACTTCTTTAATGACAGACTAATAATTTTTGCTTTCACAGATATTTTAACGTAATTTGATAAAAATATTAGCAAATGGAAATTTTGGTTTTTCTATCAACGGGCCTGGTAATTTTAGTAATCCTGGCATGTGTAATGCTTTACAAAAACATATCGCAAAAAACGGAATTGAATATAAAACTTGCCAAAACAGAGGAGAGGTGTGAAAACCTTGAAACGGAAAAGAATAATATCACGCGTCTTTTAAAACAAGAGCATGAGCGCTTAATTTCCGAATTGCAAGTCGAAAGGCAGAAGAGTTCGGAGCTTAGCGAGTCGCTTGAAGGAGCCAGGACCTATTATAAAGCCCAGCAGGAAAAAATAACAGATCAGAAAGCAGAAATAGAATCGCTTCAAACCCGGTTTAACAAAGAGTTTGAGCTAATTGCAGGAAAAATTTTAGACGATAAAACACTTCGTTTCACCGAGGTGAATAAAACTAATCTGGATCAATTGTTAAATCCTTTAAAAGAGAAAATAAAATCATTCGAAGAAAAAGTGGAAAAGGTTTATAAAGCTGAATCGGACGAACGAAACTTGTTAAAAGGGGAACTGGGAAAGCTTATTGAATTAAACCGGCAAATAAGTCAGGAAGCGCATAATCTTACAAAAGCTCTTAAAGCCGATACAAAAAAACAAGGTAACTGGGGCGAGTTTGTATTGGATAGAATTTTAGAACTCTCCGGCTTAATTCCAGGCGAGTCGTATAAAAAGCAGGGTAGTTTCACAGATGAAAGCGGAAACCGGCTTCAGCCCGACATTGTGATTACCTTACCAGATAATAAGCACATTATTATTGATTCTAAAGTGTCTCTTGTTGCATACGAACGGTTAATAAATTGTGATATTGATGAAGATAGAATCGGGCATTTAAACGGCCATATAATTTCCCTAAAAAATCATATCAAGGGTTTAAGCAGTAAGAATTAAAGCGATTTATATAGCGTCAACTCGCCCGATTTTGTGCTGCTATTTGTACCTATAGAATCATCATTTGCAATTGCCGTTCAACACGATGTTGATCTTTTTGAATTCGCCTGGAGCAAGCGGGTGGTTATTGTTACTCCATCAACATTATTAGCTACTTTAAAAACCATCGCTTCTATCTGGAAAAAAGAACAACAAACCAGGAATGCTATTGATATTGCTACAAAAGCTGGCGCTCTTTACGATAAGTTTGTGGGATTTATAAATGACTTGAATAAAGTAGGAGACAATCTGGATAAAGCCAAAGAATCGTATTCCGCAGCCTTCTCTAAACTTAGTTCGGGCAACGGAAATCTGGTTGGCAGAGTAGAAAACCTTAGAAAATTAGGTGCTAAAACTGGTAAACAGATTGAACAAAAGTTTTTGATTGAGGATTAGATTAACTCATTCAATGATATTAATACATCAGTAAATTATCCCTTAAAAGAATTCCAACCCTGAGCTTTCAAGGGATGCGAGATCTCCGATTTTGAAATAATATTCATACCAGCAGATTTTTCGGTAATATGCCCGATTACACTAACATCCATATTATTTTTAATCTTCTCGTAATCCGCTTGTTTTATAGTAAACACTAATTCATAATCTTCGCCTCCGCTTAACGCGCACACCGTTGGATCCAGATTAAATTCCCTTGCCGTATCATAAGTCATCGGATCAATAGGTAATTTATCTTCATAAATATTACAGCCTTTATCAGACTGGGTACAAATATGAATAACCTCTGAAGATAAGCCATCCGATACATCTATCATTGCAGTAGGTTTTATATCCAAATCTTTTAATAATTCTACTATATCCTTTCGTGCTTCAGGCTTTAGTTGTCGCTCTATAATGTAGTCTTTACCTTCTAAATCAGGCTGAATTTGTGGATTTTCAAGGTATATTAATTTTTCTCTTTCTAATAATTGAAGCCCCATATAAGCTCCTCCTAAATCTCCGGAAACACAAATTAAATCACCTTCATTTGCGGTATTTCTGTAACAAATGTCCGCTTCATCAGCATAACCAATGCTCGTTACACTAATAACTAATCCTTGCTTGGATGATGAGGTGTCTCCACCAACCAAATCAATTTTATATTTATCACATGCTAATAATATTCCGGAATAAAGTTCCTCAACAGCCTCTATCGGAAATTTACTTGATAAACCTAAAGAAACCGTTATTTGAGTAGCAGTACCATTCATAGCGTAAATATCACTCAGGTTCACCTGAACTGATTTATAACCTAAATGTTTAAGAGGAGTATAAGCCAAATCAAAATGAATTCCTTCTAATAACAGATCTGTTGATACTAACATCTTTTTATTAGAAAAATCTAACACGGCAGCATCATCACCGGCACCTTTAATTGTTGATGACTGTGTTAGTTTAATACTTTTTGTTAGATGGTTTATTAAACCAAATTCACCTAAACTACTGATGTCTGTTTTTTCTATATTTTCGAACACGGTTGTTAATTAAAAATGTAAATATTAAACTAGTTCTATTTCGACGCAGACGAAATCTAAAAATTAATAAAATCTCTCCTATCGTCGAGATGACATCTGCACAAACTCCCCCTTCAGGGGGTCGGGGGGCTATAAACCCAGTCTTGCCGAAATATCCAACATTCTTTCAATCGGTAACCTGGCTCTGTTAATTACATCCATTGGAATTGTAATTTCTGGCAATCCATTTTTCATACACAAATACAATTTTTCTAATGTATTTCGCTTCATATGCGGGCAATCATTACATGCACAACTATTATTCGGTGGCGCTGGTATAAATACTTTCCCCGGATTTGATTTTTCCATCTGATGAATAATTCCGCTTTCGGTTGCTACTATAAATTCCTTTGCGGGATTATCAATTGTATACTTCAATAATCCGGTGGTCGAACCTATATAATCTGCCATTTTCAATACCACATCTTCACATTCCGGGTGAGCTATAAATTTAGCTTCGGGATGATTCTCTTTTAGTTTGGTGATGCGCTGCATCGAAAATATTTCGTGAACCATGCAGGCACCATTCCATAAAACTAAATCTCTCCCTGTCTTTTTCGCTACGTAAGTTCCTAAATTTCTGTCTGGACCGAATATTATTTTCTGGTCTTTCGGTAAACTTTCAACAATCTGTACAGCATTTGATGAGGTGCAAACTATATCACTCATCGCTTTCAATTCCGCCGAACAATTTACATAAGTTATTACCAGGTGATCGGGATATTTCTCTTTAAACTTGGCAAATAAGTTAGGTGGGCAACTATCTGATAATGAACATCCTGCTTTTAAATCGGGTAATAAAACCTTTTTTTCTGGCGATAATATTTTAGCTGTTTCAGCCATGAAATGGACTCCCGCAAACACAATAACTTCCGCATCTGTTTTGGCAGCCTGTTGTGATAATCCCAGGCTATCTCCGATATAATCGGCAATATCCTGGATATCCGGCTCCTGGTAATAGTGCGCAAGGATGACTGCATTTTTTTCTTTCTTTAATTTTTCAATCTCATCAAATAGATCCAGAGTCGGATCGATAGGCTCATCAACAAAACCCTTCACTAATATTTCTTCAAACTTATCCATTTCAAACACTTCAATAAAATATAATTATTCTATATAAAAAGAATCTTATTACTTATTAGGGTGTTAGTTATGTGAAGAAGATGCTAAACTAAATATTGAATAGTTTGTTTTATGTATTTTCTCAACAACTTCTCCACAAATAAAAGCCTTTAATTAATTGAAGACTAATATGTTGTACATTACCCTATATTTCTTTTTATTTTATTCAGTTAATTTCTTTGTATTTGTAAAACGTTAACAAGTGGCAAAAACGATGCTCAAAACTTTATTAGAAATAGGGAGTTTTGACTAAAAATTAGAATATCCAATTACTTATTAGAAAACGTTAACACTTTTTATACAAAATTAACATCTTTACAGTGGTTTCTCCACATAGGGAACATAAGATTACATTGAATTAAATATTTTTAGATGAAGGATGTTGATTTCCTTGTTGTAGGATCTGGAATTGCCGGTTTAAGTTTCGCACTTAAGGCCGCAAAACACGGTAAGGTACTGATACTTACAAAGGCCAACGAAGATGAGTCGAACACTAAGTATGCTCAGGGTGGGGTTGCTGTTGTTGTGGATAAAGAGGACTCTTTTGATAAACATATCGAAGATACGTTAATAGCGGGCGACGGACTGTGTGATGAAGAAGTAGTAGAACTGGTTGTAAAAGAGGGACCGGATAGGATACAGGAAATTATAGATTACGGCACTAATTTCGATACTACCAAACAGGGAATGTACGACTTAGCAAAAGAAGGTGGTCATTCTGAAAGTAGGATATTACATTATAAGGATATAACGGGCTTCGAAATAGAGCGTGCATTATTGGAGAAAATTCATAGTAATCCTAATATCGAAATATTAACGCACTATTTCGCGGTTGAATTAATAACGCAGCATCATCTTGGGGATTTTGTAGATAAAAAATCAGATGACATAATTTGTTACGGAATATACGCTCTTAATACCTATACCAATACAGTAGAAAAGTTCCTTTCTAAGGTTACTGTTATGGCCACAGGTGGTGCGGGCCATATTTACTCAAATACAACTAACCCCGTAATAGCTACTGGTGATGGTATCGCAATGGTGTACAGAGCTAAAGGGAAAGTAAGAAATATGGAGTTTATCCAGTTTCATCCAACGGCGCTTTATAAACCTGGCGAGTATCCTTCTTTTTTAATATCTGAGGCTGTAAGAGGTTTTGGGGGGATTTTGAGAGACAGGAACGGAAAAGAATTTATGGACGCTTATGATGAGCGAAAATCACTAGCACCGCGTGATATAGTTGCAAGAGCAATAGATTCTGAAATGAAAAAGTCTGGAGACGATTTTGTTTATCTGGATATAACGCATCGGTCTAAAGATGACATTCTTTCTCATTTTCCTAATATTTATGCCAAGTGCCTGAGCATCGGTATAGATATGACGAAGGATTACATTCCGGTAACTCCGGCCTGTCATTACATGTGCGGTGGAATCCTTGTTGATAGTTACGGTAAAACTTCTATAAATCATTTATATGCATGTGGCGAATGCGCTTCAACCGGATTACACGGAGCTAATAGACTGGCTTCAAATTCTCTTTTAGAAGCAACGGTTTTTGCACATCGTATATATATTGATGCCATTAAAGCTTTTGAAACTATTAAAATTCCGGTAAGTATTCCCGAATGGGATGAAACCAATACTCAATTATCAAACGAAGATATTCTCGTAACTCATAATCTTCGTGAAACTCAAAAAATTATGAGCGATTATGTGGGAATAGTAAGATCTGATTTTAGATTGGAGCGGGCCCTTCGTCGATTAGGTTTATTGCATGAAGAAACTGAAGATTTTTACAAAAAGACAAAGCTTTCTGTTAAATTGTGTGAATTGAGAAACGTTATTCAAACGGCATATATCGTTATTAAATCTGCTATGATGCGAAAAGAAAGCCGTGGTTTACATTTTACAACCGATTATCCTGATCATATACAAAATCCAACAGATACAATATTTTAGTTATGGCATTAATTTTACCGGTTAAAGGAAAATCCCCCGTTTGGGGAAACGATTGTTTTATTGCCGAGAATTCAACCCTGGTGGGCGATGTTGTTCTGGGTGATAACTGTTCTGTATGGTTTAATGCTGTTGTTCGCGGCGATGTAAATTATATTAAAGTAGGTAATAATGTTAATATCCAGGACGGAGTAGTTATTCATTGCACTTACTTAAAGGCCTCTACATCCATCGGAAACAATGTTTCCATTGGCCATAATGCTTTAGTACATGGCTGTATTTTACACGATAATGTGCTTATCGGAATGGGTGCAATTGTGATGGATAATGTAGTGGTAGAAGAATTTACTATTATTGCCGCAGGTTCGGTTGTTCTTGAAAATACAATTTGCGAGTCGGGTTTTATTTATGCGGGTAGCCCGGCAAAAAAGATCAAACCTATATCCGAAGAGCAGCGGGAACTATTAAAGCGATTGCCCAATAACTATATTATGTACTCTAAGTGGTTTACTTAAGTTTTGGAATAACTATCGGTTCTTCAATTTCAAAATTGGCCCTCAGTGATATTTCTTTATCGTAATTCCAAACCTCTTCAGGTTGTATTTTTTCCTTAACGTTACCGGTATCCCATTTGCCATTTCTGTTTTCATCGTATATAGCTCTTATATAATATCTGCCGATAGACAAAAGAGGATAACTTAATGTTCGGCTCCTGGATACAGAGGATTGAGTAATGATTTTATCCTGCTCAGACAATACTTGTATTAGGTAACTTTTAGAAGTATCGGGCACTGTTACAACAAGAGACATCTCGCCATAATTTTCCGGCACATCTTTGGTAAACTGCGCGGTGTAATCCTTAATTGTGCCTCCGAAGGTGCCCGTAAATCCGCCTTCTCCTATGTTAACTATATATTTTCGCTCATCTTTCCAGGGATATTTGAGGTAGATTTTGCGGGTCGATGCACTGTCTCTGGAGACTCTTAAACCTGCTACGGGTATAGAGTCTTGCAATAGGGCGAATTTCTTTCCGTCTATAGATTTAACAGGAGCCGAGAGTATTAAGGCTACGTCCGATCCAGGTTTTAACCGCGAGGAAGATACATTATCAGTAATGGTTAGGGCCTTATTGTAAGTATCGCGTTTGCTTCTTCTAATCAAAACTGTATCAAGACTTATCTTGTCATCATGGATGGCAATGCTGATTGAATCAAAATCCATTGACTGTGTCCATAAATACGCCGAATCTTTCATCGCGCTAAACTCTGTAATTTTGTTATTGTCGAGTTCAGCGGGTGTTACTATTTTGAGTTCGGGGTTACTCAACTGCCGGTTGAATACGAAAGTTATCCGGCCGTCTTTTTCAATTTTGCGGTCCGTAACTCTGAAGTTTTTAGGCAGCTCCTTAAAGATCTCTAAGCCGATGTCGGCGGTATCTTTGCTGAGAACAATTGGTTGATTTAGGAAGCCTATCAATTCGTTCGTTGAGTTATATATTTTATCGCCGCCTTCTTCTTTCAGGGCGTAAATATTATAAGTGCCCGCTTTCAAATATTTCAGACTATAATTACCAGACGAATCGGTGGAAGTAAAAAGGCTCGCACGTTTTTTTCCGAATAAAGTATCCTGATTAAGAGGCAATAGAAATACTGTGGCATCTAGTACCGGTTCCTTCGTTAATGTGTTTAATACTGTGCCCGAAATTGAAAGAGAATCAATTTTGCTTCCGGTAGAGAGTACATACATATAATTTTTCAAGGCAATCCCTTCGTTATAGTCGGCTATTGCTTTTCCGAAGTTAATGGTGTAAGTAGTGCTGTCCTGAAGCGGTTCCTGGAAAGAAATATTAAGAGTTTTTTTCTTTGTTTTAAATATCGGGTTTTTCTCCATTGCTGGCGAAACACTAATTTCCTTAAATTCGTTAGTGAGTTTAAAAAACTCATCAAACTCAATATTTATTTTATCCCCTTTAAAATTCGTGGTAAAGTTTTTTGGACTTTCATTTAGAATTATTGGAGCAACACTGTCTCTCGGACCTCCGGTAGGATGCTGAATGCTTGCACAGCCCCATATTTGCGAAATTGCCGTGAAGCAGATGAGCGATAAAATGAAATAAGTGAAGTTCTTTGTTTTACGCATTTAGAAGGCTTTAAAACGATTTTTCTCTTTTTTGACCCCGGTATATTAAAATTTAAAAATCTCTTTTTAGAACGCATTATTTTGCGTCAGTTTGTTTTTATTTAACTATTTGATAGTCAATTTGTTACATTATTTTGCCATATGAACCATTAAAACCGATATATCAGAAGGTGAAACTCCCGATATTCTTGAAGCTTGCCCTAAAGTCCGGGGTTTTATTTTTAATAATTTCTCACGGGCTTCTTTTGATAGAGAAACTAATTTTTGATAATCAAATTCCGCATTAATTTCCTGATCTTCCATCCGCTTCATTTTATTAACTATTTCCATTTCTTTCTCAAAATAGCTTTCGTACTTCACCTTTATTTCCGCCTGTTCGATGGTTTCGGTATTGTATTGCGACGCAAGTGTAGCTAATGCGGCATTAGACTTTCTCAAATCTTCGAAACTTATTTGGGGGCGGGAGAGGAGTTGAAACAGCTTTACGTTCTGAGTAATTGGGCTGGTGCCTAAATTTTCGAGAAGCGAGTTTATTTCTCCCGGCTCTATTGAAGTCGATTTCAGGTAACGCACAATCTCATCCGAATCCTTTATCTTATTCGTAACCTTTAAGAGGCGTTCGTCATCAATTAGCCCTAGTTGATGCCCTATCGGACTTAATCTAATGTCAGCGTTATCCTGACGGAGTAATAGACGGTGTTCAGCTCGAGAAGTAAACATTCTGTAAGGCTCTTCGGTTCCTTTGGTAACCAGGTCGTCAATGAGTACTCCGATATAGGATTCAGATCGTTTCATTATCAACTCATGTTTATCAGTAATTTTCTGATGCGCATTGATGCCTGCAATAAATCCCTGGCTGGCGGCTTCCTCATACCCGGTCGTCCCGTTTATTTGGCCAGCGAAAAAGAGATTCTTTACTAATTTGGTTTCTAGTGTTAAACTTAATTGAGTGGGGGGAAAGAAATCGTACTCAATGGCATAACCCGGCCTAAACATTTTAGCATTTTCGAATCCGGGGATCAGCCTTAATGCTTTATACTGCACATCCTCGGGTAAAGAAGTAGAAAAGCCGTTCACATAGATCTCAACTGTATCCCATCCCTCAGGCTCAACAAATATCTGATGTCGTTCTCTTTCGGCGAATCGATTAATTTTATCTTCGATAGATGGGCAATACCTGGGGCCCAAGCCTTTTATGCGACCTGTAAACATAGGAGACTTTTCGAATCCTTCCTTTAGAGTTTCATGAACATCGGCGTTTGTGTAGGTAATCCAACAACATCTTTGTTTGTTCGGAATGGCGATATTGGTATACGAGAAGCGGCCACCATCTACATCTCCCCATTGTTCTTCCATTTTTGAATAATCCAGGCTTCGCCCGTCTACACGCGGAGGAGTGCCTGTTTTCATTCTCCCCGATTCAAATCCTAAGGCAACCAGTTGCTCTGTTAAGCCTGTAGATGACTTTTCGGCAGTTCTGCCCCCGCCGAATTTTTTTTCACCGATATGGATTAAGCCGTTTAAAAATGTTCCATTAGTTAGTATTACAGCAGAAGCTTCTATTTCGATACCGAGGGAAGTAATAACGCCACAAACTCTTTCGCCTTTTACCAGCACTTCCTTTACCGTATCCTGCCAGAAATCAACATTTTTTATACTCTCAAGAGTTAAACGCCACTCTTCAGCGAACCTCATGCGGTCTGTTTGCGCCCTGGGGCTCCACATAGCCGGGCCTTTAGAGCGATTAAGCATTCGAAATTGAAGCATTGACTTGTCTGTTATAATACCAGACTGGCCACCCATAGCATCTATTTCCCTCACAATTTGGCCTTTTGCCACTCCACCCATAGCAGGATTGCAGCTCATTTGGGCGATTGTGCCCATATTCATAGTAATGAGAAGCACGGACGAGCCTAGGTTTCCCGCTGCGGCGGCCGCTTCGCATCCGGCATGTCCCGCACCCACTACTATTACATCGTATTTTTTAAACATATCTCAAAGTTCCACGTGGAACGTTATGTTATGTTCCACGTGGAACACTTTCTTTAATTTCAATTAATTCCAACCACCTAAGCGTCTGTTCGTCGATTATTGCTTTCCTTATTTCAATTTCTTGTGAAATTGTAATAAGTTTTTCGTGATCGGTTGTTTTGCTAATAAGCTCTATGGACTGTTTTTGTTCTTCTTCGAGTTGAGCTATACGTGCTTCAATATCTTCCAGCTCTTTTTCTTCTTTGAAACTGAGTTTGGTTTTGGAAGGAGAGGCTAAGGATGGAGCAGCCTCGGTTTTTTGCGCGATTGGGTTCTTGGCGGCTTCCTCTTTTTCAAATCGATAATCGGTATAATTTCCAGAATAA
Organism: Sphingobacteriaceae bacterium; assembly: GCA_014380615.1. Lineage (GTDB taxonomy): Bacteria > Bacteroidota > Bacteroidia > Sphingobacteriales > Sphingobacteriaceae > Paradesertivirga. The sequence goes on from JACMJM010000002.1 coordinate 153,313, forward strand.
ATTTCAATATAACCGTCACCCTCTAGTATGAAAAGCTGCTCCGTTAAACGATCCATTAAATACCTGTCATGCGATACTAACAATAAAACACCGTTAAATCTCTCAAGAAAATCCTCCAGAACATTTAACGTATCAATATCCAGGTCGTTAGTGGGCTCATCCAATATCAGGAAATTGGGGTTTTTCATTAATACCCGCATTAGGTGTAATCGCTTTTTTTCACCCCCGCTTAGTTTTGAAACAACATTATGCTGTTTAGCCGGCGGAAATAAAAAGTGGGTAAGTAGTTGAGAGGCCGTTAATGTTTTTCCGTCTGCCATTGTGATGTACTCGGCTACATTTTTTACAATGTCTATTACCCTTTCGCTCTCATTAAATTCCAGGCCAGATTGCTTGTAATAACCAAATTGGGTGGTTTCACCAGCCATGATTTTTCCTGAATCCGGGTTGATCGTTCCTGTAATTAGATTAAGGAAAGTTGACTTGCCGCTCCCGTTTCTTCCCGCAACACCTATTTTATCGCCTTTTTTAAAGGTATAAGTAAAATCTTTGATGATTGAATTATTGCCGTATCCTTTAGAAACATGTTCTATTTCTAGTATCTTATTTCCCTGGCGGGATACCTTTGTGCTTAATTCAATTCGTTGATTATCTTTTCCGCTCTTCGTCTTCTCTTCCAGGTCATAAAAAGAATCAATCCTTGATTTAGATTTGGTGCTTCTGGCTTTCGGCATACGGCGCATCCACTCTAATTCTTTCTTTAACAGATTTCTGTTTTTTTGAAGAGATGATGCGTCCGATGCTTCACGTTCAGCTTTTTTCTCGAGGAAATACCCATAGTTGCCGCTATAGTGATATATTTTTTTATCCTCAAGCTCCATGATATGGTTACAAACATTATCCAAGAAATACCTGTCGTGGGTTACCATTATTAAGGTTTTCTGCCCCGTGGTAAGGTAGCTCTCCAACCATTCAATCATTTCGATATCCAAATGATTGGTAGGCTCATCTAAAATGAATACTTCAGGATTATCGATTAGTAACTTGGCCAATGCAAGTCTTTTGCGTTGCCCTCCGGATAAACTTTTTATTTCCTGATCTAAATTTGTAATCGACAGCCTTTGAAGAATTGTTTTTATCTCGTGTTCATATTCCCAAGCGTTGGCTTCGCTTAAATCATGTATTAAAGTTTCTAACTGATCGGAATCCGCTTCCGGATTTTCAATTAGTTCTTCATATTTGCGGATTAACTGCTGCTGCTTGTTGTCGAGGCTATAAATAAAGTCGGCAACAGTATTTTGTCCAGAGAAATCCGGATCCTGCTCTAAATAACCAACATGTAAGCCTCTGGCTTTCACCACCTTGCCTTCATTTGATTTCAGCTTTTCCGCTAGTATGCGTAATAGCGTCGTTTTACCTGATCCGTTAATTCCAACCAGAGAAACCCTCTGACCTTTCGCTATTCCGAAGGTAAGATCTTTAAAAAGCCAGGTATCGTTAAAAGCATGACCTAACTGCTCTCCTGCTATAATGCTCATGCTAGTGTTTTTATTATGTCTGAGGAGTAAGTATTTAACCCATTCATTGTTTTAAAAGTTTGATTAATCATTGCCTGCGCAACTGTTGTGGCTTTAATGCTTCTGTATTTTTCAAGAGGCCCAAGCAGGAGCGGATTTATAACCTTCATTGCGACACCAAACAGCTTTTCCAAGCTGCGATGCTCGGAACGATTACCTGTTAAAAGTGCTGGTTGATAGATGTGAAGCGACTTTAATCCTAATGCTTTTAAATCTTCCTCTGTTTCTCCTTTTAATCTGGTGTAAAATACTTTGGAACTTGAATTTGCTCCCAATGCCGAGATCAGATGGAACTGTTCAATTTTATTCTTCAATGCTATTTTCGCCAGTTCCACAGGGTAATCATGATCTACTTTGAGATAGTCGGCCAGCTTTGGCGTTTTTTTGATAGTAGATCCCAGGCAGCAATAAATCACATCTCCGTTTAATTCACTTTTATAGCTAGCCAAGTTTTCAAAATTAACGGTAATTTGCCTAAGCTTGTTGTGAGAAATTGGTAAAGGTTTACGCAGCAAGGCAATAACTTCTTCGATTCCCTTATTGTTAAGTAAGAGTGTAAGAAGTTCACTGCCAATTAGTCCGCTTGCCCCGGCTATTATTACTTTTTTCAAAAATAGAATCGCTAAAAATCATGCAAAAGTAAGGATTAATTAGCTTGGTATAACTATTGCATGTTTAAACATGTATTTAAATGATAAATCCATGAAAAAGATTATTCACAAAGCAAACGATAGAGGTTTTGCTGATCACGGTTGGCTTAAGGCCGCTCATTCATTTAGTTTCGGAAGTTATTATAATCCTTCGAAATCGCATTTCGGGTTATTGAGAGTTCTTAATGACGATATTGTTTCAGCTGGCATGGGTTTCGGTACTCACGGCCATGACAATATGGAAATAGTAACCATTCCGCTTAAAGGTGCGTTAGCTCATAAGGATAGCCTCGGTTCTACCGGAACCATTGAGTTTGGTGAAATACAAATTATGTCTGCGGGAAGTGGCATACAGCATTCGGAATTTAACGCTTCAGCTACAGAAGAAGTTAATTTGCTTCAAATCTGGGTTTTTCCCAAGCTAAGAAATATTGAACCGCGATATGAACAAAAACGGTTCAATCCTGAAAACAGAAATGCTTTACAAATTCTTGTATCGCCCGAAAGGGAAGGGGAACATATGTGGATTAACCAGGATGCTTACTTTTCTTTGGGTGATTTTGATGCAGGATTATCGGACACCTACCACATAAAAAAGGAAGGAAACGGTGTGTATGTGTTTATTATTGACGGCGAAGTGATTGTAGAAGAAGAGGTACTTAATAAAAGAGATGCAATCGGTATTTTTGATTCGGCAGCTTTTAAGTTTGAAACACGGGGCAAGGCGAAGATTCTTGTTATTGAGGTGCCTATGCAATAGATCAGAACCCACGGACTGCTAAATAATGATCCTCTTTACTTGTCATTAGCTGTTTGTGGGGTTTTTTCTTATCTGTATAGCCGATAAGATGCAGAGTACCATGAATGATTACCCTGTGCAATTCGTCGCGTTCAGAGGCTTTAAATCGTGCCGCGTTTTCTTTTATTCTTTCGATGCTAATGAAAATATCGCCAGCGATATCTTTTGAGGTTTCACTATTGTCGAAGGTAACGATATCGGTATAAGTATCGTGCTTTAAATAGTGTTGATTTATTTCGAGGAGGTAGCTGTCGCTGCAAAAAATGAAGTTAAGCTCTTTTAAAATCTTACCTTCAGCTAGTATGGAAGCTTTAATCCATTTACGGATCTTAATTTTATCTTTTAAGGTATAGGCAATGTCTTCAGAAAAAAAATAAACGGGCAATTGACTCATTAAACTTTAAAGTGAAGCTCTACTTCGTTTCCTTTTAAGTTAAAGATGCATTGATCTGCTAGATGTTTTATGATAAAAACACCCCTGCCAGTTAAATTTTCAATGTTTTCTGGTGCGGTTGGATCAGGAAGGCGGTTGTAATCAAATCCTTCACCCTCATCGGCAATTGTAAATTGCAGCCGCTTACCATGCTGAACCTCGAGGTTTATATATACTTTCTTACTTTCATCCTGTTTGTTTCCATGAACTATAGCATTAATAGTTGCTTCGCTTAAGCAGGTAAGCATGTTAGCATAGGTGTCATCACCGATGTTATATTCATCTTTAAGGGTGTCTACAAAATTTTCCACAGAAGTGATGCTATCCACTTTTGAGGGCAATTGCAGGGTATACAACACGGTGTCGTCGGACATATCTACGCGATTCGTATTCATAGATTTATTTTGTATTTAAAAGTCTAAAATAGTCACCTACTTTCAATTTATAAAATGAATTAAGTGCAGGTGGCACAGTTTTTAATAATTCAAGCTCTCGAAGTTTAATTTTTTTAAACTCTTCGAGCACGATTTTGTAGTTTGGAGCCTGATCTTTACCTTGTTTGCTTTCTCGTTGTGTGTCTAATTCGCGCTCACGCTCAGCTTTTTCAGCTTCCAGAAGCTTAGTTAATATGTCTTGTTGCCTAATTAACGTCTCCTGCTGGATTTTCTTGTTTACGAGATCAGTTTCGGTTTGTTCCATTTCTTTTGTCAATTTCTCCAAATTGCCTAAACTTCCCTGGCCGTCTTTGTTCATTTCCCTGTTTAAATTCTGTAAAGCCTGACGTATTAATTGCTGTTCCCGAGCCATTCGAGCCATTTGTTCGCTCATTTGGCCTTTACCCTGCCCTTGTTGGCCCTGCCCCTGCTGTCCGGGCTGTTGCCCTTGCTGCTGCATCTGCTGTCGTGCCTTTTGCATGTTTTGGTTTAACCGTTCCTGCATTTTACTAAGTTCGGAGAGGCTGGGGCTTTTGCCTTTACCTTTACCCTGGCCTTGTTTGGCATTCTTCATAGCCTGCTGCATCTGCTGCTCTACTTCACTTAGCATTAATGCCAGGTTGTTTATCGAAGTCATAGCATACTGCTGATTACGATTGGCTTCGGCTGTTCTTCTTTCTGCCAACTGTTGTAAAGCAAAGTCAATATTCGTGTTTATTGTTTGTATTTCCTTGTTAATTACTGATTCTATTTGCGGAACCTGACGACTAAGGGCATATAAGCTATCCTGAACCATTTTAAGGTTATCTTTAATATCCTTTTGCTTCTGTGTAAGCTTCACATAATTCGGATCGTTTGTAGAAGTACTCCGGATGCTTTGCATTACTTTTTCCTGCTCAAAAGATGATGTTAAGAGGTTGGCCAACACTTCCCGTAAGTTTTGCATGTTTACCTGCATCTCCTGCATCTCATTTTGCTGCTGCATCTGCCGCATCTTTTGAGCCATTTTTTGCATCTGTTCCGAAGCGTTTTTCTGGTTTTCGGCGGCTTTATTGTTGTTTTTATTTTCCAGATTCTTGCTGCTCTGCTCCTGTTGCTGTTCTATCTGCTCCTCCTCTTTCTCCGTATCCTCGAAAGAGTTTTTCTGCTCAAGTTCTTCGTTCTTTTTTTCCAGATCTGTCAGCTCCTTCTTGAGATTGTTAAAATCCTTCTTAAGTTCTTGTTGCTTTTCTTTAAGAGCGTCTGCATCAGAGGTTTTCTTTTTTGTTTCTTCACTGAGCTTTTCCTGATCTTTAGCCATTTCCTGAAGCTTGTCTATCGTATTAGCAAGTTTCTGATCAAATTCGAGCTGTTTATACAATTCGAGGATACGGTCTAGTTCTTTTTGCAGCGTTTTATTATCCAACTGCATTTTAGATAATTCCTGTTGAGTTTGGTTTTTATTATTTTGCTCTAACAGCCGTTCGATATTTCTTAGCAACTCTTTCGTTTTTTCGTCCAGCACATTATTGAAGAGGTCTTCAATCTGTTTTTGCTTTTCCAGGATCTCCTGTGGTGGATTCTGGAGATCCTGCTGGTCCAGCTGTTTCTGTTTATTGTCTTTTTTTACTTCATTTACAAGGCTTTCAAGTGCTTTTTGCTTCTCGAGAAGTTGCTCGATCTGTTTCTTTTCTTCGAAAGAAAGATTTTTCTTGTTTACTAATTCCTGGGCGAGGCGTTTAGCGTCGCGTTCAATCTGGCCCGCCTGGCGGATAGCCTGCTCCATTTTCTGCTGGAGTGCCTTGGATGATTTTTCAAGACTTCGTTCCGCTTCGGCCTCCGTGGGTAGTTTAACGCTTCTAAGTTCTGAGCGTGTAGATTTGGGCCCATGCACACCGTCATTATCAATAATCTCAAAGAAATACTCAATATGTTCGCCCGGCCCTGCATTAGCAGATTTTATATCCCATATATGAAGAAAATTACTTTGAAGCGCATTTTTCTGAAACGAAATTGGTTTAGCTACCGATCTTATAACCTTCTCACCGTTTAAAACTTTATAGTGAAATTTAAGTACTGAGAATCCATAATCATCACTAACCTGCCCAACGAAGTATAACATTTTACTGTTTACCGAGTCTGGACGCTCGTTTACCTGGATCGCGGGATTCAAATCTGGTATTACCTTAATGCTATATGCGGCCAAATCGCTTGTACTAACTTCGCCATTTAAAGGCTTTGCGGTGAAATTGGTGTTTTGAAGAGCTTTGTACGAGAAAACAAATTGATTTTCTTTCTCGGCATTAATTTTGAAATTTTTATCACCCAGCTTTAGCTGTATGGCATCGGTGTTATCCGTTTTGAACCACCAGTTTACTTTGGTGCCCACCGGTACCGTCAAATCGCCGGAATTGCTGATTGTTTCGTTTCGTTTACCCGTGTATGCGGGATATTCCAGCCTAACGTCAAAATTCAATAGAGTAGGCTTGCGCTTTACCTCCAAAGTATAAGTATCTGAGGCAAACTCACCAGCCACTAAGCGAACTTTCCTGGTGTTTTGAAGATTACGAAAATTATACTTGAAGCGGATGATACTTTCCTTTTCCAGCTTAAACGTATTCGCTCCGTCTTCCAGATAAATATCCTGAGGAATCTCATTTCCCGTTAGTTTTACCTGAAGCTCAAAATCATCGCCCTGTACAGATGAAAGTGATTTATTAAGAATCACAAATTCAAACGGAGCCTTTTTGATAAACTTTTTATCGTGCTTTAGAAGCCGCTCGGTACTTTCAGAGAAAATGGAAGGTGCGGTTGCACTGATGAAAAGAATAACGGCAAGCGGCGGTAGTGCATACTTTAAATATTTCCGGTTATCGTTAATCCGGATAGCGGATGAAAACGGTACGGGTTTTAAATCGTCAATTTTTTGATTGATACTGGCTTCGATTAAAGATTTTTGCTCGTAGTTTGTATCAGCAAGTTTTTTTAGCTGTAAGGTATTCAGTAATTTATCCTTCACATGGATGAAATGCTCTCCGATTATTTCCGACGCCTGCTCATGCGAAAGGTTTTTACCCAATCTATAGAAAGATAAAAGCGGAAGAATGATCCAATTGATGAAAATGGTTCCGTTTAATAACAGAAAACTATAAAAAAGAAGTGTGCGCACTATAGGAGAAAAGTGCCCGTAATACTCTGCTACAGTTACAATAATATAACTGGCAAAAAACGAAGCAGCCAGATATATGGAACCCCTAACTACTTTGTTTAAATAATACTTTCTTATAAACTCATCGATTTTTTGGATGAGGTAAGAGTAGTTATTGGTTGAGAGCATAGAAATCCTCCGCTTAGAATCATGAAATTAACGAAAATTCGTAACAAATTGTATTCCAAGCGGATTAGTTTTAATAATTATTGAAGCATGCAACCCGCCACCGTGGTGAAAGCTGTTTCGTCAATTAATATTGCTCCGCCGTTTGCCCGTAAACTTTCGTACGAATCAAAAACAATAGGAGTAGCGGTTTTGATTGTAACGTTTACAATATCATTTAGCCCGGCCTGCTGAATATTATCATGTTTAACAAGCGTATTTACATCCAGCTTGTAATTAATTTCTTTTACAACGCAGCGAACCGTTTTTCCGTGTACCTGTATCAGGTATTTATTTCCGGGAGTAAGCGGCTTATTGTCCATCCAACAAAGCATGGCTTCAACTTCCTGAGATACCCTTGGCATGTTTGCCTGGGTAGCGATCACGTTACCGCGATTTACATCAATATCATGCTTTAAGCGGATGACAGCACTTTGCGGAGCAAAAGCTATATCCACCTCTTCACCGTTTATCTCAACGGCTTCAATTTCCGAATCAATTCCTTCGGGAAGAACTGTAACTAAATCTCCTTTTTTATAGACGCCGCTTACCACTTTGCCTGCATAGCCGCGATAATCGTGAAGATCGTCGGATTGGGGGCGGATAACGTACTGAACCGCAAAACGGGGATCGGTAAGGTTGATGTCGTTTGCGATATCGATAGTTTCAAGAAGATTTAATAAGGTTTCACCCTCATACCACGGAGTATTAGCCGAAGGTTTAACGATGTTATCGCCGTTTAATGCGCTGATTGGAATAAAGGTTACATCCTTTATGTTCAGCTGCTCGGCCATTTTCATATAGTCTAAAACGATATCGTTATAAACCGCTTCAGAATAATGAACCATATCCATTTTGTTCACCGTTACCACCACATGCGGAATCGCCAATAATGAAGCGATGATGCTATGGCGACGGGTTTGTTCAATAACTCCCTGGCGTGCGTCTACCAAAATGATTATCAGGTCGGAGTTGGAGGCACCGGTAACCATGTTGCGGGTATATTGTGTATGCCCCGGAGCATCGGCGATAATGAATTTACGTTTTTCTGTATTGAAGTATTTATATGCAACGTCGATGGTGATTCCCTGCTCACGCTCCGCACGTAAGCCATCGGTAAAAAGTGCAAGATCAATTTCGCCTTCCGATTTATTCTTACTCTGTTTAAGAATAGTTTCCAACTGATCAACTTTTATAGAATCCGTATCATATAAAAGACGGCCAATTAAAGTGCTTTTTCCATCATCAACACTACCGGCAGTTATAAATCTAAGTAAATCCATTGTTTTTGAAGTATCAAGTATTTAGTATAAGGTATAAAGATCAGAAGCAAAGCGTGTTGCATATGATATTATACAATTGTATTTGATCAGGGATTCTAGTGCGTCAAGTCTTGATACCTGATACTAGTATCCTGATACCATTTAAAAATATCCGTTCTTCTTCCTGTCCTCCATCGCGGCTTCAGAAATCTGATCATCGATCCGGGTTTCGCCGCGTTCGCTGATGTTAGTTTTATGAATTTCTGCTACAATGTCGTCGATTGTTGAAGCGGTTGATTCTACGGCTGCGGTGCAGGTCATATCACCCACGGTTCTGTAGCGAACATGTCTGGTTTCGATAATGTCCCCTTCATCAATGCGGATGAAAGGCGAAACGGCTACCAAATATTCGCCGTGAACCAAAACCTCACGCTCGTGGGTAAAATATATTGAAGGAAGCTCAATCTGCTCGCGTTTGATGTAGTTCCAAACATCCAGCTCCACCCAGTTACTGATCGGGAAAACACGAACGTTTTCGCCTTTGGCGATTTTGCCGTTGTAAAGGTTCCAAAGTTCTGGCCTTTGTCTTTTCGGATCCCAGGCACCGAATTCATCTCTTACAGAAAAGATCCGTTCTTTTGCCCTGGCTTTCTCTTCATCGCGGCGGGCTCCGCCAATACAGGCATCAAAACCAAACTCTTCGATGGTATCAAGTAGAGTGTAAGATTGTAAGGCATTCCTGGAAGCAAACTTTCCGGTTTGTTCTTTCAATCCTTTTGCTTTTATGGTATCAGCTACGTTTCTTACAATAAGTTTAGCCCCGGTTCTTTCAACAACTTCATCACGATATTTAATTGCTTCGGGGAAGTTATGGCCGGTGTCGATATGAACCAGAGGAAATGGTATTTTCCCCGGCTTAAAAGCTTTAAGTGCCAGCTGAACCAGGGTAATAGAATCTTTTCCACCGGAAAATAAAAGTGCTGGACGCTCAAATTGCCCTGCCACTTCACGCATAATGTGAATTGATTCTGCCTCCAGAAGATCCAGATAATCTAATTTATATTGCGACATAATAGTTCTTTTCAAAAATTAAGAATGGGCGTGTAACCCGCATTCCTTGCTTGCTTTATCTTCCCACCACCAGCGGCCGGCTCTAAAATCGTCACCTGGCATAATTGCCCGGGTACAGGGTTGGCATCCTATACTTACAAATCCCTTGTCGTGCAAGGTGTTGTAAGGAATCCCGTTGGTATTTATAAAGGCCTTTACTTCGTCTGTTGTCCAGTGAAGTAAAGGGTGGAACTTGATAATATTATTGGTTTCATCCCACTCAAGCATTGGTAAATCATGCCTTTCTGGCGAATGCTCGGCACGAAGACCGGTTACCCAGATTTCATTTCCCGCTAAGGCACGTTGTAAGGGTTCAACTTTACGGATGTAGCAGCAACCTTTACGATTTTCTACCGATTCGTAAAATGAATTCGGCCCTCTTTCGGTGATGAATTCCTGAAGTAATTGCTGATTGGGGTAATATGCTTCAATTTTGGCATTATACATTTCTGTAGTTCTGCTCCATACATAATACGTTTCAGTAAACAAGCGGCCTGTATCTAACGTGAAAACTTTAACCGGAATGTTATTTGAAAAGATAAAGTGAGAGATGGCCTGATCTTCCCAGCTAAAACTGCTCGAAAAGATGATTTTGCCAGTAAACTCCTGAGCCATAAAAGCCAGCGCATCTTGCGGGGCAAGGTTCTGAACTCGGGCAGATAATTCTGAGACTCTATCTTTAAGCATTTGTGTCATTTTTATACTCCCCTCTACGTCAAATGTATAGTCTATAGAAAAAGTAGGCAAAGATACGGAGAATTGAGATTTTTTTCATGATTAATTTAAATTGAAAATCAGAGTAAGGTAATTTAATGGTAAGCTCTTGCATGTTCTTTAGTTCACGCAAAGCAAAATAGGTAAGGTGCAAAGCTCGAAAAGCCAACTTCCCTACTTTGCGTGTTTTTTTCCTTTGCGTACTTTGCGTGAAATTTTTGCACAAGTAGATACGCAAAGCAAAATAAGATAAGGCGCAAAACTCGCAAAGCCATCTCCTAGTTTGCCTGAAATTCTTCGCATGCCATCCCCTCACCATTTTAATGAAAAAATCAGGTGCCTTAATTACAGGAAATCTATCTTTGTCGAATAATCGATAGCTATGTCAAAGGTTCGTGTACGTTTTGCCCCAAGTCCGACAGGTGGTTTACATTTAGGTGGGGTAAGAACTGTTTTGTTTAATTACTTATTTGCCAGGCAACAGGGTGGCGAATTTATTCTTCGGATTGAAGATACCGATCAGACTCGTTTTGTTCCCGGTGCCGAAGAATATATTATCGAATGCTTAAAATGGTGCGGAATAACTCCCGATGAGGGCCCTGGTTTTGGCGGAGAGTTCGGCCCGTATCGCCAAAGCGAAAGAAAAGCACTTTACCGGCAATACGCTGAACAATTGCTTGTCGATGGATATGCGTATTATGCCTTTGATACTCCGGAAGATCTGGAAAAAAAGCGTGCGGAGTTACCAAATTTCCAGTATGGCCATGCCCACCGCAATGAGATGAAAAATTCCATTTCTCTTTCATCTCAGGAAGTTGAGGAATTATTGCGAAATGGAACACCATACGTCATTCGCATTAAAGTGCCACAAGACGAAACGGTTTCTTTTGATGATATGATTCGTGATGAAGTAAGCTTTGAAACTTCTTTGGTTGATGATAAAGTTTTGCTTAAAGCAGACGGGATGCCGACTTATCATCTCGCCGTTGTGGTGGATGATTATCTGATGAAAATTACTCATGCTTTTAGGGGAGAAGAATGGCTTCCTTCGGCACCGGTACACATCTTACTTTGGAAATATTTAGGTTGGGAAAATGAAATGCCAAAATGGGCGCATTTGCCATTGATTTTAAAACCCGATGGGCATGGAAAGTTAAGCAAACGTGATGGAGCTCGTCTGGGATTTCCGGTTTACGCAATGAACTGGACAGATCCTAAAACCACTGAACTTACCGAAGGATTTCGAGAAATTGGCTTCCTTCCCGAAGCGTTTGTTAATCTGCTTGCCATGCTTGGATGGAATGACGGTAGCGATCAGGAGCTATTTTCAATGGATGAACTGATTGAGAAGTTTTCACTTGAAAGGGTAAACAAATCGGGGGCGAAATTTGATTTTGAAAAGGCTCAATGGTATAACGCCGAATGGATTAAAAAGCTGGATTCAGCCCGTTTACTCGAAAGTATTATTCAAATTTTTAAATCTAATAACATTGAGGTTACCGATCAGGGTAAATTATCGGTGGTAATCGATTTAGTTAAGGACAGATGCACCCTGTTAACCGACTTTATCTCACAGGGAGGATACTTTTTTGAGAATCCGCGTGTGTTTGATTTTAGTTCTGTGGTAAATAAGTGGACATCCGAAAAAGTATCATTCTTTATTGCTTATACAGAAATTTTAAATGCGATAACTGATCATTCCCCGTCAAATCTTGAAGTCTCTTTTAAAGCTCTGGCCGAAGAAAAGGGATTAAAAATAGGCGATGTAATGCTCCCTTTCAGAATTATGCTGGTGGGCGGGAAGTTCGGTCCGGCCGTGTTTGAAATCGCTTCTCTTTTAGGGAAGGAGGAGACTATTCAACGAATTAATAAAGGGCTTGATATGCTTAGTAGGGAAGTATAGCCTTAGGGATTATGGTTGACGATTTAAAAAATCTCTTACAAGGGGATAAGCGATGTGAAACCAGAATGTATAATTCCGGGGCAGAATATTTAGATCAGATTCAAGTGCTTCAATAGAAATCCATTTGTATTCTTCGACTTCTTCCTTATCGGGATTAATTTCACCGCTGTATAGACCCAGCAGAACATGATCAAATTCATGTTCCGTTAGCGAATTATCGAAATTGGTTTTATAAGTGAAACTTGCGATTTCTACCAGTTCGCACTGAAATCCCAGTTCTTCATTTAATCGTGTGTTAGCGGCATCGATGGTTAAATCTCCCGGTTGGGGATGGCTGCAGCATGCGTTTGTCCATAAACCCGGAGAATGATATTTCGACAAAGCCCTTCGCTGCAAAAGCATTTCTCCATTGTTGTTAATTATAAAAATCGAAAAAGCTCTGTGAAGAAGGCCAAGTTTATGCGCCTCCATCTTTTCTATAGAACCAATTTCACGGTCGGCCTCATCAACTAAAATAACTTGTTTAAACTTCATTTATATAAGATTAAGCTGAGATCTTAGCCCCGCTTTTAATACGATAACCATTTTTAAATGATTAGGGATTCTAATCCTCTTCTCCATTATAGTAGCAGAGTTTGTTCGTTTAACTTTATTGAATAGCGCAAGGTAATATCTGTAAGCTACGTACACTCCAAAGCGTGAATTTAGAGGAAGTTTTTTAATTCCTTCATATCCCAGTTTAAAGTCCGACTCAATATCGCTTTCGATTTTTTCTTTTATCGAGTTTGAAAATATTCTGGATTTAAGTCCGGGAAAATATGAGCGGTTAAGATCGTCAATATCAGATCGCAAGTCGCGTAAAAAATTTATTTTTTGAAAAGCAGATCCGAGTGCCTGGGCATATCGTTTAAGAGAATCATAAGTATCTTTATTCCCTTCGCAGAAAACGCTTAAACACATTAATCCAACTACTTCCGCCGAACCATAAATATATTTTTGGTATGCTTCGTCGGTAGAATACACGGATGTATCCAAATCTTTGGCCATACTATCAAAGAAAGCGTCAATCAGATCAAAACCTATATTGTATTTCCTTACAGTTTGCTGAAAGCTATGTAGTATCGGGTTTAAGCTAATTCCCTCGCTTATAGCCCGGTAAGTATCCTTTCGAAAATCGTCAAGCAACTGTTTTTTATCGAATTCGTGAAAAGTATCCACTATTTCATCCGCAAGCCTGACCATGCCGTAAATCGAACATATTGGATTCCGGATGTCTAACTTGAGTAATTGTATGGCCGAATAAAAGGAGGTGCTGTACTGCTTTGTTACAGAGTCACTGCATTTTGAGGCGAATAGATCAAATTGTGCTACTGTATTCATAGATTTAATAGAACCTTTTTCTTGCGCTTTAGTTTTCCAAATGCAAATTAGAACAAAAAAGTTATAATATATAATATTTATGTTGTATTTTTATATTTCGATTACATATGTCATACAATCTATACCGCCAGCTTATAAGTTTAACCGAAGATTTCGAAAAGGAAACTTCCGGGATCGAACCCACTCTCAATGCTTTTTCGACCTGGCTTAGCCGGAGAATTACAAATGATAATTACGTTATAGAGGAGGAACTGGATTGGGAGGGGAAAAAAAATGGCCGTTCGGCTGAAAGTGTAATTAATACTTCTTTGGTTCATCTGTATAGGTATGCTAAAATCTACAGTAAATTAGCGATACAAGATTCGCCTTTTTCTACAATAGATGACGTTATTTTTCTAATCAATCTTAATCATCTTGGAGAAATGTCTAAGAAAAGCCTTATCGATTTAAATATTCACGAACGAACCACCGGGATCCAAATCATCAACCGGGTGCTTTATAATGGGTTTATCGAAGAGACTATAAATGAATTGGATAGAAGAAGCCGAAAAGTTAAGATCACGGCAAAAGGAAAAGATGCGTTAGAAAAAAACATGGATAAGATTAGAGGGGCGAGTAAAACAGTAGTCGGCAATTTAGATGATTCAGAAAAACTGCAGTTAGTGAGATTGCTGCGGAAACTTGAATTGTATCACCAGGAGAAGCTCAGGAAATAGACGGGGGGCTAATTTTAAGGTGGGTTTTTATAAATCCCCAATTGAAAAGTACAACCGCAATAAAAAGTAAAAAGTAGGAAAAGGCCTGAAATAAGGTAACGTGTTCGTCGAAGTACACGAACGCAACCGTAAACGCGATGATGGGGTTAATATAGATGAGAATACCCATTGATGAGGAGTCTAGGCCTATGAGTGCGTAAAGACTCAAGAAGAGGGGTAAGATGGTAAATACTAAAGCAATCAACACTATGTTTATCCAGAAGCCGGGATCTGAGGGCAGAGTGTAGTGAACATAAAAAAGGGATGGAGCCAGTAGTATTGTACTGATACATAACTGTACTCCTAACATATTTAGTTTATCAATCTCAGGGACTATCCGCTGAATTATCAAATAAAAAGCATAAAGGGCCGCAATAAATATCGACCACAGCACTTCATACAAAGATCCGGCAGCCAGGAGTAAAATACTTCCTAACGCGATCGTAATTCCGATAATTTTATAAGTGGTAGCCTTTTCTTTTAATATAAGAAAGCCTCCGGTTGCTGTTATGAGCGGGCAAACCATATAGGCGAATGCCGCAGATTTAATGCTTACGTTATTTATCGCATATATAAAAGAATACCAGTTGCCGGTTATTAACAGGCCGGAGATAAGCGTAAGATATAAAAGGGATTTGCGCTGTTGGGTGGAAACACGTTTTAAAAAGTTAATATCAGCTCTCAGTTGTTTTTTGCGGAAAAGTATAATAATTGCCCAGGTAAACAACAATGAAAAAAGTATTCGGAAGTAAAGAATTTGTTCTGCCGGATAGGCTTTTAAGCTTCTCAAGGGGATAGCAAAAAATCCCCAGATTATGGCCGCGCTTAGCGCAGCCGAATAGTACTTAGTTTTGCTAATTATCAAATCAGCCCTTATAAGCAATTACAGAAATTTCTACATTCACTCCTTTGGGTAGCCCGGCAACCGCAACAGTTTCCCTTGCGGGAAAATCAGCATCGAAGAAGGAACCATAGATTTCATTTACTACAGGGAATAGGGACATATTGGAAAGAAATATGGTTGATTTTACCACGTCAGAAAAAGAAAAGCCAGCTTCGGTTAGAATGGCACTTAAGTTTTGCATTACCCGTTGGCTTTCCTGCTCAACAGAATCTAATACCAGAGTATTGTTTTGCGGATCGATAGCAATTTGTCCTGAAACATATAAAATATTATCGACCAAAACAGCCTGATTATAAGGACCGATAGGGGACGGAGCTTTGGTGGTATTGATGATTTTCTTCATAAAATAAGCCAGTCAATAAGTTTGTAGATTATACCTGCTAAAAAAATAGTAATAGCCGTGGCGTTAATAAAGTGCATCACTTTGAGGTTAAAATTTTCCGGCCTTTCAGGATTCTTTTTTCGGAAGAAATACATAAACAAATTTAAAGATTTTTAGATTGAACCTCTTATATGCTGCCCCAATTTTGGCATAAAAAGAGGCTGTCTCAAAAGGATAGCCTCTTTTTTATTTCAAGCGGTTTTTGTATTTTAAAGGCATGGGAACCACGCCTGTTTTTAAGCCCTACGATTCCGATCAGTTGCAATTGCTTCCACCCAGCCTGGAAGAAC
>JACMJM010000020.1 GCA_014380615.1 Sphingobacteriaceae bacterium
ATCAGTATCCGGCTGGGGAACATCGGGACAAGGCGGAACTGTAGCAGGTACAAATTATGTTGGTACATCAGATGCTGTTGATTTGGTTTTTAAAACTAATGGGTTTGAAAAGATGCGCTTACCTTCCGGGGCAAGTGCCGGTTTACCGACAGGTGATGAAAATGATTATCTGGTAACAATAAATAATACTACTCATGCACTTATGAAAGTAAATCCTACTTCTACAAACAGCCCAGTGTGGTCTGTTAATGGTAATTCAGGAACTTCTGTAACAGGTGATTATATGGGCACCTCAGATGCTGTTTCTTTATCTTTAAGAACTAATGCTACAGAGCGAATGAAAATATCCTCTGCCGGAGCTGTTAATATTTATGCCGGTACAAGTCAAAAAGACGTGTTAAACGTATTAGGTGATTATAATGAGTATTTAGCAATAAGCGTTACTAATGCTAATACGGGTAATAAAGCAAGTTCTGATTTTACGGCCATTAACGGCTCTGCTTATTATGTGGATATGGGTATTAATAGTACCAGTTATACAGCAGGAGCATCAAATATATTGAATAATCCTAATAAAGCATATTTGTACTCCGCGGCTCCAGAAGCTTTTTATATTGGCAATGGATACACAGGGAAGGATTTGGTTTTTTTTACTAATTACGGTAATACAAACTCTAACAACACTGCAGATGGTTTTGAAGTGATGCGGATTACCGGAGGCACCAATGCTGCTACTCAACAAGTGGCTATAGGAACAGCTACACCGAACGGCACTAATAAATTAACAGTAAGTGGAAGCATTTCAGCCTCTGCATTCAACGTTTCTTCAGACAGGCGTCTCAAGAATAATATCAAAGGTCTTCAATACGGATTGGGTGATATACTAAAGTTGGTACCGGTAACATATACTTGGGTGGACGAAAAGCAATCAAAAGATACTCAAATTGGTCTCATTGCTCAGGATACGAAATCTGTTATTCCTGAATTGGTAACCGGAGATGAACAAAAGGGAACGCTTTCGATTAACTATACTGAACTAGTGCCTGTGTTAATTAATGCCATAAAAGAACAGCAGAAGCAAATTGACGAGTTAAAGCAAAAAGTAGAAAAACTTCAAAAGTAAAATATACATCTCCGAACAACCAATATATAGGTTATGAGTAAAACCAGTACATCAAAGGCCGTTAATGTATACTTGTCGTTAGATCAGGCATCCATTAACAGTTATTTTAATAAACATGATCCTTCGCCTATTTATAAGCGACAGTTAAGCCACCAGTTTGAGCAATATATCAGGGCATCTGTGCAATCGGCTAAGCGATTCGACCCGATTTTTTTTAAGTTGAATTGTGCCAACGATATCGACCAGCAATTTGCAGAACCCTTATTATATGCCATTCGCAGACATTTTGCTGATAAAAAGGCGGAAGAAATCAAAGGATTTAATAAGTATAAAAAGCGCAACTACGCAGTTGTGGTTGTAAGCTTAATTATAGTGGTTCTGGTTAATTTATTGCTTCCCTTTATGATAAGCAAAGAAATAGCCGACGAAACAGGCCTTACCCATTTACTCGATGTATTCTCATGGGTAATATTTTTTCATCCGCTTGACGAATTGCTTTTTAACTGGAACCCGCATTTGAAGAGAATCTTACTAATGAATAAGCTTACTACGGCCGAATCAATAATAATAGGTAATGAGAAGAAGGTTAGCGTTGCTACTCCTAATGAAGCTTTCAGGGTTGTTGCCGCATAGTGCAAAAGCGCAATCTCAGCTAAGTTTAGAACATTATTATACAATGGGAGCAGGCAGTTCTTTAACCGTAACGCCCGTGGCCAGCTATCAGGCCGGCAAAGGTTTTTATTCTGAGGGCCGGTATAACTATGAAGCTCCGAATACTTTTTCACTCTACATGGGTAGAACCTATTCTAAAGAGGCTAAATTGTCTTATTCCATAAGTCCGATAGCGGGTGCGGTTATCGGCGAATTAAACGGTGGATCATTAGGGGCAAATATCAGTGTGGGGTATAAAAATTTTTACCTCTATACACAACCTCAATACACGTTTTCGGTAGAAGGAGCATACGATAATTATATTTACAGTTGGACAGACATTACTTACAGCCCATTAAACTGGCTTTCTGTTGGAGTTTCTCTTCAACATACTAAAGGATATAAAACAAAGGGTTTTGTAGAAAATGGTTTGGTTATAGAGGCAGCGTATAAAAAGCTTACATTCCCGATATATATTTATAGCCCTCATACCAGTAGCAGAACGTTTCTTTTCGGTGCCAGTATTGAACTTAATTTCAAAAGAAATAAATCTTCCGACAAGAGAAACTCAGATTCTTTTAAAGAGGTATACCCGATAAATATAATCGCCAAAACAGCCGAAAAGGTTAATGATCCTGTTAAAGAAGAGGAGAAACCGGCAAATGAACCTGTTGTTAAAGTGCGCCGTGTAAACGTTTTAGTGCATACCAAAACAGAAAATCAACTCATCGGAGATTCTCGTCCAATTAATTTTACTGAAAACAACAAAGGGGCAATTGAAAAGAAGAATGCGGTATCAACTGCTGTATTAAAGCAAGCTCAGGCCCCCCAACCTGTAAAACCCGCGATAAACTCTAATCCCGTAATAAAAAAAGAAACCGGCAGGCCCACACCCGCTTTAGGCAGGCCCATAGAAAGCAAGCAGCCTGAGGAGTTTGCGCAAGAAAACAAATCAGAAGTGTATTTTGCGTTGTTACTAGGGCCATTGAATAGTGAAAGTGAAGCTTTAAATTTGAAATCAAAACTTACGCAACTCTTTAGCAGGGAGATCGCCCTTTTTACCGAGGAACAAAAGTATAAATTAAGGATAGCCGGTTTTGAGGATAAAAAGGCGGCGGAGATATTTAGTTTAAACGCGAAAAACGAGGGCTGTGTTACCGCATCGGTAATTATACCGTATAAACTTAAAACTATCGATGCAATTCCTTTGAAAATTGCTCCGAAATTATTCGAAGCAACGAAGTTATATTAGAAATGTTAGTAAATTAGGCAGTAACAACCACGAAATAAAGATATATGAATACCGGCAATATTATGTTTATTATGGGAGATTCGCTCCCGCCACCCTTTTGGTTAACCTGGTGGTTTCAGCTTATTGTTTTATTCGCAATAGCTGTAGCGGTATATTTATTCCAACGTTCAAAAGTGAAGGCTGTAGAACACCATGCGGGCGATCTGGAAAGGCAGTTGCTTGAAACTAAAGAATTACTGTCGTACGCCAGGCAAAACGAGCAAAGCTCGCGCGATTTGGCCGCATTGGAAAGCCGGAACAAGAGTCAGTTACTTTCTAAAATAAGCCACGACATCCGAACTCCAATGACTACCATGATGGGGATGGCGGCACTATTAAACGAAACTCAGCTAAATACAGAGCAGCGTGAGTATACCAATACCATTCTCGACTCGGGCGAGAATTTATTGAAGCTTATAAATGATATTCTTATAAATGATATTCTTGAATACTCAAGATTTGAGTCGGGGAAAGAACTAGAGCAAAAGGATTTTGATTTAAGAAACACTATAGAAGAAGTGCTTGACGTTTTCGCGTCAAAATCTGCCAAGCAAAACATTGATTTAGCTTATCACATAGAAAACAATGTACCTACCCAGGTAGTAGGGGATGCTATGCGCCTTCACCAGATCTTTACAAATTTGGTTAAAAACTCTATGCGGTTTACCCTGAAGGGAGAAATTTTTATCGGTGCCCGCTATCTCGAGTCGACCGATGATAATAAGGTTAAACTTGAATTTACCATCCGGGATACTGGTATGGGAATGACACCCGACAAAGTAGCACAGTTAACCAAAGGCTTTTCCGAGCCCGTATCTGCCTTAAATACTAATGGTATTTCGTCCGGAGTTGGATTAATAATCTGCAAAAACCTGGTATCACTTATGGGAGGATCTATCAGTGTTGACAGTAGGGAACACGATGGCAGTACATTTACCTTCACGGTTTGGTTAAGAACAAGTTTGCAGCAGGTGCGTTCAAAAAGCATCGAGATGGTGGGAATGGAGAAGAAGAAAGTACTAATTGTTGAAGACAATACCACGCTTTGTAATCTGCTTAAAAAACAGCTGGAACAATGGAAGTTATCAGCCGTGGCATTAACATCGGGTAAAGAAGCCTTAGCACTTCTGGCTAAAAATCAGGAATACGATTTGGTTATTACCGATATGCAAATGCCGGAGATGAACGGTGTGGAATTAACCCAGGCCATTAAGTCTCTTTACCCCGAACTTCCGGTGATTTTGCTTAATAAGTTCGATGACGAAGCTTATAAAAAATATCTTTCACTTTTTAGTTCGGTTATTAAGAAACCCATCCGCCAGCATATTCTTAACGAGCAAATTATGGTAGCTCTTCGCAACAGAAACAAATCTCAGGAGCAAAACAACAAACAAAAGCTTTCCATCGATTTCGCGAAAGATAATCCGCTACGCATTTTAATAGCTGAGGATGATGCCATGAATCAGAAGATGGTTATTAAGGTGCTGAATAAGCTGGGCTATGAGCCTAAAATGACCAGTAACGGAAACGAAGTTTTGGAGGAAGTGAGCCTGAACGATTATGATGTTATTTTGATGGATGTTCAAATGCCCGAAATGGACGGACTAGAGGCTACTAAAATGATAAGATTATGCTTAAGCGTACAACCTACCATTATCGCTATGACGGCTAATACGCTTCAAGGCGACCGTGATGCCTGTATACGTGCCGGAATGGATGATTATATAAGCAAACCGGTAAAACTCGAAGACCTTGTAAACGTGCTGGAGAAGTGGTCCCTGCATAGTCAGCAAAAAAATACTTAAGAAATGTAGGGGTGATTTAACGTCACCCTTTTTTTATCTCCGCTTCCCTTTAAGCAAAAAACAATAATAACCTAATTCATCATCTGCCAAAAAAGTAACCTATTTGCATAAAACCCGTATAGAGGCGTATGTTTTATTATTTAACGCCCTAGCCTTATGCGAAAAGGTCTGTTTAAACACTCATTTCTATGCTCCTTTTTTCTTTTAGGAGTTTCTTTCTGTTGCCCTGTATTGGTCTCAGCACAAGGATTAATTAATAGTGGGGCTTATATAGTAGTAAACGGTGCTGGCCAAATTTATATTAATGAAGGAGGTTGGACAAATGATGGCACTTTCACCAGTGGTACATCTACTGTGACCTTCGGAGGTGCTACAGCGCAAAGTATCGCTGGAAGTAACTCTACTCCATTTTATAGTATTATAGCAAACGGAGCGGGAACTAAGACCTTTAGTACCAGTACTTCAACACTTTCAAATTTATTGACACTGGGATCTGGTACTACCGTTGCAGCAGGAGGCAGATTAACCCTTCTAGCTACTGCAACCACAAATGCCAATGTGGCTGCTATCCCATCCAATGCCAGTGTTACCGGTAATGTTAATGTTCAAGTTTATTTTACCGGAGGAACAGATGCGTATAGAGGTACCAGAGCTATATCTTCACCAGTAACAGAGGCGGTTTCTACAACTTATTCTCAACTAAAAAATTATATGGTTATTACCGGGACCAACGGTGGCGGCTTTGATCCAGGAGGGGCGGCTCAGCCCTATGCGACATCGTTAACCAGATATAATGAATCAGCAACAATTGCTCAATCACAATTCACCCCGGTAACAAATATAACACAAGCCCTTTCAGCAGGGAATGGTGCCTTTCTGTTTTTTAGAGGGGACAGAACAAATTATACATCAGGAACGGCACTAACATCGAATAAAGTAAATACGCCTTTTTCTACTCCTGAAAACGTTACCATGCAATACACAGGACCAATTAATCAACAGGATGTTGTAGTGGCGGTGCCTCGTACAAATAATGGAGAAGCTACTTACGACGGATATATTTTACTGGGTAACCCATACCCTGCGGTAATTGATTGGGGCAATGTTACAAAAAGCAACATGTCTACAGATTTTAGAATAGTTAAGCCCACCGGTGGTTTCATAACATATTTGAGTGGGGTTTTAGCCGGTAATTCTGGTTGGAGTGGGGATGTATTTCATATAATGCCCGGGCAGGCATTTTATGCCCGTGCAAATGCAGGCGGGGGGACAGTTACCTTTACCGAAAGTGCTAAGTCGTTATCAACAGCACCGGTGCGTCTCATGTCATCACCAAAAGAGTCTCCTTTTCAAAATTCTATTTCCAGTTTGAATCCCAAAACCAATGCATTTTTTCATCAAAACAAAGAATTAAGAATTACCCTTCAGAACAATACGCATGTTGAAGAAGCTGTAACGGTATTTAAAACCGGAAGTAACTCACTTGCTCTGGATGAAGATGCAGCTTTGTTTGGAGGAAGCTCAATAACCCTGAGTACGCTTTCAAGTGACAGTGTAAGGCTTACAATAAATTTTATGCCGGAATTGAGAGAAGTGCAAGAACTAAGGTTAAGCTTAAACGCCGCTGCTAGCGGTCCGGTTAAATTAAATTTCACGGACCTGTCTGCAACCGCGAATCATGAAGTGATATTACAGGATGCGTTTACGCAAACTGAAACAAAAGTTACTGCGGATAATTCCTACGGTTTTGAAATTAATAAGGCTAATCCATTGACGTTTGGCGATAAGCGGTTCAAGTTAGTATTTAAGCCTCTTCTTAGCTCTGTTGAATTTATAGCTAATAAAATAGCTATTGGTGCAGAACTGAAATGGTTAACTGCCAATGAGGGTTATTACGGCAATTTTGAAATCGAACGTTCTGAAGATGGAATAAATTTTAAATCAATCGGAAAAGTGGACTTCCTGTCTTCTAAAAATTCATATTCTTTCATAGATAGAGATCCTGTTTGGGGGACCAATTATTATAGACTAAAACAGGTAGATGCCAAAGGCGATGTGAAATTATCGGATCCGATATCATTGAACTACACACTGGATAAAGACCACAAATTTGAGGTATATCCTAACCCTGCAAAAGATTATGTGAGTGTTGAATACTCGGGCCGGAATAAATCTGTTGAGCTCTATGTTTTAGATCTCCAGGGCAGAGAGCTAACCCGTAATGTGTTTACAAAGGATCAGATTATCAGGCAAACAGTTCGCGAGTTGCCTTCTGGTGTATATGTACTTCAGTTGAAGGATCAAGGAACGAACAGTGTTATTATAGCCACTAAATTCATTAAGGAATAAATTCAGGTTGATGAAGAAGTTCTTATTGGTAGTTTTTTTGTGTTTGTTTTCGATGATGTCATATTCACAATGTGATCCTGATTTTGATCCGTTCTGTGAAGATACCGATGCACCAATCGATAGCGGTGTTGGTTTACTTATCGGTGCCGCTGCTTTATATACCGTTAAGAAACTTCGCGAAAAGAACGATACTACCAATCAGACTCCGGGCATTGGGTAATGAATACGTTCAGTACAAA
Source organism: Sphingobacteriaceae bacterium (assembly GCA_014380615.1). GTDB lineage: Bacteria > Bacteroidota > Bacteroidia > Sphingobacteriales > Sphingobacteriaceae > Paradesertivirga. Next base: position 7,459 of record JACMJM010000020.1, read on the forward strand.
AACTTATAGATAACTGTTAATACATCTAATAGGAATCGATTAAGCAACTTTTTCGTACATAAACCTTTTTATCCCTCAACCCCTTCGGCGCAACTCAGGCACATTTGGCCTAACGAAGTAATCAAATGATTCTGATATGTTGGCCAATTGGTAAATGCCGCCTTAAAAGTGGCTTCACGTGCACAAAAAGCCTCCTTCGTAACGTAAAAGGCTTAATTCTGCAAAAGGTGGCGGAGAGGATAAAATATGAGACTGGAAAACAGATGTAAATGTTCAACGGGGAAAATATGCTTTAAGATAATGAGCAGGTTACAGGAAGTTGGGTAGAAAAATATATTGCAAAAGAGTACCGATACATGGTTAAGGGAGCAAAGCTAGGGCCATAGCAACTAAGTATTTAAATTCCGGCAGATGGTTCTGTCGAAGGGTATATTCCTGCGATACCCCCGTTATAAACCCGCAAGGAAAACACGGACCACCTTTAGGTGAAAATTTTCTTCCAAACGCAGGTTTCTTTTCTTAATATCGTCTAACCCAATAAACAACAATAAAATTTGAGTGAATCTATTTTGATAGAAGCCTTGCAAGGGAGGGAACGTTCAGCGTTCCCCAGACTAGTTTCAAGCTATCAAAAAATGGTTTTTAATACCGCTTTGGGTATCATTCAAAACAAGGAAGAAGCAGAGGATGTGGCCCAGGAAGTGTTTGTGCAGGTTTATGAATCAATAGGGCAATTTAAGGGCGAGTCAAAATTATCCACCTGGCTGTATCGCATTACGTTAACAAAGGCGCTTGACTGGCAACGAAAAAAAAATCGTAAAAAGCGCTTTGCTATTGTAAAAAGTCTCTTTGGCGTAAACGATGAATTGCAATATGACCAACCAGATTTTGAACACCCTGGCATATTAATGGAGAACAAAGAACGCTCGGTAATATTATTTAAAGCGATTAATACGCTTCCTGAGAATCAAAAAGTTGCTTTCCTGCTGCATAAAGTTGAAGGACAAAGTCATCAGGAGATTGCAGATATTATGCAAACTACTGTTGGAGCGGTTGAATCGTACCTGCATCGGGCTAAGCAGCATTTAAGAAAATCATTAGCCGGGTATTATAAAAATTTATAGTGATGAGAGATGAACAAAAATTGAGAGAAGAGATAGAAGCTACTTTAAATAGTTTGGAAGGAATCCAATGCGCTGAGCCTTCGTATTATTTTAAGTCGAAGTTGATTACACGGTTAGAAAATAAAACGGCTAAAAAATCCAGCTGGTTATTCCCTCACCTCGCCAGGCCGTCAATCGCGATAGCTGTATTATTAGTTTTTTTGATACTAAATGTTGTTACTATAAGCTCCTTGCTACGGCAAAAAAATCAAAGGGCGAGCTCGACCGAACTTCAAAGTTTTGCGCAGGAATATAATTTAGGCACCACCACTTTATATGACACCAATACCATTAAGTAATGGAATTATGAAATGGTTATACTCTCAAATCTTTTAAAATGGAAACTATCAAAAAAAATAAATGGCTAAGCATTCTGATTGCAGTCCTCGTAATTGCAAACATTGCTACGCTGTCCACTTTCTGGATTCTTAATAGAAAATCACCAGAAAATTTAAGGGCAGCAGGTCGGCACGAGGCTTCCCTGTTTATCATTAATGAGCTTAACCTCAACAAAGACCAGCAACTTATTTATAAGCAGCTTATTGCCGAACATCAATCAGAAATGCATGACTTACGCAGGAAGATTAGGCCTTTGAAAAATCATTTTTTTAGCTCGATTAAGGATACGGTGCTTACTGAGTCGGCGATAATAAAAATGGCTGCAGCAATAGGAGAAAAAGAAAAAGAAATTCAATTGGCAACATTTAATCACTTCCGTGAGCTTCGTAAAATCTGTACGCCGGAGCAGAAAATAAAATTTGATAAAATCATCAATCAGGTTATGCGAATGGTTGCTCCACCGGGAGGCAGAGGCGAGGGGCCACCACCACCTCAACACGGAAATGGCCCGATGCCACCGCCGCCGCCCGGGCAAGAAGGCATGCCACCACCACCACCTCCCGGCGACTTCGAAGATATGCCCCCACCTCCACCTGGCCAATAAAAAAACGCAGGTTTTAACAATATAAAACGTCAAATAGAGAAAGGATAAAATATGAAAAGAATTAAGATGATGCTATCCGGTTTACTGCTTGTAAGCTCCATAGCAAAGGCTCAACAGCCACCGCCTCACCCGCCATCGCCAGAAGTGAGGCTTAAACAGGTGAGTACAAAACTTGAAAAAGAGCTAACGCTAAACGCAGCCCAAAAACAAAAAGTGGAAGAAGCTTTTAAAACTTTTTTCACCGGAATAGAAAAGCTGAGGAGGGATAACCCACCACCTCCACCGCCGCCTCCGGGAAAGAAGGAAGATATTGATAAGCTGGCAAAGACGCGCGATGAAAAAATCAAAGCAGCACTTACAGCATCTCAGTTTAAAAAGTATTTAGAGGTAGAAAAAGCATTGAGACCTAAACATCCACACGGCCCACCGCCACCGCATCCTAATAAAGATTAAAATTCAAAGCTTCCCTAACGGAGGCTTTTTTTATGCTCATTAAAAAAATAAAATTGATCGCAGGTTTTCAATCAGGCTAACGTCTAACTCTTTAAAAGCTAAAGAACCTAAATCCCGACACAATGAAACTCAAGAAAAATATAGCTACCAGCGAGAATGGATTCATCTTCAATCCGGCAACCGGTGATTCGTTTTCAAGCAACCCAATAGCTGCAGAAATTTTGCAGATGATGAAGGATGGCAAATCTTCTTCGCAAATAAAAGCAGAGCTGCTCGATAAATACCATGTGGAAGAATTACAACTTGAAAGGGATTGGGACGACTGGATGAGCCAATTAAAAGATGCTAACCTTCTTGAGCAATAAGCCACATATTATGGACAAACACACAAAAAAACCACTGGTTATTGCCGTTACCGGATTAAATGCGATTGATAGCCCCGGTCCCGGCGTTGCTGTAATCAGAGCCTTACGAGAAGGCCTCGACCGGGAACTACGAATCATCGGTTTTTCTTACGAATCGCTTGAACCTGGAATATACATGCATGATATCGTTGATAAAACGTATCAGATTCCGTACCCATCGGCCGGAATTAAGGCTTTATTTGAACGCTTAAATTACATCCATGCAGAAGAAGGCATGGAGATAATTATTCCAAATTTCGATGCTGAGCTTTATAACTTCATTAGGCTGTCTGACCGTTTGGCTGAAATTGGAATCCGCACTTTTCTGCCCAACATCGAACAATTAGAGGCAAGGGATAAAATCAACCTTCTCAAGTTTGGTAAAAAACACAAATTTCATGTGCCGGAAGATAAAGTGATTAATAAAGCTGAAGAATTAAACAAGCTTGCTGAAGACTTTGGGTATCCTTTGGTGGTAAAAGGTAAATATTATGAGGCCATAATCGCCTATACCATTGAACAAGCACATAAAGCCTTTTATAAACTGAGTGCGAAATGGGGACATCCGATTATAGTTCAACAGTTTATTAACGGGACTGAAATAAATATTGCTGCTTTAGGCGATGGCGAGGGCAATGCCATCAGTATTATTCCTATGCGGAAACTCTATATCACTGATAAAGGCAAAGCCTGGGCTGGAATTACGCTGGAGGATCAGGAACTGATAGACCTTGCCAATCACTTTGTGAAAGCCACCAAATGGAAAGGTGGCTTTGAACTCGAAATAATGAAAGACGCAAAGGGCCATTTATATATTATGGAGGTAAACCCTCGTTTTCCGGCCTGGATTTATTTAACCGCAGGGGCCGGCCAAAATCAGCCTGCAACACTTGTTAAAATGGCTCTCGGCGAGAAAGTGGCTCCATTTACCAAATACGAAGTTGGAAAAATTTTCATCCGCTACTCTTGGGATCACATTACCGATGTTAAAGAATTTCAACACCTCTCTGCTTACGGCGAACTATAAACCTTAATCCAAATGATTACTCAGAAATTGATTTACGAAAGGCCCTTCATCAAAAAGATGAACGCCGGTTTAATGAACAAATTCGGAACACGTACAGAATTTCAGGCACTAAAATACATTGATGGTGTATCAGTAAAAAGCCTGCTTGCAGAGTACGGTTCGCCGGTATTTGTATTGTCGGAAAAACAAATTCGCCGGAATTATCAAAATGCGGTGCGTTCTTTTAAAACCCGATATCCCAAAGTTCAATTCGCCTGGAGCTATAAAACCAATTACATTAATGCGGTTTGTAATGTCTTTCATCAGGAAGGAAGTTGGGCAGAAGTAGTTTCGGGCTTTGAATATCGTAAAGCACTGGGCAATGGCGTACCTGGAAATAAGATAATTTTTAATGGCCCTGATAAGCATCCCGAGGATATCCTGTTAGCTATCAAAAACGACTCGCTATTACATATTGACCATTTTGATGAGCTCTACTCACTAATTGAACTATGTGATACGCAGGATAAAAAGCCCAGAGTAGCCATCCGGGTAAATATGGATACCGGTGTCTATCCTATTTGGGACCGCTTTGGTTTTAATTATGAAAATGGCCAGGCCTGGAACGCAATCACTAAAATTATCGGTTCGGGCAAGCTTAAACTGGTAGGATTGCATTGCCATATCGGAACTTATATGCTGGCTACTTCTGCTTATGCTATTGCAGCTTCTAAATTATGCGAGTTGGCTACAAATTGCAAAAATCAATTACATACGCCTATCCAATACCTGGATTTGGGGGGAGGATTTCCATCAACAAATACGCTCAGAGGGGCTTATTTGCCAGGAGTTGATACCGTGCCTTCTGTTGATGATTTTGCCGAAGCTATCACATCTACCATATTAGCTCATGGCTTTAAACAGGATGAATTACCCTTATTGATTTTAGAAAGCGGCCGGGTTTTGATTGATGATGCAGGATATTTATTAGGTACCGTACTAGCTAATAAACGGCTGAGCGATGGCAGAAGAGCTACCATTATGGATTTTGGCGTAAACATTCTCTTTACCGCGTTCTGGTATGAACATAAAATAAGTCCCGCCCAGGATTTTACTCATCATTCTGAAGACATGGTGCTGTATGGACCGCTCTGTATGAACATTGATGTTGTTCGCGAAAGCGTAAACCTGCCTTTGCTAAATAGGGGTGACAATGTAGTTGTTCATAAGGTTGGTGCTTATAACATGACACAGTGGATGCAGTTTATCAGCATGCGCCCAAATGTGGTAATGATTGATGAAAAGGGTAATCCGCATCTTATCCGCAAAGCAGAAACTCTTGGATATCTTGAAATGCAGGAAGAAACCCCAACACATTTAAAGTCTATAAACCTTTAGGTCTTGAATGCCATGCGTCAATATAGCATAGCTGTACTTAATAGTTATTCGGTGATATTTTTCTCCCAGGATAAACTATTCGGAGGTATTATTTTGCTGGTTAGTTTTTTCAATCCTGTAGCCGGATCTGCCGGATTATTAGCTGTAATGCTTACACAGGCGGTTGCCCGATTTACCGGCTTCAGCAAAGAATGCACTTCACAAGGTTTGTATAGCTTCAACGCATTATTAACGGCAATAGGTTTGGCAACCATCTATGAGCAAAATGCCTACTTCTGGCTTGTACTGCTTTTATCTGCTTTTTGTACATTCATTTTAAGCATTACCGTTTCGGCCTGGCTGGGCAAATACGGACTACCGGTGCTATCGCTCCCCTTTGTACTCACGTTCTGGATGATAAGCCTTACCGGCGATAAATTGGTAAAAATTACTACACTCTCCGATTCTGATTTTTGGCAACCAGCCAGCGTATATCTAAACAATCACTTCAATACGTTAATTCAAGCTTACCCGCTAAGCTTAATACTTAATTTCTTCAGGTCGATAAGCGCAGTACTTTTTCAGGATAATGCATTTGCAGGGTTTCTGCTCAGCCTTGGCTTTATATGGTATTCCAGAATCGGGTTCAGTCTTTTGCTTATTGGCTTTTTTACTGCTTACGGTATTGAACGCTTTTCTACGGACTACCATGAAAGTATCAATTACTATAATTTTGGTGCCAATTACATGATGACTGCGGTAGCCTTGGGTGCTTTTTTCATCATTCCTTCGCGCTATTCTTATTTATGGTCTGTTTTGAGTATTGCCCTGGCAGGCATGCTGGTTAAAGGCTTAACTAATCTTTTAAAAATTTATGAATTACCGGTTTTATCGCTCCCCTTTTCGGTGGTTGTAATTCTGATGCTTTATTTCTTTATGCAGCGAATCAGTTCGCGTGGGTTAACATTAACACCCGTTCAAAATTTCTCACCCGAACTTAATTTATACCAGTTTTTAAATAATCGAGAGCGATTACAGAACCATCGATACGTGCCTTTATTGCTGCCTTTTATCGGCGAATGGACCGTATCGCAAGGGTATGAAGGCAATATTACCCATAAAGGAGATTGGAGCAAAGCACTTGATTTTGTAATTCTGGATAATGAAATGAAAACTTATGCTTGGCCCGGCAGCACTGCAAAAGACTTTTACTGTTACAATAAACCCGTGCTTGCCTGTGCCACCGGATTTGTGGAAGATGTTATTGATGATATTGAAGATAATCCTATAGGGGAAGTAGATACCGTTAATAACTGGGGCAACACAATCATCATCAGACATTTAACCGGATTATATTCAAAAGTATCGCACCTTAAAAAGGGTTCTGCGAAGGTTAAAAAAGGAGATTTTGTTTATCAGGGAGATGTTATCGGGGCCTGTGGCAACTCGGGTCGTTCGCCTGAGCCACATTTACATTTTCAAGTACAGCAAACGCCTTACATTGGTTCGAAAACCACCGAATACCCTTTTTCCTATTATTTTAACATTTCAGAAACACTACCGCAACAGTTACAAAGCTTTACAATTCCTGCAGAAGGGCAAACCATTGCTAACCCTGCTATTGATTTCTCTATTAAAATGTCCTTTACTTTTCAGCCGGGTTTTCGTGTAAAATTCACAAACTACGAAACTGGTAAAACAGAAGAATGGGAGGTATTTACCGATGCCTTGAACCAATCTTTTTTCCATTTAAAAGACTCGACGACAAGCGCTTATTTTACTGACAATGAAAGTGCTTTTTATTTCAGCAATTTTTATGGTGATAAAAACACTTTGCTGTATCAGTTTTATCTCTCTGCTTATAAAGTAATTTTTACCTCGGTTGAGGGAATTCAAAATCAGGATATTTATCCGCTCCACCTAAGCAGATTCAAATCGTGGCTTTGGCTGCAAGATTTTATAGCTCCTTTCAATCAGTTTATCACTTTTAAATTCAAATCCAATATCTGTAAGGATGATAAACAACCTCAGCAAATGAGTCTTAAATCAGAACAATACATCGAATATTTTGGAAAGGTAAAAGAGGTAATGAAATCAGAAATTAAGCTAATAAACGGCAGGATATCAACCCTTGAAATTCAGCTGCCAAACAAACCCACAGCATCAGTATGGACCTTAGAAAGTTAATAATTATCCCCGTTCTTTTATTCTGGTCGTTGATTATTCTTGCTCAAAACAACACCGATTATATAAAAGCTGATAGTTTAAGTTGGAAACTATACGAAACCGGTGAATGGAAAGAGTTGCTTATCGAGGGAAATAAGCTAATTAAACAGCAATCAGATTTTCCTAATTTGAGGTTGCGTATGGCTTATGCTGCCTTTATACTGTCGGATTTCGGCGAGGCAAAAAAACATTATACCCAAGTATTAAAAGAGGATTCTTACAATCAATTCGCTCGCTATTATCTTCAACTTTGCGAAACTTACCTTAATCATCCGCTGGCTGCAAACTATCATCAATCGTATCTTCAAGCAAATGATGATACTACAAGTAAGCTTGCCATTAGAAGCCTTACGCTCGAAAGCGGGATAAAAAGTCCTGCAACCGTATTAAGAAAGAATGGCTATTATAACCGCATTAGCCTGGGGACCCAACTAGGCTGGAAAATATTCTTTGACCAATCCCTTTCTTTCTTTGGGCAGCAGTTGGCTGTGATTAATGCACCAGGTAACGGCACAGTCGATTATTCGGCGAGCAAACAATTTGAATATTATGGAAAACTAAGCTATGCTTTATCGGCGAGATGGTCGGCCTGGGCGGGATATCATTACTTGAATACTAACTTTCTCGCGCAACGCTACCACAGTAATATTGGCTTAGGCGGATTAAAAATTTCAGGCAACTATCTGGATGTACAGGCGGATGCAAGCATTGGCAATCTTACTGGCTTAATCACTCATCAATATAATGCCATGCTCACCTACTTCCCATTAGGAAACCTAAATTTATACGGCATAACAAGAATCTCATTACATAGTGATTCAGTGGCCACAGAAACGATAATTAGCCAGGTTGCTGGTTTTAAACTTTCAAAAAAAATATGGTTTGAAGCTTCAGGAAGTTTCGGGAGATTGAACAATTTTCTGGAAGTTGATGGTTTGTATGTTTACAATTCTATCGACCCGAGTACCTCTAAACTTGGAACTTCTTTGCTGTATCAACTCGGAAGAAGAAGCCTGCTTCAACTAAACTATACGCAGGAAAAGAAACAAAATATTACCCAAAACACAAATTTCAATCAACACTCACTTACAACAAGTATATCATGGAAATTTTAAAAAGAGCGGCTACATTAGTTATAATTATTACAGCATTGCAGGTTAAATCGGCGTTTTCACAAGCAGATGCCACTATTATGAAGGCATTCTCAACCAGTTACTCAGAAGAATTAAAAGTAAACTATACTTCCGCCGTCAAGGCGATTAGTTCGGTTTATAACGAAAAAAGCTATGAGATGAATTTGCGTCTGGGCTGGTTGTATTATCTGCTTAAAAACTATACTGTATCGGCCAATTATTATCAGAAAGCGGTTAATTTGAAGAATAAAGCCATAGAAGCCCGGTTTGGCGTTGTAAAACCACTCGCCTCATTAGAAAGCTGGGACAGAGTAATGGAGCAGTATGATGCAATTTTAAAATCGGACCCACAAAACGTACAGGCCCGGTACTGGAAAGGCATGATTTATTATAACCGTAAACAATACGAGCTGTCAAAACAGCAATTTGTTAAAGTAATCACGCTTTACCCCTTTGATTACGATTCGAATCACATGATGGGCTGGGCTTGTTTAATGCTGGGTAAAAAGGCAGAAGCAAAAAGTTTTTTTTCACAAACGCTGATGGTAAAACCCGGAGATGTATCGGCAATGGATGGGCTGAATAGGAGTAAGTAGACTATGGGGCTGCCAACTTTTAACAAGAATTCGGATTTTGTGATAAGGGTAATAGGCAGGCCATGAGAATTTCAAAAGATCGATAAAATTTCTGGTGCCCCTATTGCCTTGCTGACCCCTGATAGGGCACCAACAGGGCACCAGAAGTGTTAAAATTTGCAGATAAACATTCAAAAGTGATACCCATTGTGGTGCCTTTTGAGTTTCGGCACAAAAAAAGCCTCCTACGTAACGTAAAAGGCTTAATTCTATAATAGTGGCGGAGAGCTAGGGATTCGAACCCCAGGAACCTTTAACAGTTCAACAGTTTTCAAGACTGCCGCAATCGACCACTCTGCCAGCTCTCCGGGGGCAAAAGTACGAATCCCGCTTAAATCTGCAAGAATGAATGTTGTTTTTTTTGAGTATTGTGCTTAGAAGTTTGAGCTACAGAGTAATAGATTTCAATTTATCCGTTTTTGCTAAGCTTTTCCTGTGCCGGTTCGTCTTTAAACGTGTTGAATTTTGGTTTTACAATCTTAATGCTGCGTTTAGACAGGTCGATACTTGCGTTTAATTCGAAGCCGATAAGGATAATGAGTGAGTTTAAATACAACCAGATCATGATGACAATTAAGGTACCGATAGATCCGTACACTTCATTGTAATTGCCGAAATTATTTATGTAATACCCGAATCCCCAAAAGGTTAAAATAGCGAGTACGGTTGCAAGCCAGGCACCCGGACTAAAAAGCTTCCATTTTTTGGTATGAGTAGGCCCGTAGCGGTATAAGATGGAAAGCGTGATAAAATAAACACAGACCATGATTGACCATCTGAAAAAATCGGCGAAGTAAAGCCAAAAAGAATCCCTGAATTCTAGCTGCTGTTCGGCAAATTTAACTGCGAATGTGCCTACGGTCATAATGGTTAGGCCTATTGTTAAGGCCAGAAACATCACGAAAGTAAGCGTAATAGCTACCAAACGCTGCTTAAGCCAACCTCTGGTTTCGATAATTAAAGACGATTTATTAAAGGCCTGCATCAGATTGATAACTCCGTTGGTAGCGAAAAAGAGCGCGGCAAAAAAACCGAATGATAATAAGCCGCCATTCTGTTGTTTGATAATTTCTTCCAGAGTGCCTTTAACGGCTTCGAAAGCTTTAGACGGCAGTACCAGTGCCAGCAAACCTATTAGTTGATCCTGGAAGCCTTCTATGGGTATATAGGGTATTAAAGTGAATACAAAGATAATACCCGGAAAAATGGCAAGCATAAAGTTGTACGCCAGGGATGATGCCTTATTTAGCAGCGAATCTTTATTAATCTCCTGGAAGAAAAAGGTTCCTACGGTAAATAGTGGCAGCGGACTAAAGCCAGGTATAACAACCACTTTGGTCCAGTCCATAAGCATTTGATAGAGCCGGGTTTTTAAAAGAAGTTTATGGAGCCAAAGCATATTTAGTCAAAAAGATCTTTTAAGCGTTTCTGGAATTCGGCGGGGGGGAGGCAGGGGCGGTTACTCTTCATGTTAATAAAGGCCAGGGTAGTTTCCCCTTCATGAATAAACTCATTAGCCTCATTGAAAAATTCGTATCTGAAATGGATCTTAACTCCCGGTATCTTTGCCAGTATCACTTTAATGGTTAATTCTTCATCATACAAAGCGGGCTTCAGGTACTTACATTTCATTTCTAACACCGGCATCATAATACCAACCTCTTCCATCCATTTGTAGGTCATTCCTAAACTTCTGAGCATTTCTACCCGGCCCACCTCATACAATTCGGCATAATTACCGTAGTACATATAGCCCATCTGATCGGTTTCACCATACCTTACCCTTATTTTAGTTTGATGGATGTACATTATTTTTTTATGTTTCTTTCATTTAAAGCACGTTGAAATCTTCGTGCGTTTGCCTGATGCTCGGCCTGGGTAACAGCAAAATTATGGTAACCGGAAAAATCTTCCTTGGCGCACATGAATATAAATTTATGTTTCTGATAATTCAGCACAGCATCTATAGCATTAATGCTCGGCATCATTATAGGCCCCGGAGGCAGCCCTTTGTAAACATAGGTATTATATGGAGAATCTTTTATTAAATGGCGATTTAGCACCCGCCTGATAGTAAAATCCTGGTTCGCAAAAATAACCGTGGGGTCTGCCTGTAATTTTATCCCGCTGTTGTACCTGTTCATATACAAACCCGCTATCGTGGGCATTTCGCTGTCGTTTAAAGCTTCGGCATCAACGATTGCGGCCAGAGCACTAACTTCCGTTTGCGATAAGCCGATTTTTTCTACTTGCGCGATGCGTGAAGGAGTCCAAAACTTTTTGTACTCTTTATACATTCGTTCAAAAAATTGTTCGGCAGAGGTGTTCCAATAAAGTTCATAAGAATTCGGGATAAACATGCTGTACACATTGTCTGTTGTAAAGCCGTATTTGCTTATATACTCCGCAGAATCAAGAAGATTCACAATAGAAATCGAATCGGCTTCTATCTGAGTTGCCATATAAGCCGCCATATTATTTTTGAGGCGATGATTTTTGAATTTAAGCTTAACCGGTTCCTGATCTCCGATTCTCAGCCTGGCAACTAATTTACGGTTACTCATGCCGCCTTTCAGGCGATATTTACCTGGTTTTACCATTTGCGGGTAATTCATTGTCTCGGCAGTTTCGCGAAAAGCAGCCGAATCATTCACAATTTCTTTCTCCCTTATCGTTTTATAAACATCCTCAAAATCAGAACCTGTTTTTATATAGAGGTATTTTTCCTTATTCGAAACATTGGGACCGAAAAATTTCAAGTAATATGAAAAAGCGGTAATTCCTAACGCAAGTGCGGTAATAATAGCCAGAACTATAATAACCCTGGCCTTTAAATTTAATTTCGACAGTTTTTTATCGGTCATTTAATTGAATTTTTAGATAGTTATCCTTCTGTAAGCAAGTAAACCGCCACTAAGGTTTTTGACATTTTTATATCCTGCGGAAACTAATAAACGCCTTGCCGTTTCGCTTCTTATTCCCCGCTGACAGATAACCACTATCTCATCGTTTTTATTGTATTCTAATTCTCCCAAACCTTTTGATAAGGTTCCCAAGGGTATGTTCTCTCCGCCGATGTTGAAGGTGTGGAATTCCAGTTCTTCCCTAACATCAATCAGATAAAGCGAATTACTTTCGGATAGCTTTTCTTTTAACTCAGCGGCCGAAATATCGCTATTGAACAGGTGCTGCTTCATTAGACAGAATCAAATCGACGCTTGAGCCGATGCTTACTTTGGTTAACGAATCGCTTAAAGCCGGAAATTGTTTAATAACCCGGGCGGTAGTACTATCGGTTACGTTCTCGTAACTTATCATACCCGGATTAAGGGAAGAACCTTTTAAAGAAAATATTGCTTCGTTAAGCAGAAGTCCAACCACATTAGGGAGATCAACTTCGCTGGCACCTTTCCCGTCGCCCAGAACCAAACTTATGAGAGATCCTTTCGGGATTTGTTCACCTTTGTTGAGCTGTTTCCCTCTGAACTGCGCCTGTAGAACCCTGTCGCGTGCGATATCCGAAATGTACGACGTATCGCCGATTTTTATCCCGTAATTATTTAAAATGGCTCGGGCTTCCAGAAAAGTTTTTTCAAAAATATCCGGAAAACCTACATCCGGTGCCGTACGAGTAATAATTGTGAGGTAAATCGTACGGTTCATTTTAACGTTCGTATTCGGATCAGGGTCTTGTTCTACCACCATACCCGGAGGTTTATCCATTTGGTAAACAGAATCAATATGATATTCCAGCCCTTGTGCGTCTAGTAGTTCTATTGCTTGTTCAACTGTTAGCCCCTGCAATTTAGGGACAGGAACTCCCTCGCCGTGCCGAGTGTAATAACGAAGACTGAAAAAGATCAGCAAGATAAAAGCGATTCCAGATATAATCGATATGATGAGGTTTTTCCTGAAAGTCTCGGTTTTAAGGTATGCTAAGAATTTACTCATATATTGTAATATTTCTGCAAATAATGCCCAAACTTAGTTTAAAAATCATGATTTTCGAAGAGAATATTCTTTAGGTTCGATAACCAAATTAGACTCATGTTAAAAAAAGTATCAATCTGTATAGTTGCCGTGCTTATGCTCGCTCAACTAAAATCCGTTAATGCTCAAAATCCCGAACGCTTTTTTAAGAAAAGTGATTTAATGCCGATTGGCTCTTATTATTATCCCGAACAATGGCCAAGGCATCAATGGGAACGCGACATAAAAAAGCTTGCCGAAACAGGCTTCGAGTTTACGCATTTCGGCGAGTTTGCCTGGGCTTTCGTTGAACCTAAAGACGGTGTTTTTGATTTTAAATGGTTAGATGAAGCTGTAGAAATAGCGCATAAAAACGGCGTAAAAGTGGTAATGTGTACCTCATCGCCAACTCCCCCGGCATGGCTGGCCCAAAAGCATCCGGAAATTTTAATGGTTAACGAGGAAAACCGAACCATGCAGCACGGTTCCCGTCAGCATATTTCCTGGTCGAGCCCCGTTTACAAACGTTATGTATCCCGCATGGTAGAAGCTTTGGCTAAACATTATGCTAACGATAAACGGATTTGGGGCTGGCAGTTGGATAACGAACCTTCTCATTATGGCCAGGTAGATCACAGCCCGGCGGCAAGGCTGAGTTTCCAGAAATGGCTTAAGAATAAATACAAATCCATCGATTCCCTGAATAAAACCTGGGGAACTGCGTTCTGGAGTTTGAGGTATGATAATTTTGAACAGATCCGAACACCCAACGGAAAAGAATTAATCGCGCAGCCCAATCCGCATGCGGTACTCGATTTTAGACGCTTTTCTGCGGATGAGGTAGCGGAATTTATGCACTTTCAGGCGGCTATCTTACGTAAATACATTCCCGCCGATCAATGGATCACTACCAACCTGATGCCGGAGCATACACCTGTAGATCCAACCCGGATGCCTAAACTCGATTTTGTAACCTACACCAAATATCTTGTCGCCGGCTTTGATATGGGAATTGGCGATCAGGGATTTAGAATGGGATCTCCAACCAGTATCGCTTTTTCAAACGATTTTTTCCGACCTATTAATGGTGTAACCGGAGTAATGGAATTGCAGCCCGGTCAGGTTAACTGGGGGAAATTTAATTCGCAAACTATGCCCGGAACAGTGAGGATGTGGGTATGGCATGCTTTTGCAGGAGGAAATAAATTTGTTTGTAATTACCGTTTCCGGCAGCCTTTAACCGGAGGCGAGCAGTATCATTACGGAGTTATTGGTCCGGATGGTATCACTCCAAGTACAGGCGGACAGGAATACATTAAGGTTAATGAAGAGATGAAATTTCTTCGCAGAAACTATGATCCAAACGCCCAAATCCCCGCTGAACATAAAGCCCGCCAGGCGGCGGTTATATATAGCCCGGATAATCGCTGGGAGCAAGATAACCAGCCACAAACATTTCAATGGGATTATTTAAAGCATTTAATGCGTTATTACAGCGCACTTAAACAGTTCGGAGCCCCGGTGGATGTAATAACCGAGGATAAGGACTTCAATAAATACCCGGTTTTAATTGCGCCAGCGTATCAGTTACTAGACGCTAAGCTGGTAGAACGCTGGAGGCAATACGTTGAACAAGGCGGACACTTAGTTTTGACTACAAGAACCGGGCAAAAAAATCGTGAAGGTAAAATCTGGGAAACTATCTGGGCAAGCCCGATACAGGGCCTTATGAGTGGTTTCGTTTCATTCTACGATCATTTGCCCGAAAATAGAACCGGTACTATTAAAGCTGGTGCTGATACCTACACCTGGAACAATTGGGCCGACGTACTCGAACCTTATCCGAATATCGATATCTGGGCCACGTATACCAATCAATATTATGCCGGAAGGCCGGGTGTTATCCATAAAAAAATGGGCAAAGGCTCGGTTACGTATGTTGGGCCAGATACAGATGATGGCGCATTTGAAAAAGCAATGTTAAAACGTGTTTACAAGGAGGCGGGAATACCAATACTGGATTTGCCTGATGGTGTAATTTTAGAATGGCGTGATGGATTTTGGATTGGCGTGAATTATGGCGAAAAAGCTTATGAAGTGCCGGTGCCAGAGAAAGCTACTATTTTGATTGGTACAAAAACGTTAAAACCTGCCGATGTGATTATCTGGAAAGAATAATATATGGTTGAGTATGATACTGTCATCTTAAAATTTGCCGAAAAGGGCGAAAAGTCAGGCTGGACATATATCGACGTTCCCGCAGATGTAGCTCAGCAACTCAAACCCGGCAATAAAAAGTCGTTTAGGGTGAAAGGGATGCTGGATATGTTTAAATTTTCGGGAATTGCGCTGTTGCCTATGGGTGAAGGGGATTTCATCATGGCATTGAATGCCGATATTAGAAAAGGGATAAGAAAGTCGGAAGGTGCTATGTTAAAGGTGAAACTTGAGGAGGATCATGATTATAAGCTGGAAGCTCCGCCCGAGTTGATGGAATGCCTTGCAGATGATCCGGAATCATTGGAGTTTTACTCTAGTTTGGCTAAATCGCATCGTGAATATTTTATTAAATGGATTGAAAGCGCTAAAACAGATGCTACAAGAACCAGCAGGATTGTCCAAATGGTAAACGCTATGGCTCGCAAATGGGACTACGGACAAATGATTCGGGAAAACCGAAAAATTAAAAACGGATAAGGCGCTCAAAATATGAATCAATACCTGATTTTAGCAGTTGACTTTACCGATTCTGATGCTCTGGAGCGACGGATGAAAGCCCGTCCATTTCACATTGAAATGGTTAAAAAATTAAAAGCATCGGGTAACTTTACCCTTGGTGGAGCAATTTTAAATGAGAACGGGCAGATGATCGGTTCATCATTAATTGTGCAATTTGAAACCGATCAGCAGCTTAGTGCATGGCTGGCCGAAGAACCTTATCTAATGTTAAAGGTTTGGGAAAAGGTAGATATAAAGCCTTTTCAAGTCGCCGAGGTCTAGCGGGTTCGGAATTTGTTTTTTAACTATAATTTTACGTACTTTCAATTTTATAAACACTACTTAACCAATGTCTTCAAGATTCATTTCCCCGTTTTTGGTGCTATCATTCCTGGTGCTTTCAGGTACACAGTCGTTTTCACAATCCAAATCAATTACGCTTTCTAATAGGTCTTCTTTAGCCCTTAAAGACAGAGCTATCAGCATAAGCAGGTTTAGCCTTGCGCATGCCGATGATGGTAAGTTTCCTCTTATTTTAACCGCAAGTGGCGATACCATCCCCTCGCAACTGGATGATGTGGACGGCGATATGAAATGGGATGAATTATTTTTTGTGGTTAATCTAGCTCCTAAAGCAAAGCTTAAATTAAGCTTAAACTGGGTGAACTTTGTTCCTGAATTTAGCAAAAGAACCAGTGTTAGATTTGGTAAGCGCAGCTCCGCTAATTCGCCCGTAAAACCAAAAGTTGCAGATACCGCATATATTGATGAGATGCCCAAGAAAATCGGCTATCAGCCCTATCAAACAGATGGGCCGTCGTGGGAGAACGATAAGGTTGGTTTTCGTCATTACTTTGACGGCCGTAACGCCAAAGATTTGTTTGGAAAAAGAGTATCGTGGATGTCGCCGGAAACGGTGGGTTTAACCGTACAGGGGGCAGTAGAAGATAATTATCATGTGCTATTAAATTGGGGGAGGGATGTTTTGCCGGTCGGTAATTCCATCGGTTTAGGGGGCATCGCTTTATTGGTTAAAGATTCATTAGCCAGATTAGGGGTTACCGTTAACGATACCAAAAACAATGTTCAAAGTACATCTTTTCATATTTATTCCGAAGGTCCGGTACGCTCTGTAATTAATTTTCACTACAGCGATTGGAAAACACAGGGCAGAACTTATCAGGTTAACGAAACGCCAAAAATCTGGCCGGGTATGTACGCCTATCAGAATACCGTAAGCTTCAGTGGATTAAAAGGCGATGAAACTTTATTAGTAGGCCTGCCCGATGTAGCCAACGATAAGCAGTTAACAGAATTTACCGTAGGCGACTGGACAGTTATTTACACACACGACAAGCAAAGTTATAACAAAGAGTTTTGGTTGGGTTTAGCACTTATACTACCTAAAAAAGCTTACCAGGGAAGTTTCGATGCTCCGTTAACCGGAAAGCTTTCTACAACATATTTGGCGAAACTTAAAGTTGAAGAACAAAAACCGGTTACCTATTACGCTGTAGGAGGCTGGGAACTGGCCGACCCCGGATTTATTAACCCAGAATATTTCAGGAGCTATGTAACAAGCCTGACAGAGCAATTATCCGCGAAAGTAAAGGTGAAAATTAACTAGGGTGGTGTCAAGAGTCCTATGTCAGGCTGAGGAAGTGTTTTTTTCCAAACACTGAAAGAGGGATGAGGTGGAATGATTGAAAAAGTGTTGTTAAGGTACAAAGGTAGCGTTAATGGTAGCCTGTCGAAGCATTGAGCGAGTTATTGAGCCCATGGGATACCCTTCGACAAAGCCTGTGCTGTGTGAGCCTGACGAAGTACTTAGCGTGACAAACGACACTAAATTATAGTGACACCACACTTTGTTATATTAAGCTTAAACTGGCAGGTCGATTATAAATGTTTTCACTGCTTTTTAAACTGTTGGTTTTAATTTTTGAATTTTAACTTATCCCTCGTTTGTCACAATCTACTTATACGATGAATTTTAAAAGCTTTTGTTTCTTCTTTTTTTTAGTATCAGTCTTCGGGAAGTTGTATTCACAAACAACTTCTGCGCCAAAAACGACCATTTTTTTCGAAAAAGTTTACCTACACCTCGATCGGGAGTACTTCTATTCCGGAGAGGATATTTGGTTTAAAGCCTACTTACTCAATGCTCAGGGAAATCAGCTTATGCCAACCAGCAACAATTTGTATGTGGAACTTATAAGCCCTGGTGCCGAAATTATTGATCGAAAAGTTATTCGTTTGAATAAAGGCCTGGGTAGGGGCGATTTCAAGTTAAAAGATTCTCTCGCGGCGGGCTTATATAAAGTGCGGGCGTACACGAATTGGATGTTGAACTTTGGCGACAACTTTGTTTTTGAGAAAGTGATTAATGTTAGTTCAGACAATATTTCAAAAGATATTTCTGCAGCTTCAACCACCGCCAAAAAATCTCCGATTTCTAATACACCATCGGCCAGCGAAATAATTAGATTTTTTCCGGAGGGAGGCTCTCTTGTTGACGGGGTTGCTTCAGTTGTTGCTTTTAAAGCCGAAAACGCCTCTGGAAAGGGAGTAAAAGCAAGAGGAGGAGTTTTATCAGCCAAGGGGGATACACTGGTTAAGTTTGAAAGCAATGCGTTGGGGTTTGGAAGCTTCTTAATAAAGCCTGAAGCAGGAACTAATTATCAGATAAAAGGCAAGTACGATAACAAACTTCCTTTTACCGCCACTCTTCCTGAAATACTTCCTCAAGGATTTTCGCTTCACCTGATGCGGGATACATCAAACATAGTGGCAATTATCAGCACCAATGCTGCAACATTAACTGCCTTTAAAGGCCGGGAGCTTGAGTTAAAAGTCAGGCATGGAGGTATAGCGTATTTCACTAAAAAAAATATTCTGGAATCTGCGATAACCCGCGTTTCTATTCCACTTTCGGGCTTGCCTGCGGGCCTTTCCGCGTTTACTATCAGCGACGATAAGCAGCGGCCTCACAGCGAGCGTTTAATTTATCTTAATAAGAACAGTGACGCCGCTAAAATTATAATTACATCGAATAAGGCGGTTTATCGTTCTAAAGAAGTGGTTTCGTTACGGATAAAAGCCCTTAACGCAAATAATCTGCCCGCAAAATCAAACTTGTCAGTCGCGGTAGTCGATGCCGGAATAGTTCCTGAAAATAAGAATAGTATTTCTTCATATATTAACCTTGAATCAGAGTTGCGTGGGGAGATCGAGAATCCAAAACAGTATTTCGATTTAGCCAATCCTAATCGGTTTAAACAACTCGATCTATTACTTATGACACAAGGCTGGAGAGATTTTGTGTGGAGGAGGCTAAAAGATACAACCATAAAAATTACGCATTTGAATGAAACCGGATTTACCATTTCGGGGCGGGTTAACCAAAAATCGGGTAACAAGCCGGTAGCCGGTGCGAATGTTACTTTATTCGCTAACGGCGCAACGGGGCAGAAGTTACTGGGTACAAGTACAGATCAAGAAGGCAGGTTTTATTTCGATAACATGAATCTTGAAGGGAGCCAGAGCATTAAACTGACTTCTACTGATTCGAAAGCAAAAAGGATAGGCGAGCTTTTTATGGACTCATTATTAGTTGAGCCGCTTCGTGCAAATCCGGCAGCCACGGCCTATGCAGAGTCTCCGTTACTGGCCCTGTTTCGTAAAGAGGCCGGGTACAGATCGCAGGAAGTAAAAAAACTTGACCTTTCGGATACCATTCAATTAAAAGAAGTTGCTGTAAGGCGAAGCAACACGGTACACCTATTCGAACAGAGTGTAACTTCCTTTGGATATCCGGATCAGAGTTTTGTGGTTACCGAAAAAGACGAAAAAGATTATAAAAGCTTACGGCACTACTTGCTTACGAATGTGAACGGTTCTGCCCCCGATCCTAACCCAGAAAGAAACGGAGTTGTTTTTTCGTCGCAGGGCAAATCAGTATTGCCGCGATTTGTGGTCGACAGAAGGGAAGATCTGTTTTCCCGGATGGATTATTATGAACTACCTATGAAAGACATTCAGAAAATAGTTGTAAGGCACATGGTGGGCTCGGCTTTAGCTTCAAATAATTCAACATCCGATAGAAGTGGGACATCGGGTTTTAGAGATGTATATCTTGTTTATTTAACTCTAAAACCTTCAGCTTTCGGTAGGAGGGAGCCAAGTTTGATTAATACCTTTGTAAACGGATATTACCAGCATAAGATGTTTTATGAGCCGAGGTATCCTGCAGGGATGGTTAGCTTAAAGCAGGATTTACGCACGACTATCCACTGGCAGCCCGTGGTTACAACAAACGCTAACGGCGAGGCAACCATAAGATATTATAATGCCGACCCAAAAACAAAGATTCGAGTTGTGGTAGAGGGAATTAATGAATCGGGGGCAGCTGTTTCCGGTAGCCACACTTATGACGTGAAGTAAGGTTATGCAAAGGTTTTATATTTTATTCTTTTTAGGAATTAGTGTTTTCCGCTCGTATGCCCAACAGGAAGCGGTAAAGCCTATCTATGAAAAGGTATACCTGCATACCGATCGGGAAAGCTATTCGGTGGGAGAAGATATCTGGTTTAAAGCTTACCTGGTAAACGCTAAATCCAATCTTTTAACAAGCTTTAGTAATAATTTATTTGTTGAACTGATATCTCCCGAAGGCTCATTAAGCGCACGTAAAATAATCAGGCTGGAAAATGGTGCGGGACACGCAAACTTTCAGCTTAGCGATACTATCCCCGGAGGAAAATACAAATTACGGGCATACACCAACTGGATGCGTAACTTCGAAAATATGTTCTTTTTTGAAAAGGAAGTTCATATTTACAATGAGCCTCAAAAAGGCATTTTAAAAACAGACTCTATCCCTCGGCGAGTGGGTTCGCCCTCAATAAAAAATCATCAAAATTCAGCTGTAATAACTAATCGTCTTGTTTTTTATCCGGAAGGCGGCTCTCTAATTGAAGGAATCCCCAATATAATAGCCTTTAAGGCAGAGCGGCCGAATGGTAATGGCCTTGCTATAAAAGCAAGCATCGTATCATCGGCTGGCGATACCATAGATTTCTCCTGCAACCGGTCGGGTTTTGGACGGATTAATCTTAAACCTGTTGCCGGAATAACCTATACAGCCTATGGTAAATTCGCTGATAATGAAAGTTTTAAAGTCGCGCTCCCTGCAGCGGTTAGCTATGGCATCGGGTTAAACGTGCGAACAGCAGATACAGTAATAAGAGTAATTTTAAGTGCAAATCAAGCCACTTTCTCAAGAATCAGGGATAAGAAAATACTTTTAGTTTGCCGTCAGAAAAATGATTCAAAATATGTGCTGAAAAAAGCAATTACAAGCGACTCCCAAATAATAGAAATTCCGAAAAGTAAGTTTTCGGCGGGTATCGTTACTATAACTGTCTACGATCCCGAATTTAAACCTCAGGCCGAGCGGTTAGTGTACGTTGATAGAAAACCATATAAATTGGAATTAGTAACCGATAAACCCGGGTATAAGGCCCGGCAAATAGTCGACTTCGGACTTCGGCTGGCAGATGAGAATAACAATCCGCTTAAAGCAAATCTTTCTCTGGCGGCAGTCGACGCAACCCTCGTTCCCGACGGAATAGAAGATATTGCCGCATACCTTATGCTCAGATCAGAGGTTAAAGGAAGAATCGATTCAGTTTCAAAATATTTTGATTCGAATAACCCTCATCGGTTGCACCAATTAGATCTGCTTTTAATGACTCAGGGCTGGAGAGATTACATCTGGAAAAGTTTACCAAAATCAAAAACGTTTTATCATCCTGAAAAAGGTTTTACGATTTCTGGAACGGTACGACAGGTTAAAGGCGACGCACCATCGGAAGGAATGAACATAACGCTTTTTGTAAATGCCGCATCGGGCGAAAAGTTATTTGCGACAACTACCGGGGCGGACGGAAGATTTTATTTTGATGGTATTTATGTCCCGGAAATTAGTTCAATGACAATTAATTCTGTTGATAGAAGGGGAAAGAAGAGCGGCTGGATAACTTTAGATACGCTACAGGCGGAAAGGATTCCCCTAAAAATTAATCTTCTCGAACCCGACACAGAAGCGGGATCAAGGTTATCTGAACGTGCCGCAGAACGGTTGTCAATTATAAGAAAGGAAAAATTGAGCGATACGGTACAACTAAAAGATGTTATAATAAAAAGCTCAACCAGGGTAAATATTAACGGCCAGTTTTTATTGCCTTCGGGCTATCCCGACCAAAGCTTTGCTATTACTCCAGAAGATTATGATTTTCGAAACTTGCGCCACTTTTTACTCACAAGAGTTAAAAACAGCTTTCCGGATACTTCCATGCAAAACGGTGTATTGTTTCAAACCCCGGGGAGAGTTTCTTACCCACGGTTTATTGTAGACAGGAAACTGGACGTATTTGATCGCCTGGATTATTATGAACTTGCGATGCAGGATATTGAAAAGGTGGTGGTGAAACAAATGGTGGGATTGCCGGATAGCCTTATACAAAATTCACGAAAAGATTTTTTTCAGGCCCGGGATGCTTTTCTGATTTATCTTACGCTTAAACCAAGCGCCTACAGTAAGCGCGATTTAAGCTACCTTAACAAAAGTATTCAGGGTTATGATGCTAATAAGGTATTCTATTCTCCTTCCTATGCTGATGACTCAACTACAACTCAAAGAGATTTGCGCGCAACCATACATTGGGCTCCCGCGCTTATAACCGATAAAAATGGTGAGGTTAAACTGAGCTTTTATAACTCCGATGTTAAAGCCAGAGTAAAAATCATTGTTCAGGGACTTTCCGAGGATGGTATTCCGCTTACGGGAAGTGTATTTTACGATGTTAACTAGATTTTAAACCTTTCGCCATTTTATAAACTGCTTTTGATAATAATTTACCCGCGTTTTTAAACGCCTCCTCCCGGGTGATCGAACCGTCGTTTATAGAATGTGCGGATGTGACATGGATTTTATTGAGTTGATTTTGGTTAACGACAAGCTCACCGCAAAATGCGATCAGCGGTTTTTTGTGCTTATGGCAGAGTTTTCCAATCCCCGCAATCACTTTACCGCTTAAACTTTGTTCATCAATTTTGCCTTCTCCGGTAAGAACGATTTCGGCCTGTCGCACCTGTTCTTCCGCATCACTTATTTTTAAAATCAGATCAATCCCGCTTATTAAATCAGCGTTCAGGAAAACGATACTTCCGGCACCCATACCCCCCGCTGCCCCCGAACCCTCAACGTTGCGGATATCCCGCTTAAAATGTTTTTCTATCACATGGGCAAAGTGCCGCATTCCCGATTCTAAAAAGTCGATTTCAGTATCAGAAGCTCCTTTTTGCCTGGCATACACCTTCGCCGATCCGTTTGTACCCAGCAATGGGTTCGTAACATCGCAGGCAATAGTAAATTTGATGTTTTTAAAATCAATCAGCCCCGATTGATCAATCGAATCGATGTTGATTAAATTTCTACCAACCGGACTAAGTTCATTCCCCCGTTTATCCAAAAAACGATACCCTAAGGCGGCGGCCATCCCCATGCCGCAGTCGTTAGTCGCGCTGCCTCCAATGCCTAATATAATCTCTTCTATATTTAATCCGATTGCTTCTCTAATTAATTCGCCCGTTCCGAGGGTGGTTGTGAACATGCAATTTTGTTCCTCGGGTTTTAGAAGTAATAATCCCGACGCTTTCGCCATTTCTATAAATGCGGTTTTCCCATCTTCCGAAACAAGAAAACAACTCCTGATTGACCTGAATAAAGGATCGGAAACCAGCACCTGATGTGTTTTTGCGGAAAGATAATGCTGCAATACCTCCGATAGCCCGTCTCCGCCGTCTGCCAGCGGTAATAATTGAATGGAAAAACTTTTTGATGCCTTTAATAGTCCGTCTCTCATCGCTTCGCAGGCTTCTAAATTGCTTAACGAATGTTTAAATTTATCAGGTGCGATTAAAATATTCATAGAGGGTAATTCTGGAACTAATATTGATATTTTAATGTGATAAATGCTGCGTTCTAACTCAAAAATCAGAAATCTGTTGTATTTTTCGGGCAATTACCAGAATAAAATGCAGGACGATACCATAATTCCCGAATTATATGTAGTAGGAGCAGGGCCCGGCGATCCGGAATTGATTACCCTGAAGGCTTACAAAGTTTTGCAGAAATGTAAGGTGTTGTTGTATGATAATCTGGCGAATAGTGAATTGTTGAACTATACTTCGGAAGATTGTGAGAAGATTTATGTTGGGAAACATCCTTACGGCGAATACACACCTCAGGAAACAATCCATGAGATGATTAAAGAAAAGGCCCTGTCGAAAGGCATGGTAGTGCGTTTAAAAGGGGGCGATCCTTTCATTTTTGGCCGAGGCTACGAAGAAGTGCTTTATGCCAGAGAGCACGGAATTGCTACATACTATATCCCTGGAATTACCAGTATGCAAGCAGCAGGGTTTGATAATATACCTCTTACCCATCGAAATATAAGTGAAGGAATTTGGGTGCTCACAGGGACCAAAAAAGATGGAGGATTGTCCTCGGATCTGCGCCTTGCTATGCAAAGTAACGCAACCGTGGTAATTTATATGGGCATGAAAAAAATTCAGGAAATTGCTCAAACATATATCGCCGAGGGGATGGGCGAAACTCCTGCGGCCATCATTCAACACGCAACCTTGGCTAAACAAAAATCCGCCACAGGGAAAGTGAAAGATTTGCCTTTAATGGCCGATAGTGCAAAGCTTACTCACCCCGCGATTATTATTATCGGCGAAGTTGCGGGAATCTCTATTTGATTCTAAGTACTAGTGTCGTGTTGTACTAGGTGAGGTGTGATTTTTTACAAACCCTGAAAGAGGGATGGGGTGTAATAATGGTGTTTTGGCACAATGGTAGCGTCATGCTGAGCCTGTCGAAGCATAGAGCGGGTTAGGCTACCACACGACCCTTCGACGGGCTCAGGGTGACGGCCGCACACGTCATAAGGAACCCGTTGAATCATAGTAGATTGCCCACACACTTTCCTTCAACAGAGCCTGTACCGATCTGACAAAGTACTCAGGCTGACAATCGACACTATATTTTTAATTATTTTGGACTATCTGAGTATAGAGCTTTTTCTTCCTCACAAAATACTCCCAAACTACACTGCCCTTAAACAACCCCTTTGTATTGGGCGATGCTGTTGTTTTAATTCTCTTTTTCTTGTTCTTTAAAAATTCTCTGAAAAATGATATGTGAGCCCTGTTAATTGCCCCGGCGTGTTTAAATCTCCCCTCTAAAAGAAATTTTAGAAGAGAAATAAAATCTAACCAGAATCTTAAGAATATAATGCCGAAAACTTTTTCTCCCGGAAGATTCTTAAGTAACATAAACAGATTGTTCCTAAAGTTAAGATAGGTTTTGTATGAGTTTTCTGCATTAAGGGTTCCTCCGCCTACATGATACACTACAGAGTCTGGGCAATACATGATTTTATAGCCTTTATTTTTCAGTCGCCAGCATAAGTCAATTTCTTCCATGTGTGCAAAAAAATCAGCATCAAATCCACCGATTTCCTGCCAGTAATTTTTTTTTATAAATAGGGCCGCGCCGCTTGCCCAAAAAATTTCTTCAGACTCATTATATTGTCCACTATCTATTTCTAAAGTGTCAAAAACCCTTCCCCTGCAAAAAGGATATCCGAATTTATCAAGAAATCCTCCTGCTGCACCGGCGTATTCAAATTGATCTTTATTATTCCAGTCTTTTAATTTTGGCTGCGCCGCCGCAATGGAACTGTCGCTTTCCATCAATTCTATTACGGGCCCGATCCAGGTTTCCGTTACCTCAACATCAGAGTTTAGTAAAATAAAATAGTCGGCCTCGACCTGGGATAAAATGGCATTGTAACCCCCGGCAAATCCCATGTTTTCTTTATTGCTGATAAACGTAACGGTTGGAAAATTTTCAGAAATATACTCCTTTGAGCCATCTGTCGATGCGTTATCACCAACCACTACTTCAACATTAGGGTAACTGGATTTAAGTACCGAAGGAAGGAATTTTTCGAGGTAGTGTTTACCATTCCAGTTAAGAATTACTACTGAAACTTTCGCAGGGCTATGCATTAATTTAATTAAGAAAGCTGTTTTATCAGTCGGTCAAATTATTTTTTAATAATTTCGGCGAACCTGATACAAACATAGTATATAGAATGAATAAAGGCGCATTATTTCCCGTATTTTACCTTCCGCCAATAGAGTATTTTCATCATGTAAAAAACTCACAGGAGGTTATAATCGAGCGCTTCGAACATTTTCCAAAACAAACTTATCGCAACCGGGCGTCTGTACATTCTGCGAACGGAAAGCTCGATCTGGTTGTGCCGGTAATGAAAGGCTCAAAAGCTCATACCCAAATTAAGGATGTAAAAATTAGCTACGACTTTGATTGGCAACGGCTCCACTGGCTAAGCCTTCAAACATCATACAGAAGTTCTGCTTTTTTTGAATACTATGAAGACGAGTTCGTACCTTTCTATGAGAAGAAAACCGACTTTCTTTTTGATTATAACGAAGCTCTTCTATCACTCTTGCTAAGGCTGTTAAAGCTCAATATTTCTTTTTCGTTTACAGAAGCTTTTGAGAAGGAGTATTCAGGAATTCCGGATTATCGCAGCAGCATTCATCCTAAATTTCCGGGCAATTATCAAACACAGCGGTATTTCCAGGTGTTTGAAGACCGAAACGGCTTCATTCCAAACCTAAGTATTGTTGATTTGCTATTTAATCAGGGGCCTAAAGCGGGCGGGTTTTTGTAAGTGAGAAAATGCTTTATTTCACGCAAAGCAACCTAAGGGAAGGCGCAAAGATCGCAAAGAAACCGCCCAAAACTGTTTAAATATCTTTGAGGCCACGAAGTCACAAAGCCACAAAGGTTTCCTAAAGCCTACAAGTAATACGAAATTCCTTCCCTTCTTTGCGTGTTTTTATCTTTGCGTTCTTTGCGTGAAAAAAAATCGCAAAGAATCTCCTTAACTACTCAATTAAGAATCCGCCTTAACTTTTGCCTTCGAGTCTTTATGGCATACTAATATTTGAGGCCACGAAGTCACAAAGGTTTCCTAAAGCCTACAACTAATACGAAATCCCTTCCCTTCTTTGCGTGTTTTATCTTTGCGTTCTTTGCGTGAAAGTAAATCGCAAAGAATCTCCTTAACTACTTAATTAAGAATCCTGCTTAACTTTTGCCTTCGAGTCTTAGTGGCTATCATAGTTTTTTTCAGCCCTCAAACTTGTCAACTACCGAACACCGCAACACCCGGGATCATCCAATTATCTTCTCACCCTCTCAATATTAATTCTTCGTTAAAACACGTTATATGCTTAAAAAACCTTGTTAAGAGGGCTCATTTTCGTACTTTAGCATGCGATGCAATCCTTCGAGCTTAATAAAAGTGATATTCAGCGTGTCAAGCAGGCACTCGAAGCGGATGATGAAGCTTTAAAAGCTTTGCTGGCGGAGTATCACGCCTCAGAAATTGCCATCTTGTTCGAAACACTTTCGCAGGATGCCCGCGAGCGGATCATCAACATTCTCCCCTTAGAAATCGCCTCCGAGGTAATTTCTGAGATGAACGTGGAGATTCACCCCGAAAAAATTCTCGATAACCTTCATCCGGACAAGCGTACAGAGATTGTTGAGGAAATGGACTACGATGATGCCGCCGACATCATCAGCCTTTTATCCGAAGAACGTCAGGATGAAATTCTTGAAGAGCTGGATGAAGAGGATGCCTCAACCATACGTAATCTTTTAACTTACGATGAAGATACTGCGGGTGGTTTGATGAACTCGCAGGTGCTGAAAGTAAATAGCAGTCTTACCAAAAAGGAAGCCTTAGAAGAAATTATCCGCCTTTCCGAAGAGATCGAGGAGTTTTATACCATCAATGTAGTTGATAATTATAATCGTCTGGTTGGAATAGTCTCTCTAAAGGATATTATTAAATCCAAGCACTCGGTGCATATCCGTGAGCTGATTAAGGATGATTTCGTTTTTGTTAAAGCCAACACCGATCAGGAGGAGGTAGCCAAATTATTATCCCAATATAACCTTACCAGTATCCCGGTTGTGGATGACGAAATGCGCCTTCTGGGCCGCATTACCTTCGATGATGTGATGGATGTTTTGCAGGAAGAGAATACCGAAGATATGTTGAAAATTTCCGGGGTTTCTGAGGATGAGGAACTATCGGGTAATTGGAAAGAAGCGGTAAAGAGTCGGCTTCCATGGCTTATCCTTAATCTGGGTACGGCTTTTCTGGCTGCGTCAGTAATCAGGCATTTTGAACCCACGTTGGGCAGTATTCCTATTCTGGCTGGCTATATGGCTATGATTGCCGGAATGGGCGGTAATGCAGCAACCCAGGCCCTTGCCGTAACCGTTCGCCGGATCTCTCTGAACGACCTTACTGATAACCAAGCCTATCGTACCGTATTGAAAGAATTTACAGTGGGAATGATAAATGGTGCGGTTAATGGTTTTATCGTATTCTTATTCGCATTGTTTTACGATTCAAATCCAATGCTCGGGCTCGTTATTTTCTCGGCGATGACGGGAAATTTGATTATTGCGGGTGTAGCAGGCTCGAGTATTCCACTGGTGTTGAAAAGAGTTGGCATTGACCCGGCGATAGCGTCTTCAATTATCATCACAACCTTTACCGACGTATTCGGCTTCTTGTTGTTGCTCGGCCTTGCAAGCGAATTGCTTTTGTAAATCCTTATTCCGTCATTCCTTCATAAAATATTTATCATAAATTTGCAGGCTATACATCAGGATAGAAATCTATATGAGCGATACTAGACACGACTGGACAAAAGAAGAAATCTCAGAAATTTACCATAGCCCTTTGCTCGATTTAATATATCGTGCGGCTACCATTCATCGCCTAAATAAAGATTACTCGGAGGTTCAAATTAGTAGTTTACTGTCTATTAAGACAGGCGGCTGTTCCGAAGATTGCTCATACTGTCCGCAAGCGGCACGCTATAACACTGGTGTAGATGTACATGCGCTCATGTCGGTAGATCAGGTTACCGATGCCGCAAAAAAAGCTAAAGACGGCGGTGCTTCACGTTTATGTATGGGAGCTGCCTGGAGAGAAGTGCGCGACAATAGAGATTTTGATAAAGTGATAGATATGGTTAAGGCTGTAAATAGCCTTGATATGGAGGTTTGCTGTACTTTGGGTATGTTAACAGAGTCTCAGGCCGCCCGTCTTGCCGATGCCGGTTTATATGCCTACAATCATAATTTGGATACATCAGAAGAAGATTATAAGCGAATAATTACAACCCGAACATTTGATGATCGCTTAAAAACGATCGATAATGTTCGTAAAGCGAAAATAAGTGTGTGTAGTGGCGGTATTATCGGTCTGGGAGAAACGGTAGAAGACCGGATTTCGATGTTAAAAACCTTATCCAATATGCCACAGCACCCCGAATCAGTGCCAATTAACGCATTGGTGCCGGTAAAAGGAACACCGATGGAAAATCAACCCAAGGTGCCCATTTGGGATATGATCCGCATGATCGCTACAGCAAGAATCATTATGCCTAAAACCGTGGTTCGCCTTTCTGCTGGAAGAACGCAGATGAGTTTAACCGATCAGGCTTTTTGCTTTATGGCCGGAGCGAATTCTATTTTTGCAGGCGACAAGTTGCTTACAACACCCAACCCCGAATTTAACGAGGATATGCAGATGTTTGAACTGCTAGGTTTAAAACCCCGCGAAGCGTTTAAAAATGGCCGCCCGGTAGGTAAGCAGGAAGAAATTTCGATTTAGAACTTTTAAACTTCTCGATTGTCTGTTTAAAGATACTCAGGGCTTGTGTGTGTTTAGTGCCTTCGAAAGTATGAAACCCAAGATAATCTACGTTTATGATGCCCTTTGCGGCTGGTGCTACGGATTTAGCCCCGTGATCAAATCTGTGTACGAGCGCTATCAGGATCGTTTTGATTTCGATGTTATAAGCGGTGGGATGATGTTGGGCACCCGTACAGGCCCCATTGATGTAGTTGCGCCGTTTATAAAAACAGCTTACCATACGGTTGAAGAAGTTACTGGGGTTGCTTTTGGCGAAGGATTTCTTCGGGAAGTGGAAAAAGGAGATATGATTCTGGATTCTGAAAAGCCTGCTATTGGGCTTTGCGTATTCAAGTATTATCATCCCCGCAAGGCCGTCTTATTTGCTCATGATATTCAGAACAGTATTAATTTCGACGGCAAAGCACCTAACGATGAAGATATATACCGATACATTGCGGTAAATTACGGCATCGATCCCGATGAGTTTATCCATAAGATGCATGAGGAAGAATTTAAACAAGCTGCTTATTATGAATTCGCACTTGCAAAACAGCTTCAGGTTTCCGGATATCCCGCCGCATTCATTCAATCTGCGGATAATCATTTTTATATGATTGCGAAAGGATTTACCCGATTGGAGGATTTAGAAGTACGGATAGAGAATGTAATAAAGGAAATCAGCGGTTAAGCTGGTTGTATTGTTTCCCTTTTCGGGGATTCTGGTGTACTTCTTTCCATTTCTGAACAAATTTTCAATAAATCACCCGCTACATTATTCACAAAGCCCAGTTGTTCTGTAATCAGTTTACTGTCGATAGTGTCTTCAATAACTTTTAAGAAAGGTTCTGAAACCCGAATTTCGGGTACTTCGAGCTTTTCTTCATCGTATTTTAATACATGTATCGCTTCATATAATTGATAAAGCGCTTTTCTGATAGATTTTATGTGAACCGGATTCACTTGCTTTGTTTCACCTCCCCGAAGAGTTGCAACCAGTGTGGCTATGTAAGAAGAAAGCATGTGATTCAGCACGATAAACTTATTCACTTCACGTACGTTTCTTTGCTTGTTTTTGGGTTCCGAAAGCATACGCTGCAATGCGGATCCCATAGCAGCAGAGCTGAGGTATAACTCTTTGCGTATCAATTTATATTCTGTAATGTTAAATCCCCTACCGGTAAGGCCTTCGGCTACATCATGCAGATAATTGTAATTTGCCAGCAAAAGCCTTCTCATATAGCCCTTAAGCATAGGATATTCCCAGGAAGGGAAAATAAAATAGCTGGCTATAAGAGCAATAGATGATCCAATAAACGTATCTATTATTCTCTCGCGTACAATGTTAAGATCACCGAAACCGATAAAACTAAACATGATAAGTATGAAGGGAGTCATAAATAATACACTCACAACATAGTTTAGCCGTTGAAAACTGTAAGCCCCGATCATAAATATCAATAAAAAAGCAAACCGCACAGTTTCATCTTTTATAAAATAGATAATCAGCGCGCCTGCAATTCCTCCAACAAAAGTTCCGATGAGGCGCTGATAATTTCTTTGTTTGGAAAGGCTATAGGCGGGTTTAAGGATCACCAGAATAGTTAATAATATCCAGTAACTATGGGCGCCAGTTGTTAGTTTGGAAATCAGGTAACCAATAACACAAACAATCGCTACCCGAATAGAGTGGCGGAAGATGGAAGATTTAAATGTAAGATTTTCGTAAAACAGCTTTAAATCGAGATTTTGGTGAGTAACGAATCTTCCCAGATCTTTCTCCGAACTCATATTCATATCACCCAGCTTTTTCTCTTTGAAATAACTGTAAATAGTTTGAATGCGGCTGATAATGTTCCGGATGTTTACCAGGATCTTTTTGAGTACCAGGTTATTTTCTGTTTGATCAATGCTGGCTTTTAATTGTGTTAGCTGAGGTTGAAAATCGTATAAAGGTTTAAGCCGTTCATTGGCGTTGATATCCACTCCCATATTTTCGAGCTCATTGCCGATGTTTTGAATAATGGTATTGAATTCTGCTAAAACTTTATTTGCGCCGTATGTCGACCGAACGGCTCTATAATCGTAGTGCGTAGCCATGCTTTGTTCAAAAACATCATTAAGATCCGAAAATATAAGTACCAGCAATCTAGCCGTATTGGTTTGATACCTCACAATCATTTTATTCTTAAACAAAACTTCCCTGACATTATCCTGCTGCTCATGAACAATAATTTGCTGGGCGATAAGCTTTTCGTAATTCTCATCGGGGTCTATTTCGATGTTGTAAAAGTTAGCTTTGAGTTTTAGGTATTCGCCAATGGCTATCACGCATTCGCCCAATGTATGCTGCGCGATGCGGTAGGGCCTTAGCTGTGAAACAGCAAGGCTCAAAGTCATGTACCAGAGCCCGCCCGCTGCAAGGTAGCCTGTATAGGCCAACAAAGTTGTAAAGCTGAATTTTTGATCTATGGTTAAAATCATGATAATCAATACTGCTGTAGAAATAGCCGATGCCCGATTACCATAAATATTAAACATTGAAAAGAAAAAGCAAAGCAGGAAGAGTTCGACGGCAATTAACACCGGGTACTGATTAATAGATCCGGTGAGAAATGCGGTGAAGAGCATAAATAAAATGCAAACCAGCATGGCATTTCTTTTATGCGCTACGGGGCCGGGATTATCAGGAACACTGGTGGTTATGGCACCCAAAGAGATAGCGATGCCAGTTTCGAGGTGCCCCATTTGAGCAAGAATAAGAGGGGGTAAGATAACCCCGAAGGTAATTCTCAACCCATCCGAAAAATATTGGCTAAAAAGAAACTTTCTGATTTCTTTAGTTTGCTGCATTCTATACCGCTTTTTGCTAAGTTAAAAAAAGGCGTAAAATAGCGTATCTAAATCTTTTTAAATTACATATCTCGTATAAAACAGCCTATTATCCTATACCAAAGCTTTATTTCAATCTTACTTTACTCCGCATTAAAATTTCTGCCTGGGCATGAATGATGATTGAGGTTTTGTTAAAATAAAATCGGATTTTGTGAATAAATACAGAATTCTAAAATTTGAACTTTGGCATTAACAGGGCTTAGCTAATCTATGATATTAACACCCGGAATTTAATCGTCTTTATTTAAAGGGTATAAAAGCCTGTTTTTCATATTTTAAAATGTTAATATCCAGGTTTTTAATGTTTAAAATATGTCTATAAGTTTTCGCGAAAATATCTTGACAGAATTGCTTTTAGCCCCTATATTAGTTCTATCAAGTACAACGTTCTTTAACAGCCTGAAAAAAAACAAAAGATCTCCTGGCCACGTAGCCAAAGGGATATCCGGAGTTTTAAATAACAAAGATATCCGGGCCTTGTAGCCGTATGGATTTCCAAACGTTAAAAGGGCGCAGACAGCTCCGGGAATACGTTCCTGATAGAATACTGTCGCCACAGGCAAATTAGAGGTGAGCTGTTCTTTAGGAATGCGAACCAATAATAAAAAGATTTCAGAAATGTTATCAAAGAAATTAAGGCTTGAACCTTTTTTGGCCGCTACGGTGGTTAAAGATTGCAAACGGGAATTTATCGCAAAAACGATAGTTCCCGTTTTTTTATGAGTGTTTTTTGGTTGTTAATAACTTGTTAGTTGCTGTTAGTAAGCTGTTTATAAAAAATATATTTTTTTCTTGGTACCAATGGCTAAATCCGCTACTTTAGATTCTATCAAACACAACGTACTTTGATAGCCTCAGATTAAGAGAAAAAGCTTCGGCTTAAAAACTTACGAAAAGAGCGAAAGCTTTGAGAAGGCATACCGGAAAATAAGTGGAACTCTACGGAGAGAAGCTTTTAGAAAGTAGAGCGGAAATTGCCCTGAAAAGCGATGGAAGCATTCGAAGAAACGAGTTTTGAGAGCTTTATAGAATTACGGTTTTATAAGGTTGAAACGGGAATCCAAATCTCACGAGGCGGGTTCCCGTTTTGTTTTTAACCTGTGATCTTTATTTTACTAATCTCACTAACTGTATATTTTGCATGGGTTGATAAATCAAAGGGATATGCTCTACAATTACATCGCTTTTATCTAAGCCGAACGCCTTTTCATCACTTTGTCCCAACTCTTTGAGTTTGAAATAGGCACTAAGCAGCAGGCCCTCGCGAAGTGCATAATCGTTTTCAACCGACAAGAACTTTTCGATTACTACAAATTTGAAATCTGGTTCAGGATTATATTTTGTTGATCCGTCAGGGCGGATATGAAGATTTAATTCTTTATTTAACACCAGATCCTGTACTATTTTTTTAAAGTACATCTCCGTTTTCGGTTGGATTCGGAACCCCAGATTTATATTAACTTTAATCACCTTGTCATCTATTAACTCCGAAACATTGTAACTCAAAGTATAAGGCTCCTCAGTGCGGTTGAGATGAACAAACCAATAAACGTCAGCTCTTTTGGGCTTTTTTGAAAATATCGACCGTATAATTTTTTCTTCAATCTGAGACCTGTTATTTGCTTTAGTAAGATAAATGAGGTGGGTTGAAAACTTTGGAATAGAATCGTCAGTACTTAGGTCGATTAAATCTGAAGTATATTTCCCTATCTCCACAAAATTCACAAACCTGTTATTGATTCTCCGGGCATAATACCAGATGTACATTACCATAAAAATAAACAGTTCGAAAAACAGAAACATCCATCTCTCTTTAATCTTGGCAACATTTGCAACAAAGAATGATGTTTCTATTAATGCGAAAACCAAAATTATGGCGGCCACATACCATCTGTTCCATTTTAATCTGAAAAGCAAAAAGTAATTAAGCAGTATGGTGGTCATCATCATAGCGATGGTGATCGAAAATCCGTAAGCAGCTTCCATATGTGTAGATGCCCGGAAATACAAGATCATCATTACACAACCAACCCAGAGTATCGTATTAACGCTCGGAATGTAGATTTGTCCTTTAATATCCGAGGGTTGGATAACGGTTACCCGGGGCCAAAAATTGAGGTTCATGGCCTCACTGACTAAGGTAAACGACCCGCTTATAAGTGCCTGCGAAGCAATTATAGCGGCGGCCGTCGCGATAATTACACTGGGGAGCAAAAACCAGTGCGGCATCATTTCAAAAAACGGGTTCAATCCGTTTAAATTTTTAAAGTCTTGATTCATAACCCATGCGGCCTGCCCGGCATAGTTAATCAACAGGCTTATTTTCACGAAGATCCAGGTGATGCGGATGTTTTTAATTCCGCAATGCCCCAAGTCGCTGTACAATGCTTCGGCCCCGGTAGTACAAAGAAAAACTGCTCCCAACAGCCAAAAACCATGCGGATAGTCAACCAGCAGATGATATCCGTAAACAGGATTAAATGCTTTGAGTACCTCGGGATGATGTACTAATTGTGCCCCGCCTGATACAAGAAGCATGGTGAACCATGCCGTCATGATGGGGCCGAAGGATTTTCCGATTGCCTGAGTTCCAAATCGCTGAAAGAAAAAAAGGGCCGATATTATAGCAACCACAATACCAATAGTGAGGTTATTGCCCGGAACTATAATATTCTCTAATCCTTTAACTGTATTTAAGCCTTCAATTGCAGATGCAATAGATATAGGCGGAGTAATAATTCCGTCGGCCAGCAAAGTGGTAGCACCAATGATGGTTGGTATCACCAAACGTTTACTGTAGCGTCTTACAAGGGCATACAATGAAAACGCACCTCCTTCGCCCTGGTTATCTGCCCTTAACGTGAGCCAAACGTATTTAACCGTTGTTTGAAAGAACAGGGTCCAGAATATCAGTGAGATTCCTCCGTAAACCAATGTTTCATTTATCGTACGCTCGCCAATAACGGCTTTGAGAACGTATAAAGGACTGGTGCCAATATCTCCGTAAATTATTCCGAGTGCAACCAATAGCGAAGCCAGGGTCACTTTGTCGAGACCATTTTTTGTGTTCATTTTTTATGTTGTTTTTAAACGGGGTTGATTACAAACCGATAGCCTACCCCCGATTCGGTAATAATAATTTCCGGGCGGTTAGGGTCTTTTTCAAGTTTCTTTCTTAGCTGAGCAATAAATACACGCAGGTACTGGGATTGATTGATATAGCCGGGGCCCCAAACTTCTCTCAGCAGGAAATAATGGGTTAACACCTTGCCTTCATTTTTAACGAGAACCGAGAGTAGGGTATATTCGGTAGCAGTTAATCGAATATTCTCCGAACTCTTTTTTACTGTACGGGCAACGAGATTAATTTCAAGATCGCCGCAGTTGATAACCTGATTCCCGTCTTCATTAAAACTGTTGCGCAGCGAAGAGCGAATTCTGGCTTGCAGTTCGCCTGTTCTGAAAGGCTTAAGCAGGTAATCGTTGGCTCCGTTGTCTAGGGCCCTGATAATATCGGTTTCGTCGCTTTGCACCGATAATATGATGATGGGGTTTGTATACCACTCCCTTAATTTTTGAAGGATGGTATGGCCGCTCTCGTCGGGCAAGCCTAAATCGAGAATAATAAGTTCGGGCGGATGATTTGCCGCCATAAGTATTCCCTCCTTACCGGTAGACGCCTGTCTTACGGTATATCCACTGCTTTCGAGTGTGATTTCAAGAAGTTTTCGTATCTGCGCCTCGTCGTCTATAATAAGGATTTCTGCTTTACTCATTCTTCAGGTTCTTTAAGTATGATGTTGCCGCAGGAATTTCTATTGTGAATCTGGCTCCTCCCATCCGGGGAATATTTTCGAGAATAACAATGCCCCCAAGAGCTTCG
This sequence comes from Sphingobacteriaceae bacterium, assembly GCA_014380615.1. Classification (GTDB taxonomy): domain Bacteria; phylum Bacteroidota; class Bacteroidia; order Sphingobacteriales; family Sphingobacteriaceae; genus Paradesertivirga. The sequence goes on from JACMJM010000020.1 coordinate 44,153, forward strand.
GTAAAGCCTTTAACAATCGATAACCCTAATCCGGTGCCACCCGCTTTTGAATTATTTAATCTGTAAAATTTGTCAAAAACATGTTCTAATTCAGCATTAGGAAAGCCCTTGCCGTTATCCTCAATAATTATCTGCAAAACATCTACATGGCAAACCGCAGCGATATCAATTTTGCAATGAGCTTCGGTATGCAACACTGCATTATTAATTACATTATATAGCACTTGTTCCAACATGCCTTTATCAAGTTTGAAAAAGGGAAGTTCGGGGCTGATATTTATCGAGATTGCCTGTTCGATTTTATTTTCTTCTATCCGCCTCACAACATCATAAACCAATTCATTAATATCACACCAATCTTTTTTTGGTTCAATAAACCCGGAGTTTAAGCGCGACATATTTAGCAGATTATCAACCTGCCGATTTAAACGGAATGCTGCTTTTGATATTTCTATGGTTAATTCCTGTTTATTAGGAGCACTGATACTCTTGTTAAGCAACAAATTATCGGTAGCACCTATAATGGTTGAGATTGGGGTTCGTAACTCGTGCGATAATGAATTAAGCAAAGTATTGTAGAGTTTAATTGTATTAGCTTTCTCTTCTTTTTGTAGTGCTATCTTTTCAATCCGTCTAATCTTATAGGTTAATACACCGCTTACTAATGCTACCACGAAATACATCATCAGCAAGAGAGAGTCTTCAGTTGTACCAACTTGTAAAGTAAAGTGCGGCGGTATAAAAAAGTAATCCCATATTAAAGCACTAAGCAAGGCAGCAAATAGAACCGGCAGAATATCGAAACTCACTGCGATTATTGATACCGTAACGAGAAGTACGAAAGCCACAACCTGATAGTTAAGAAAGTCGGATAGAATAAAACATATCCCGGCAACCAGGCATATTAACAAAATGCTGAACAGGTATTGGAGTGGTTTACTTATTTTATTAAACAGTAATTCTTTCATTAGTTTCTATTACGAATCAAAAGTATGCTTCAACGTATCAGTATGTTATAAAAATAAGGGGTATTTTATAAGTATTTTATAAAGATTTTTATATCCTAAAATTTTAAGTGAATAGCATCCACACTTAAAATCACTCAACTCGGGGAACAGATATGAGTGGTTAAATCTAATTATTAAATCTGTTTACCTTTCAGTTCACATGGCAGCTAGATTTTCTCTAAATTGCCGCTATGCCGGGAAAAGAGAAAAATACGCTTACAAATAAAATATTCGTACTTGATACATCTGTAATATTACACGATCATGCCGCTTTCAGGAATTTCCAGGAACATGATGTAGCTATACCCATCCAGGTACTCGAAGAACTCGATAACTTTAAAAACGGCAATGAGAACCGAAACTTTGAGGCCCGGAGCTTCATAAGAATCATTGATGAAATTTCGCATGATGTTTTGGTTAGCGATTGGCTGCCTATCGGCGGAAAAAGTTTAGGTAAATTTAAAATAGTACTCGACGAAAAGTTCGGGGGAGCGGATGCCGAAGCGATATTTGGTGAGGGTAAGTTTGATCATCGCATCCTTAACGCTGCTCTTTCTCTTAAACACCAGCATCCCGACAAAAAAGTCATTCTTGTTTCAAAAGATATCTGCCTTCGCTTAAAAGCAAAGGCACTTAATATTTATGCAGAAGATTATGAAACAGGAAAAGTTAAAAATCTTGAACAGCTGTATACCGGAAGTACTCTTTTAAATGATGTTCCTGAAAAGTTTCTTACCGAGTTTAAACGCGGAAGCTTAACTATACAAAAGTTAGGTTTGGGTACTCTCCCCGGAAACCATTTTTTATTCCTGAAAAGCAAAAAGTACAAAGATTCGGCGGCTTTTTACAGCCAGAAAGACGATAAATTACTGAATATTGGTACACAGGAGGCTTTTCGCATCACCAGCCTTAATCCTGAGCAGAGCTTTGCTATGCACGCCTTATTAAATCCCGAAATACAGCTGGTAACTATACAGGGCAATGCCGGAACGGGCAAAACCTTGCTGGCATTGGCTTGTGCCTTAGAACAAAGGCGCGATTACAGGCAAATTCTGGTAACAAGGCCCATAGTTCCTCTTAGTAATAAAGATATCGGGTTTTTGCCTGGTGATATTAAATCGAAGGTAGACCCTTATATGACTCCTATCTGGGATAATCTTAAATATATCAGAGATCAGTTTTCGGATGATCCTAAAATACAGATGAAGCTCGATGAACTGGTAACTAATGAAAAAATCGGCATCTCCCCTCTGGCTTTTATACGAGGGAGAACGCTCACTAAAGTTTTCTTTATCGTGGATGAAGCGCAAAATCTTACACCGCATGAAGTAAAAACAATTATATCGAGAGCTGGTGAGGGGACAAAAGTGGTTTTCACCGGAGATATTTTCCAAATTGATACCCCATATCTCGACTCAGAAAGTAACGGACTTTCCTATTTAATTGATAAGGCTAAATCGCATCCGCTGTATGCGCACGTCACCTTGAAAAAAGGAGAGAGGAGTGAACTTGCTAATCTGGCGAATGATTTGTTATAACATTTGAACGTATGCTTCCCCGGATGAAGCATACATATACGGCTTTTTAACTGCTTGCCGTGCTTAATTATTATTTAAAAATACCTTCCTAATCTCTTCGGGCCTTAACGGTTTTTCGAGATACCCTGATACTTCTTCAATAGATGTGGCTTTAGTTATTTCACTTTCGTTGATGGATGAGGATACTATATATATTTTTATTTGTTTTTGTATCTGCGATTTAAGCAAGGCATAGTGTTTTAAAAATTGCCAGCCATTAACAATCGGCATGTTTAAATCGAGAAAAATTACATCAGGTAAAACGTTTACATTATCAAGATTTTGATTAAAAAAAGCTATAGCGTCGTGCCCGTCGTGAAAAGACCTTAGATTTTTAGAGAGCCCTTGAAGTTGGATTGTTTTTTCAATTGTGAAATGATGAATTTTATCATCATCTATTATACATACATTGTCCATTATCTGTGTGTGTGTTACAGCGCTAAGAGTTACAAATAGTATGCAATAAGCCCCTGGGGCGGTAATTGCGATAATTTAAATAAATATCTAAGTAAATTTTCCTCGAAATTCGGCGTTTATGTGGAATAATATCTCAAAAAAAAACATCTGGCCCGGAATGCCAAAAAATTAAAATATGTCGATATTATATTTTACGGCTTCAAGGTGGTCATCCTCACGGCCTTCCATAAATAATACTACTTTGTACTCGGTAAGGTTATCATTAAACCCGAGAAACATTCGGCGAAAGCACCTTTTTAAAATTGGTGTCAGAAGAAGGCTTAGAACCTCACAATGGTGGGTAAAATCTTTCTTTAATACGTTGTCATAGAATTCGTTGCGATTAAAGTCGGACATGTTGATGGTTAATATGCCCGCATTAAAAAAGCCGCTTATCAGTTCGCCTCTCACGTCTGATGATAATCTGTCCAGCCATTCTTCAGATAGTTCTTCAAAAATGGTATTATTAAGGTTGATGCTAATTAACTGGCGATATAAATTTAACATGCAAGCACTTGGGGTAATAGATCTCTCATGTAAACATATCATCAATTTTAATTCCAAAATCCCTTAAAGCGAAAAAAATTGACCGCCTTTATATGAAATCACAATCCGATTGGATTAATATTACTTAAATATCTTTTTAAAGCGTTCCCGAAGTAAAATTACCATAAGGGGTGCCTTAATTAAGAGACATATAATAGTATTAAAGGCGATAGAAAATGTTTTCTTATGAATTAAGCCCGTCGAGTGATTTACGGGTAGAAATACCTGTAGTTTTAAAGTGCTTTGGGGTAAGTCCGGTTACTTTTTTAAATTGTGAAGAAAGGTGCGCTACACTGCTATACCCATTTTTAAAGGCTATTTCACTAAGGTTTAATTCGCCGTAAATAAGCATTTCCTTTACCCGTTCAATTCTTTGATTAATGAGGTATTTTTCAATGGTAATTCCTTCAACCTCAGAGAAGAGGTTGCTTAGGTAAGAATAATCTTTATGGATGTTTAGAGTAAGTACTTCGGATAATTTGTGCTTCTCCGGGACATCAGTATAATGTACTTGTGTAATGATGATGTTTTTTATTTTTTCGATAAGTTGTTGTTTCTGATCGCTAAGTAACTCGAACCCGAGTTCGTTGAGGCTGCTTTGCAAGGCTTCCCGCTCTGGTTCCGAAAGGTTATGGGTTAAGATAACTTCTCCGAGTTGAATATGGGTGTAATCAAGGTTATTATTTTTAAGAACGTTTTGCACCGCAGTTATACAGCGCTGGCAAACCATATTCTTAATGTAAACCTTATTCATTGCTTAGGCAATTTACTATAATTTTTCGCCATGCTGGCTCATGTCTAACCCGATTCGTTCTTCATCTTCCGAAACACGAAGAGGTGAAATCATGTCTGTAACTTTTAGAAGCAGCCAGGAGCCGAAGAAGGCAAATACTGAAACGCATACTAAAGCCAGCGATTGCACGGCAAACAACCTCAGTTCGCCAAATATTAAGCCATTTACGGTTACTACATCAGGGTTAATGCCTTTAGATGCAAAAACACCGGTAAGCAACATACCTACCATACCGCCCACACCATGGCAGGGAAATACATCCAACGTATCATCTATAGAGGTTCTTGTGCGCCAATCAACAACTATATTACTTACCAGTGAGGCGATAACACCAATAGCCAGAGAGTGTGGGATTGTAACAAAACCCGCAGCCGGAGTTATTGCTACCAAACCTACAACCGCACCAATACAGGTACCCATGGCAGATGGCTTACGTCCTTTAAAAGCATCGAAAAATATCCAGGCTAATGCAGCAGCCGATGAAGCAGCCATCGTGGTACTTAATGCTACCACCGAGAGCCTTCCTGACCCGAAAGCTGATCCTGCATTAAATCCGAACCATCCGAACCAGAGTAAACCGGTTCCAAGTAAAACATAAGTAATACGGGCAGGATTATGGTTTGCTTCATGACGGCGTTTTAAATACAGCGCCGATGCGAGTGCGGCCCATCCCGCAGACATGTGTACCACGGTTCCCCCGGCAAAGTCGAGTACCCCAAGTTTAGCTAAAATACCGTCGGGGTGCCAGGTTGCGTGTGCAAGAGGTGCGTATATAAAAATAAAGAACAGGCAAATAAATAACACATAGGATATAAACCGAATTCTTTCGGCGAAAGCACCTGTAATTAAAGCTGGTGTAATTATCGCAAACTTTAGCTGGTACATGGCAAAAAGTGCGAAAGGAATGGTGGGAGCCAATTTCCAGGGTGCCCCGTCGATCACTCCGTTCATCATAAAATAGTCGGTAGGATTACCTATAATGCCTCCATAGCTTGTTCCAAAAGCTAAACTGAATCCAAAAACAAACCAAATTACTGTAATTATGGCAAGGCATATAAAGCTTTGCAGCATAGTAGAGATCACATTCTTTTTATTCACCATGCCGCCATAAAAAAAGGCCAGCCCCGGAGTCATTATAAATACAAGCGCAGTTGCGGTAAGCATCCATGCGGTATCGGTTGAACTTATTCCGTCGTAACTAATATTTTGTTTAGGAACGGAGGGAAAGAGAAAACACAAGCCGAGAATGGCCATTAAAATAAAGAAAGGAAATTTGGAAAAGTTTTTTGCCATCGTTAGTGTTGGTTCGGGCGGCAAATATATTTTAAATTATAATAATTATCGGAACTCTTCTTATTAAATGCATTATTTTTTACTTATTCTGTTGAATTTTGATGTCTTATTAACCCTTTTACCAGCGACTTCCATTGAAAATCTGAAAAGCCGAGCATGGCTCCGGCCGCAACTAGAATATTTCTCGCTTTATCAATAAATTTTTCGGTATTTGTATTTGCCTGTTCGTTTCTTCCATGCACTTCTGCTTTTACAGTTAGGCCATTGCGCTGCACTAAAAATGTACTGGAAGCATCATCTTTAAAAAAATGCGCCACATCCTTTTTTTCATTATTGGGGTTGGTAGCCGGTCGAACAGTTATTGCGGTAGATTCCGTATCTCTTTCTTTATCATGCTCTTCTGTTATAGATTGTATCTGTACCCAATCATATCCATCGCCGGTATCCGAACCGGGGCCTGGTATGTTGATCCTAAAGTGATCGCCATTTTGAGCATTGCGATTAACCGAAGTGCCGTTTGTATCAGTAAGTTGGAAATCTGCGGTGCCGCTGCCAGCGTAGTAATGCCTTTAGAAATACTTAGTAAGCGGTGTTTTGCGGCAAGATAAGCTTCCATGGCATCTTTGCTGCTGTTATATTCTTCTGAGTATGAAGTATCAGTTTGTGCCCCCTTTGTTTTTTCTGGAACGGTATTTTTTAATCTTTATCCATAACTGTTTAATGGATAAAGATTAAAAAATAAGAAAGTTTTGTATAAATAAATTATTCGAAGATGATGGTGCGATTGCCTGATAGAAACACCCGGTCTTGAAATACCAGGTGCATAGCCTTACTCAAAACAGATTTTTCAATTTCTTTACCGGCTATTACCATTTGTTGAGTACCGAAGGTATGATTTACCGGAATAGTTTGCTGAACGATTATTGGCCCTTCATCCAGGTCGTTGGTTACAAAATGCGCGGTGGCACCAAGTAATTTTACGCCCCTGTCATAAGCTTGCCTGTAGGGATTGGCACCAATAAAAGCAGGTAAAAAAGAATGGTGGATGTTAATGATTTTGTTTGCGAATCGTTCTACAAAAGCCGGAGATAAGATTCGCATAAACTTCGCTAGTATAATATAATCTAATTCATGATTTTCAAGCGCCGCAATAAGTTCGGCCTCGAATTGTTCTTTAGGCTTGTTTTCGTGAGAGATGTAATGAAAGGGAATGTCAAAACGCTCTGTGAACGACTGTAGAGTATTATAGTTTCCGGCAACGCAACATACTTTTGCTCCCAGGGTATTAAAATTATGTCGCACGAGTGTATCGCCAAGGCAATGATATTCTTTTGTAACTAAAACTGCGATTCGTTTCTCTGTTCTTGGATTAATAACAACCTGCGCATTAGCTGGTAAGTCTTGCAAAAGCTCATTGCTCAACTTATTGGCTTCCTTAACTTCACCTGTAAACTCAATTCGGGCAAAAAAGCATTCTGCCGATTCATCTACAAACTCTCGCATTGCCGTAATATTGAGGTTGTGTTGAGCGAGAATGCGCGTAATTAAAGCTACAAGGCCTACTTCATCTTTACATTGAATAAGAATCAGGGATTTTTGCATAACGGCAAATATAGGTTTCATTTAGTATTCCTTCTAATGCTTAAAACGCATCTTTTTCGCTTAAAGAAAACAGTTTTGACAATACGATGTTACACCCATAAATAACTTAAATATTAAATCATGAAAAAACTAATCTATACCCTTACAGCGGTTATCATGCTGAGTTTATCAGCAAACACTTCTATCGCAGCTGTTAAAGCTCCCGCAAAAGAATTAACCGAACAACAGCAGGTTCAATTACAGCAAATTCAAAGACGAGTTGAAGAAATTAAAGCAATGGATAAATCAGATTTATCCCGCGAAGAGCGTAAAGAATTAAAGAAAGAACTTCGTGAGATGAAAAGCCAGGCTAATGCAGTAGCGGGTGGCGGGGTTTACCTTTCTGTAGGTGCTATTATAATCATTCTTTTAATTCTGATCTTAATTTTATAAGAATCTCCCGGCACTTCAGCTGCTCATCAAATTCCTCAGGAGTTTTAATCGATAGATTTTGCCGGAACCTGTCGGCTTAAAGTTGATAGGAGATGTACACTATAAATGATGCCTCCGAAAAGCCAGATGCTTATCGGAGGCATTTTTATGAGACATTATCACGAAAAAATCCTTTTCTTTTATCGCTTCTTAAATTCTCAGAAAGGATAATTACTTTTACATCAAAGTAATCCCGGCATAACAATTTGCCGATATTACTCTCGATTATAATGGGAACATTAGAAGTAAACCGGGAATACAAAGTTCCGTCACAATTTACCGCGGCATGGCAGGCTAAATGCCCCCGATGCAGAAGGGCTGATATGTTTGCCACCTCTATGTACGGGTTTAAGCTGCAAAAAATGCACGAAGTTTGTCCGCACTGCTCATTGCGTTTCGAGAAAGAACCGGGTTATTTTTACGTGTCAATGTTTCTAAGTTACGGAATGAATGTTATTGAAATGATTATTGCGGCTGTATTAACCTATCTGGTAACCGATAACCTTGAAGACCCTTTGTTGTATATAATGGTTATTTTTCCGGTAATATTCCTCCTTTCCCCTTTCAATTATCGGTTTTCGAGGGTTATCTTGCTTTATTGGTTAACTCCGGGCTTGCACTATGTGCCCGATACGAGTAAAAATAAAAGTTAACGGGTTGATTTCCTGTATTCGTAGAGACAAAACCGTAAATGTATTTTTAAAGTTACAGATTTTTTTATCATGGTAACACCATCCGAGATCTCAGAACCAACATATAGAGCTGCCAGCCTGGTTTCAGATATTGTAGCAGCTCATTTTATTCGGCATATAGCCGAAGCCAGAGAAGCCGGGGAAAAAGATCTGGCACCCGAGCCAACGGCTTCGGTGATAGAAGCGATTATTGATGCGGGATTTTGGACGAGCTTACGTAAAGAGGAAGGACATTCTCCACGCATATCTTTAGCATATCTGCCTCCGGAAAAAGCACAGCAACCCTTACTTTTCGGCGAGCGGCTTCCCCTCAAACCGAAGTTGCTTACCAAACTTGCTCCCGGTATAGAACGTGCCGGAATTCATTTGGGAGTTTGGCAAGACGAAACCGGCTTTTATGCCTGGGGAACCACCAGAAAACTTCCGGCATATTGTTTTGTGCTGGAGATGGTAGAACCGGGGTTATTAGTTGTTAAACATCGTCGTTTTCACGGATTTGGAAAGTTTGTAAATGTGGCCATATTAAAAGGCGATGAGATAAAAATTGTGGACGAGCAGAGCGGGGTGATGCCCGATTGTCCGGCATTGTTAAGCTCTTTGTTGGGTTTTAGTTCAAACTCGTCATGGAACGATTCGGTGAATGTTCTTGTGCAGCTTGCCACTTCCATGCGGGCGCATGGGCAGGGTGGAACCTTATTGGTGGTTCCATCGGGAATTGAGAGCTGGAAAGATTCAATTATTCATCCGATATCATATCCGGTTGTTCCTGCTTTCGGCCGGTTGACAGAATTGATAAAACAGGATGAATCTGTAAGAGAACAAAGCTCCTGGCAAGCCGAACTTAACAGGGAAGTGGATAGTATAGCTGGGCTTACCGCTGTTGACGGCGCAACCTTGTTAAGCGATCAGTATGGACTTCTTGCATTTGGAGCGAAGATTCAACGCTCTGAAAAGAGCAATAATGTCGAAGAAATAATGTTCACCGAGCCCGTACTGGATACCGAGGTTCAAATACTTCATCCCACAAAAATCGGGGGAACACGGCACCTTTCCGCCTCGCAATTTGTGTACGATCAACGAGGTGCAATAGCCTTGGTGGCCTCACAAGACGGGCGTTTTACCATTTTTGGCTGGTCCCCCTGCGACGGAATGGTTCATGCCCATCGTATTGATACGCTTTTACTTTAAAATTCAGGAAACACTGCTGACATAGGGTTGTCACACAGCAAAGTTTACTTTGTGTGAACAACAAAATGAAAACTATGATCGAAGAATTTTTAAGCGAGTTAGAGCAGGAAGCTGTAACCACACGAAAGATGTTAGGACGCGTTCCGGAAGATAAGTATGATTGGAAGCCCCACGAGAAAAGCATGAGCATAAAAACCCTGTCAGGGCATATAGCCGAACTGCCATCATGGGTAACACTTGCCCTCACAACATCCGAACTTGATTTTGCCGCATCTCCTTACAGGCCTCCTGTAATTAATGGCACCGCAGATTTATTAAAGCTGTTTGAGAATTCGTTGAAATCGGCACTTTCAGGCCTTCGGGCGGCAAAAGAGGAAGACCTATTGCCTCAATGGACGTTGCGAGAAGGGGAGAAAGTTTTGGCTGTGATGACAAACGGCGGGCTTATCCGCCATTCAATTAGTCAGATTATTCATCATAGGGCGCAACTGGGCGTGTATTTGCGGTTATTGAATGTTCCGGTTCCAGCTTCTTATGGCCCTAGTGCAGACGAAATGAGTTAAGATAGCAGTATCCGGTGAAGGTTAATTCACCGGATACTGGACTATTTACAATCAATTTTTTGATATGCGATGGTGAACGTAGAAGTGTCAGTCAATTTTTGTCTGCCCGTTTGTTTATCAATACCAAAAGTTTTTTGGAGAAGGCCCCTGTCTGTAAGTAAAAATTCTACAGATAATGTATCGGTCGTGCCCTCCTGCATAAACGTCCATAAAGCATTCACCTGTTTTCCTTTTAATGTTCCCGCTATAGTGCCTTTCCGCGAATCTTTTTCATGGGGAATATGGTTGAAATCGCCGCTCACCTTATCGACATAAAAGACCAGGTGTATACTGGATGTATCCTGGCCAAGCAAGCCATCTACACGCCTAAAGCAGAGAGAAGTAAGCTCTTGGGTAATTAAACCGGCATCTTTTATCTTATCATTAGGCTTTTTTTTCGGACCGTTATTACATCCCATTGATAGGGTACAGAAAAGTACTGCGGTTTTGAATCTGGTCATCATTTGTATCATCTACTACCTTAACACCTGTAATGTTTAAAGGTTGCGCTGAAATCGCCTTTAATGGGCTTTAAATTCTTTTGCGTATCTTCACAAAAGGCCATTGTAACTCAAATATGAAATTTTTTTACAGCGTTTCCTTACTATTATATTGTTCTTTTGCTTTAGCTCAAAAGCCTAAATTAATAGATGTATTGATTGTAGATGGTTTTAGTAACCATAACTGGAAGCAAACAACTAAAGTGGCCACCGGCATACTGGAAGGAAGCGGGTTGTTTAAGGTTTCTGTATCAACCCTGCCTTTGGATAGTGCCGGAAGAGAAAACTGGGATCCAGGTTTTGAAAAGTATGCGGTAGTTATCCAAAACACAAATAATATTCAAAATAAAAACCTAAAGTGGCCCCGAAATGCGGAGAAACATCTGGAAAGCTATGTAAGGAGTGGGGGAGGGTTATATATTCTTCATTCGGCGAATAACGCCTTTGCTCACTGGGCAGAGTATGATAAAATGATAGGTTTAGGATGGCGGCCTAAGGAAACGGGTTATGCGCTTGAAATAAACGCGAAAAGAGAAGTTGTTCGTATTCCTCCGGGCGAGGGCCGCAACACCAGTCATGGAAAGCGTTTCGATGCGCTTATACAGATTTTAAACCGCCATCCTATCAATAAAGGCTTTCCGAATGAGTGGAAAACCCCATCAATGGAAGTTTATACCTATCCGCGTGGCCCGGCACAGAACTTAACTGTTTTGTCTTTCGCCTATGATAGCGTGTCTACCCAAAAAACTTTTCCGGTAGAATGGATAGTAAAATACGGGAAGGGGAGGGTTTATAACTCTAGTATGGGGCATTTATGGAAGGATGAAATATATCCGATAAGTTATCGATGCGTTGGTTTTCAAACAACTATGATAAGAGTCGCCGAATGGCTGGCCAAAGGCAAAGTTACTTATCCGGTGCCTCCGAATTTTCCCGGGAAAGATAATATTAGTGTGGTTGGGGAGTAGCCTTAGTCAGAAGAGTTTGTTCAAAAAACAGAGATTCATCGCCACCTGTATACCGCCTATTCCTGTTTTGAAATGGCATCATCGTTGCTGTATTTAATAAAACACCTACTATGCAAAGCAACAATGTAAATCAGAACTTTACAGAAAAATTTACAGACGTACAGATGTCTGCTTATGATGTCGCACAAATTATGGGCGGTTTATACGGAGACGGAATTATCGGGCTAAAGGGAGCATTTAGCCGGGAGTTAATTGAGCAGTTACATAAAGAGCTTCTTGTTCTCTATGACGAGGCATTGAAATGGCCCGGCGGGGCCGTGGGAAGGGGCCCCAAACGTCACTATGTTGAAATTCATCCTGAAGATATTTCCGGATTTGTTGAGCTGGCAACGCACCCCTGGCTAGTTTGTGTGTGTGAAGCTGTTCTCGGGCCAGATTACAAAATAGTAGAAATTGGATTTGATGTGCCAAACCCCGGGGCGCAAAATCAACCTTGGCATCGCGATTTTCCGGCACCAGAGGATACGATTCTCGGTCGAAGATTAAACTCAATGCCTTTAACCTCACTACGGTAGATGTATATGAAGATATGGGGCCGTTTGAAATTGCTCCGGGTACACAATGGGATTTACCCTTAGGTTTTGAACATGGGATGTTTCCTCCGAAGCATTTTTATTCCAGATACCAGGAGCGGGCAGAACTTAAAATGCCAAAGATAGGAGACATTTCGGCACGTTCGGCTCTAACCATACACCGGGGCACAGAAAATCATTCTGATAAGTCGAGACCTGCGCTGGTGCTGGGAGTGGATGCTTCAGGAGCAAATAACGCTGAACGGCATGACCTGAAAATCACAAAAAAGTTCTACGAAACACTTCCGCAAAACTTGAAAGAACATCTCACATATAGATTAGTAGACAAGCTGGAGCCTATATTTCAGGCGCACAGCATTGAAGGTTTGATGATGGGAGAGGCTTGAATTGCCTGATTTTCAATAGATATAGTTGAATTCAAAATTAAAAATCTTCTTTTAGTAAGGTTGATACATGTTGCTTAATTATTAAAAAAATAAGCAATAGGGTAAAGCTTTAGATGTCATTGTAATAAAAATGTAACCTAATAAGCATTTTTTCAGTAACAAGACAGATAATGATATCAACCAAATTACTAAAAATGAAGAAAATTTTTACCTTATTCGCTTTTTTCGGCATCGCGACTGGCTCATATGCGCAGTTAAGTGATCAGGAGTATTCTTATGTGACGATGGATCTGCAGGGAATACTAAATCTTACAATGACCAATGATCCCACGGTTAATTTTTCATTTAAATCTATTCCTGATTATCAGCAAGGTATTGTGAAGTACAACACTACGCGTCTAGATGTTGATGCAACTGTAGCATGGGATTTGTTCGCTTATGCCAGTACCGATAACTGGGTTCAGGTAGATGCTTATTCTACAACAGGTACTCCTACGTTACCGTCAGAGATTTTGGAAGTACAGTCTGTTAGAGCTAATGCCAGCGCAGGAGGTAACAATTTCAACTCTTTTATCAGTTTAAAAGGGTTAACAAATTCGGGTGTTGCGGCAGGTGTGCCAACAGCTGCTACACAGTTTCTTGCTGGTAGAGTTGGTACAGCGGCAGGACAGTCGTATGCGCCAGGGGCTGCTCTTGCGAACCCTACAACCAATCAGTTTAGAATTCACTACAGGTTAAAGCCAGGTATTCCTGCAACTTTTCCTAATTCTACTGTGGCTTTAGGTGTACCGGGATTTGCACAAGCTGGTTACTATTATCTTGAAGTTATTTACGCATTAGTAGAAGACCTTTAGGTTTTAGAACCGAGCAAATGATAATTCTATTATTTGCTCGGTTTACTTCAAGAACTCTCTAAAACGCTCAACACCAGAGAATAACTGTGAAAAAAACGCCTCTCATTCTCATACTGTTTTTCATGCTTCTTCAATTGGCTTCATTTGCACAATCTGTAAGCTTCGCATTAAAGACAAGTCCCAATATAAACTTAGTGTTCGACTCTATCGATAAGTACAGAAATGGTATTGTGATACCTTCTTTTGTAACTTTAAAGGTTGAGACGGTTGGAACCGAATGGGATCTTTATATGGGTACAACCACCAATGCTAATGGTTTTTTTGACGTGAATACTACTTATGGTACTTCAGGGAATTCATCAGTTCCGGTTAGTATTCTCCAGGCCAGGGTTTATAATGCTTCTGGTACTTCACAAACCGGCACCTCATTTTTTAACCTTACTGATATTGCTACTCCGGTATATTTGATTGGCAGTACAGCTAATGATGTAGCTGTTAATTGCTCCAGTTCGGGAACCAATGTGGCGGGTTCGTATACAACTCAACCTCAATGTTATTCTTTTAAGGTTGATTTAAAGGCTACTCCAGGATTAACTTACAGGGCCGGCTCTTATTCTTTAAGGGTAGACTTTGTTCTAATACAGGACCTTTAAAATGATACACACAGTTCTCAATACTATTATAAAACAGATTTTTCTGTTGCTGATAGCATTTTTAGGCTTTGGTGTAGCTATAAGCATGGCACAGCAAACCCGCAAGCGCGGAGTTGAAGTTGATTTTATCAACAAGAGAACTGAACATAGCAGTCACGATATTTCTTCAAATGTTCTTCGAATTAAAAATAATTCGGCCAACATTATTGCCTTCGATTTGAATCTTACCGCACCAGAGGGATGGGCAAATATTACTAAACGTGCATCTAAATATGTGGTTGCACCCAACGATTCTTTATTTATTCCTGTAAACCTTACACCCAAAAAGATAAACACCGGCAATGTAAGTCACATTATAAACGCCTCTTTAATGGCAGAGAACCAAATACAATTTGCCTCAGCAATTTGGTACATGAATATTAAAAAGGAGTCGAACTGGTCTGCCTCTCTTACTTACAATAAGATATTTTTCCTTGATGAGAGCGATACTGCGCATTTTTCGGTAAGGTTACAAAATATGGGAAATGCTCCCGAAGATATTAAGGTGAATTTTAATGCAGATAAGCGGCTTAGAGTGCTGGATAATATCAATAATCACACACAAATATTTTATTACAATGTAAGGCTTCCGGTTAATACTGATACGCTGGTTTATTTTAAAGTAGAAAAAATGATGCCTGTTCAACAGGTATTCAGGGAAGACTTTGAAACCTCTAAAGTGGTTAAGAACGATTATTACCCGTTAAGGATAACTGTGCAAAATCAGCCAGGTGATAATTCAATTGCTAAAACATGGAGAGGTACGGTAGATTTTATCAAGGCCGGAACCGAAGCCCGATTGAATGAGTATCAATCACTTTCATTACCCCTTACCATTGAAGCTAATGTCGATAACTTTCTGGATAACTCTACCATGCTTAACCTGGGCTTGTATGGTAATGCCGAACTCGAAAAAAATCGCAGTCTTACTTACAGATATCAGACATTTTTCCTGAATAATTTTTATACTTACACGCCATACCTGGGAAACTCTCATTACGTAGGTTATTTTACTCCCCGCACTAGTTTGGAAATTGGCGATGTTAACGGTAATTCTAATTTAGGGTTTACACCTACCGGCCGGGGGATAAAAGGAAACTATCAAATAACAGAAAAGCATTATGCCGGAGCTTTTTATTTGAGGGGCCCGGGCTTTTTTAATCAATATCATAAATCTGATTATGGATTGAGTTATGAATTTCGCAATGGGTCTACTAATGTGGAGAATTTTATTCAGCTTAATGAAAATTCTATTCTAAACACAAAAGGAATCCAGTATAGCAATAAAGTGCGGTTTATGGTAGCACGCAACCAAAGCGTTATCATCAATACAGCGGTTTCAAATGAAGTTTATAATGATGGCGATTCCCCTTTGCGCAGAAATGGCTTTGCTTATGCCTTTAACTATAACGGAACATTTAAAAAATTGAGTTTAAATCTTTCAAACTCCTTTGGCAGCGAATATAATATCGGCTATCGGGGAATCCAAAGTATTGGCGCTGATGTTTTGTATCGTGTTGGTGTTTCGAGTGCTGTAAGTGCCGGAGCATTTATTTTTGATCAAAAACCGCAATATTTTGCTTCCACGGGCTCTTTGCTTAGTTCCAGAAAGAGCACAACTGAACGATACGAATTAAAATATAATGTTAACAAAACAGAATATAATGTAGCCCTGCGGTTTCAGCATTTGTACAACGAGATTTTTAATTTAAAGTCTGAATCAAATGGTATAGGGCTTGATTTCAGGCCTAAAGCCACCAATGATATGAGGTTCTTTATCTCAGTTTCGGGTGCGTTTAATAAATTGCTGGACCACGATCTTGAGCCTTATTTTACATCACAGGTGCGATCAACTTTAAGGTATAAAGGCTTAACTACCAACCTGAGGTATTATTACGGCCCTTACCAAACTTATGAACAATTATTGTTCGCCAATTCAAAAATTAATAATCAATCTATTTTTCTAAATACAAATATGCGTTTCTGGCTGATAAAGCGAGCTCTCACATTTGAGCCAAGTATGATTTACAGCTACGAAACTTTATATAAAAGAAATAGGATCAGTTTACGCCCCGAACTCTATTACGTCCCGAAACGTGGGCTGGAGGTAAAGTTCTATGGTCAGTACATGAATAACAATCAAAGAAATAATCCTTTTATTAATCAAAACAGCTTCACCACTAATCTTACCGACCCCAATCAACCGGTTGTGTTATCTAACCTCTTCTTCGGCCTGGGTATTAAGAAGAAAATCGGTGTTCCTGTTTCCGCAAAGAGATACCATAAGTTAGCGGTATCGGTATTTAAAGATTTAAATGGCAACGGTAAGCAAGACCGTGACGAACAAGGTTTAAAAAACGTTTTGGTTAACATTAAGCCTTTGATAAAAGACACCGCACTTACAAATTATTCTGGCTTAAGAGATAATGGAGAACACTTTATTACTAACGAACAGGGTAAAGTAGCGTATAATAATTTACCCAAGGGAAGTTATATTGTAAAGATAATCCCTTTATCCGAAAACGGAGGTTTCTTTGCCGGAAACGAGCAAATAGTTAGAATTGATGGTAACAAAGATTTGATGATGCCGTTAAATCAGGGTGTCCAGCTTACCGGTATCTTGGTTGCCGAGCGTGATCCTACAGCCGCAGATTTTGACAAAAAAGTTGACCTGAGTAAAATACGAGTAACCGCGCTCGACTCTTTAGGTAAAAGTTTTACATCTCTTACAGATAAAGATGGCCGTTTTAGTATGCGCTTACCCGCCGGCGTATACCAGCTAGGTATCAATGAAAATGCTTTGCCTGATAACTTTGAGCTCGAACAAAAGCAAACAACCATAGAGATGATAACCGTTTCGGATATATACAATATTACTTTTTTTATAAAGGAAAGAAAGAGAAAGCTTAATATTAAACGCTTTGACTCTAAAGGTAACGTAATTGAAAATAATTAATACTCGGATAATATATATGACAACTAAATTTCTAAGCTCTTTCGCATTTATTTTATTACTAAGCATTGGTCTAAAAGCCCAGAATATCTCGGTAGCTCCAAGCAGGTTTTACTACAAAGTAAACCCGGGCGGGGTAAAATCACAAAATTTAAAGGTTACCAATAACTCTAAATCAAAGGAATCATTTGTAATTACTTTCGGGGATTTTTCCGCACCTGGAAGTTTGGGAAAATCAGTGTTGATGAAAGCAGGTGAAAGTCCAAACTCTTTGGTTAAATACATTAGTGCAAGTCCGTCATATTTCGAACTTGAGCCTGGAAAAAGTCAGGATGTTCAGGTAACACTGGAAATGCCCAATCTGCCAGAGTCGAATAAAGTTAAATGGGGCACATTAATGTTGAAATTAGACCGGAGCCGAGCCAATACCAGTAATTTAGGTAGTAATGATGTGGGGATGGGTATCCTTGAAACATTTCAGTTCGTGGTGCATATATTTCAAACTCCGCCTAATATAACGTTTAAACAGGCCGAAATTGTGAGTTTAAAACAAGTAACTGCTGATAGGCCAGGTGACAAAGCAATATCAATACTTACAAAAAATACAGGCGATGCTATTTTAGATTGCGCTGCATATATTGAGATTGTGAATTTGGGAACCGGAAAGAAAGAGCGAATGAAACCGGCGGCATTCACTGTATTGCCAGGCGGGTCTCGTGAAATGATCTTTACACTGCCTTCAATAATTGAAAAGGGAAAATATAATCTTACAGGAGTAGTTGACTTTGGAAGTAAAGACGAGGTGCAGGCGGCAGAGCTCGAGCTGGAAATAAATTAAATAAACCCCATCATAAAAAGGAAAACCGCCAACAAGTTCGAGGCGGTTTTTTATTTACAGATAGTCATCTGAAGAATCTTTACACTTTTCCGGATTCATCAGATGACTGAAACGTTTATCATTCTAAGTATATCCCAATATCTTCAATACCTGTTTACTATTCTGCTCTTCCCCAAATACTTCAAAGTTGAATGTTTCATCGCGGTTACGGCGAATGATAACATGTTTTGGCGATGGTAATAAACAATGATGAATGCCACCATAACCACTTAAAACTTCCTGGTAAGCGCCTGTATGGAAAAAACCTACGTATTGCACTTTGCGTGTTTTTGGCATAAATACGTTATTCATATGGGCCTCCTGACTGTAATAATCCTGCCCGTCGCAGGTTATACCCCCAAGATTTACACGTTCGTACTCAGAATCCCAGTTGTTGATGGGTAGCAAGATGTACTTTTGATTCAGCGCCCAAACATCCGGAAGATTAGTGATAAAAGAACCATCCAGCATTAACCACTTCTCACGGTCGTTTTGCTGTTTTCTGCCCAGTACTTTGTAAAGTATTCCGGAAGCTTCTGCGCAAGTGTATTTTCCGAATTCGGTTATGATATCGGGTTCAACAACATCGTGCTCGGCACAAATCTCCTTAATTCGTTTAACGATTTCGTTTACCATGTATTCGTAATCAAAATCAAACACAAGCGAATCTTTAAAGGGCATTCCCCCGCCAATATCAAGGGTGGTAAGGTCTGGATTTATTTTCTTGAATTTACAGTATAAGGTAACATACTTTTCCAACTCATTCCAGTAATACGGTGTATCAGAAATACCTGAGTTGATGAAGAAATGCAGCAAGACTACTTTAAAATTGCCATTAGTAGCAATTTTGTTATTGTAGAAATCCAGGATATCTTCCATCCTGATCCCTAACCTCGATGTATAAAACTGAGAATCTGGTTGTTCTTCAGCCGCTATCCTAATGCCAAGATTACATGGGATATCAAGTTCATCATCATAAAGATTAAACTCCTCTTTGTTATCTAATACAGGAATGATGTTTGAAAACCCGTCATGCAGCATATCGATGATATATTGTTTATACTGATAGGTTTTGAAGCCATTGCAAATCACTGTAATTTCTTTACCTAAAACACCCTTTTTCTCGAGTGCGTCTATCATCGGCATATCAAAAGCCGACGAAGTTTCGAGGTGGATGTTGTTTTTCAAAGCTTCCTCAACTACATGTTTGAAATGCGAACTTTTAGTGCAATAACAGTATTTATAGCTTCCGCGATAATTATTATTTACTATCGCTTTTTTAAACAGCAACTTGGCCTGTTGGATTTTTTTACTGATAAGAGGGACATAGGTAAACCTAAGCGGCGTGCCATACGTCTCGATCATTTCCATCAAATTAAGGTCGTGGAAATATAGTTCATCATCAATAACTTCAAAGCCTTCTTGTGGAAAGCCAACGCTGAGGTCAATAAATTCTTCGTAGCTCTGCATTAATTAAATTTTGGCAAAAATGAGATTTTTTTAATGAAATATCTGCTTATTCTTTTTATTTGAGTTTTTTGTTACAGAATTGTGGTTTAAGTGTTTTTTGGGTTGCCACGGAGGCGCAAAGCACGAAGCTGGTGTGAAATATAATTGAAAATTGGTTTTGGTGGGTAACTTTAATAAGCGACTTTTCTTAGCGTCTTTGTGCTTTGTGGCAAAAAATAATAGCCACGAAGGCCCGAAGACACAAAGTTTAAAGCATCCAGCTTAGTGTCTTTGTGTTCGTGGCGAATAATTAAACTTTTTCTAAATAAATCTCCGCAATCATACACCTCGCACTACCTCCGCCGCAAGTTTCGATAGTATTTAAAGGCGAAGAAACGATTTTACAATACTTGGTAAGGATAGTTAGCTGATCGGGCTTTAATGATTGATGTGCCTGCCCCGACATAATGAGAAGGCTTTCTCCATTATTGTTGCGCAGTTCCAGCATATTGCCCGCAAACTGCTTCATTTGCTCATAAGAGATAACTACAATTTCTTTGCCTGAAGCCTGGAGGATATTACTGACGTTTTTGCGTTCGGTATCATCCATTATGCATTCAAGGCAGATTACAGAAAACAATTCGCCCACACACATCATTACATTAGTGTGGTAAATGGGTTCGCCGTTTTTCATTGTGGCATGAAAAATAACTGGGTTGTATCCGCTCAAGTCGCAAAAGATATTTAGCGCCCTCTTATCTGTACGGGGCGAGATACAGGCGTAGGCTAAATGGTTTTGCCTATCGAGAACCATGCTTCCTGTTCCTTCGAGAAACTTCTGTTCAGACTCAAGATAGCTAAGATCAATTTCGCTTTCTATTTTGAAATTTCTTCGTAATTCATCAAGAATCTCTGGTCTGCGTTCAAAGCGGCGATTGTTCGCCTCCATTGGGTAAATGAAAATTTTGCCATCTCTATGAGTGGAAATCCAGTTATTGGGGAATATTGAGTCGGGCGTGTAGGGGTCGGGCTTATCATCAATTACCATTACCTTAACTCCATTCTCTCTTAAAATATCAACAAAACTGTCAAATTCGCTCAATGCTTTGTTATGCACTTCCAGTTCCCGCATTGTTGTGTCCTGAAAAGCATTGCTAAGAGCCGTTTGCTCATTAAAAGCAAAGTTTACAGGCCTCACCATAAAAACAGTTGATGTATGCTGCATGCTTCAATCGATTAAATTTTTTCTCTGTACAATGGCATGCTCATGCAATGAAAGCCCCCTCTGGCCCTTGACAGCTCGGCGGAAGGCATGAGTATTAAAGTGTTTTGAATCGTCTCCGGAGATTTTTCGCCGCTTTCAAGTTTTTCTATCAAATCTGTTGCTGTTATTACGTCGAACCCTTTTTCTTTGAAAGCTTCAATAGTTTTGTCATTTCGGTCGTAGCCAATCACAACACCTTCTTTAAGTGCCAGCAAATTGCAGGAATCGGTCCATTGTTCGCGCACGTCGAAGGGAAATACATTGTTTCCCGAATAAATAAAAGTTGTTGGTTGTGTGCTGCCTAGTGTATTAATTCTATAAAAAGCTAACTAATTTTTAATGGGTCTCCTGTATACGTCCATGCAAAAGGTTTCGCTCTGGTTTTGTTGTAGCTGTCGATATATTCCATCAGTTGCGAAGTGAGTTGTTCTGTGGATTTC
>JACMJM010000021.1 GCA_014380615.1 Sphingobacteriaceae bacterium
CATGAAAAAAATACTTATAAGTGCATGTTTGGTTGTCCTGCTTACGCAGAGTTGTACTAAAATGGACGAAAATATATACGATAAATATACTTCTGAAGACTTTTATAATTCTCCGGCAGGCTCGGATGTTGCTCTTGCAGCGGTATATGCTCAAGTTCCGGGAAACTGGAACGGAGTAGGTTATGCAGGTGCGGATAATGGATGGTATGATCTGAATGCTATGTCATCAGATGAACAGGTTGTACCTCACCGTACAACAGGAGACTGGCAGCTAGACTTCGCCCGCTTGTATCTCAGGCAATGGTTACCATCAGACCTGATGGTTAATAATACCTGGAACTGGCTTTATAAATCGGTCTTTAATGCGAACCTTGCTGTAGAGCAGTTGCAGAAATCTAAGGCCGATGCTTCTAAAATTGCGGAAGCAAAAGTTTTGAGAGCGTTCTTTTATTACCTGTTGATGGATGATTATGGGAATGTTCCATTTTTTACAGAAAACAATGTAACTGTTGATAAGATCCCTCAGGCAGACCGTAAAAAGGTTTACGATTTTGTTGTATCAGAATTAACGGAAAATATTGAAAAGCTATCTCCTGAAAAAGGAGGACAATATTACGGAAGGTTTAACAAATGGGCAGGATATGCCTTACTTGCTAAGGTTTATCTGAACGCGGAAGTCTATACCGGAAGTGCCAAATGGAACGAGGCTCTGGAAGCATGTAACAATGTGAGTAAAGGTGGTTTTAGCTTGCATACCGGTGCAGCAGATGCTTCTAATCCACTCGGATTTAAATATTATGAGTTGTTCGGGGATGTTCTTCCGGCAGATGAAACTATTCTGGCAATTTATACAAAGGCCGAAGTGGTAGGCAGAAATATTTTCACTGTTAGAAGCCTGGGCGGAACAGACGGTTCAGCGATTTTAGGCTACGGAGCATGGAATGGTGCTGTTGTTCCGCAGGAATACGTAGAAAAATTCGCCGATAACGACATCCGTAAAAGACAATTTAGATTTGGTTCTAATCCTTATGGACCTAAGCCAGCTGGTTTTATAAATTATTCTCTGCAAATAACTAACCTGGATAATCCTGGTGCAGCACCGAATGCAGGTGCCCGTAATCAAAAGTTTTTCCCGGTGCCACCTATGTCCAGTGGGGGAGCGTCCAATGATTTTCCGATTTATCGATATGCTGATATTCTGTTAATGAAAGCAGAATGTAATGTACGTTTAGGTAATCCGGCGGCAGCAAAACCTTTTACTGATGAGGTAAGGCAAAGAGCAGGTCTTGGTGGTTTAGCAGCAGCTCCAACTCTTGAAGATATATACAATGAAAGAGCGCTTGAATTGAATTGGGAAGGACATCGCAGACAGGATATGATCCGTTTTGGAAAATTCTTACTTCCTCATGGATTGGCCCCGGCAGCTCCGGCTACCCGTTTACTTTTCCCGATCCCAACTTCGGCTTTGGACGCTAATCCATTATTAACACAAAATCCAGGTTATTAAGACTTAAACAGATTTTATGAAGACTTTAATTAATAAATTTTGCGGATTAGCTGCCTTGCTGGCCTTATTTACCGCCTGTAAAAAGGAACCGGTTCTGACCACTTTACAAGAGGTTGCATTTACTTCAGGGATTACTGCTTCAACAAAAAGCGTTACGCTTGCTGAAAGTAAAAATAATGAAAGCGTTATTGCTTTTAACTGGCCGGCAGTAACCTATCCTGTTAAGTCGCCTGTAACTTATACCCTTCAAATTGATGTTCCCTCTGACACACTTGGAGCATCGGCCTGGGCCAATGCCAAAAGTTTTGAAGTTGGTGAAGATATATTAACCAAAGCCATTCAGGGAAAAGATTTAAATACCATGGCTTTAGATTTGGGGATTAAGCCTGATGAATCAGGAACTTTGGTAGCCCGGATAAAATCCTACCTTGACAGAGCCGCATTTTCCGGTGCTGTAGCTTTTACAGTTACTCCGTTCAAAATATTTTCCGGATTTCCTGCCCTTTGGGTTCCGGGAGATTACCAGGGATGGAATCTGGCTGCAGCTCCAACTATCGTATCGGTTAAGTCGAATAAGCTTTATGAAGGCTATATTTATATTCCGGCGGGCGGATCTAACCTGTTTAAATTTACAGCTCAACCAGCATGGGAACCGATGGCCTATGGCGATGGCGGTAGTGGCATTCTGATAGAAGCTAATTTTTCAGGCGGTAATTTCACAGCACCCTCAGACGGATATTATAATTTGACTGCGAATTTGAATAATATGGCTTATACTGTCACCAAAACAACATGGGGAATACTTGGTGATGCCACTCCAGGCGGCTGGGATACGGATACACAGATGAATTATGACGCTGTTAGTAAAGTTTGGACGGTAACAGCTGATATGAAATCAGGAGCTTCCTTTAAGTTCAGGGCAAATAATGCCTGGGTTATTGATTTTGCGATAGACAGTAACGGTAAATTAATGTATGCTGATCATCCGGTTTTAGGTTATACCCCGGACCTTAACAACTTAACAGTTCCGGAAACCGGAAATTATACCATTACGCTTGATTTGCATGATGCAAACAACTATACCTATAAACTGAAAAAGAATTAATCAGATCCTCGTGAAAAGGGATTTTAATAAAGCCAAAGATGAAGATTTCGAATAAGACAATAAACAAAGTGAAGGTACTGCTCCTTCTGGTAGCTTTTACCTTTCCATCTTATGGATGCAGTAAGAGCAAAAGCACAACTCCTGTAGTCCCGCCTGTGGTGGTTGAAAAAGATCCCGCACAATACGGAATTCCTTTTAACGAAGTTCCTGATCGCCGGGACGTATCGATCTACCAGGTAAATATCAGGTCGTTTAGTGCAGAAGGCAATCTGAAAGGTGTTCAGGTTCGTTTAGACTCTATAAAAGCACTGGGAGTGAACGTGGTTTACCTGATGCCGATCTATCCTGTTGGGGTGATTAAAACAGTAAATTCACCTTACTGCGTGAAAGACTACACGGCTGTAAATACTGAATTCGGAACACTAAGTGATTTACGCAATCTGATTGATGCTGCACACAGCAGGAAGATGACTGTTATCCTGGATTGGGTACCCAATCATACTTCCTTTGATAATGCATGGACCAGCAATAAATCATGGTATTTGCAGGATGCCCAGGGAAATATCCTGAGCCCTCCGGGAACTGGCTGGAATGATGTAGCTCAGCTAAATTTTAGTAATTCTAAAATGAGACTGGCAATGATCAAGGCTATGAAATACTGGGTATATGCAGCGAATGTAGATGGTTTCCGTTGTGACTACGCCGATGGCCCGCCCGTAGATTTCTGGAAGCAGGCGATTGATAGCTTAAGGGGTATCTCTACTCATAAGTTACTCCTGCTGGCAGAAGGAAAGCGAAGCGCTAATTATTCAGTAGGTTTCGATTATAATTTCGGATTTGAATTTTTCGAAAAACTTAAATCTATATATGGCAATAATCAGTCAGTAATGCAATTGATTGATCTGCAAAATGAGACCGATTATGTTGGTGCCACAGAAGGTCAGAGAATAATAAGGTATATTACAAACCATGATGTAAACAGTTCTGACGGTACTCCTTTAGCCCTGTTCGGTGGCAAAGATGGTTCTATGGCTGCCTTTGTGGTGGCCGCATATATGAAAAGTGTTCCCATGATCTATAACGGACAGGAAGTCGGGACGCCTTACAAATTAACCTTCCCCTTCACGTCTACAAAGATCGACTGGACTCTTAATCCTGAAGTTACTGCAGAATATAAAAAGGTACTGGCTTTCAGAAATGGGAGCGAAGCTATCAGGCGAGGGACTCTTGCTTCCTACAGTACTGTTGATGTATGTGCTTTTACAAAAGAGTCGGGAAATGAAAAAGTATTGGTGCTATCCAATTTACGAGATAAAGCGGTGACTTATACGCTGCCTGCAGCTTTGTCAAAATCTAGCTGGATGGATGCCTTTACAGGTACAACAACAACTTTAACTGATGAGATTAAAGTTGAACCTTATCAGTATATCGTGTTGAAAAAATAATACGGCCTCCATTTTAAAATATCCTAATGAAACCTCCATGTGCAGCAGTACACAAACCGAACTTAGCGAAGCGATTTCTTGAACTCCGCTAAAAAAACAAATAACTGTGAAAAAATGAATAAAACTTTAAAGCACATGGAAGCTTCATCTCCATTAAAAACAAATTTATACTGATGAAAATACGATGTATAAGAAAATAGTTAACCTGTTGCTTTTGGCAGCCTTTTTAATGATTACCCCGGCTATAGCTGCTATAACCATTACGCGTGTTGAACCCGCTAACTGGTGGACCGGAATGAAAAAAACTGAATTTCAAATTCTCGTTTACGGCCCCAATATCGGGAGTTCAAAAGTAACGGTTAATTATCCGGGCGTTTCCTTAAAAGAAGCAACAAAGGTAGAGAACCCTAATTACGTTTTTTTATATCTGAACGTATCTAAAAATGCCAAAGCCGGGATGGTGCCATTAATATTTACCAACGGGCAGGATAAGTTCACCTATAGCTATCCGCTTAAAAACCGTACCGATAAAA
>JACMJM010000022.1 GCA_014380615.1 Sphingobacteriaceae bacterium
CCTACTAAAAGGAATAAAAGATGCTATTGCCTGCCGGTTAATTGGGAGACCCTATCATTAACTATACCAAATTAGTGTTTCCCGGAATCGTCCTCGTTTGCAGCCTTAAGGCTCTAAAACGGCACCGTTCCTCCTAATCCAAACTTTCTAAAAAGTTGTGGATAAAATCGAAAAATCTTAGAATAATTAACATGACTTTTTCTTTTATTTCCAATACAAATATTCAGGTTTTGAAGGTAATAAGGGATGATCAGCATCATCTTTCAATGTGATAAGCGGCAATGCGTTAAATCTTGATTCATAAATTTACCACACCCACTATTTAGTAAAAAAGCGTTATACCATCTTGTTTCAATTGTATATCTTTAATCTTACAGACAATAGCTTATAGTATGAATCAATCTAATTGCAGCCATCTATCTCAGCTTGCTGAGGTAACGACGGGCGACGCTGGTGTCTGTGAAGATTGTGTAAAAGAACAATCTGATTGGGTTCATTTACGTACCTGCCAAACTTGTGGTATTACGCTTTGTTGCGATCAATCGCCTCAAACCCACATGACCCGCCATTACTACCAAACCAGCCATCCGGTGGTTGCTTCTGCCGAACCGGGCGAACGTTGGCTATGGTGTTATCCTGATAGTCAGATACTGGAATATTAAATAATCACAATCCTGCTGCTAATGAGTTCTCTCACTTCGAATCCAATACAAAATCAGAATGATCCGTATACCAGATCTTCTGAAATGTTTCCGGAATTAACCCAGGATCAAATTACCAGGGTAAGCAAATTCGGACAAGTAATTACCTATAAAAAAGGAACTGTACTTTTTGAGCGTGGCCAGCGGAGTGTGGATTTTTTTATTGTGATTAAAGGCACTGTAGAAATTTACGAACACATTGTTGAAGGAACGCGTACCATCGTGGTTCATCAGGAAAAACAGTTTACGGGAGAATTAGATCTCTTCAATGATCGCGAAATACTGGTAAGCGGCCGCATGGGCGAAGACGGAGAAGTGGTTCAACTTAACAGGGTACAGTTTCGAAAATTGATAGCTGCCGAGTCTGATATTAATGAATTGATCATGCAGGCCTTGATTTTACGGCGCAGGGGCTTAATTTCTCATAAACAAGCTTCAGTAACCATTATTACGCATCCGCAATCTGCTAATGTACTACGTATTGAGCGCTTTTTAAAAGGCAATGGTTATCCGTTAAACGTGCTCTATGTGGGCGACGACGATGCTAACTACTTTCTCCAAAAATTCGCTGTAAACGAAGATGATCTCCCAGCGGTTTACCTTCACAATAAAGATGAAATCCTTCAAAATCCATCTAATCTAAAACTTGCACAAAGCTTGGGCTTGTCTGAAGAGATTCGCGAAAACCATGTGTATGATGTTGCTATTATTGGAGCCGGACCAGCAGGTCTATCGGCAGCAGTATACGCTGCTTCAGAAGGTTTAAGTACTGTGCTGATAGAGAGTGAAGCCCCTGGTGGACAAGCTGGAACAAGTTCCAAGATCGAAAATTACCTGGGCTTTCCCCTGGGTATTTCCGGCGAAGACCTGTCTGGACGAGCACAAGTCCAAGCGCATAAATTTGGGGCTACTATTGCATTACCTTATCGCGTGCAAAGCCTCGATTGCGATAGCAAGCCTTATCAGGTTCATCTGGACTATCACTGTCGGGTACAGGCAAAAGGTTTAATAATTGCTTCGGGCGCCAGATACAGCCAATTGCATATCGAGAACGAAAATCGTTTCGAGGGAGCTGGTATTTACCACGCTGCCACCGTTATGGAAGGCGATATTTGTAAAAATGAAGAAATTGTAATTGTTGGTGGAGGAAATTCTGCAGGGCAGGCGGCCATATTTTTATGCCGCTTTGCAAGTCATGTACACATCCTGGTTAGGAAAGAAGGCCTTGAAGCTACCATGTCTGAATATTTAATAGAACGTATCAGAGCCACCGATCGCATTACCTTACATCCTTTCACCGAAGTTGTTGGCCTTAAGGGAGATCGTCATTTAGAAGAATTAACCTGGAAAAACCTTAACACCAACGTAGAAGAAACATTACGTATCCGGCATCTTTTTTTAATGCTTGGGGCGATTCCTAACACGCAGTTTTTGAAGGAGTGTATGAAACTTGACGATAAAGGTTTTATCATTACAGGCCAGGCTGCGCAAAAACCCGGAGAGGCTTTAGATCGCCCGCTCATGATGTTGGAAACCAGTATTCCTGGAGTATTTGCAGTAGGTGATGTTAGATCGGGTTCTACAAAACGCGTGGCTTCGGCTGTAGGCGAAGGGGC